>NZ_CP117460.1:3031470-3637764 GCF_030687145.1 Pseudomonas sp. FP1742 | reverse complement strand
TCCGGTGAGGGCGACAGCTCGGTGAGCGTGCCGGTCCCGGTGGTGGTCGTGCTGTCTGGCCTGACGAGGGTGAACTGGTTATTCAGCAACGAGATATCCAGACCGTTCGCATCCAGCCCGTCGGCACCGGCCGAGTTATCCCAGTATCCGAATTGTGGAAGGACGCTACCGGTCCCGATCAGGTTGCCGAACGCGAGTGTTGGCCCGTCGTCTTCGAAGATCATCTGTGAGCCGACTTCAGCGGTCGAAATCGAGGTTTGGAGCAGCGTGAAGCCACCGATATCAAAATCGGCGTGGGTATTGCCCTTGGCATCGAGGGCCGCCCCGTTCTCGACGAGCACGCGGTTGTGATCCGCCGTTGTGGTGTATTCAATCCGGTAATCGGCTTTAACGCCGGTGATGGTTGCTACCCCAGCAGTAAAGCTGATGCCAATGGCCGGATCATTCACCGAGCCGTCTGAATTCTCGATCACCAGCCCGGTGCTGATGTTGATGACGCGAACGCTGGTGATGGCAACCGGCGTGTCATTTGCGTATCCGTTGATGAAATTCACGCCAGGTTCAGCAGCGGTGCTGTATGCGCTGACTTTTACGACAGCACTCTTGCCGCTTTGCAACTGCACGACGTCAAAACTGGCCGTCTTCGCATTGAAGACGTCGGTAAAGTCGATGTTGGCTTCAACATCCGCTTCGGTTTGATCCAGGTTGGGAATGGTCACATCCTGCCTGGCACCCGTGACGAACGAATAACGGATGCCTTCCTGTTCCACAATCATCTGGTTGTTGGTGCCGAAGGTGGTCGGGCCACCCGCCTGGCTGGTATTGATCGTATCGCCAGTATTTATATTGACGCCAGATGACTGGTCGGCGGGGTCTTTGCCGGTGGCGATGATGGTGGGATCCGTGATCCGCAAAACACCAGCGTCGTCGACAACTGTCGGGTTCGCTACCGTGTACATCAGGAAGAGGTTTTGACCGGAGGGCGCATCCTTCAGACTGAATTCCAGGTCCTGACTGGCTCCGACGAACACCTTATCCAGCAGATTGACAGCATCGTCGGGGTTGCTAGCGTCCGGGTGACTGAGCGGTTGGTACTCCACGGTCCAGATCTTGCCGCCCGTGGCCGGCGATCCGGTTTCTTCAATATAGGCAGCGAACACAATCGCGCCATCCGCGGCCCCGGCACGGCCCACAAGGATGTTGTTGTCGTTCGTATCGGTGTAGAGAAGGATGCTGGTGCCGTCGAGGGTAAACAGTCCGCTGTCCAGACCATCGAGCGGTGCGCCAGCGCTGTCGACGAAGCTGATATCGGTAATGGTTGCTCCGGGCGGGGCGCTGATGGTGAACGCATCGCTGCCCGTGTCGCCCACGGCACCGGTGTAGCCACTCAAGGCCGCACCTGTTGCGGTACCTGCCCCCAGTGCGGTCAAACGGGTAGAGAAGACCGAGGGCAGGGACGCCACCAGAATGTCGTTGTCGTCAGCATCTCCCGCAGGGGTTGGCGTGGCGGTTGCGTTCTGTAGCCCGGCCGTTTCGTCCAGCGAAACGTACGTGCTGGTGATTCCGATAGCCATGATTGTTCTCCAGAACAATTGCGGTCATCGAGGCCTGACCGTTGACCTTTAAACTCAACTATGGCGAGGCGCCGGAGATTGCGCATCGGCCGATACTCCCAGGCAGGGTGGGAGTTTCAGACTACTTGGGAGGGGGAAAGGCGATCCCCGATCGAGACCAGGCTAGTTGCCGTGGCGCCACACTTTCAGGTAGTCCACGCGGAAGGTGGAGGGCAGATCGGCGTCGTCGACAACGCCGAACCAATTCCACATGGCTTCGCTGTCAAAAACGATTTGCATCGGAAAGAACCAGTGAGTGTTCTTTGCTTCTCGCACCAGTACGCCGTCGACGTACCAGCGCAGGGTGTCGGGCTGCCAGTCAAAACCGTAGACATGGAATGCAGCGGCGAAGCGCCATGGGCTGATCCAGCTGCTGCCATTGCTTAAATGCCCGGTACTTTGTGGCGTGGCCCAAACATGGGCGTTCATGTTGTACAGACGGTCGAAGGCGGCGTCTTTGGTCCTGCCGCCGATTTCGAAGATGTCGATTTCCGTGGCGTTGTCGGCCAGCCCCGTCCACGCCAGCCAGAACGCGCTGGAACCTGCCGAATCCATCGGTTTGGCGCGGGCTTCGTAGTAGCCGTAAAAACTGCGCTCGATCGTGCGGACCATCGCCGAGCCATAGCCTTGGTAGCCCAGGCGAACGTACTTTTGCGGCACGGCTTGCTGGCGGAACACGATGTTCAGGTTGCCCTCGCCGAGGTAGGCATTATCTGGCGAGAACAGCGCCGGTTTACGCCCGAGCGAGTCAGTACCCGTGGCATCGTTGACGTGCCAGCGACGGGGGTTAAGGGTCGCGCCGTCGAAGTCGTCGCAAAATCGGGTGTCCAGGACCCACCGACCGACATTGGCCTGATCGGACAGTGGCAGATCAGCGTTGCGCCGTTGCGGTATCGGCCCCAAGGGGCCTGTACGGGTCCAGGAATTGGCAACCTTGGGAATGGCGACAGACCATTTTTGCGCCAGATACTGAGACACGCGCTGACGGTCCTCCAGGGAGTCCAGGCGCCGGTCGTACACCAGGATTTCAGCGATGTCGCCGCGCAAGTGTTCGGTGTTGCCGACCACATTCCGTCCCACCGCATACGGGCCGATGGGCACCTCGTCGAGTTCCAGGAAGAAGAGGGTCGGATCGTAGGCGTTGGTCTGTTGCACGCTGATCGCGAAATTCGGTGCCACGTTGTCGTTGTCGGCGATTCGCGGGCGTGAACTGAACAGCCGCTGCCAGGTTTCGCCGCCGCTTTGCCCGGTCAGTCGGCGTGACACGATCAACACGGTAACGGGGCCTTTTGCCGCACGAATCGCCTTGCCGAGGAAGGCTGAAGCACCGCTCAAGCGCACCACGGCATGGCCATTCATGGCGTTTTCCACCCGCAGCGGGAGTGAGGCGCTTGCTGCATCGTCGACGCTGACGTCGTTGGACTTGCCGGATTTGTCGTACCAGCGCAGAAGATGGCTGTGAGCATCCAGGGTCATTTTCGAGGCATCGGCGGCGTCGAGCCACAGCACCAGGCCGTTGGCAAGCGGCTGGGGAGAGGCCCCCGGCGTGTGGCAAGCAACCGATAGCAGGATGATCAGCAGAAGATACCTGCTCATACCCATTGTTTTAACGCAATCGATGCCATCAATCCGGGTTGGGAGCGGTACCCGTGCGGATTGAACAACTGCCATCGCCAGGTATCGATGATCATCTGCATCAGGTCGCGCTGCGCGCTCCAGCCCAGTTCTCGCCTCGCCTTGCCGGGGTCGGCCCAGCATTCGGCGATATCGCCGACGCGGCGCGGCGCGAACCGGAAGGGGATGGTAATGCCGGTAATGTCCTCGAAGCTGCGGATGATCTGCAGAACGCTGTAACCGATGCCGGTCCCCAGATTCCAGGCATGAATGCCGTTTCTGTTCTGCAACGCCTGCAACGCTTTGAGATGGCCCTCGGCAAGGTCGACCACATGGACGTAATCACGCACGCACGTTCCATCGACAGTAGGGTAGTCGCTGCCATACACCGTGAGTTCGGGCACTTGTCTCATCGCGACCCGTGTCAGGCAAGGCAGCAGGTTGTTGGGCCAGCCATTGGGGTTTTCCCCGATCAGCCCGCTTTCGTGAGCACCAATCGGGTTGAAGTAGCGCAACACCGCGATTCTCCACTGCGGGTCGGACAGGCACAGGTCGGTGAGCAACTCTTCGATCAGGAGCTTGGTGCGACCATAGGGATTGACCGGTTTGCCTGTGCCCAGGTCTTCGATGATCGGTATCTGTCGGGGGGCGCCATACACGGTGGCGGAGGAGCTGAACACCAATTTGAAGACTTCGTATCGGGCCATGGTATGGCAGAGGTTGAGCGTGCCGACAACGTTGTTGGCGTAATAATCCAGCGGCTTTCGAACGCTTTCCGCCACGGATTTGAGACCGGCGAAATGCACCACGGCCTCGATGTCATAGCGGCTGAAGATATCGTCGAGCAGTTTCGTATTGCGAATATCGCCTTCAATGAAATCGACCCGTGTGCGAGTCAGATACTCCAGGCGCGCGAGCGATTCCCGGCAGCTGTTGCACAGGTTATCGAGAACCAGCACCTGGTGGCCGGCGTCGATCAGGGTCAAGGTGGTATGGGAGCCGATGTAACCGGCGCCGCCGGTAATCAACGTGGTTTTGTGCATGATGGGGCGTTCCTGTCACTAGGCGATTGCACGGGTCAGGGGAATGTGGTCCGGACAGGAAAAAAGTTCGGGTTGTGTCCGGAACTCACTGGGGGAAGCGCTACGCGCCACTGAACTCAGCGGGTGGTGAAAACCGATTTGAATTCTTGCGGCCAGCGCGGGTGCATGACGCTATACGCCACGGCATAGCTCAGCGCGCCAACCACGATGCTGCAGATCAGGTGCAGGTAGCCTTGAAAGCCCAATCGGGAGGAAACCATCAGCACGATCGCTGCCATGACGAGCGAGGCAATCACGCTGCGATAGGTGGTTTCGAAGAACAGCCGCCAGCCATAGCCGATGGCGCTGTTCAACCCGCGGATTTGCAGCGGCGTGATAATCGTCATCCGGGCCAGCAGGGCCAGGGCGGCGGCCATGCCGCCATAGAGGCCGCCGAAGCTATAGACCAGCGCCAGTGCCAGTACCGTGGTTGCCACTTCGGCCTTGATGGTCAGGTGGCTGCGATTGACCGCGACCAGTGCGGTCGTGGCGTACATGGCGGTATTGCCGATGGCTGCGGTGCATGCAAGCACCTGCAGCAGGGGAATGGCTTCGGCCCATTTGGCGCCGAAGATCAACAGGATCAGGTCCTGCGCCGTGAGTGCGATGCCGATGAACAGGGGCGTCAGCAGGAAGCCGCTGACGACGGTCGAATCGCTGATGATCGCGCGCAACCGTGAGGGATCGGCGCTGCGCCGGGCAAACACCGGCAGCGCATAGCTCATCAGGCCGTGATAGATCGCCGTACGCGGTAGATCGATGATGCGCATCGCCATGTTGAACATGCCAACCGCGTGGGTGCCGGCCGTCATGCCCAAGACCACGTTGACCCCGCGCTGCAGCGTTTGCGAACTCAACGCGTTGATGGCAACCGGTGCGCCGGCCTTCAACAGTTCGCGCAAGAACGGGCCGTCGATATAAAAGGCAATGCGTCGCGAGTCTGCGCGCATCAATACGATAATGGACACGAACTCCATGATCAGGGCCTGGGCAATGACCGCCCAGGCCCCCAACCCCCACAGCGCGACGGCGATGCCGCCCACGCCACCAAACACCTTGCCCAGCAACGTGCGCGACGCCAGCATCCTGAAGTTGCCGCTACGGCGCATTTGCGCCACATAGACCCGCGCCATCATGGTGAACAGGATTTTCACCGAGGCCACCGCCGTCATCCATCGCAGCACCGGGTCGGGCGTGTACAGAATCGCCGCGCCCGAGATGACGACGATGGACACCAGGCTGACGAGCACCGCCGCCCAGAAGGCCGTGGCGATGTGTTTGTCTTCCAGCCGCTCGAGTCGTACCAGTGGGTCTTCCAGAATCGATGAATAAATCAGGCCGATCAACTCGACGGTGGCAATGATGACCGTGCCCACACCCAACTCTGCGGGCGACAGCAGCCTGGCATACGCGACGAAGGTTATCATCGACAGGAAGATCAGGCCGAATTTCTCGGTGAAGATCCAGATCAATGTAACCAGACGGCGATTGGCCATGGTGGATACCGGTTCAATGAGCGGTGGTTGACGCGGTTGTCTTGCGCAATGATCGGGCGCATGCGTAGAGGTAGCGCAAAGTCGGTTTGCCGTTGGCGAAGATCAGCGTTTGCCAGGAATATTCCAGCATCCGCCGGTACACGCCGATCACCTGGGCATGCTCGGCTCTGCGGGAAAACAGATTGAGAAAGTCGGTGTGGTTGCCCAGCACGAAATCGATCCGTTGCTGCTTGCTTAGCTGCTCGCCATAGCGGGCGAGGTACACCTCGATGAACCTGATTTTTTGCGGGTAGTATTTTGTCGGTTGCGAGGTGATGTTGCCGCTGTTGACCCTGCGCTGCAGCAGCACCTGGGGCACCGTGTGGATCTCCCAGTGTTCGGCGACCCGGGCCCACATGAAGCGGTCTTCGGAGTAACGCAGGCTGGCATCGAAGCCGCCGAGTTGCATGATCACATCGCGCCTGGCCAGCACGGAGGACACGCCGTTGACGACGTTGGCGTGGATGAAATCGTAGAAATGCCAGCCGTTTTTTCGCCGTTTTTCCACTTGCCGCCTGCCGTCGCCGTAATCGTTCAGCACGTAGCAATCTATCAGCCCCACCGGCCGTCCCTGACGACTGAGCTCGTCATACAGCGCCAGTTGTTGTTCCAGCTTTTGCGGATACCATGTGTCATCGGCATCGAGAAACGCCACGAAAGTCTCTTCAGTGTGCCGCAATCCGTGGTTGCGGGCGCTGGCCTGGCCTTCGTTGGCCTGGTGCAACAACGTCAGGCGAAACGGCGCCGCGAAGTCTTTGACCCGTTGTGGTCCGTCATCGGTAGAACCATCGTCAATGACGATGACGTGATCGGGCAGTCGGGTTTGCCCGGCCAGGGACGCCAGAGTTTGCTCAATGCTGTCGGCGCTGTTGTACATCGGGATCACGACGCACACTGAATGGGGTAAAGGAGAGGCTTGGTCTGGCATGGTTGTTTCTCCTGTAGTTTCTCCTGTGGCTACGCCTTGGCTGAATCGGGCGGCAAGGCCTTGCCAGACGGACCCTGGCCGAGGGTTGCCGGTGACAACTCGTGGCGGGTCGCGTGGTGATGCCGAAAGGACAGGGCCAGGGTGCAGAACACCAGGAACTCCGCGGAGCGGTAATTCGGGATCACATACGCCACATAGTTGGTGAGCATGAACGACCCAATGATGACCATCGCGCTGGCGTGAAACCGTGGCGACTGATCAGCCACCACGGCCCGATAGTGTTTGATCAGCGCCTCGAGCAGCATGAGGATCAGCGCTATCAACTGAACGATGCCACCATTCAACAAGGTTTCCATGTAGCCGCTGTGGGCATTGCCGATGTAACCCCAGCGGTTGATGAAGATGTCGGCGCTCGGGCTGGACCAGAAGGCGCCGAAGCCATAACCCTTGAGCAATTCGGCGTCGATCAGCGGCGTGAGCAAGTCCCAGATCAGCGTGCGGTCGGTGAGTGACGGGTCACGACCGGTCAGCTCCAGCAGCAGCGCATAATTGCCGTAGACAAAGAAGCAGATCAGCCCATAGACGACTGTCGTAGCGAGGAAGGCGGGCAGGGAGCGGTTGATGTGCAAGCGGATCAGCGTGAGGAAGTACCAATAGCTCGCCGTGCCGGCAACTATCAGTGCTACGGCTGTGGCAGATTGGGCCAGCGCAATCGCGATCAGCGAGAACAATGAGCAGATGATGGCCCAGGGGTTGCGCTGACGGATCATCGGCAGCAGTAGCAAAATGGCGATGGCGTTGATCCGGGCGCCGGCATTTTTTTCCGGGAAAATCCCTTTGAACGCGCCATCGCGAATACCGCCGTAAATGAAGGCAATGTCAGGCCTGAACAGCGCGAATACCAAGCCGAGCAACGCTGCGGCGCCGATCATGCAACCGAGCATGAAGGCGATTTTCTCGAGGCTGTAGTTGTAGGCGACGAAACCGGCAAAGAAGACCACGCTGATCAGCGCCATAAAGCGTCTGAAACTGAGCATCGGGTCGTAGGACCAACTGATCGATACGGCCAGGCAGAGTATGAACACCAGCAGAAAGACGTTGTTTCTGTAGAAACGCTTGCTGATGAAGACCTTGTTGCGGATGAAGAAGAACAGCGGCACCAGCAGGGTGATCAGGCCGCAGATCTGGTTGACCGCGTTGCCTTCGAGGTCTTTTTCGGCGGTGTCCAGGTTCGACACATCCGTCAGCCCGAAAACAAATCCGATCACCTGGACGTAAAACAGCACCCCGAACAAAGTGAAGGCGTCACGCAGCGTGGTGTATCTGACTTCCAGTTTACTCATGACGATTGGCTCCCCAGCAACGCATCGAGGTAGGTTTTTGCCGCGCGAGTGTTCATGAAGCGGGTAGTGGCATCGATGCGGGCCTGGCGATTTGCATGACGAGGCAACGTCAACTCCTGCGTGATGGCCCGTGCCAGTGCGTCAGCGTCATCGACGGCCACCAGCGGAGCGATCGCGCCATTGTCGAGAATCTCTTGTGGGCCGTAGGGGCAGTGAGTCGATACCACAGGAGTGCCCGTCGACATGGCTTCGACCAGCGCATTGGGACTGCCCTCGAACCGCGACGACAGGACGAAGCAATCGGCCGCTGCTACCTCCGCCAGTGGATCGACGGTATAGCCCGGCAGATCGAACCGATCGGCCACGCCCAGGGCCGCCGCCTGCTCAAGCAATTGGGGCCTGAGTGCGCCTTCACCGAAAATGATCAAGCGGGCATGGGGATCGGCCAGACGGGCGAAAGCCTCGATCAATACGTCAAAGCCTTTTTGCCGTGCCAGGCGACCCACGGCGACAATCACCGGGGTGGATTTTTCCCGCAGCCAGCGGTGGCTGGGACGCCCCGGCGTCTTGTCGCGAAAATCGTTGTCGAGCACCGGGTTGTCGGCGATGGTGACATCCTGGGGGCGTGTGATGGTGGTATCGACCAGGTCCTGGGCGACGCCGCGCGAAACGCAGATCACCGGATTGGGGATGAGTCGATACAGCAGCGGAGCCATCAGGTAGGCTGCCCGCACCGTCAAAGCGGGGTTGACGTGTTTGTCGTGGGAAAACGCGTTGCGCTCGCTGACGTGCAGACGCGCCAAAGTCCCTGACAGTGCGGCAGCGGCGATGGCGACCACATTGACATGGGTGAGGGCGGCCAGTAGCGCGTCGAAGCGATTGCGCCGAAGAAAGCGAGCCAGTGCCGGCACCGCCCTGGCGCTGCGCGCGCTGTGCAACTCGACCTTCTTTACCCGTGGGTCGAGGCGCATCGAGTTCACGCCGGCACCGGTGAGCATCAGTAAGGTCACGTCATTGCCGGCGTCAGTCAGCGCACCGGCAAGGCGCACCATCATTTTTTCGGCGCCGCCCCCGTTCAAGTCCTGCAGAATGATCAGCAGTCTTTTCATTGGTTCCATACCTGGTAATACGCTTGCGCGGCGTATTGGCTGGTGTACTGGCGGATTGCGTCAGCAACCACTTGCGGGCTTGGCGCAGCCTGGCCTGGGGAGGCCAGGCTGCGCAGCATCCCTTCGGCCAGCGCCGATACATCATTGACCTTGACCAATTGGCCGAGGCGACCGTGATCAAGCAGTTCCCGGGGCCCGGTATCGCAGTCACAGGCCAGCACCGGCGTACCCAGCGCCAGGGCCTCGATCAGGACGGTCGGCAAGCCCTCATGAAAGGAACTCAGGATGAGCAGCCGTGCATGCCTGATCAATGGGTAGGGATTGCTCAGGAAACCGGTGAAATGCACACGGTCCTCGATGCCTAGGCGATGAGCCTGGGTCGTCAGCGCAACGAGTTGCGGGCCATCGCCGATGATCACCAGATCCGGCAGTGCGGCGCTGTCCAGGGCCATGGCATAGGCGTCGAGCAGCAAATGGAAACCCTTGGGTTCCACCAGCCGACCCACCCCTAGCCAGAACTCGGTCGGCAAACCGGTGAGCAGGGGCGTCTGCGCGGCGTTGAGCAGTTGCTCGGTGACCACGGCATTGGGGCAATAACGAATGCGCCGATGCCCCCAGGGCACCAGGTCGGCGAGGGCCTGGCGCAGGCCCCTGGAAACCGCCACGACTTGATCGTTACCGCACAGGTACAACCCGTAGAGCAGGCGCAGGATGGCGGGGCTGATGCTTTGTTCGCTGCAATCGAGTGCCGCGTGCCGGGTATAGATGACCTTGCATGGGCTCCCCAGGGTGGCAAACCAGGCGCAGAGGTTGGCTTGTTCCTTGGCGGCGATCAGGTGAGTCACACCTTCGCGCCGAATGATCCGGCGCAGCAGCCGCACGGACTTGAGCAAACCGACGATGCCACTGCCGCCGCCCTTGAGGGTGACGGCCCCTTCATCGTCCGCGGTGTCGCCGTTCATGACGAAATAGCTGACCTGCTGGCCGTCGTTGAGAAACTGCCTGGCCAGGCGTTGCTGGACACGCTCGAGGCCACCATCGGGCTTGAAGTCCTTGAGGGTGAACAGGATATGCATGGCGGGTGCTCAATGCTAAGCGCTCAGGGATAAGTGATATGGATGGTCACTTGGCGCCGGACGATCATCACCAGCAGATGAACAAGATTGGTCGGGTAATCGATCAGGTAACGCTTGATGGTGTGCGGTTCGCGGTACATCCGATAGAACGCGCGCAGATGCAGGCGGTTGATCGGCTCAGGGTAGTAATGATGCGTGGCCGTGGCCTCTTGGTGAATGAAACCGCCACAGGTGAATGTCACACCGTTGAAGCCGGCACGCAGGGCATCCTGTTGGAACTGCTCTTGAAGCCCGGCGCCCAGGCCGACGATCAGGATGTCGGTTTCACTGCGGCAGATGTCCGCTTGAATGCGCGTGGCCTGCGATGCATCGAAATAGCCGTTGTGATGACCGACGATAAGCAGCGCCGGGTAGCGATCCTTGATCTTGTCGATGAACAGGTCCAGCTCGACTTGCCTGGCACCTACGAAATACATGCGTTTGCCTTGTTTCTCGGCACAGCTGAACACCGAGTCGGCGATGGAGGTGAAGTCGAAGCTGACTCGGTCGATCGTTCGGCCGGTAATGCGCGACATGAAGGTAGACATCAGCATGCCGTCGCAAAAATAGGTGATGGACGTTGAGCCCCTGTCGAACAGACTGCCGATGGACGCAAAATTGATGAAGGAAAATGCCTTGTTGGCGTCCAGCAGATTCGGTGCGTAATACCCGATTAATTCCAGCTCGATCATTACCTGATTCCTTAATAGATGTCCTTTGAGAACAACGTAAAAGGGGTCTTGACGAGAATCTTGATGTCCAGCCACAGCGACCATTGATTGATGTAGTTGAGGTCCTGGGCGACCCGCTGCTGCATTTTTTCCAGCGTCTGGGTTTCACCGCGATGTCCGGTGATCTGGGCCAGGCCGGTGATTCCCGGTTTGAGCCGATGGCGGGCCATGTAGGCGCGTACCTTGCCGGTGTAATAAATATTGTGAGTGACCGCATGCGGTCGCGGGCCGACCAGGGCCATTTGGCCGGACAGCACGTTGAACAGTTGCGGCAGCTCATCGATGGAACTGCGGCGCAAAAAACGCCCGAGCGGGGTGATGCGGTCATCTTCGCGGGTGGCCTGGCGCACCTCGCTGTCGTCGTGCATACGCATCGAGCGAAACTTCCAGACCTTGATCACCTCGGCGTTACAGCCATAACGATTTTGCTTGAACAGCACCGGGCCGGGCGAGGTCAGCTTGACCGCTACCGCCACGGTCAGCAGCAATGGGCTGAGGACGACAATGGCCACGGCGGCCAGGCTACGTTCGAACAGCTCTTTGCAGAGCAAGCTGCCCGGATGCGAACTGATGAGGCTTTCATTGAGGTAGATAGCCGGCATCCGCTCTATTTCCGAGATCGACTGATTGAGCAGCACCATGCTGCCGAAATCAGGGATCCAGACCACATCGACATTCATGTCCAGCAGGTCGATGTACAGGGCTTCAATGAGGGCGGCCTGTGCCAATGGCAGGACGATATAGATACGACGGATGTGCAGGCGGGTGATGATCTGGCGAATCTCGTCGACGCAGCCCAGCAGCGGCAGAATGCTGGGCGCCGGGCCGGTATGGTCGGCGGTTGCGATAAACCCCAGTACCGGTTCACGGTTCGGCCTGGACAGTTTTCTCGCCAGTTTGCGTGCGGTCGGGCAAGTGCCGATGATCGCCGCGCGGCGCTCGTTGCAGAGCTTGCGCGAGTGCAGTCGGGCCAGGTTATGCAGAGGCAGGAAGCTCGCAGCTTGTATCAGGTAACCCAGTAGGGCCCAGAGGACGATCACTTGCCGCGAGAAAATCATGCTGGTCTGGGTGACGAAGGCAATGCTGATCAGAACGGCCAGCAGGATCAACCAGGCCGCCAGCAACCGAGCCAGTCCCGACAACCACTCATGACGCTTGTGGTAAACCTGCATGACGCTGTAGATCGGAACCGAACCGAGGACCGTGAGTATCATCAGAATTCGGTATTCAGTGGTCAGGCTGCCGACGCGCCAGTACACCAGCACCAGCAGCAGCAGATTGGTCAGGATGAGTGCGCACAGCCATTGACCCCAGAAGGTCAGACCTCGCCGGCGTGTCATTTGAGCGGTGTATAGCGATGTCATCGGCTCAACCTCCAGGCATGGGTTGGACAACGCTGCCGAATACGGCACGCCCTTTCCCGCACGCTGGTATCGCTCGACTGGGATGAAGCAGTTCTGTGGGTTGTCAGAGGTTACTGAAGGGACAGGCGCAAGCGTTTACCGGGACAGGTAGTCGTAGTTCTGGAACGTATCGCTGTGGCTGTAGCCCCGCTTGCGCGCCTTGCGCAGGTCAACCTGGTTGAGCACCACACCGAACACCGGCGCGTGGCTCTGTTGCAGCATGGCGAGGCATTTCTGCACTTGGCTGACAGGCGTGCTTTCGGCCTTTATCACGTAGATCACCGCGTCCGAATGCTTGGCCAGCAACAGCGCGTCGCTGACCATCTGCGCCGGCGGAGAGTCGATGATAATGCGTTGGTAGCGCGACTTCAGCGCGTCGAGAAGGGGCGCCAGGCGTGGCGAGCTGAGCAGGTCCAGCGGCGCGGGCGAAAGCTTTCCGGCCGGCAACATGTCAAGGTTGCCGACGGTGCGGATACAGTCTTCGAGCCGCGCAGTACCCGCCAGGACATTGGCCAGCCCCGGGCTATCTACCGGAAAATCGAAATTGAGTGAAAGGCTGGATCTGCGCATGTCGGCATCGATCAACAGGACACGCTCCAGCAACGCAAGCGAGTAGGCCAGGTTGTTGGCAATGGTGCTTTTACCTTCGTCGGCCATGGTCGAGGCGACGAGCACAACCTGTGCCGGCTTTTCTCCGCTGTGCAACATCAACCAGGTGCGCAAGTTGCGGATGGTCTCGCAAAAACGCGGATGCTCGTTGTCGTCGAACAACCGCGCCAGTTGCCGGCGGCTTCGCTTCGTGATCAGCGGTACCACGCTGAGCAGGGGGATGTTCAGCGTGCTTTCGACTGCCTCGTCGGTCTTGAAGGTTTTGTTCAGGGTTTCGGACATTAATGCCAGTGCCATGCCGATCAGCGCGGCCACGATGGCGACAATCACCATGATCAGTGTTTTATGGGGCTTGCTCGGTTCCAAAGGAACAATCGCCGGGTCGACAATGCGCGCTTTGGTGGAATCCATGTCCGAGGTGGCCGCCGTTTCCTTCAAGCGAGTGATGAAGGTCTCATACAGCGCGCGGCTGCTGTCGACCTCGCGCTGGAACTCACGCAGCTGGAATTCCTTGCGCGAAATCTCCTGTATCTGTGCTTTGTTGCTATTGAATGATTTACGCAGTGAATTTTCGTTGGCCCGGGATAACTGGTATTCATGTTCAATGCCAGCCACCACCTGCCGAACCTGCAGGCGCAAGCTGTCGGTGGCCATGCGCAACTCGGCGAGAGCGGCGACAAGGGTTGGATGTTTCGGACCGTAGCGCCCCGACAACTCTTCTACCTTGGCTTGGGCCTTGGCCTGTTGAGCCTGGAACTTTTGCACCAACGGATTACTCAAGACGGCCGGAACGCTGGAGAGGTTGCTCAAGTTGCCGTTGCTCAGGGCCTGCACCTGGCGGTACTGGCTCTCGGCTTCCGCCAGGTTGCGCCGGGCATCGATCATCCGATTGCCGGTCATTTCCAGTTCGTTGGCGCTGATGGTCGCGACACCGTCGACATCGACCAGGCCTTGCTCTTCCCGGTAGGCCTGAAGCTTGTTTTCGGCACTGCGCAGATTATTGCGCAACTCGATCAGGCGGGAGTTCATCCAGCTGGTGTTGGTCTGCGAGGACTTCAGACTATTGTCGAACTGGCTATCAATGAAGCCCTGGGCAATCGCATTGGCGGTTGCGGCCGCCAGGGCAGGGTCGGGCAGCTCCACCTCTATATTGATCAGCTGGCTCTTGCCGACAAATTTGACGTTGGTGTGCTGCATGAGGTTCTGCGTGACTTGATTGAAAATGTCGGCTTCAGAGGGCATCACCTGCACGGGGATCAAAAAGCCCAGTGCCGGCAGCCACTGGTCAAGATCAAGGCTTGCCAACCATTTGCGTGGCGTAAACCATGACTGCGGCTGCTGGCGTGGATCGGTCACCGGGTTAGTGGTGAGGTTGAGTTTTTTGACGGCGCGTTCGGCCAGGTCCCGCGATTGCAGGAGCGCCAGTTGCGTCTGCAAGTAATCGACGGTACCGGAGCTTGAATCCGTTATTTGCTGGAAGGCCAGCAGCGGTGGGGTTTTTTCTTTGATCAGAAGGGTGGTGCTGCCAATGTACTGCGGGGGGATGAACGACAGCGTGGCCAACGCCAGCGCACAGCCAAGCAGCATCAACCATGCGATTTTCCAATGGGCACGCCAGATCACCCTCCAGTATTTGAGCAGGTCAATGGTGTCCTTTTCCTCGCTGTACAGCTGATGCTGAGACAGATGTGGCTGGAGCGGACGTTCGACGTAGATGCTTGGGCTGTTGTCCATGATTAGAAAAAGCCTTGTGCAATGGAGATGGTGTCACCGGGGGCGATGGCGGTGCTGCGCGTGACCGTATCGGTCAGTGGTGGCGAGCCATCGCCGCGCACGATGGTCACTCGCTTGATCGAGGCCCGCTCGGTCAGGCCACCGCCCAGGGCGATGGCTTTCTCCAGTGTCAGCCCGGGCTCGTATGGATAGCTGCCGGGCTTCTGTACTTCACCATTGATGTAGAACGAGCGGTAGACGATCAGGTTGAGACTGACCTTGGGGTCGACCAGGTAACCTTGCTTTAACCCGTCGACGATGATCTTTTCCACCTGATTGGGGGTGAGGCCCTTGGCGGCGATCTCACCCAGAAACGGATAGGAAAACGTACCGGCATCGTTGAGGCGGATTTTGTCGAAGCTCAGATCCCGCTCTCCGAATACGGTGATGCGTAATACATCGCCGGCAGCCAGTTTGTACTGGGCGCCGGTGTCTGCTGCAAAAGTCGCGGGAAACAGCCACGGCACGAACAACAAGCCAAGCATTCGCGAGTTCATGGGGGGAACCTCTTAGAGACTTACGTTGAAGCTGAGCAGGAAGATGTTGCGTTCAAAACTCTGATTGTCGGCATCGGAATTGTCGTTGCGGCGGCGATAGCCCAGTTCGATATCCAGCCAGCGACGCATCTGGTATTCCACGGCGAAGTTGTAGTCGCGAAGGTTGTCGGTGCGGTTCTGCCCCTCGTACTCATAGCGGGCCAGCCCTGCCTCGGCCACGGTAGTGATGCGCTCGGTCCAGCCATGACGCCAGCCGAACAGGGCAGAGGTGGTCTTGACGGCGTCAGCACCATCGTCGCCCTCAGCCATCGCCTGGCGAGCGACAAACGAAAAGGTCGAGTAGGTTCGTGGCTTCCATCGCAGGTCCACCTGCCAGGTCGGGTTACTGAGATCTTTGACACTGCTGTCATCAAAGTTCTTGCGTTCATAACCAATGCGTACTTTGCCGGTGGTGCGTGCGGTGAAGTCCCACTCGGCACCGGCCAGGATCGCATTGGATGTGCTGTTGAGACGGCTGTCGGTTTGCAGGTAATCAAAGACGGTATGGTCATACTCCAGCAGCCCACGCGTGTTGCTGCCTATGCGGTGGTACCAGGTGGTGGTCAGGCCGGTGGTATTGCGTTCTTTGTCGTCGTTGATGCCATCGGAGTTGTCGTAACGTAGTTGAGCGTAACTTGCGCCCAGGTCGATCTGATTGGCGGCGCTTCGGGCACCAAAGGTATAGAGACCATTGACGCGGTTACTGCGGATCTTGTCATTGATGCCATCGACAGCGGTCGATGTCGTGCGCTCGTATTTACGCGCTTCCCCTTCAAGTTTCAGGCGATGGCGGTCGGTGAACTCCATGATGCTTTCGAGCCGCACGCGTTGCGCCGTATTCGAGGCACTTGGCTCGTCATGATAAATGTAGCGGGTAGGCTGCCAGATCAGTCGCGTGGCACTGTTTCTATCTTCGGCCTTGAGTTCGAAAGAGGGCGCTATTTTGGTCACCATGGAAGACTGACGCCCCCGCTCCAGTTCCCGGAAGTTGTCGTCATAGCTCTCTGAAAATAACAGTGTGGGTGTGAAGTCGAATCCGTAGATACCAATGGACTGGGGGTCGAGACTCCAGGCCGTTCCGGGATACAAATAGATCATTATCAGTGCGAAAGGGCTGTGGGTCTTAATGGTCATATCATTGCTCCTGGGGGGTGAATCCAATGACTATAGACCGGAAAATAAGGTGCGAAAGTGAGCGGTATGTTGTCGACTGGTAGCAAGGATTATTATATGTAGATGAAGTAGGTAAGTTTAAAAGGCCGTGCGAATAAAGCAGGAGTCAAGGAAAAGTGGTAATAAATAACTTGGGTTTGTTGTCGGGTTCAATGAGCTTAAGTTGATGGGTTTGTTCATTGCGCGTTAATGGCAGATTGTTTATAGGCTAAGTTGCGGTCGTTGAATGTCGGTCAACGGAATGCGGACTGGCTGTTCTCTATTTAGAAAGTGCAGCAGGATCATCACTCGTTCGTCACCCAACATGGTCAGGAAAATACCTTCGAGTGTCGACAGCGGTCCTCGGGTTATTTGCAGTGTTTCGCCGGGCCTGAACTGTTGGGCTGTATGAATTTCCGATGATTTCAAACACCGGGTGCGTAGATGCTCGACGACATCGTCAGGGACTATTGCCGGGCCATGATTAAAATCCACGATTCGGCTGACGCCACGGGTAGAACGCAAAGGTGCCCATTTGTCATCACGACTCAGTTGAATGAAAAGATACCCTGGAAAGAGGGGCTCGACCGTTTGAAGAGATCTACCATTAACCACGCGTCGGCTAACGATTTTTGGGCAAAATATGGTGTAGTTTTGCCGCAATAAATTGATTTGTGCCCGTTCGTCCTGTCGTGGCTTGCACTGCAAAAGATACCAACTGGAAATTCGTGTACTCGTTAGCATACTGGCAAGCTCCTTAGTATTGGATTCAAGCATTGCCTGTTCGCGCATCAACGATGCCATGATATCACCAGTCCCCTTTATCGGGTCGTGGAACCTAGAAAATGTTAAGTTTTTAAAACGGTGTATCAAAGTTGAAGCATGTAATGCAGGCATAACGCTAAGGCGGATATCAAGTCAATAATCTGGCGCGTATCGCGAAGAAGTAGTGCGCGAAGGTTCTGGTTTGCTTGCGCTACGCTCGGATTATTGATGGAAAGTGTAAGCGCTACTTAACACTATCGCCTTCAATATGAGGCATACCCTATTTTCGATGGCCAAAGCTACCGCACGGTCCGAACCTTCGGTCCTTTAAAATCAAATACTTTCGTGCGCGAATCTTAAGTGCAGGCGGTAATAGATATCTACTGGCTGTATTCTCATCATTATCAGGCGTCGACCCTGTTAGGTATTGATCACTCAGGGCGAGCTGTCAAATGTCACTAGTCAAAAATATAACCTTCTGTCCAGTAATTCATTAAGGAACTACAGCTTATTGTTTTTAAATAAGTTTTTGGTGCTGACACTTGAAGTGTGGGCCATTTGGCCGCTGTTGAGTAACCCGCAAGGCTGGTTCCCCTTCAGGGAACACAGCCTGTGAGCGCTCTCATGGGGTGGTTCTTGCGCGCCGAATTTCGATGGGCGGCTCGATCAGCCGCAGTTCGAGCTCACCCGTTGCGGGCACGAAGCGCGGGCCAGTGCTTTCAGGCGTTGCCCGCAACCGCCAGGTGCGCTGCACCTTCGCCAGTTTGGCGACTCCCGTCGCCACGGACCAGCGCCGACAGACCTTCTCCAGCTTGAGCGGGTAAATAGTGAGTTGGTCGCCTTTGAAGTGCATACGCAGGAAGCATTTGTGGTCGGCGATGCGTTGCGAGGAAAAAACCACCTCGCTATGTAGCCCCCATAAGGTATTGCCCATGACCATCCAGCTACCGAACAGCAGACCTCCCAGGCTTCCGCCGAGCAGCAGTGTGCCCACCAGAAACAACAAGACCTGGAGCAGGTTTTCGACCTCGAACTGTAAGTAATGGATGTTGACACGACCCATAAGCCATAACAGCCCGATCGCCAGCCCCAGGTGAAGCAGCCCGTGAACGGCCCCGACGCCATAGGCAAGCTTTCGGGTGCGCTTGACCCCGGCAGCTGAGAGCACCGCGCAGCCCAGCACAATGGTCACGGCAAACATCACCGAAGAGGGACTGTGGGCCAGGACCAGGAATAGCTGCCGCCAAACCTCGCGGATGTTGGGGATAGATACTTCGAAGTCAGACAGTACCTCCATCAGGCTGCGGTTACCTCGCGCCGGGTGGGGGATCTTGCTGGCGCTTTGTATCATCCAGTCGAACAGCAAGTACAAGATGGCCAGCATGCCGCAGAAGGGGAGGTTGTGGGTGGGGAGCCGCCATGCCCGATTACGCAGCTGTTCGGAGGTTTTCTTGTCCGGGTAGACCCCGGCCAGTTCGTAGCGCTGCCGGGTTCCGCCGACGTTGATCGGCTCGGGCGGATCTGGAAGTTGGTGCGTGCCATGCAAAAAGGCGCCGCCGCCTCCGCAGGTGATGCGTTGCGGCGCCTGGCTGCCAGCTTTTGGCTGGTAGCGCGCATAGTGGTGCGAGTCTCCGGCCAGGACCACCGCCAGATGATCACCCAGGAGCTGCTCGATCTCGCGCAGGCTGCGGAAGCGCGGCGTCTGGGTTTCGATCGAGGACAAGGCCTTGTCCTCGCGTGCCAGCCGTTCGGCTTCATCCACCCAACTAGGCTCAGGCGTACAGAGGATCACGCGGTCACCCGGCTGCAGCCTGGTGCGCATTTCTTCGAAGTATTGCTTCTGCTGCCGGTCGATCAACGACTCCAATTGCAGGTCCAGGCCCCAGATCCACCAACCATTGGCCAGTTGCAGCACGTAGTAACTGGTGCGCTGGCGGGTTTCCCAGCCGCCGATGGGTTTTTGCTCGCAAAACAGTTGGGAGAAGCCACGCAGGCCGTCATACCAGTCGTGGTTACCGGGCGTCGCCACTATCCATGGTGCTCCCGGCTGCGGTACGGATTGCTCTTGCTGAGCAGGGCGCACCTTGGGGACCGGCGCAGGAAATGCGGCGCGGAAAGGATCCAGGAAGCGGGTGCGGTAGCCGGAGCGCGCCGGTGTGGGATAGACCTGATCGCCACCCAGCAGCAATACGTCGCCGCGCGGCAGAGTGAGTTCCGGCAACTTGACATCCTGGCTGACGCACAGCGCCATGGAATAGGTGGAGTCCCAGCCATCGCCGGTATCCGCCAGATAGTCGATCCACACGTCACCGTCGGCAGCCACCTGGATGGGCGGATTGGAGTCCCGAGGGTTGAGCATGGCCAGAACCTCGCGCGGGTCCGCGAAGGCACCTATCGTGGTGGCCACAGCCGTTTGCAAACCCGTGCGTCCAAGCTGGACCGGGCCTAGCCAGTTGACCATCGCCTCCTGGGTGTACAGCTCGATGCGACTATTGGACGTGGAAGGTTGGGTGGAGTGGGGCATGACTATGGGCACAGGCTGCCCAGCTCCCGCACGGAACTCAATCGATTGATCCTTCATCGTGTAGCCTCCATTGCTATAGAGAGAGCGTCCGGTATGCCAGAAGGGAGTGATTCCTTGTCGGCTGATTCAGGATAGGCCAGTTATGCAGCAGCCGCCTGTGCAGGGCTTTGAGGAGGTATGCGGTGAGCCAATGGTTGGCCGGACAGGCAGTGTCCGGCGAGTGTGTTCAGCAGCCAGGGTTAAACAAGGCCGATAAAAGACAGAATCACCAGGACGATCACAACGGCCCCGACGATATAGATAATATTGTTCATGAAAACCACCTCTGGATATCAACAGGATTGCGGCACTACGGTGCCTAATACAAATGACATCCCTGCTTGCGGTTCCGTTCCTCGAACCGGCTCGGAGGCAGCGCTGGAATTCACAACACCTACGGCTTTAGCGTCTTTAGGGACGGGACTGGCCCTCTCGCGCCACCCGCCCCCCGGACGTCAGGCTTTGGATTGATGAGCCGCCCAGTGCTTCATTTCTTCGGCAATGAAGTGGTTCACCAAATCGCTATACATCTTCTCGATGGCATCCGGGCTCAAGCCTTCGGCCTCCGCCCATTCGCGACGTGTTGCCAGCATGGCTCTGAAACGCTCCGGAGCACGCACCGAGGTCGCCGAGGTCTTGAACTTGGAGGCGGCCAACACGTATTGAAAACGCTTGCCCAACAGTTTGATAACGGTTTGATCAAGGGCATCGATCTCGCGTCGGATGTCCTCCATGCCTGTACATTCTGCGGGCTGCAACTGATTGATGACTTCCATGTAGTCACTCCATGTGTCAGGGGTTCAAAACAATAAAAGAGCTGGACCCGCCACAATAGCGGGTCCGAAAGGAAGATCACAGTTTCGGTAACTGGCCCATGCGCCCGAGCATTTCGGTCACGATCTGCAGGTCCAGCAGGAACTGGTCGACGGTCTTGAACTCGTTGTCGTTGTGGCCGGTGTACTTGACCTCGGGCCTGGCCAGACCGAACTGCACGCCATTGGGCAGTTCATGGACCGAGGTGGCGCCGGCAGAGGTGCCGAATTTGTGTTCCATGCCTAGGTTTTCGCTGGACACGGCCAGCAGGGCCTTGACCCATTCACCCTCGGGATTGCGGTACATCGGCTCGGCGATCGAGTAGTCGAAGGTGGCCGCGACGTGGGTCTTCTTGCTCCAGGCGTCAATTTTTTCGGCGATTTCGGCCTTGAGCGTTTCCGGGGACTTGCCCTTTGGCACACGCAGGTTAACCGCGAGCTTGAAGGCTTTCTCATCCATTCCGACGTAGGTCAGGGAAGTGGTCAGCGGCCCCATGAAATCATCGGAAAAGCCAACGCCCAATTTGCCGCCCAGGTAATCCAGGCCCCAGTTGTCGGCGGCATAGCGGGCGGCGTCGGTCATGTGGTTGTGCTTGAGCGCGACCTTGCCGTCGAGGCTATTGATCAAGCCCAGCATCCGTGCCACCGGGTTGACGCCTGACTCGGGCTCGGAGGAGTGGGCCGAAACGCCGGTGACCGTAAGTTTGACGTCCTTGTCGACGACCTTGGCGGTCACGTCGAAGTTGCCGCCATGACGCTTGGCGTAATCAGCACCGGCCTTTTGCAGGCTGGCGGCCAATTGGGCGGGTTTGTCACTTACGAACGTGGCGACCGAAGTCGACGGGATCTGGTTGGTTGCCAGGCCGCCCGTCATTGCAGTGATTTCGGCGCCTTTGCCCTCTGCGGCACGTCGGGCAAAGCTCGCCATGACGGTGCCGTAGCCTTTTTCGGCAATCACCACCGGGTAGCCGCCGTCCAGCGCCAGGTTGTAGTTGGGTGTCGGGTTGTGTTCGAAATAATAGGGAATGGCGTCGCCGGTGGTTTCTTCGGTGGTGTCTACCAGCAGCTTGAAATTCCTGGCCAGCGGCAGCTTCTCTTCCTTGATGATCTTCATGGCGTAGAGCGCCACGACGATACCGTTTTTGTCATCTTCGGTGCCCCGGCCATACATGCGGTCGCCGACCAGCGTGACCTTGAACGGATCGAGTCGTGTGCCGTCTTTCAGGACCCAGTTCTCCGGAGTCACGGGCACCACATCGGCATGCGCGTGAATGCCCACGACTTCGTCACCACTGCCATCAAGGGAGATTTCGTAGACGCGGTTGTCGATATTACGGAAGTTCAGGTTGAAGGCCTGGGCCAGCCCCTTGAGCTTGTCGCCGATCTTGATGAATTCAGGGTTCTCGTGTTGGGCCAGGCCGTCCACGCGGAAGGTCGGGATGGCCACCAGTTCACGCAGGGTCTCGGTGGCGGCGTTGCCATACTTCACTCGTGCATAGAGGCCAAGCAGGCGATGGATCTCGTTCTGCTGTTCAGGGGAAAGGGGCTTGTTGTCCTGGAAGGCACTGATTGCCAGGCCGAGGTTGTCGGTTGTGGCAAGCTCGCTCTTGGCCAGGCGTCCCAGGAATTGCCTGAAATCGGTTACCGATGCGTCATTGAAGGTCTTGAGGATGGTCGCGCTCTGCTGCGGGGTGATGTTGGCGTGCGCTGACGTGGTAAACGCCGAAAGGCTGGCCAGCATCAGGGTTGTCGCGGCCAGGTGCTTGAGTGAAAAGTCCATTGCTGGAGGCATTCCTTTGCAGGTGGTTGGTAAGAAATATCTGATTGATTAGTCAGAAACTTTTCCAAACTAACACCAAGAGGGAGTAGTACGGGAGTGCCTGAAGTGCGATCTGTCGCACAGAAATGCAAAAGCGACGCAGAAATGAAAAAGCCTACCAACGCAACTTGAAGGCATTTTGCGCGCCCGGCCGGATGCCGCTGCCCAAGCCTGCGCACTCACGAGAAAGGGTGTCGTGCAGCCATTGGCGGTCATCCCCTTCGGCGCGACAGAGGCGAAAACGATGGAGGCGGGTGGGTATCAGCTCCAGCGTCTGCAGGTGCCCGTCCGGGGCCAACGAGGCAAAGTACAGAAGCCCCAGGTCGCCGCGATAGGCTGCGTGGCCCTCGATGCCTTCGTAATCGTTCAGCAGATCCCCGCAGCCATACAGAATCAGGCGTTCGCGGTACACCTCGATGCCCTTGATGTGGTGCGAGGAATGCCCGTGCACCACGTCAACTCCGGCCTCATCGATCAGGGCATGGGCGAACCGGACCTGCTCCTGTGGGATCTCGAACCCCCAGTTGCCGCCCCAATGAATGGAGGCCACCACCCGATCTCCCGGATTCTTGTACTTGAGAATCCGCTCGGCCACAGGGCGCAGACTGTGCATCGACAGATCTTTCAGCCGTGCGACGCCCGCGCGCTTATCAGTCGCGGCCCAGTCTGGTGGAATGCCACTGTCGGGTGTGCCGAGGCCAAACACCAGCAAGCGCTGCCCGCCAGGCAACGGCAGCACGGCGGGCGCTTCGGCAGATTGCCGGTTGAGCCCGGAGCCGGCACTGCACATGCCGTTGTTCGATAGGGTATCCAGCGTATCGGCCAGACCGGCCGCGCCCCAGTCCAGCACATGGTTGTTGGCCAGCACGCAGCAGTCGATGCCGGCGGCGCAGATGGCCGGGAAGTTCTCCGGGGTCATGCGGTAATTGATGCCCTTTGGCTCCGGTCGTCCGCGGCGGGACACCGCGGTTTCCAGATTGATGATGCGTGCGTGTGGCTGGCGAAGTTCGAACTCATCCAGCGCAACGCCCCAGATATAGTTGAAATCGACCGGACGGGGAATCGGACCATTGACGCTCTCTGCCAGCCGGACGTAATCACCGGCATTCTTGACATAGTCTTCGTAAAGCCGCGGATCGCCAGGTTGCGGCAGTACGGAGTCGATGCCGCGAGCGGTCATGACATCGCCGCAGAGAAACAGCTTCAGCGTACCGGTAACAGCTGCCATGGCACCCTCCGGATATCCCGAATCGCCTGGATCTACAGTAAATATCTGTTTTAAAACAAATTAGTTTGTTTTTGGTCTTCCCAGACACAGCAAAAGTTGATAAATTTCCGCGCGTTCTTGCAGAGGTCCCTTACAGGGCTTGCAGCTCAAGGACGCAGCAGCTCGATATTGCTCGCAAGCTGCGAAATCAGAAAGAGAGTGCCAGGCACTCGTCGCAACAAATACAGGGGCGTCGCCAAGCGGTAAGGCAGCAGGTTTTGATCCTGCCATGCGTTGGTTCGAATCCAGCCGCCCCTGCCATTTTCCTTACACTCATCCAGATTTGACTCAGCCGGCAGGTAGTGCGCGAGTCCGGGATGGTTGTGTTTACGAGAAACGCCAACGCCGTTCCGGCCTGGCGTTTTTTTGTGTCGGTTACATACCCGCCTTTAACCTCATTCAGCCGACATGCGAGCGCGACGTCTTGGCGCCGCGCTCGCCCGTCACTCAGTGGGGCGCGCGAGGGATGGTCTTGAGCAGGTCTTCAGGGCTGATGTAGCCGACGACCGGCTGCGTCACGCTGCCCGGTTGCGGCAGATCAAGGATATGCCCCTTCATCTTGCCGATCACGTGCATCTCGCAGGGCTTGCAGTCGAACTTCAGCGTCAATACCTCGTCACCGTGCACCAGTTGCATCGGCGCGACCTTGGTACGCACACCGGTGACGCCCTTGGCCTGTTTGGGGCAGAGGTTGAAGGAGAAGCGCAGGCAGTGCTTGGTGATCATCACCGGCACTTCACCGGTTTCCTCGTGAGCCTCATAGGCCGCGTCGATCAGCTTGACGCCGTGACGGTGATAGAAGTCGCGGGCTTTCTGGTTGTAGACGTTGGCCAGGAACGACAGATGCGACTCCGGGTACACCGGTGGCGGATCGGTCTCGGCCTTGCGACCACCCCGTGGGTGGGCATTGATGCGGGCCGTGGTCAGCGCCTCGATGACTTCCCGGCGCAAGGCCTTGAGCTGCGAGTTGGGGATGAAATATGCCTGCGGTGCATCCAGCTCGATGGCCGTGGCGTGGTACTGAGTGGTGCCCAGTTGGCCGAGCAGGTCGTGCAGTTGCTCCAGCGCCTGTTCCGGCTTGTTGGCCAGACCGAATGGACCGTCCAGGGCGACACTGGCGCTGACACCTTCCTCACTGGTGGCGGTCAACTCCAGGCGATCCTCATGCAGGCGAGCGACCCATGCCACACCCACCCGGCGCTCGGCGGAGGTCTTGAGCAAGGCCTGCTGCCAGTTGTGGTCGAGGTTACGGTTCAGCGGGTGGTTCGGCCGCAACTGATGCAGCCCCTTCGGCATCTCGTTGGGCTCGACACGGTAGCGGTAGCGCTTTTCACCGTCCTCTTCGAACTCGCCCTTGGCCTCGGCAATGTTGGTACGCCAACCCACCACCTCGCGCTTGACCAGCACATTGAGGCCGTCGCCATTGGACAGCGGCTCATGGGTAACTACCAGCAAGTCGCGCTTGCCGACTTTCTCCACCACGCCCACCGGCAGGCCGGTGAAGGTCGGCGAGTCGAAGGCGCCGATGTCGATCTTGCGCTCGCTGACGAAGTAGTCGGTGCTGCCACGGTGAAAGGTCTTGTCCGGATCCGGCAGGAAGAAGTGCGCGGTGCGGCCGCTGGAAGCGCGAGCCAGGTCCGGGCGGTCTTCGAGGACGTCGTCCAGGCGCTGGCGATACCAGGCGGTGATGTTCTTCACATAGCCCATGTCCTTGTAGCGCCCCTCGATCTTGAACGAGCGTACGCCGGCTTCCACCAGCGCGCGGATGTTGGCGCTCTGGTTGTTGTCCTTCATCGACAACAGGTGTTTTTCGTAAGCGATCACACCGCCTTTTTCGTCCTTGAGGGTGTACGGCAGGCGGCAGGCCTGGGAGCAGTCGCCACGGTTGGCGCTGCGCCCGGTTTGCGCATGGGAGATGTTGCACTGACCGGAAAACGCCACGCACAGCGCGCCATGGATGAAAAATTCGATGGCCGCGTCAGTCTCGTCGGCAATCGCGCGGATCTCCTGAAGGTTCAGCTCACGGGCCAGTACCAGTTGCGAGAAACCGGCCTGATCGAGGAACTTCGCCCGCGCCAGGGTGCGGATATCGGTCTGGGTGCTGGCGTGCAGCTCGATCGGCGGAATGTCCAGCTCCATCACGCCCAGGTCCTGGACGATCAGCGCGTCGACGCCGGCGTCGTACAACTGGTGGATCAGCTTGCGCGCCGGCTCCAGTTCGTTGTCATGCAGGATCGTGTTGATGGTGGTGAACACCCGGGCGTGATAGCGACGGGCGAACTCCACCAATTGGGCGATATCGCTCACCTCGTTGCAGGCGTTGTGGCGGGCGCCGAAGCTCGGGCCCCCGATGTACACGGCATCGGCGCCATGCAGGATGGCCTCGCGGGCGATGGCCACATCGCGGGCGGGGCTGAGCAATTCCAGGTGATGCTTGGGTAGGGACATGTTTTTTTAGTCTGGCTTGTCACGGTCAAGGTGCGCATTGTAGCGGCGAAACGCTTGACCGGCATCCGCGTGCTGTCCGGTACGTAAGGTTTGTCGTCGAGAAAGTCGGGTATAAGGGGATAAAAGATGGGCGACCCTGGGGTCGCCCATTGTTATTGGCTGAATTAAAGCTGCGTTCGTAACCGCCGCCCGACCACATCCAGCAAATCGCAGCCGTCCCGCAGCGGGATGGCCAGCACCCGCGCAAACTCTTGCAACAGCGCTGCGTCACCGCCAGGCGCTTCGCCAAGAGACAGCCCTTCCAACAGCTGAGTGACACAGCGAATGCGATACGCCGCTGTGTCGTGCAACACATCGACAGGTGTTTCAGTGTCGATCAGCAGGGAAGGGGTCGTGCAGTCGATGCCGGTAATCGGCATGTATCGAATCATGGCTGAGCCTCCTGAACTTCCGACGCCCCACCGGGTGGGTCGAGGTTGTCCTGCGCCCGGTTTACCAACAACTCACCCAGCACGGCCAATTGCTGAATCGATAGCGCCAGGCTGCGGTGCGAGCCTTGAGGCCAAAAGGGGACATTGAGGCCAAAAGGGGCCAAAAGGGGACAGATTTATTTTCCCGCCATGAAAATAAATCTGTCCCTTTTTCTAGGTGCGGATGGCAGAGATGGAGTTTCGCAAAGCACAGGGAGAACTGGTGGAAATAAGCTTCGTGCAGAAGGCCGCGTATGAAACGGCACGTTCGCTCAATCAGTCGTTGATGAGCCTGTCCCCGCAATTAGCACCGCAGCTCGCCGCCCGGACCCATGGGAAGTAGAGAGGCGATTAACCGCTGCGCTCCGCCAACGGCTCAACGAAGCGGCTCAGGTGTCCAACGACGACTTCGGCTTTGCATTGAACGGTGCTAACGATATGCGCATGAGTACCTAGTACTGCTGGCAGCGTGAACCAGCTCGTCTGCCATCGGCCATAAGCAGACAGCACCGATGTACGATGGTTACTTTCTGGCAAAAGGACTCTTCCCTCATGATGCGTCGTGTCGGCTTTTTGCTCATCGGAACTCTTGGACTCGCGCTCATCCTGCCTTGGGGTGCCTATTGGGTCGGTCTGTATAGAATGTCTCAGTACCCTTTGCCCCCATCTCAGGCTATATCGGCCCCGCAGCGTGAGTGGGTATGGAGCCTCGCCAAAGTCTCAGGCGAGCCGATAATAGTGCTGTTAAGTCCATATTCGTATCTGTACGACCTTTTCATTTTGAAAGGGGAAACCGATAGGAGTAAGCGGGTCGCCTGGTGGGTGGCTTCTGATCACCTGATCAAACAGAACACAAGCCAACGAATGCTGTGGTGGCACCTATCCGGCGCGTCTCTGACCATATGGTTAACCAGGAACTGGACAGATCAACAGATAACAGCAGCCGCTTTCATCGCCCTTCAGCACCGGGGTGAGGTATATGGCGGTAACTAGCTGAACTTAACAAATGCGCAGTCCTTAATAGCTCCGCATTTGGAATGGCACGTTTGCCATGATGACCATGCCACCCATACCATGCTTTCTTGGCGACGCATGATTCAGGCAGTAATCGGCCAACAGGCGTCGTTCGTGGATCAAAGGAGTTGGCTGCCGATAGCCCCTACACTGGGGCACTCGCATGGCTTGGGGTTCCAACTCAATCAGCAGGGTGTTGTCAGCAGCGGGGCGAGAGGCGACGACTTCGTAGCCTGACCAGAAAGCGGCAAGATCAATAGGATGCACGGCGACAGCAGGGGCAGGTGAAGGGTGTGTTTGGGGACTGCCGATTTACCTGCTTCCCAGACGGTCAACTCGCTCGTACCCCCAGAGTCCGCGAATAACCTTAAATTTTTGCTTCGCTTTACTTTGCTGCGGTCACAGCGTATGGCGCATAAGCCTGTTTCACCGCATATACGGCGGCGGCGCATTCCTGCCATTGTTTGCAATCCAGGGGCAGGCCTGGAGTTTTGATAGCGGAATCGTCCGAGCGTTTCCCCAGCACGTTGTGGTTGTTCATCAGTACCGCTTTTGAGCCATCCATGTTGATGAACCAGCAGTACCGTTCGGTCTTATCCGAAACCTCCCGCGACGCGCAAGTGGCGGCAACAAGTGGCTCATCTGCAGGAAGTGTCAGGCTGAATTTGCCGCTGGCATCGGTCTGAGTGGTGATCGCCGACTCCGGCGCTGCCTCAGCGTAGGGCTTAGCACCGGATACATAGAGTAGATCTTCGTAGGCATATCGCAGGTACCTCTCTGCATTATCCAACATTCCGCGAATTGTTTTGTAATTTTTGTATTGCTGTTTCTCTACTACTTCGTTGTATATAGCTTCGGTGGCCGCATATTTCATATACTGTTTTTCAAATTTTTCAGAGTATTTGGCTACATCCGAGGCCAATGCCTGGTACATTCTAAGTTCATAGTCTTTGATCACTTGCGGGGAATGAAACGACACGAAGATACCCCCAAGTGGGATGCTTTCACCGCCCCGCGTGACTACAAATATTTGGCCCTGGTAAGTCTTGGCGGATGGTGCAAATTGAGGAGTTTTGGCCAACTGATCTGGTAGGCTGCCGATAGGTTTGCCTTGCTGATTTGTGTACAGCACGTAGGACGTCGAGGCAAAGGCAACTGTAAGTGTGGCGAAGATGAAGAGGAGTGCGTTTTTCATGCTCCAGCTACCTTCAATTCTTAAGTGGAAAACCCCGTTCTCAGTCAAGACCAATTCGCTAGAAAGTTCCAGCCAGGCTGCTTGGCCGCTTTTGTTTGCTTCCAAAAGAAACTCGTCACTGAGCGAGTCTAGGTGTCTAACCTGGCCGGGCTTTGCATGATGGCGACGTCTCCCCCGGTTTGAGTAGTGCCAAGCTTTATAGTCAAACCCAAGCAGTCAATCACTGAGGCAGCCCCCAAGGTGGCAAGTTCGAGTAGGGTTAGATCTGTCCGCTCCTGGCCGATTTCTGCCGGTCGCCGCCGGCAGAAATCCACCCAGAGTGTGTAAAAACGCTTCACCAAAATTGAAGTGCCCGCGTCTACGTTAAATCTGAAATTTATCGCCACGTCAGCAGATGTGGATTTTGCGTAGAAGCGCGATTTTCAGTCCGGTTTTGAGTACCTGTCGCGCTCAAAAACGTTTTTACACAGCCTCGGCCGATAGCTGCCCGCCATCAGTGGCAGCTATCGGGTAATGGTAGATATCAAAATGAGAGGGGCCAGAATGAGCCAAACGGCTTGCGCTGCTCTAACCAAGCTTGAACGGACACTGATCGAAGGCGTTCATATTTCAACCGTTCGCCCGCTACCAATACGTTTCGTCTCACCCATACATGTACAAAAGGTCGTCGATCAGCTCAAGCTCCTGCTGTGTGTACTGAACCTTGTTGTACCGTCTAATATCCTCAAGCACACCCCTGATCGGAACTTGCCGCGAAGGATCCTGAACAATTTCGATCAGACGGTCGTAATCGGGATCTCTTCCCTTGAGGTATTTTTCAATCAGTTCTTTGAGCGCTACGCGCGCTTCTAGATCGGTTAGCACTGTTACTTCTCCGGCAAGATAGTGACTTCATCCGCTTTGATGATGGTGGTGGTACCCGGTTTGGGGATGAGTTGCTGCGCACCACCCGTACCGTACTCAGGGTACGCTTTGGTGAACGGTTCCAGGTTCGGACCTTTGCCACCAAGCTCGTACGGCACTGTAGCGTTGGGCACACCATCTTTGTAGAGTTGCAGCGTGTCAAACTTCAAGCGCAGACGCCCATCACTCCATGCCGGATCCGGGTCGGCCGCGGTAACGTGCTTCGGTGCTCGTACCTGGAAAGCTTCCGTAGCGGCGTCTCCGGTCTCAAATTTTTCAAAACCAAAATACGACAATCGAGCTTCCTGAGTGTTGATTGTGTTCTGCGCGTGAGTGTTTACGGTTCCGTCAGCATTCTTGTAGCCCATATACCGGTAACCCGTCGCAGGCAAAGTCGAGTCCGGCCCGGATGGTCCGACATAGAAGTCTGGCTTCGACTCTATGACTGCCGGTGGGGTGACGTCGCCAGTCTTTACGCTGGAGTCTGCGAGGGTAGGGGTGGTGCTCGGAGAAGATGTCCCTCCGGGCTTCGGGCAGTTCGCAGCGGGTTTCAACGGTGCCTTTTTGGCGACACCGGAAACTGCCTTAGTTATTGCCCTGAACATCAGGCCGAGCGGGTCTACCCAGCCGGTAGGGTTGGGTGCGTACTGGTAGTTGTTTAGGCCACCTGCAAGCTTTACCGGGTCCGGGGTTAGAAACCGTCCTGTACTCGGGGTGTAGTAGCGGTGGCGGTTGTAATGAAGTCCTGTCTCTGCATCGAAATACTGGCCTTGAAACCGTAGCGGGTTATCGATCTCCGATACATCCAGCGCAGCCAGGTTGCCGTAGGCCCGATATTTGGCCGACCACATGGTCGCGCCGCTGTAATCGGTGAGTTCCTGCGGTGTGCCCAAATGATCGAGCTGGTAGTAGAAAGGCGTGGCTTTGAGTGGGCCTTCACCATCGAGCATTGCCAATGGGCGGAAGCTGTCCGGCTCATAGACATAGGTGCGATACCGATTGTCACCACTTTCTACGACCAGACGTTCGCCTTGCCAGAGGAATTCGGTGGTGTGACCATCGACTGTTTTCTCGATTCGCCGGCCGAATGCGTCGTACCTGTAGGATGCGATACTACCGCCCGGTAGGCTGGCGCCAATCAAACGATGCTGGCAGTCATAGCGGTATTCAGTGACGAGTTTCTGTCCGGTGCCTCGGCGTTCGCGAATCAGATTTCCGTAGGCGTCGTAGTCGTAGTGACGATCGCCCTGCATGAGCAGGCGGTTGCCTTTTACGTTGGCAAGGTTGGCGGTGCCTTCATTGTTCTGGCCCAGCAGATTGCCGGCTGGGTCGTGTGCGAAGCTCTCCGGTGTTGCACCCCGAACGCCGATCAAGCGATCCAGCGGATCGTAGTGAAAGTTGCGGATACCTTTAAGGCTGTCGTTGATGCCTGCAAGGTTGCCTGCCGCGTCGTAGTTATACCGGCGCTGCAGCAGGACGCTGTCGCGCTGGCTGACGCTGTGGGCACGCAGGCGACCCTGATCGTCGTATTGATACTGACTCAACAGCAAACCTTGTTGACGTTGCTGTTCACGGCCAGCCTTGAACTGGTGAGACGTCAGGCGAGAACCATTGAGGTCAATGCTGCTGAGATTGCCGCCAGGCAAACGGCGATAGTCGAGCTTGCTACCGTCCGGTAGACGGCAATGCTTGAGTTGGCCGACGCTGTCGTACTCGTAGCGCAGGGTGCCCCAGCCCTGATGCTCGGTGATCAGCCGATCTTGGGAGTCGTATTCATAAGCCAGTGGCCAGTGACCGTCATCGACGTTGACCAAGCGACCGAGAGCGTCATAGCTGTAGTGAATTTCCTCGCCATCAGCCAATGTCTTCACGAGCAAGCGGCCACCGGAGTCACGCTGGTATTCAGTGACCAGTTCGCTACCGTCGTCGCCGTACTCGGTTTTTTTCAGCAGATTGCCATTCAGGTCATATTCGTAGGCAGTACGGCGACCATCAAATCCAGTTTCCTGCTGTATCAGCCCGTTTGAGTAATAGTCGAGCTGATAATGTTCGCCGCGCTCGTTTTCGATCTCAGTCAGCAGCAGGCGTGAGTTGTCGTAGCGATAGCGCAGCTCACTGCCGTCCGGGTTGATGCGGCGGCTGACAAGTTGCAGGTTGTCGGCGTATTCGTAGCGGGTGATACGGCCCAGTTCATCGCGCTCGGCTGTGATCTTGCCGTAGGCGTTATAGGTGTAAGTGCGGGTCGCACCGCCAGGCTGTGTGGTCTGCGTCAAGCGGCCAGCCGCATCCCATTGGTAATGGGTGATGGTGCCGTGTTCGTCCTGGCGGGTGATCTGACGACCCAGTGCGTCGTAGCGGTATTTACGCCGCCCCCCATCAGGCAATGCCTCTTCGATCAACTGACCCAGTCCATTCCAGGCGAGCTGATGCCGTCCGCCGTCTGGATGAACGATCTCCAGCACACGACCTTGGGCATCGTAGCTGTAGTGTGTTTCGTTGCCGTCAGGATCTGTCTGGCGGGTGATATCGCCTTGGCTATTTCGCTGGTATTTCCAGCTCGCTTTGCCGCGATGAATCTCACTCACAAAGCCATGTCGATATTCGTAGAATGTCGGCGCATCTTCAGGAGGAATAACAACGGCAAGCAGGCCGGCGTCGTTGTAACGATATTCAGTGATTGCGCCGAGAGGATCCTTTTCTTCAATCAGCCGACCTTTTTCGTCATAGGCTTTCTGTGTTTCAGCGCCGTCCGCAGCGATCTCGCTGATGAGTCGAGCATTTTCGTCATGCACATAAACCTGCTCGCTACCATCCGCGTTTGTAACGGTAACTTTGCCGGCATCGTCCCAAGCGTACTGCGAGTCCATCTGTGAAAAGCTGGCCCAGTGACGGATGCTGCGTGACGATTTACCTTCGTTTTCCCACTCCCAGAAAAAGCTCGCACCGCCGGCCAGTTGTCGTTCCAAAATTACGTGCTGTTCGTTGTAACGGTAGTGTTCAGTTTCACCGGCAGCATTGGTGGCGCTGATAAGTTGGCCTTGCGAGTTGTACCGATAGGTCACCAGGGTTTGTACGGTGATCCATGGCTCCTGCCGTTGACCTTGATCCGTGTATTCGGCGCGGCGCAGCTGGTAATCCACGGCAACGATATGACGGTCTTCGTGGCGGACTAAAAGGGAACGTCCGGCGTTGTTGTCGATACGCTGGATTCGGTCAGCAAAATCGTAGGTCAACAGTAACTGGTTGTTGTACGCGTCACTGATGGTGATCAAACGGCCCGCGCGGAAATGATAAAAGCGCGGATTCTGTCCGGCCTGCGTCAAGATGAGTTCGCCTGGGGTCGATCCCAGGTAGATGGCCGCTTTCGACAGGCTATTAGTGATAGCGGGGCGCTGTTGTGTCGGCATCGGAAAACGAGTGGTTCGGTTTTCGTTGTCCGTCCACAGGACGCCTTCATCATCCAGATCCAGCCGATGAGAAAGAGCGTGGCTCCATCCATACCCAAGACGACTGTCGATCTCGACCGCACTGGTGCGATAAAGGCGCGTCCACTCAAACGGCAGCAGACCGTGGAGTTGGCCATCGGTAAGAGTCAGTAGTTCCTCACCCGTGACCATTGAAACCGGACAGCCGTTGGTGCAAGTGTCCTGCGCCGGTGCAGCGCTTTTTTCATCGGGGTTTTTCGATTGTTTCGAGGCATCATCAGGACGCTTTCCGTGTTCAACGGTCGCATTACGTTTGCCATCAAAGCGTAGCTGCGCGACTCCCTTTTCTACCCGAGTCGCTACTCCACGAGCGGCGATAGCGACGTATTTGCCGACGTAGCCCATGAAGCCTTTGATGATGTTGAACAACGACTTCACAAATCCGGTAACAGCCTTGACGATGATCTGGCCGTATTTTGCTAAACGTGCGGCTAGGTAAAATAGCCCGGCGCCTTCGGCTGCGACGGTCAGTACGACCGAAATCACGATGTCGATGAGAATTCCGATAACGGCGGCCGATGTCATCTTCGCCGTTTGGCCCGCCGCTTGCGTCGGTGGCAATGCTGAAACCCAGATAGATGCGCAATGCACCATCAAGAACAGTGCGGCCTCGTCGCTGGCAAGCAACATCGCCTGTTTCATCACATCTGGCGCCTCTTTGGCCAGCTTGATCAGTTCCTCGGCACCGGCCCCCAAGTCCTCTGCAAACTTTTTAGGGTTTTGAAGGATGTCCAAGGCCTTTGAGATGCCATCCCAGACGCCTTTGATAGCTTCCCATCCACCTTCGAGAATGCCGACCCCAATTGCCATCGCTTTGGCTGACGCACTTTGATTCGACCACTGCGGTTTGAAGCCTGTCCATTCCTTGCGCAGAAACCCTTCCAGATCGGCAGCTAAGCCGTCGTAGGATTTGAAAAGGGTGTCGATCTGCGCAGGCGTCACCTGATCGTGGACGTGGATCTTATAGGATTTTCCAGGCTGTCCCTGAAAGCTGCCTTTACCCTGTTTATCCAAGGTAATCGTCGACTTGGCGCCTCCATCCACGGCAATGATATCGACCTTGATATCGCCGATAGGGATGTCGAAAACCGATTCGAATTTGCTCTCAATCAGCAGTGGCCCTACAAGCGGGCACTTGGCGACGTATGAAAAATCACCATCAGTCATGCTGACAGACTTGCTGGAGTCGCCGGCCTTGATTACGCGCTCCATACCAAGCAGGGAGGGCATGTCTGCAGCTCGGCTGGCTTTGTCAGCAAGCTGTGCGTACCAGCTCTTGGTTTCCTCGCGGTACAGCTTCAGGCTGTTTTTGAAGGAATCCAATTGTGTTTCGATAGTGGCAACGCGATCCATCAGCCTTGCTCCAGAATCAGGTGGTTTAACAGTGCTTCTTTAAGGTTGTCCGGAGCATCCGGGCGGCGCACGAAACGGGTGATTTTCAGTTTCAGGTTGTTCTCGGGCCACGCGGTGTAGAGATCCGGGCGTGCTTCTTCGAGCCATTGCATCAAGTTGCCGACCAGCGTCGTCTGATCTTCTTTCGCCAACTGATCCAGCAACTTCTTCGGCACCTCCCACCACGGCCAATCCTTCGCCTTCGGCACCACCCTCGGCCCGACTTCCAGGCTGCGCCCATTGATCAGATACCGCTCAAACATCGGCAACACTTCCCCAGCCGTTTCACCCAGCCCTTCAAGAATCGGATAGATATGCCGCCCGTCCCAGAACCGGAAAAACACCTCGGTCCCGTCCGGCATCTTCACTTGGGTCAAACTGCGCAGGTGTTCGAAGACTTCGTTGGGTTCCGAGCGGGAAACCGCCAGCCAACCCCAGTCGAGGGCGTCGGTTTCGGTGACCCAAGGCAGGAAGGCCGAGTTGTTTTCCAGTTCGGCAACGTAGGGCATTACCGGTTGCCAGGTGGAGTAGGGCGTTCCGCCCCAGACGGGAATGGTTTGGATGGACGGTTCGCTCTGGTACAAGGCTTTGAGCGCTTCGGCATCGCTGGCGGCGCTGACGATCAGGTACAGGCGTTCGTCTTTTTGCAGCGGCTGTTGTGCCAGCCAGTCTTTGGGTGTCAGCCGATTAGATCGCACAAGCACCTGCCTTGCACTTCTCGCACTCTTCACAGAACGGCGCGTTACGTTTGAGGGTGTTGATCTGGGCCGGGGTCAGGACCTGGCCGGCCTTGTCAGCGTCGGCCTGTTTCAGCACGCCGGGCATCAGCGGGGCGGCGCCGGTGCCGCTGCCCGGGCTACCGCCGGAGTTCATGTTGATCGCCGGGCCGCTGAGGGTGACGCCGCTGGCGTCGATCTTGATGAAGCTGCCGCCGGCCTTGAGGGTGAGTTCGCTGCCGGCCTCGAGCACGACTTTCATGCCGCTGCTCAGGTGGATTTCCTGGCCGGCTTCGATGAACTGGCCGGTGCCGACCTTGATGTGCTGGTTGACGCCCACGGTGAGGTGGTCGTTGGCGCGGGCTTCGACTTTGCGGTCGGCGTAGACGGTGTGGTGTTCTTCGGCCTTGAATTCGCTGTAGCTGTTTTGCTCGACGGTGTCGTGGCGTTCGTTGCCGACGCGGATTTTCTGGTCGTGTTCGACGTTCTCGTCCCAGTCGCGCTGGGCGTGCAGGAAGATCTGTTCCTGGCCCTTTTTGTCTTCGATGCGCAGTTCGTTGAAACCGCCGCCGCCCGGAGAGCTCAGGGTTTTGAAGGTGCTGCGGGTCTTGTTCGCCGGCAGGGCGTACGGGACGACGTTTTCCTTGTGGTACAGGCAGCCGCTGATCAGCGGTTGATCGGGGTCGCCTTCGAGGAAGCTGACCAGTACTTCCATGCCGATCCGCGGAATGGCAATGCCGCCGTAGTGGGCGCCGGCCCAGGCGGAGGAGACGCGCAGCCAGCAGCTGGTCTTGTCGTCGGCCTGACCTTCGCGGTCCCAATGGAATTGCACTTTGACGCGGCCGTATCGGTCGCAGTGGATCTCTTCACCTTTTGGCCCGGTGACCACGGCGCTCTGGCTGCCGAGGATTCGTGGCTTGGGGTGGTTCAGCGGCGGGCGGTTCGGCACGTCCCAGGGGGTGGCCTGGAAACGGTTGCGGTAGCCCTGGTGGAAGTCGTCCTTGAGGTTGGTGGTGCTGCTGGTCACCGACTCTTCCAGCACTTGCGGCTGTTTGCCTTCGTGGAGGATTTCGGTCAGCAGCCACAGGTCGTTCCACTTGGCCTTGGGGTGTTGGGTCAGGGCCAGGAAGTGGCCGCTGACCAGCAACGGCTGATCGCTTCGGCCTTCGGCCAACTGGAAGTCGCTGCGATGACGCTCGAGGGCGCGTTTGGCCAGGTGCTTGCCGCGTTCGCGGTCGATGAAGCGACCAGGGTAGTCGTAGTCTTCGAGGTCGGGCAGGGCGTCGCCACGGTTTTCGCTTTCCAGTTTCAGGCGCGGCTTTTCGAAGTCGTAGTCGCGGCGGGTGGTGCGGCTGGTGCGGGTTTCCAGGCGCAGGTCGAAGCGCTTGATCACCGGGTCGTTGGCGACCATGCCGGAGTCTTGATGATAGGCCACGGGCGCGAGTTTCGGGAACACCGTCTGATCATCGCCGAACACCAGCTTGTGGGCCGTGGCGCTGTGCTGGAAGTGGTAATGGATACCTTCTTCCTCGCACAGGCGCTGGATGAATTGCAGGTCCGATTCATCGTACTGAACGCAGTAAATGCGCTCGGGATAAATCGCCCCGACTTTGAATTCGTAGGCATTGCTCTGGATGCCGTGCTCTTCGAGGACCATCCCGATGATTTTCGGAACGGTGAGGTTCTGGAAGATGCGTTGGTTGATGCGGTGCGCCAGGTAGGACAGCTGCGGGCGCAGCGTCACGGCGTAGCGGGTCAGGCGTTTGCCCGAATCGCCCTGGGCGGCGCGGTAGATCTGGCCATGAATGCCGCTGCCGTCAGGCGAGAGCTGCAAAAAAGCCGGTTTGTGCAGCAAGGTCTCGAGGTCCAGGGACGGCTGCTCGCTGACCAGCTCCACCTCAAACACAAAAGGCTGGCTGATGGCTTCCCGACCTTGCAGGGACAGGACCTGGAGATCGTTTTCCAGTCCTTCGATGGTCAGGGCAAAGTGAGTCTGATTGGCCGGCGCGAACATCCCTTGTTCCTCGTGCAGTGCTGCTGCGTTCGTTGGCAACCGGAAACCGGGCAACGGACGCGAAATTCTGGAGGGGCGTAAACAACATCGACCAGCAGAGCTGGCCGATGCTTGTAACTGTCAGCCGCGATTAAACGACTGGAGCGCGCCAGTCATCGGAACCCGAAGTACCGGATACTTCGTGGGTCCAGGTGATTTTGCGGTAGGTGAACTGCACTTCTTCCAGGTGCGTGAAGTGTGCGTTCGACGGATCCTGGCAGTTGTGCATTTTGTTGTTGATGGCGACGATGATCGCGTCTTCCAGTTTGGTGGTGTAGTAGTGCTCTTGGGTACCTTGAGCCGAAGTGCGGTACCACTGGATAACGATTTCGCTCATGCGCTCGCCGGAGGTCAGCGCCGCTTGCAGCAGTGGCGAAGACTTGTCGTAGACCTTGGTGATCACGACTGGCTTGTGTACACGCTGACCGGTCGGTTGGCCGGACTGTGGGTCACGCGGGATGATCACGTCGTGGCTGAACGCCTGAACCATGACCTGGTCTTCGTGGCCTTCCTGGTAGGTGTTGCCAACGGAGTCGGCGGTGAATGCGCCGGCAGTGATCAGGCCTTGTTTTTCGCCGGTAACGGACATGTACGCTGGTGTTGCCATGGGGTGCTCTCCTTGCGGATAAATTTAAGGTGCCCGGGAGGCGGTATCGCCCGGTGGGTGCCTGACTGTTATCAAAGAGCGTGCCAGAAATGATTAAAGCTATATAAAACAGGTGGTTGGGAGGTTTTTTCAAGCGCTTGGAGGTTTCTTGGCAACGATTACCTGAAAAAGTGCGCAAGAAGTTGCGCACCACTGCGCAACTTCTTGCGCACTCGGCTGGAGGGCTTGATACACCGGGCCTCCAGCGTTGTCGAGGCGCCTTTCGACGGGATGACTGCGCAACTTCTTGCGCACTAAGGCTATGAGCCGTCATGCCGGGAGTGAGTGCAACGAACGGTGTCGCCCGATGGTCAAATCCAGCGCCGAACACACCTGAAATCGACTGGAGAACGACATGAAAATCCTGATGGTTTTAACGTCCCACGATCAATTGGGCAACACTGGCAAGAAAACCGGCTTTTGGCTCGAAGAATTCGCCGCGCCGTATTACACCTTCAAAGACGCCGGCGCGCAGCTGACCCTGGCCTCGCCCAAGGGCGGCCAGCCGCCGCTGGACCCTAAAAGCGATGAACCGGACGCGCAAACCGCAGCCACCGATCGCTTTCGCAAGGATTCCGCTGCGCAGTCCGCATTGGCGTCTACCGTGGTGCTCAGCACCGTCAAGGCCGAGGATTACGACGCTGTTTTCTACCCCGGTGGCCATGGCCCGTTGTGGGATCTGGCTGAAGACACCGATTCGATTGCGCTGATCGAGGCGTTTTCCAAGGCGGGCAAACCGGTGGCGGCGGTCTGTCACGCGCCGGGTGTGTTGCGTCACGTCAAGGATGCGCACGGCCAACCGTTGGTCAAAGGCAAGCGCGTGACGGGTTTTACCAACTCCGAAGAAGCCGCTGTGCAATTGACGGACGTTGTGCCGTTTTTGGTGGAGGACATGCTCAAGGCCAGCGGTGGCATTTACTCCAAGGCCGATGACTGGGCGAGTTACGTGGTGGTGGATGGTCTTTTGCTAACCGGCCAGAACCCGGCGTCCTCGGAAGCGACCGCCAAGGCGTTGTTGGCGAAGCTGGAATAAGCTCAAAAGATTGCAGCATTACTCTGCGAGGCGGCGAACAAGTACCTCGGCACTGGTCCGTCTGTCCGGGCGATTTCAATGGCGATGGAATTTTATTCCGGGCCTGTCGCTCTGCTGATGTAGAGACGTGCCGATTCAGCGTCCCGCAGCGAGCACCCGGTATGCCATGAACAAGACCCTGGACGATTACAACCGCAAGCGTGATTTTGCGGCGACCCCGGAACCGGCCGCCGCCAAACGCTCGGGCAAAAGGACGACGAAGGATCATGCCTTGCAGTTCTGCGTTCAGAAGCATGACGCCTCGCACCTGCACTATGACTTTCGCCTGGAACTCGATGGCGCACTGAAAAGTTGGGCCGTGCCGAAAGGCCCGTCGCTGGACCCCAAGGTCAAGCGCCTGGCGATTCATGTAGAAGACCACCCACTCGATTACGCCACGTTCGAAGGCAACATTCCCGAAGGGCATTACGGTGCCGGTGACGTGATCGTTTGGGATCGCGGCGTGTGGATTCCCCAGGACGACCCGGCAAAGGCATATGCCAAGGGGCGATTGAAATTCGAGTTGCAAGGGGAAAAACTCGGCGGTTTGTGGAACCTCGTGCGCACGCACATGCCGGGCAAGCAGGAGCAATGGTTTCTGATCAAGCATCAGGACGGCGCAGCCAGGCCCGAAAGCGAGTACGACGTGGTCGCCGCCGAGCCCGACAGCGTGCTCAGCGACCGCACCATCGTGGAAAAAAAGCACGGTGCGGAACCACCCAAACCGATCAAAAAAGCTCCGGCCAAGGCACGCAAGGAAAAGTCGCCAATACTGAAAGGCGCCCGTAAAGCCAGGCTGCCGGAGCTGCTCAAGCCTGAACTGGCGACGCTGGTCGAATCCGCGCCGAGCGGCGAATGGAGCTATGAGATCAAGTTCGACGGCTACCGGGTGATGGCGCGTATCGACCACGGCGAGGTCAAACTCTTTACCCGCAACGGTCACGACTGGACTCACAAATTGCCTGAGCAGGCCCAGGCGCTAGCGGCGCTGGGCCTGGAATCGGCCTGGCTCGACGGCGAAATGGTGGTGGCCAACGAGCGGGGCGTTCCGGATTTTCAGGCGCTGCAAAACGCCTTCGATGCCGGCCGTAGTGGCAACATCGTCTACTACCTGTTCGATTTGCCCTACCTCAACGGCGTGGACCTGCGCGCAGTGCCTGTCGAGGAGCGCAGGGCGGCGCTGGCGACTGTACTCAAACTCAATGAAAACCCGTTGTTGCGATTCTCCGATGCGTTCGGCGAGTCCCCGGAAGCCTTGCTCAACAGCGCCTGCGAAATGCAGATGGAAGGCTTGATCGGCAAACGCCTGGGCTCGCCTTACGTGTCCCGGCGCACCAGTGACTGGATCAAGCTCAAGTGCAAGCATCGGCAGGAATTCGTCGTGGTCGGCTTCACCGATCCCAAAGGCGCGCGCAGTGCTTTCGGCGCGTTGCTGCTGGGGTTGCACGACCGCGACAGCGGTGAGTTGCGCTATGCCGGCAAGGTCGGCACCGGGTTCAACGAGGCAACCCTCAAGCGTCTTTATGAACAACTCAAGCCACTGCAGACGAAAAAGCCGTCGGTGGTCAACCCGCCCACCGGGTTCGAGGCCAAGGGAGTGCATTGGCTCAAACCCAGCCTCCTGGCGGAAGTAGCCTTTGCCGAAATGACCAAGGACGGCTCGGTGCGCCATGCTGTGTTCCACGGTCTGCGTGAGGATAAGCCTGCCGAAGAGATCACCGAGGAGGTGCCGAAAACCGTGAAGACCTCAGCCAGCAAAAAGCACGCCGCACCCGCACCGTCACAAGTCGGCCTGGGGCAGGGCAAGGTGCGTATCACCCACCCGGACAGGGTAATCGACGCCAGCAGCGGCATCACCAAGATGCAATTGGCGGAGTATTACGCCGGCGTCGCCAAGTGGATTCTGCCGCAACTCAAGGACCGGCCGGTGGCTCTGGTGCGCGCGCCGGAGGGTATCGCCGGTGAACTGTTCTTTCAGAAGAACGCTGAAAATCTGGCCATTCCCGGCATTGTCACCTTGGACAAGGCACTGACAGGCCAACCGATCATGATCATCAACAGCGCCGAGGCCCTGATCGGCGCGGTGCAGATGAGCACGGTGGAGCTGCACACCTGGAACGCCACGTCAGTCGATCTGGATAAACCGGACCGCTTCGTGCTCGACCTCGACCCGGACCCGGCGCTGCCCTGGAAGAGCATGATCGAAGCCACCCGGCTGACCCTCACGGTGCTCGATGAACTGGGGCTCAAGGCGTTTCTCAAAACCAGTGGCGGCAAGGGGATTCACCTGGTTGTACCGTTGACCCGCAAGCACGGCTGGGATGAGGTCAAGGACTTCAGCCACGCGATCGTCAGCCACATGGCCAAGCTGTTGCCGGATCGTTTTTCCGCGGTGTCGGGACCGAAAAACCGTGTCGGGCGCATTTTCATCGATTACCTGCGCAACGGTCTGGGCGCCACCACGATTTGCGCCTACGCCGTGCGCACCCGCGAAGGGCTGCCGGTGTCGGTGCCGATTTTTCGCGATGAGGTGGCCGAGCTCAAGGGGGGCGATCAATGGAACCTGCAGACCGTGCATGAACGCCTGGCAGAGGTAGGCGATGAACCCTGGGCCGATATGAAGAAAACCCGGCAGACGATCACTGCCGAAATGCGGCGACGGGTCGGGATGAAAAAGTAGGCAGTCAGAAGCAAGGCGGCGAGGGCACTCGCCGCCTCGACAACTATTATTTGCTGACCGCGGCAGCCAGCAGTGGCGCCACCTGTTCATCGGTCAAAGCGACGTGGACTTCCATGCTCATCAGGTCGCTCCATTCCAGCACCCACTTCTGTATCGCCACCGGATCACTGGCCTCGGCAATGCCAAAACCGCTCGAGCCGCCGACAGCATGCCAGCGTCCCTGCATGGTGACACCTGCGGGTGGAGCGCCGCCGGTCTTGAGAAAACGTTCGATCGCACTGTTACGCTGTTGCGGGCTGATGGACCAACGGACCATGAATAACATCTGCCACCTCCTGCTACGGGTTGGCACCTTTTTCTTCGCGTACCTGGCTGGCGCCGGGACCACGGTCACGCCTGTGTTTCCAGCTCCATCCCGGCTGGCCTGAAACCTGTTCTCCCATGAGAAGGCATAGCAGCGGACCGCATTGCGCGTACGACCGCTGATCCTGTTTCAGGACATTCGAACGAACGTATCGGGATAACGAAGCAAGCCATCAGGCATCACGCAACAAGTCGTTGGCGTTGAGCAGCTCGTAGGCAATCTCCGGGCGTTTTTCCAGCCCTCGGCGAATCGCCGCCGGAATCGACTGACGGGTTTTGCGACACAGGCCCGGCAGTTCGCCCAGGGTGATGTTGATGCCGCGCATCGTGCGCACTTCGTTGAAGCCGGGGACAACCTCCACGCGCAGGCCCAACTGCTCGTACATCCGCCGTTGCAGGCGCTCCAGGTCACTCAGGCTCTGCAGGTTTTCCAGGCGATCGATCAGACGCTTTTCTTCCGAGCGGGTCAGGCTGAGGATGCGCAGGTCCGTGCCGGGAGTTTCCAGCAGCTGCTCACGCTCGCAGATGCAGGCACCGGGTGGGCAGGGTTGGCGGATCAGAAGAGAGGTCGTCATGGGGTTCAATCATAGAGCGCTATGGTTGGGTTTGCCCATGGGGTTTTCTCCCGTCAGGCGGGTACCGAGCAATTCGGCACGCACGGCTGGCAATGGCAAGATCCGGATACCCAAGCCTGCTTCGATCATGCGCACGTTCGGGGTGGCGCGCAGGAACTGATACATTTCAACATCGCATATCTGAAAAAGGTGAGGCAATTGCAACTAAAGTTCAGCCACGTAGACGTTCTCGTGGAAAACCTCGAGGAGGCGTGCAGGTATTACGCCCGTGTCTTCAGCGCCAAAATTTCAAAGACACTTGATTGGCAGCGCGACGGTTTGCATGTGCGTTATGCGATCGTCATGTTTGGGACGGAGCGTCTCATGCTGGTGCAACCGTTTACCGGAAATCTCAAGGCGCTGATGGACGCCAACGGCGAAGGCACAATTTACCGGCATTGCTATTCCACACCGGACATCGAAACCGCCTACGATGAATTGATCGACGCCGGAGTCCAGCCGGAAAACGAAAACGGCAAGCCGCTGTCTCGCGATAATCTCCAGTCGCCAAGTGGCACACGCATACTCTGGTTGCCGAAACGCTTTGGGCATTTTTCTATTGAACTGCTTGAAGAAAAAGAGCTGGAGGCATTTATCAAGGATGCATTCGCCGAGGAGCGATGAGGGAAACGCTCGGCATCACTACGCGTTTCCAACACGCAGCAGTGATCAGAGTGGGGGCCAGGGACTTGGCTGCTGACGCATGCAGGCCAATCATTCACTCATCTAAATCGTCAGGCTAAATCGATAATCCTGCACTGTTCCTTCTTGCTGAGTTTGTTCGATCAAGAAGCCACACCGTTCGAGTACTTTTGCCGAACCGATATTTCCAGCGTATACGTCGGCAACCAGTTGTTTAAGGTTCCAATGCAACTGCGCCTGCTGGATCAGATGCCTCACCGCGAACGTTGCCAGTCCCTGTCCGCAAGCGCCTTGAGCAATCCGATAGCCGACTTCTGCCGACCGTTCGGACCTGTCGATGCCTTTCAGGTTCGCTCGACCCACTATATTTCCAGCGGGATCTTCGATGACAAATGGATGCCAGGTTCCGGCGGCAAAACCAGATAAATAAGCCGCAATGTGATCGGTGACACCCTGTATCGAGTAAAACTCAGAACCGCGCGCGTCGATGTGGCGCTCAAACCACTCGCGATTATCCAATTCAAATATCAGTAACGCCTCAGCATCAGTACTTTGCAGGGTACGAATTCTGACGGGCTTCATAAGATGGCTCCCTTTCCTGGTAGAACGTCTTTGATCATTGTGCGATGCGGCCATTCCCGCACACTTGGCGGCGCTATTTGACTGTCATTCGAATGCTTCCGTAGGGCCGTGCCGCCGAGTTTCTGCTTTCTGGTCCCGAGATGCATCTGCTTTCATTTCTCAACCGGCTGATTGTGAACGGTAAATCCTGCCGACCGGCTCTGCTGCGCGAGCGGTAGGTACGGGGCGAGCCATGGCCCTGGTCGAGGAAATTTGAAATGCACGGCGTTGCGCGACAGAATCGCGCCCCGATCCGGCCAAAGATGCCGGACGTTCGTGGTGAGAAAGGGGTTGCAGTTGAACGAACAGACATTGTCCATGCGCCTGGAGCGTGTGGCGGCGCATGTACCCGCAGGGGCGTGCCTGGCCGATATCGGCTCGGATCACGGCTACCTGCCGGTGGCGTTGATGCGCCGTGGTGCCATCGCGGCGGCGGTGGCCGGCGAGGTGGCGTTGACGCCGTTCCGCTCGGCCGAACGCACCGTGCGCGAGAACGGCCTGGACCAGCGGATCACCGTGCGCCTGGCCAATGGCCTGGCGGCGATCGAGCCGGGCGACGGGATCACGGCGATCAGCATCTGCGGCATGGGCGGCGAGACGATTCGCGACATCCTCGACAGCGGCAAGGCGCACCTGAGCGGCCAGGAGCGCCTGATCCTGCAGCCCAACGGCGGCGAGCAGCCACTGCGCCAATGGCTGATGGAAAATGGTTACCGCATCCTCTGCGAGGAACTGCTGCGGGAAAACCGCTTCGACTACGAAATCATCGTCGCCGAGCGTGCCGGGCCGGTGACGTACACCGCCGAGGAGCTGTACTTCGGCCCGCTGCAGATGCAGGCCCGCAGCCCGGCGTTCCTGTCCAAGTGGCAGCGCATGCTGCGTCAGAAGCAGAAGACGTTGAGCAACTTCGCCCGGGCGCGGCAGGCCTTGCCTGAAGAGAAGGTGCAGGACGTCGCCCGGCAGGCCCGATGGATTACCGAGCTGCTGGCTTGAGCCCGGGTGTGACTGAGCGATTTGCTCGCGCACGCGCATTGGCAAGTCGAATGTAAACGCTGCTCAGCACTAATGTGACTTGTAATGGTCAATAACCCCCGCACGACTGTCAGTAGTCGTACTTCTCGGAACCGACCGGGCCCGCATCAGCATTTGATCAAGGACAGTGAAGCATGCTTGCCGCAGTTTAATCAGCAACCGCCTTAACCTGGTCCCGTGAATCGGGACTCGCCGTACGTTGACCCCTCAATCCAATTCGAAGATTTAAAGCATGCACCTACGCAAAATTGCAGTTGGGCTATCGGCCCTTGTTTTGCTCTCGACCGGGGCACAAGCCCGCAGTCTGCTGGATTACCTCAAGCCACCGACCCAGCATCAGCAACAAACCTCCCACTCGGGCTCGATCAGCCAGAACGCGGCTCTGGAGCTCTATTCAAACAAACAGAAACAGGCATCGTTTGACGGCTGCGCAGATCTGTTTCCGGCTGCGAAACCGATCAACATGGCCACAGTGCCTGCCACAATGAAACCTCTGGCCCTGTGTTCCGATAACTTTGCGGTGCTGTACTCGCAAACCAGCAAGACGCCGCTGGTAGTGGTCGAACGCCTCAATGCCGCCCAGCTGCAGGATGCCAAAGGGGAGGAGCGCACCAACCAGTTCTACCCGGACCCGCGCATCCCCAAGAGCGGGCGGGCAGAGTTGAGCGACTACCGTAGCCAACATCCGGCCGTGGACCGTGGCCATCAATCCCCGGCAGCCGATGCACCGAGCCCCAATGCAATGGCCCAATCGTTTGCGCTGTCGAACATGGTGCCGCAAGACCCAACCAACAACCGGAAGATCTGGAGCAAGGTCGAGTCCGATGTCAGAAAGTTTGCCAAGCGAGCCGATGGTAATGTGTTTGTCTTTACCGGCCCGCTCTTTGACTCGGGCCACGCCACCATCGGCGACAACAAGGTCTGGGTACCGACCCGTCTGTTCAAACTGGTTTACGACGCATCGTCCAAGCGTGCCTGGGCCTACGTACTGCCCAACGCTGAAACCCGTATCGAGAGACCGATGGACTATGACACTTTCGTGAAGAGTACCGGGCTCAAGCTGCTGGGGAATCTACCGGTCACAGGTTCCGTAGGGCGCTCTTGAGGGCTTGATGACTGGCACCCCAAAGGCTGGATGCAGCCGATGGGGTGTTTCATTCATGGATAAATCGTGGCTGCGCTGAGCTGGTACCAAGCATTATCGACGTTTGTGAGGGTGTCGCCTGCTCTCTGATGGCTTTACAGCAGTGTGTAAACATTATGGCTGGCTTTTAAGTCTAGACTTTGAAGCGTCCTACCAACCTTTCCAGTTCATGGCCCAGCCGTGCAAGTTCGGTACTCGAAGACGCGGTTTCTTCGCAGGTGCTTGCCGTCTGCTCGGAGATGTCGCGAACGTTGATCACGCTGCGATTGATTTCCTCGGTGACTGCGCTTTGTTGCTCCGCCGCCGTGGCAATCTGCTGATTCATCGCCTGAATGATTGAGACCTTACTTGTGATGTTCTCCAGGGCGTCAACAGCGCGATGGGTAAATTCCACGCTGCTTTCGCTCAGCAGCAGGCTGCTTTCCATGCCTGAGGCAACGGCATGAGTGCCGCTTTGGACTCCGGCTACCAGCGTTTCAATTTCTTCGGTGGAGCGCTGGGTGCGTAAGGCGAGATTACGCACCTCGTCTGCCACCACCGCAAAACCACGACCGGCTTCTCCGGCGCGAGCTGCTTCAATGGCCGCATTCAGCGCCAGCAGGTTGGTTTGTTGGGCCACTGCCTTGATCACATCCAGTACGCCGCCGATTTTATCGCTTTGTTCCTGGAGATGGCGCACAGCGTCTGCCGACTGGTTGAGCTCTTGCGCCAAGCGCTTGATCTGCGCAATGGCTTCACCCACGATCTGCTCTCCTTCGCAGGCTTGCTGATCGGCGATGGATGCGGCAGCAGAAGCTTCTTCGGCATTGCGTGCGACGTTTTGCACGGTAGCGGTCATCTCGTTCATTGCGGTGGCGACATGATCGGTTTCGGCTTTCTGGTTGTTGACACCTGCCGTCGTTTGCTCGGTGACCGCCGATAGCTGTTCGGCAGCGCTGGCAACCTGGATGACGCCGGATCGAATGCCGTCGATCAGCTCATGAAGGTTGAGCATCATCTGCTGAAGACCTGATTGCAGTTGGCCTAACTCATCACGCCGGTTGACCTGCACTTGCTCACTCAAATCACCCCTGGCAATACGGTTCACCGCCTGGAGCGTGTGCTGCAGCGGATGAACGATTTGTCGTGTGATGACCCACGCTGCGAGTGTGCCCAGCAGCAGAGCCAAGGCCGCGACAAGACCCAGCAGGGCCTTGGCGGACGCGGCATCGGCGTCGCGTTTGGCATTTTGCGACTCGATGAGTTTTTGCGTCGTGTCGAGCAACAGATCGCCCAACTGCCCCATACGTTTAAACGTTGGCGCCTGGTCAGTGTCAGGCCGCGTCAGGTCATGCAGCAGTTGTCCGTACTCCTTGACCGAGTTGTCCTGCTGTTGAATCAAGTCTTGATCGAAGGGGGAAGTGAAATGTTCCTTGATACTGTGCAGGTGGGCTGCCAGGTTATCCAGGGTTATCTGCAGCGGTTGATAGGCATCCGATTGAGGGTTTGTACCTATGCGTAAACGAATGATTCGCAAGTCTTTGGTGTAATCACTGATTCGAGCAATTTTTTCAATCTTAAGCCCGCGGTCGGTCAATGTAACAATTGCGTACCAGCCGGTGGCGGCCAGTAACAATGCAAGCCCTAGTACCAGGCCGAACCCCACGCTTAATTTAGCGCTGACACGGATATTGCTGATCCAGCCGAACATAAAAACTCCAGGCAGTAATGCAGGTTGATTGATCATGGCGCTCTGAATGTCGACCATGGACCGCAATGCTTTAACTCTAAAGTGGTTGCCAAAGTGTTCTGGATGACAATTAGGGTCATTCGTAAAAAATACTGGGATGTATGAGTTATATGGTTGTAGCGTGACTGAAAGGATACAGCTCCCCAGCCTGTCGGACGTTGCCAGAGATGTCCGCTCCCAAACTAAGGGTGTTTTCGGGCGCCAAAAATGTTGCCTTGTGCTTTAGTCGAATGTTCACGGTCGATTGGTTCTGGTTAGCCCGTATTTATGGCGCAAACCCCGGAAAATAGAGCAGGGCGGTGGTGGACGATTCAAAGCCGGATCGCTTGTTTTAGATAAAGGAACAACTGGTCTTGACATGCTCTGTATTGGCTTTCGAGGTTTTCAACCTCCCACATTCGAGCGAGCCACACCTCATCACATGCCGCGTCCAGATGATTGACAGTAGATCTCCATGAGGTGTGCGCCTGATCAATGGCCTGGAGTAACTGCAATAGTTCTTCAGTTATCGGAAGCGTTTTTATGGGGGATTTTCTTAGTGACATTTAAAATACCGGGTATTGATTTTATTGTGAGGTGGTTTTTGCAATGTGCACTATAAGGTTCAGCTCATGGGGGCAGTATTCGACTTATGGCTAGCGAGGCGCTGCAGTAATAGGCGGTTTTTTATTATAAGTATTCATTAAAATTATAATGCGTTGGGGCGGGTCAACTCGTCCAGGCTTCGAGTAGCCCTTCAGCGCATTCAATCTGCGCCTGCAGTTGGCCACCGACAATGGATATTTCCTTGAATTGTTCACCGTCGCGCAGCACGAACAAAGCGTCCATGCCGCGCTCTTGTGCCAGGCGTGGGCCTTCAATTTCACCCAGCACCAACAGCGCCGTGGCCCAGGCGTCGGCGAGCACGCACGAGGTCGCCACCACGCTGACGGCCGCGAGCGCGTTGCACAGCGGTGCGCCGGTTGTCGGGTTCATGGTGTGGGCATAGGACTGCCCCCTCACATCGACCCAGTGTCGGTAGTCCCCGGATGTAGCGATGGCGGCGTCGCCGAGTTCCATCACCCCCATGACTTCACGCACGCCCCGGCAGGGTTTTTCAATGGCCACGACCCAGGGTTGCGCATCAGGTTTGACGCCACGGGCACGCATCTCGCCGTCGATGCCGACCAGATAACGAGTGATGCCAAAGCCCTCCAGGCAGCGGGCCAGCTCATCGACACCAAAACCCTTGGCGATACCGTTCAGGTTGAGGTTCAGTGGCGCTCGTTTGCGTACCTGATTACGTTGCGGGTCAATGACCAGCGCCGAGCTGGCGTGCAGGCGAGCTCGCGGTGGCATCGTGTCCAGCACCTGCTCCGTGATGGTCTGTTCGCCGGGGCCAAACCCCCAGGCGTCCACCAGATCGCCGATGGCGATGTCGAAGGCGCCGCTGGATTGCTGACTGACACGCAGCGCGGCAGACAGCACCATGGCCAGCTCCTTGGGCACGGACACCCACTCCTGCTCGGGGGCGGCGTTGAGGCGGTTGAGATCGGAGTCAGGTTTCCAGGTGGACATTTGCTGGTCCACCCGGGCCACGGCGCGGGCCAGGCTGTGGTCGATTGGGTCGGTATCGATCCCGGCTTGCGCATAGAACAGGGCGGTGTAACGGGTGCCCATGGTCTCGCCATTCAGGCTGTAGCGTTGCAAGTCAGTAGACATCTTCACGGTAGCGTCCTTGTGCCTTGAGGGTCAGCACACTCAGGTTAATCGGCGCCAACACGTCATCCAGGGCCTGCATCACGCCCTTAGCCATTTCGCGACCGCCACACACCAACACCTGGGCGCCTTTCTCAATCAGCCGACGCAAGACCAGTGCATCGCCGATCAGCCGGTCTTGCACGTAGCTGCCGTCCATGACCTGGGAGAAGGCGGCGCGCAATGCCGTGAGGCGTCGGTCCGCCAGGTAACGGTTGAGCTCCGATTCGTAAAGAAAGTCCGAGGCCGGATTGCGCCCGCCCCAATATAAATGCATGGGGTGTCGGGCCTTGTTGTTGCGAATAAAACCGGCCAAGGGACCTATGCCGGTACCGGCGCCAATCAGGATCACCGGATGCGCGCCCGATGCCGGACGAAATTGCGGGTTGGGCTGGATGAATGCTTCGATCGGCGCGCCGATGTCCAGGCCATGAAGGAATGGCGAGCACACGCCGCCTTCGTGTTTACGTACGCAGATCTCCAGCACGCCATCTTCTGAGCTACTGGCCAGCGAGTAGAAACGCGGAACCTGGCTATCCGGCGGGAAAATCCCGACCAGGTCACCGGCCAGAAAGTCCGGCAGCTCGCTGGGGGCCTTGAAGCGTAGTACGTGGGTCGGCGCATTCACCTGTTCGCCGTAGGCGATGCGCTCCATCAGCGCCAGTTGATGGGTACGTGGCTGCTCAGGGGTGTGGACCAGCGTCAGGTCATGCCCCAGCACTTCACCCAGTGCATGACCCCAACGAGCAAATTCCTGTGCGGACTGGCGGTTGACGGTTTCCAGCCCCAGCAACGGCGAGCCACCGGCCCGTAACATCGCGTCCTGCACCTGGTGGGCGTACTGACAGAACTGCGCAAACTGGCGATCGCCCAGGCCCAGCACGGCAAACGGCAGGCCGGGTTTGAGGCCGACCCTGGTCAACCGCGCCAGGAACTGCGAAGCCGAGGCCGGGGCATCGCCGTCGCCGTGGGTCGCGGTGAGGATGAACACCCGTTGCGCATTGCCGTAGTCGTTGGTGTATTGATTCATCGGCGCGCTATGTACCCGGTGTCCAGCCTGGTGCAAGGCGTCATGCAAGGTGTTGGCAAAGCCCCAGGTGCTGTTGTTTTCACTGCCGACCAGAATCACGCTGTCGGCGGATTGCGCGGCGCAATTGTCGCGGATGTTCGGAGCGGCCTTGCGGCGGCGCCACCACAGCAGGATGCCGGTCACGCTCATCAACGGCACGCAGAGTGCACAGAGCCCCAGTGGCAGACCCAGCCACCAGAGGCCTTCACCGGTGTGCAACTGATAAATCAATTCGTAGAGGTTGTGCATCGAGTCGTGGGCTTGATAGGACAGCAAGGTGCCGCTGGCCTGGTCCACGTAGCCGTCGCCCTGGGCCGTGCGCAGGGAAAACACGTCTTGCGGGTTGTTGGGGCTCGGGTAGACCAGTTCGCGCAGGTCATTCAGGTCAGTGGCCTGCAAGGCTTTCAGGTTCGCCACCGGCAAGGCCGGACCGGCGCTGACGTGGGTGGGGAAGGTGGGTTCGTTCTGACTGCCGTCAGCGATAAGACCGAAAGTCGTGGCGCACAGATAGAGCCCGCTCAGCGCCGACAGCAGCAGCCCAAGCAATGCCAGGCGTCCGACTTCAGCATGCCAGCGCTGGCTGAAGGAACCTCGCAGTGGTCGCAACAGGTTGCGCCAGCCGCCCAGCCGCCGGGCCAGCAACAGCGCACCAGACACCGACAGCATCAGCATGAACAGCGCGCCGACTCCAGACACCCCGTGGCCAGGCGTGCCAAGGAACAGCGAGCGGTGCAGGTCTTTCATCCAGCGTGAGAAGGCGGATGGCTCGTAGGGTGCGAGGCCTTGACCGGTCAGTGGATCGACCTTTTCGGCCCCGGCCTGACCGTCCTGGTTGTAGTAGACGATGACCGTCCCGGACGCTGTGCGCTGGATCTGCTCCACGCCCTGGAAATGGCCGGCGACGTGCCCGGCCAGCTGACTGACGTTGACTTGCCCGGCAGCGGTGGGCGTGCTGTGCAGGCGTTCCAGGGCCGGGTCGACAGACAACATCGCGCCGCTGATGGCCAATAGCATGACCAATAGGGCGGCGATCAGGCCGGGCAGGGAATGGAACTGGCGAAGCATGTTCAGCCTCCAGAAATGGCAGGTGCTACAGATCGTAAGTAAAGGATTCGACGTAAGTACTGCCGGCCGCCGGCTTGCCTGCGCCCTTGGACGTCAGGGGCACGCTGACATCGGCGCGGGCATCACGTTTGTCCTCGACGGCGCTGTCGATGCGGATTTGATAGCCGGCGTCGATCAGGGTGTCTGCCAGTTCGACACTGACTTTGAGCGTGCGCCCACTGCCGACGCTGGCGCCGCTGACCCCGTCAAACTCGCGCGGGTTCATCCCGCTCCCACGGGCCCAGTCGGCCAGATGCTTGTAATACTTGGCCTTCTTGCCGGCCACCCAGAGGGTTTTCTGGTATTGGCCAGTGGCGTCGGTGACGTAGATCGCCAGATATGCATCGTTGCCGCTGTAGTCCTTGAGCTGAGTGGTCAAGGTCACTTCACGGGCCTGGACCAGCCCCGGCAGGGCAACGGCGCCGGCGAGGCAGGATGCAGCGATGAGCTTTTTCATGGAGTTGTCCTTTTGATCGTTAGGTCGAGAGCCTGGACCTGCTTGCTGACAGCAACCTGAAACGCGGGAAAAAACATCGACAGGTGGGTTATTCGGTGAGCGGGCTGCCGAGGTAATCCCTGGCGTCGCCATCGTCCCGGAAATGGATCTCGAGTGTGTGCAGGTGCAGCGATGCCGGTGAGTAACTGGCTTCGATGGCATTGCCTTTGCGGTCCAATCCCTTGAGCTTGTAACAACCGTCGTCGACCTTGATGCGATGCACGCTCCAGCCGTATTGCTGCTCGACCTGCTGACGCAAGGTTTCGCGTGGCTGCCAGTCGCTCACCGGGTCGCTGCAGTCTTCATCGGCCAGGGCGTAGCCGTTGAGCAGCAAGCTCAATAACGCCGTACTGGCAATAAAAGCGGATTTCATGATCTATCTCCTGCCGGGGCGGCGTCTGTGGCATACCCTAAGGTGCATTCCTGACAACCACCTGAATCTTCAGATTCACGTCAGGTAAGGCGGTTAAGGTGCTGCACGACAATCATCAAGGAGATGTCAGATGCGGGTTTTATTGGTCGAGGACGCGCCCGGATTGGGGGAAGCGGTGCGCGAACAGATCGCCGATGACGGCCATGCCGTCGACTGGGTACAACGCCTGGAGCATGCGCGCAGCAGTGTGCGCACCACTCCCTACGACCTGATTCTGCTCGACTTGATGCTGCCGGACGGTCGCGGGCTGGATTTTTTGCGTCAGCAGCGCTGCGCGGGGGACGCGACGCCGGTGATCATCCTGACCGCCCAGGATCAGATATCCGATCGTATCGCCGGCCTCAATGCCGGGGCCGATGATTATCTGGTCAAACCGTTCGACCTGTTTGAGCTCTCGGCCCGTGTAGCTGCGGTGGCCCGCCGTTACAGCGGCAACCCCAACCCGCAGATCAGACTCGGCCAATTGCAGATCGACATGAGTGCCCGTACGGTGCTGCGGGCCGGCGCGACGGTGGATCTCACGGCGCGGGAGTGGGCGCTGTTCGAGGCTTTTGTCCAGCGCCCCGGCGCGCTGCTGTCCAAGGCGCAGCTCGAAGAACGGTTGTACGCCTTCGGCGCCGAAATCGAGAGCAACACGATCGAGGTCTATATCAGCCGGCTGCGCAAGAAACTCGGGCGCGACCTGATTGAAACCGTGCGCGGCATGGGTTACCGGTTGATGTCCGCATGAAATCGTCAAGCCTGCAAAAACGTCTCGGCCTGGGGTTGACCCTGGGCATGACCTTGCTTTGGCTGGGGGCGACCGTCGGTGCCTGGCTGGTGGTGCAACATGAGTTGAACGAAGCGTTCGACAGCGCGCTGGAAGAAACCGCGCAACGCATCCTGCCCCTGGCCGTTCTGGAAATCAGCAATCGGGAAACGCCCGATGAGACACAACACGTGGCCACCCTGAAAGTGCACAAGGAATACCTGACGTACCTGGTGCGCGATGTCACCGGCAAGATCCTGATGCAGTCCCACGACGCCAACCCGGATATCTTCAACAAACAACCGACTGAAGGTTTCTCCACCACTGAAAAGTATCGTCTGTATGGCGCCAGTGCACTGCGCGAAACGCTGTTCATCGAGATCGCCGAACCCCTTGGCCATCGCCGGGAAGCCGCGCGGGAAGCCTTGTTCGCCTTGCTGATGCCGCTATTGGCGCTGATTCCCATCAGCCTGTTGGGCACCTGGTTATTCGTGCGCATCAGTCTGCATAGCGTGTTGGCCTATCGTCATGCGGTGGAGGCCCGTGGGGTGGGGGATCTGTCGCCGATCAAGGTTTCGCGCCTGCCAGCGGAGATCGATCCGTTGGCTGATGCGGTCAACCATCTGTTGGAGCGCCTGCGCAAGGCCTTGGAGGCCGAGCGCAGCTTTACCGCCAATAGCGCCCATGAACTGCGCACGCCACTGGCCGCGACCTTGGCGCAGGTCCAGCGGCTGCGCCACGAAGCGCCCGAAGGCCCGTTGCGAGTGCGCGCGGCAAAAATCGAAAACTCGTTGCGCGAGTTAGCGCGGCTCTCGGAAAAACTCATGCAACTGGCCAAGGCCGAGGGCGGTGGGCTGTTGTCCGAAACGCCCCAGGACCTCATTCCGTTGCTGGCCCATGTGGTTGATGAGTGGAACCACAGCAGCGCTCGCCACATCGACTTGCAGCTACCAACCCAGGCCAGCGTGTACTCGGTCATTGATCCGGACGCTTTCGCCATTCTGTTGCGCAACCTGATCGAGAATGCGCTGAAGTATGGCGCGGCGGATCAACCGATCGAAGTCAGCCTCACCGACCAGGCGCTGCTGCGGGTGGTCAATGGCGGCCCGGTGGTGCCGGAGCCCGTGTTGCAACACCTGACCGAGCGTTTTGTGCGCGGTCATAGTGAAGCCAGCGGGTCAGGATTGGGGTTGGCGATTGCTAAAACCATTGTGCAGGGGGTCAATGCGCGAATGATGCTGGTGTCGCCGGCAACAGGCCGGCAGGAGGGCTTCGAGGTGCGCGTCTGGTTACCGCTCGCCTCGACCGTCGAAGGCAGAGGGCAGGCTTAGGTGTTCATTTCAAGCGGCACTTTCCAGGCACCGGGATTCTGGCCAGTACAAGCATTAGAAAGCCCGGCACCTGGCCGGGCTGTCTATTGAAGAGACCTGGTTCATTTCATCGATGTCGATGTCTCTCGGATATCGCTTGATAGGCTCCGCTTAAACACCGCCACATTGATACACCGTCGCACTCCAATACCGGCTGCCGTTATGTTTTTGGCGAGTCCATCCACCTGCCACCAGTTGTTTGGCGATCATCCGATTCATAAAGCCATGGCCGACCAGCAGAACCGGTCCTTCGCTGGCAAGGGCCTGAAGCCGTTGAGCTGCCAGGCTGGCGCGCATCATTGCGGTGCGGGCGGATTCGACTTTGCGTGAGTAACCGCACAACCATAGGATTCGCAGGATAAATGCCCAGGTAAACGGCGATAGCCGTGGCCGTTTCCAGTGACCATACGGCAGTTGCGCTTCACAGAACAACGCGTCGACGAGGACGGGCTTCAGGCCAAGGGCCTGGACGGAGGCCAGCGCACGAGGCGCGCTGCTTGAGACAATCGCCGTGGCAGTCGCGGCGAGCTGCATGCTGGCATCCGGGACGGCGTGGTCAGTAATTTCGGACCGATCGTAGTGTTCGATCCAGTCTTTCATATCGAGGGCCGAGATTTTTTCGGTTGTGGCCAGCTTTGGCTGGCCGTGGCGCATCAGGATTATTGTCCTGCTCACAGTATGTTTACGTCCTTGTTCTGGTGTTTTCCAAACCAATCGTGCTCGCGGTACCACGCCACAGTATCGGTGATTGTCCGCTCCAGCGTCCGAAAACTCAGGTCAAGCTCTCGTTCACTCTTGCTGTGGTCGAAACGGGTGCGGTCCTTCTCTCGTACCAACAGGCGCAACGTGGCCGTGCTCAGCAGAATGGGCTTGCCGGTAATACGCGCATAGATCTCCTGCACAGTCGCCAAGGCGTATAGAAAAGGCAGCGGTAGTTGTCGAACGGGTGTCTTGACGCCTGCTATACGGCCAAGAATAGGCACCAGTTCACGCATTGTCATATGTCGGCCCGCCGCGAGATAGCGCTCACCGCGCCGTCCATGTCTGGCTGCGGCAATCTGCGCCAATGCCACATCGCGGGCATCGACAACGGAGAAGCTACCGGGGATCAGGCCGGGCAATTTGCCGTTCACCACATCGTTCACCAACTGTCCCGAGGAGGTCGGGCCAATGTCGCCGGGACCCCACATCCAGCCCGGCAGGACCATGCAGGCATGCATCCGGGGATGGTGTTCCAGGAATGACAAGACGACACGGTCGGCGAGGATCTTGCTGCGGTAATAATCATCCGCGTCAGCGTCGGCCCGCAGGCATGTTTCATCAATTGATGTGCCGGGAGCGCCGTCGAGCACGGCAATGGACGACGTATGGACAAACCGTCGTATATCGGCGCGATAGGCCTGATCAAGCAGGCGCCGCGTACCCGATACATTAATCTTTTCGAGTTCCTCCCAGTGACGGCCGCCCTTGTAATTGTCACGAAAGAACGCGGCGGTGTGAAACACCGTATCGCAGCCTCGTAGCGACGCCGCGAATGCATCGACATCGGCCATGTCACCAACCACCAGCTCTACACCCGGCAAATGGTTGAACTGCTGTTCACCTTTGGCTCTTGAACGGACCAGGGCTTTGACCACGCAGCCATGAGCGATCAATTCACGCACCAGGTTGTTGCCCAACAAACCGGTTGCGCCGGTAACGAATACGCTGCGCATGATTCAACCCTCCCTCGGATCGGCTGACGGCATCAATACCGCACTGTCGAAGAAGGCCTCTTCACGGATGGCCAGCCCGTCTCTGAAGGTGAAATGTGCGGCGTAGTACATGGCAATGTGGCGTCCATGGGGTGGAATCACCCGGTCCGGCATCACCAAGGGGGCGGTGAAGGTGCCGGTCAGGAAGCCGGTCAGTGCCAAACGATCGTCACTGACGGCAAATGGGCTCAAGGTCAGCTGGGCATCGGGGAATGCTTCGAGTATTGCGGTTTCTCGCTTGTGCATGGATTCGCGACCGGTTTGCACCCCCATCCCGTCGAAGTAGATGAAGTCTTCGGATACCAGCGCGAGCATCGCCTCCACATCACGGCGATTGAAGGCGATGGCGGCGCGTTCCGCAAAGTCGTTGGGGCCAGAAGTCATACAGTCCATTCCATTTGTTTCGAGGGTCTGTAGATATACCGTTGAGGCCGCTGTCGAAAAACAGCGACTACTGCATAATGGCTTTGCACATATGCAAATCAGGGAGGATACGAAGCATGGCGTTGCAGGCAAATTGGGACGATCTTCGTCTGCTGTTGGCAGTCTCGCGGCGCGGCAGCTTTCTTCAAGCTGGCCAGTTGCTGGGTATCGCGGCGTCTACCGTGTCTCGCCGGCTGACCCAACTCGAGGGCGCCCTGGGCGAGCCGCTCGTGGAGCGGGGCGTTGAAGGGTGCTGGTTGACCTCGCGGGGCCAATCCCTCGTGGAAGTTGCCCTGGCTGCGGAAGCGGGTTTGAGGCGTCAAGCCGTTGCTGGGGTGTCCGGGCCAGACACAGAGCTATTTGGCAGTGTCCTGGTCAGCGCCGGCGAGGGGTTCTCGTCTTGCGTGCTGGAGGCCACGAGTCGCTTCACCGCTCTTCATCCGCGTTGCTCGGTGGAGTTACTGGTCACAGCCGACTTTCACAAGATCGTCCGTGGCGTGGCAGACATTGCCATACGCACCGCTCATCTGGGCGAGCCGTCGCTGATCTATCGACCCATAGGCAGTCTCGCCTATGGCGTCTTCGCCGATGCAGGTTATCTCAAGCGGTTTCCAGGGCTGACTCCGGCGACCGCGGTCAATATTGCCTTGCTTCCACCGCTGGACATGTTGCCGCAGATGCGTGCGGCTAAGGCGGCGGGGCTGGAGCGCGCGCAAATCAGCGTGAACTCATTTGCGGCGCAACTCGAATCGGTGAGGCGAGGCATGGGTGTGGCAGTACTGCCCCGTATTCTGGCAAAGGGCCTGACCGAGTTGTTCCCGGATCTTCAACTTCCCGATCTGGACGTCTATCTGGTGACCCGGCCTCAGGCATTGAAACAGGCCCACATCAAATATTTTTTTGCGATCCTGGCGCAGGTGCTGCTCGAAGCTCTTTCCACAGGAAATGTCGAAAATTATCTCTTGGGGGGTGACCCGAAATAGCGCATGGCGGACGGTCCGTCTATTGAACCCGGGGCGGTTCGATCAGTCGGGACCGTGAACCCAATGGCTTGCATCGCCACCCGCTCTATTTAGTTTTTGCAATCCGCCGCCACCACATGGCAGGTATCCGGGGTGCCACCGGATTGGCCGGCATAGCGTATGCAATTGTCCAGGGATTTTTGGCGAGCCAGATTCAACGTGGAGCCCCAGGCCAGACCGCCCTCGCCGGCAGTGGGGAGCGCTTTTGCGTAGCAGTTTGAGCCTGTGCTTGAACCTGCGCTTGAGGCGGTATAGCGAGCGGTGGCGGCTTTGCCTGCACATCCCGCGGTCAGCGCAAGGTTGATGGCGAGCAGGGACGGAAGAACCCATGACGAGCATTGGTGCGCTGTTTTACCGGTCATCCCGTTTCCCCTGTATCAAGAGGCTGGAGGCGTGTTTGTGGCTGTGCTCTATACAGAATAGACGCTGTTGAACCTCGTATTTTGAATACACGCCGCGCGAAGAAAAACGGCTCGTCGAACAACGAGCCGCTGCTGTGACGGTGCTGGTTCAGGGGAGTGAACGGAGGCGGGATCAGCCTCAAAGCTGATCCGGTATAAACAAGGACTTTCATTTGCGTTGGTTTTTTTATCGACCATGATCAATGCATGTGATCACACCTTTCAGTGTGTCGAGTTCCTGTCTGTACAGAGAGGAGAGCACGATGAGCAACGAACAGGCGGCGCCGGAGACGAAAGGTGTTGCGGTGAAGTTACTGGCAACGGTTGACCTGGGCCCTGAGATCGAGGGCATGACAGGGCGCCAACTCAGGATGCGTATGGTGACCATCGAACCTGGAGGCGTCTTCGGGCCGATTCACAACCATATAGACAGGCCAGGCACCGTCTACATCCTGCAAGGCACGATCACTGACCATCGAAATGGAGTCGCCACGGACTACGGGCCGGGAGTGGGCTGGCCGGAGGACAGGAACACCACGCACTGGCTTGAGAATAGAGGAACGATTGCGGCGGTGGAGATCTCGGTCGATATTGTCCGGCAAGAGTAAGCTCCGGCCAGCCAGGTGTGCTTCCGTCGGCTTCACCTCTTTTCACACGTCGGCTAGCCACGACGTTAGTCATGGCTGCTTTGCGACTCACTGCACCAATTGCTCCACCAACTCAGGCGTCACGTAGTGCGGTCCGTCGAACAGGTAGAGCGGATAGCCGTCATAGGCCGCGAGTTGCGGTTTGAGTTCGGCCGCGGTCGCGGAGCGGAATCCGCCGCCGAAGTTGGGGCGAAAGGCTTCGACGATGATCCGCACACGGTCCTTGCCCAGGCGCTGGCGCATGGCATCGGCGTAGGTTCGGGCCACCGGGGCGGTGCGGGTGTAGACGCCGACGCCGTCCTGGAAGAACACGCCGATGTCATCCGGCAGCCATTGCTTGAGCCAATCGGCGGTGGCGGCGGGGCCGATGTTGGCGCCGTCATAAACACTGATCCACAACGGTCGCGGCAACTTGGCGAGCAGGGCGGGCAGTTCTTTGGCGCGGGTCCAGCTGGGGTCGACTTCGGCCGGGAAATACCAGCCGGTGACGTGTAGCGGCGTAGGCAATCTGGCGATGCGTTCCGAGACAGCGGCCAGTTGCTCGATGTTGTCCCGTGAGCGGCTCTCGCTGAAGTCACCGGCCAGGCCGAGAATGACATCCTGCGCCCAGGGCGCCTTGGCGATGCGCGCCCAGTCGGGCAACACCGGCACGGTGGGCAGGCCGGTACCGGGAACGAATGCCTGATCGTCGACGACGGTCCATTGCACCAGCAGCTCATGGGCGCCGAGTTTTTCCCAGTGGCCGTTGATGCCGACAGTCTTGTTGTCCGGCTGCCAGACGATGCCGACAATCCCCGGCTTAAGAACCTTGGTGTGTGTCACGTAGAACATGGCGGAACCTGCGCCGAGGGTAGCGATAAGCAACAGGGCGACAACGGTCGCGCGACTGGCGCTGTAGCCAAGGATTTTCACAGGGCTGCCTTTTTCAGGGGCGGGGGATATGCCCACGTCGAGGGCAGGTTAAACCCCAAGCGCAAATAAATTCGAACGTTCATGCCAGTCCTCAATAGGAATAAGTCAGGCGAGCGAACACACCTTGAGCGCGGTCATCGCCCAGCACCTTCACGCGGTACTGCAGAGAAAAATCCACATAGGAGCGTGGGGCGTTGTAGGCATCTTCGCGGAACCAGTACCGGACGTTGTTGCCGACGCCGATGCCTGCGGCCTTGCCGGATGATGAGCTCGTGCTGCCGTCGGTATCGGTCTCGCTGTTCATCTTTGAGTCATAGTCGAATGCGGCCACGACATGGGGGAAACTCACCCAGCGCGAACCTGCACCGCCGATGGCGTAACTGCGGCCCACCTGCCACTCGCTGTTGAAATAGTTACGCGAGTCGTTGATGTAGTGACCGGCTTCAGCGAACAACTGCGAGGTCCACCAGCTGGAGGCATCGACCCGCAGATCGGTCCCGATACTTGAGCCATAGCCCAGGCGCACCAGCCAGTCACCGTTGACGTCGGATGACCCCAAGGGGAACGTGCGCTCAACGGCAGCCATCACGTTCACCGCCGTGAACGGTTTGACCCGCACACCCACGGCGCCTTGCAGGGCATCGACACCGGTCGCCGAATCGCTGTTCTTGCTCCATAGCGTGTCGGTGACTCGACCGTAGAGTTCGACGAAACGCGCATTGCGATAGCCCAACGGGCGCCAGGACAGTTCTGTGCTGTTTTGCAGGCTGTCATTGCTGTCATTGCTGTTACTGCCGCTGCTCGGCGCTGAACTCAGACCGCTGCTGGAACTGTTGCCGCGATAACTGGTGGTGCTGGTCAAGCCCCAGGTACGCGACACATCGGCCACCGCGCGACGGGTGTCGAAGAGTTGCTGCGGGGACAGGTCGAGTTTACCGGCATTTTTTGCGTCGATGACTCGCTTGAAGTAGGTGACAGCTTGCTCGTCGTCATTGACCCGCATGGCGTTGTAGGCGGCGTCCTGTGTTGCCGTCGGTGAGAGCCGGGTGTCGGCATCGGCCTTGCGAAACGATTCATGGGCGCGGTCATCGTCGCCGGCCTGGACCGATAAATAGGCGATCTGCAGGTCGCTCATCGCTTCCAGTTCGCCAGTGTCCCGTGCCTGCTGCAATCGTTCGCGCGCGGTTCTTCTCTGGCCGATGGCGGCATACAGGCTGGCCTCTTCGTAAGCCGGCAAACTGCCCTGGGCCAAGGCTTGGGTAAAGTCCTGGCGTGCTCCGGTATCGTCCCCCGATTGCTGACGCAAGAAGCCGCGCTGGCTCAGCAGCCGGGCGTCATCGCCATTGGCCTTGAGACCGGCGCTAGCCGCCGCGATGGCTTCGGGCATTTGCTTCTGGTCGGTCAGGGCTCCGACCAATAGGCGTCGATACGCCGGGTTCCGGGGCGCGCGGGCGACGGCCTGGTTCGCCAGGGCAACCGCCGTTTCGACGTCCTTGCGGGCCAGGGCCGCGTAGGCCTGGGCGGCCATGTCGGTTCCGCCGTCGCGCTGGTTGCCCGGCCAGATATCACACACCAGGCCGAAGGCCGTTTCCTGACAGTTCAGGGCCGGAGCAGGGAGGTGAGCGACAGTGTTCAGACCTCCATTGTTTTTCTGCCACAGCACCATTCGGGCGGCGCTGCGGCGACGGGCGACTTCGCCGCTTTCATCGTCGACCAGTGGTTGCAGATGATCGAGCGCCTGCTGCGGCTCGCCATGGGCCAATGCGGCGTCGGCGGCGAAGAAACGAATGTCGCGGACTTGTGCTTGCGGCAGGCCATCGATGGCCAGGGCCTGCTTCAGATCAGCTTGAGCGGCTTGAGTTTTACCCTGCCGATCGAGGGCGTAGCTGCGCAGAATCCACGGTGTGATTTCCCCGTCATCCTGTGCCAATGCAGCGGACGCGGCTTGCTCGGCCCCGGGGTAATCGTTGGCGGCGAGCAGGGCGCTGATCAGCAGTTGCTGGTTGGCGCCGATTTCCGGGGCCCAGGCGACGGCTTTTCTGGCTTGGTCCACGGCCAGCGGCACATGGCCTTGCTGCAGGGCGCGATAGCCCTGAACCGCCAGCGGCATCGCCAGTTGCCGACGAATCGCCGCGCGCCGCATCAGCAACGCGTCGTCCGCCGGGAACAGCGCAAGCGCCTGGGTGGTGGCTTGATCCGCTTCCTGCAGATGCGGTTGGCGCTGCAAGGACTCGATCAGTAGCAGCCGATAATCCAGGCGCTTGGGCGCCTGAGCGATGGCTTTGCGTGCCGCCAGGGCAGCAGCGCCGAAGTCATCGCGGTCATAGGCCTTGAAGGCCTGGGCAGCGGCGCCGAAGCCAGGGGCCTGGCGTGATTGCGGGTAGCGCCTGGGATGATCGCGCAGATCCTTGTCCCGTTGAGCCAGCACAATCAGTGTGTTCAAACGCTGGATATCGGCGCGCTGACGTAGCGCTTCGCGAGCCTTGGCGATGGCCAGGTCATAGTCTTTGCGCTCGTATGCGCTATACGCCTCGTTGGCGGTTACATAGGCCGGACCGGTCAATGGCAATGGCAGCGTCTGGGCATGAGCAAACGCAGGTATCAGGCTCAGCCCCGTGGCCATGAGGGTCAGTAAGGGGCGATTCATGCAGGAAGCTCCGCAGGGTAGTGGCTGTGCTGACGTGCCACGGCTTTTTCGATGGTGGCGCGAGGCAGCACGCCGCTGTCGACCAGATAGTCGCCGATGCGACCGTGATGCTGCGGGCGGTACTGCAACATCGCACGGCTGAACACATCGCGATCCAGCAGGCCCATTTCGATCAACAGGTCGCCCAGCAATGGCGCTCGGGCATCCGGCACGGACTGGCCTTCACGCACGTTCAGTCGACGCAATTGCGCGACGATTTCGCTCTCCCGGGCAATCAGCTGCACCGGTTCGCTGCCCAGTTCGTCGCTGACCTGTTGCAGGCCTTCGGCCGGCAGCGGGCTGGCCACGGCGACTTGCGCGCGGCCGTCGGCATTCAAGCCAAGGGGCACCACGCGCCAGCGCAGGGCGAATTCATCGTCCAGGGTCTGGTTCGAGTCCCGCGCCTTGGCGGCCACATCGAACACCCGTGGCAAGTCGTTCTGGAAGGCGATGGCTTCGGCCAGCGTTTCGTCGTCCAGCCAGCCGTTGCTGAGCAGAATCCGTCCCAATGGCATGTGCCGGGTTTTCTGTTCGACGAGGGCACTTTGCAGGTCGCTTTCGTTGATCGCCTGCCAGGACAGCAACACGCTGCCCAGCTTGCGCGGTGCGGCAGCGACCAGGTCGGTGGAGGGGAAGTCGTGCATGGTCTTGTCCCACACCAGTTTGCGGTTCAACGCCTTGCCGACCAGGAACATGCGCCAGGCCCGTGACGCGGCCATGAAGTTGACGAAGTTGCCCACGACCATGCGCGGGATCGACAGCAAACCATGCTGCCAGCCGTACAGCACGGTGGTGAAATAGCAGCGGTGTGCGATGCGCCAGACCAGCGCGAGACCGTTGGCCAGCAGCAGGTATTGGATAAAGCCGTTGGTTTCAAACGGCGTCGGGAAACTCACGTCCCACAGACCGCTCTGGCGCAAAACAATCAGGCCCAGCAACTGCACCAGAATCACGTAGGCGATGATGCTGACGAACGCCGTCACTACGCCTTTACGGTCACGAAACAGTAGATAACGGTTGGCCAGCGAGCCGCTCCAGCCCATTTGTTCCCAGCCTTGCAGCCCGATGCCCAGTGTCCAGCGGGCTTTCTGGCGGAACGCGGTGCGGAAGGTATCGGGAAAGAACTCGCGCACGCACAACGGCATTTTCAGGGTCGATTCGTAAGGCTTGCGAAACCATGATTTGCGCAGCACGCGAAACTGCACCGGGAAGCGCACGAAGATCGCGTTCATGCCAACCTTGGCCAGGCGTGCGCCGACGTCGTAGTCTTCGGTGAGGCTGTCGGTGTTGAACGGCTGGTTCTGGGTTTCCCCGGCCAATACTCGCAAGGCACGATGCGAAAAACAGGTGCCGACCCCGGCGGATGGCACGGTATCGGTCATGCTTTCTCGCACCACCAGGTCCTTGCCATGCCATTCGGCGAATTCGTCCATGTAGGTGCCGGCCACCCATTCGTACCAGTTGCGCTCCAGGGAAACCACGGGCAACTGGATCATGTCCTTGCGCGGCAGCAAATAGTTGAACAGGCGCAATTCCAGCGGGTGCAGCACGTCTTCGCTGTCGTGCAGCACGACGCCGGCGAAGGTCATGCCGTGGGTTTTCTCGTGCAGGAAAATCGCCTGGATCACCCAGTTCAGGCAGTCGGCCTTGCAGGTCGGCCCGGCATGCGGGACTTCCACGCGATGCAGCTGCTTGTAGCGCCGACGCATGCGCTCCACTTCATCAATGGTGCGTTGATCGTTGATGTAGGTGCCGACAAAAACCACATAGTTCTGGTAGTCCAGGGTCGACACCATGTTCTCGATCATCGGCGCGATGACGTCGTATTCCAGCCAGGCCGGAACCATGATTGCCAGCGGTTGCTCATCCCGGGCCATCAGCTGCTCGGCGGTCAGCGGCCGGTATTTGCGACCCACGGTGAACTTGCGAAACAGACGACGAGACCAGTACCACAGGTCGATGAACAGATCGTCCAGGCTGGAGATCAGGATCAGCACCGCGATCACGATGGTCGAGATTTCCAGAAAGCTGTAGTAGTGGGCCAGCCAATAGGGCCAATAAAGCGACGTCATCGAGGGTTACCGTTACTGGCGATTGCGACGGGCGTTACGGCCGGCCAGCAACAGGATGAGGACCAACAGGATGCCACCGGGAATCAGCCACAACAGCGACGGTGTGCGCCAGGCGTCCAGCCCCTTGGGTTCTTCGTGGTCGATCAATTGGCTGCCACTGGGGTCCCGGGTGTCGAAGGTGGTCAGCGCACCGTTGTCACCGAGGATGGCGACGTCGCCGCGACTCAATAGAATCTGCCTGGCGAAGCGGGGGGCGTCGGCGCCCAGTGTGCGATAGACCAGACCGTGCTGGCCGCCGCTCTCCACGGCTTGCAACGAGGCCAGGTGGTTGAGCGGATGCACGTCGAGCAACACCTGATCCTTGTGATTGATACGCAGGCGACCCTGCTCATCGACCTGCACCGATTCCTTGCTGTCCTTGATCGGCAACTCGAAGGCCAGGAAGGCTTTGTCCGGCGCGCCCGAGGCTTTCGGGTCGGCGCTGACATTCAATTGCGCACGCAGCGGCGAAACGCCCGCGGCATCCGCCACCGAAATCACCTGCGGCAAGCTGCTTGCCGGATGCTCGAGGTAGGCCTGCGGCACGAGGATTTGCGCGTCCATGGCAAAGCGCGCGGCCATGCCGGAGAAGTCATCATCCAGCGCGGTTTTTTCCAGCACGATGTGGCTGGTCGGCAGCACCGAGACCGGGAAGGCTTGTGGCGTTTCGAGGCAGCGATCACTGACCGGCTGGCGTTGGAACGACACGCGCAGCACGTTGGTCGAGCCCACGGCGTAACGCGGGATCCGCGCTTCGATGCGTTGCTTTTCTCCGTTGGCCACCAGCTGTTGTGCGCCAATCAGATAATCGTTGAGAAACAGTGAGGCCACCGGCGCGGTGTCCGAGGCGCCGGGTGCGGCGGACACATCGATCACCGCCTTCACCGGCAGACGTCCGTCGTAGGCCACGCTGCCCAGAGGGAACGAGGTGCTCCAGTCGGATTTGGCCAGCACGTCGATGGTGCCGGGTTTGCCGCCCAGGCGCGACAAGGCCACACGGCCATCGGCGCTCAATGGCAAGTGGGCTTCGCTGACCGTCAATTGGCGGCTGCGTGCCAGTGTGTTCCAGGCCGAGCTGAACAAGGCCAAGGCCTTGCCGGTCGCTTGCGGCGCGATCGTCAGCACCGGGCGTGTGCCCAGCAATGCCAGTCGCACATTGTCCGTGCCGGTGGCGGCCAGGCCCGCATCGATATGCCTTACACGCCATTGCGCGAAGGCGCTGGCCGCAGTGGCGTCGAGACCTTGAATCTGACTTTGCAGCGCGTCCAGAGACTCATTGACGGCTTTGAGCAGTTGCGGGTCGTTGATCGCCAGATCCGCCTGGACGTTCGGGGTCTGGCCCAACATCAGCAGCGCGCCGATTTGCGCCGGGTTCTGCAGAACGTGCAGGCCTTTACCGTTGAGGCTGGCGAACGCTGGAATAGTTTGCAGTTCGGCCGGGATGCGCAGGCCGGTCAGGTCGATGCTGTCCTGCACGGCAGGGAAGGGCAGGATGCGGCTGTGCTTGCCGATCCGCTCCAGTGCCACGCCCAGACGCCAGGCCGCGTCGTAGCTTTCGGTGGACAAGGTGCCCGGCGCGACCATGATCCCCGGTTTGCCGGGCAATGCCGTCCAGGCCGCACCGACGTCCTGTAACTGGCTGGCGTCGTAGCTGTAGTTGAGGCGGGTGTCCGGTTCGATACGCAATACGTTGCCAATGGCGCGTTCGTCCTCGCACAACACGCGGGATACGATCGACGACCAGGCAATACCCAGGCGCACCGAGCCGCTTTCACGCGCTTTCTTGTCCACGCCCAGCGTGGCGCTGGCGTCGCCTTGAGCTTCGCTGAGGCCTTCGGCGCGCACCGGATAGCTGTCCAGCGACAGCAGCAATGTGTTACGACCGCCTTCGCCATTGAGGTAGCTGGCGTCGAAATTCAGTGTGGCATCGGTCAATGGCACACCGGCCGGCACTGGCAAATACAATTCGCGGCGGGCATCGGTGGAGCCAAGGATGATGGGGGCATCGATCCCCAGATCGCTCAAGCGGATCTCACGCTCCTGCCGAGTGTCGGCGTTGAGCCGATTGATCGCCTGGGTGAGCGGGCTGTCCGCGGCCAAGGCGAAGGTCGGCATGAGCGCGAGCAGGCTCACGCCACAGGCAAGGGCGCTGAACGCACCCCTATGGATGGCAACGGAAGGCTTCATTCAGGTAGATCTCGAGCTGATAAGGGGAGGAGCGGTTCGGTTTAGAGAGAGGTGAAAGCCGGGTAACTTTTCTCGGGCACAGGCACCGCTGACGGGTAGTGCAGGAACCTGGGCAATGACTGCCGAGTGACGACGAATTCATCGACCGGGCGCCCCATCAGCGCGTCGACGATACGCGCACTGGCGTAGCCATCGCCGTATGGGTTGGCCGCCTGGGAGCATCGCCGCCACAGCAGCTCGTCATCGAACAACGCGTTGACACCCGCGATGATCGAGTCCGGAGAGGTGCCGACCAGGCGCACAGTGCCCGCCGCGACCGCTTCGGGGCGCTCGGTAACGTCACGCATGACCAGCACGGGTTTGCCCAGTGACGGCGCTTCTTCCTGCACGCCACCTGAGTCGGTGAGGATCACATGCGCCCGTTGCATCAGACGCACGAAAGCCAGGTAGTCCAGTGGTTTGATCAGATGCACATTGGGCAGGTCGCCCAACTGCTCGGTGACCGGGCCCATGACATTGGGGTTCAAGTGCACCGGATAGACGATCTGGATGTCGGCACGCCGGGCCAAATGGCTCAGGGCCTTGCAGATGTCGAGGAAGCCTTCGCCGAAGTTTTCCCGACGATGCCCGGTGACCAGCAATACCTTGCGGCCGGGCTGCAGGAACGAGAATTGTCCATCCAGGCTGGCACACAGGTCAGCGTCCTGTTCGAGGCGTTGCGCGGTCATCTGCAAAGCGTCGATCACCGTATTGCCGGTCACGAAAGAGCGACCCTGCAAACGCTCGTCGAGCAGGTTCTGGCGCGACTCCTGGGTGGGTGCAAACAACATGTCCGCGCCCAGGTCGATACAGCGGCGATTCATTTCTTCCGGCCATGGGCTGTAGATGTCACCGGTACGCAGTCCGGCTTCCACATGGCCGACCGGGATGCGTCGATGGAACGCAGCCATCGCGGCCACCATGGCCGAGGTGGTGTCGCCATGTACCAGCACCCGGTCGGGACGGGTCATTTCCAGCACCGGATCAATTGCCTCGTAAAGCGCCGCGGTCAGCGAATTGAGCGTCTGGTGCGGTGTCATCACATCGAGGGTGTAATCGGCCTTGAGGTCGAACAGATCCAGCACCTGTTTAAGCATGCTTTGATGTTGGCCGGTGATGCATATCTGCGAATGAATGCCAGGTTCGGCAGCGAGGGCTTTGACTAAAGGCGCCATCTTGATGGCTTCTGGACGGGTACCGAAGATCGAAAGGATTTTAAGCCTTGAATGATGGCGGACGATGATGCCTTCCTCGCGCAGTTTTAGTGCGCAACACAAAAGCTGACCCAAGTTTTATTGGAACTTGAGCAAGCTAGCGTTATTTGAGTTTAGTAAAGGCCGGGATAGTCAGCGCAAGCGCTGATGTTCACTTCATGTGAGGGGGGATGTCGCCTGGAAACCCGGAAGCTGCCGGATTATTAGCATCGATGATGAATATTTTAAAGCGTTATATGTGTTTTTTAATTTAATTATAAAGTTTGAAACTTTTATATTTGTGGTCGGTCTTTTCTAGTTTTCTTTGAGTTGGAGGTGTTTAGTTTTGAGCGTTGCTAGAGTTTTATATAATTGATTCTTATCGTAATTTTATATTTTAATTCCGTTCGTCAGTGTGTATGAATTATTCATTGGTTGTGACGGTCGCGGCGGCACTGCTAAAAGTCTTTTTTTCTGGGTGATGGTTATTGTAGTGGTCACTTAAATGACGCCTGAATATTGTCGTGGTTGAGGTAGGGTAATAAGGTTTTAAATAAAGGTCTATGGCTCATTGAACGAAGCGACTCTGTTTTTTATGGTTGACGCGATTGTAAGCATCAGACGTTTTTTAATTCCCTCTGATGAATTCGATGAGCGCTTTCAAGGCCGGTGGCACATGGCGCCGGCTGGAGTAGTAAAGAAAGAATCGGCTTGGCGGTGCTTTCCATTCCTGGAGTATTTCTCTGAGATTTCCGTTGCGGAGATCGTCGCGCACCAGCTCCTCGTAGACATAGGCAATACCAGCGCCATCTTTCGCCGCCTGGATCATCAGCGCATCGTCTTCCAGAATGAGCGGGCCTGTGACGGACAACCGTATCGGTTGACCGTCTGCTTGATACTCCCAAGCGTAAAGTTTGCCACTGGGAAAACGCCTGGCAATACACTCATGGTCGAGCAAGTCACGGGGTACCTGCGCGATCCCATTCGTGTCCAGATAGGCATCCGCCGCAACGGTCACGAACGATTGAGGTGCGCCGACAGGGACTGCGATCATGTCGCCGGCCAGGCTTTCGCCAAAGCGGACTCCAGCGTCAAACCCGCCATTCACGATATCGGTCAATCCGTCATCGGTGATCAGGTCCAACTGGATACGTGGATACCTGGCCACGAAGGGCGCGAGCATTTTCGCAAACACGATGCGAGCCGCCGGACGCGCCACGTTGAGGCGAAGTTTGCCAGTGGGCACTTCCTGCATCGAGGTCAATTGCGCCAATGCATCGGCAACCTGGTGCAGGCTCGGGACCAGCGTCGCCAATAGCTGTTGCCCGGCCTCGGTCGGGGTCACGCTACGGGTGGTTCGGTTCAGCAGCCTGATGCCCAAGCGTGCTTCCAGCGCTCGCATCGCATGACTCAACGCGGAAGCCGAAACGCCACGCTCATCGGCGGCCTTGCGAAAGCTGCGATGGCGAGCGACGGCGGCAAAGGCATCGAGTTCAGAGAGTTCGGGGTGATTACTCATGAATGCCATTCATTAGTTCAAATACGATTACCTATCTTATCGTCACGAGATGGCTCCCGGATACTTCTCACATCATTTGTGGAGAGGTCGCTATGCAAAAGAATCGTCTTGGATCATCGGATTTTCTGATTTCGCCTATTGGCCTGGGGACATGGGCAATCGCCGGTACCGGTTGGGAATACAGTTGGGGAGCGCAGGATGACAAGGAGAGCCTGGGCGCACTTGAATATGCCGTCGAACGCGGCGTGAACTGGATTGATACCGCTGCGGTTTATGGCTTGGGCCATGCGGAGCAATTAGTGGGGCAATTGCTGCGTCGGGTGCCGGCCTCGCGGCGTCCTTTGGTGTTCACCAAAGGCAGCCTGGTCTGGGATCCGGTCACGAAGGCGATTTCGCACTCCCTGGCCCCCCAATCCATGCTCGCCGAGATCGATGCAAGCTTGCGCCGGCTGCAAGTCGAGACGATCGATCTTTATCAGATCCACTGGCCAGCCTTTCCTGCCGACGCCGGCAGTGAAGGTATTGAAATGGCGCTTTCGGCGTTGGCGGCCGCGCGCGATCAAGGAAAAATTCGCGCTATCGGTGTATCGAATTTCGACGTCGCTCAGCTCAAGCGGGCGCAGGCGGTGACAGAGATTGTTTCGCTCCAGCCGCCATATTCCGCCTTGATGCGGGACATCGAGAAGGATGTCCTGCCATTCTGTGAGCAGGCCGGGATGGGTGTCCTTGCCTATTCCACGCTTCAATCGGGGCTGCTGTCCGGCAGCATGACGCGCGAACGCATTTCGCAACTGCCCGAAGACGATTGGCGCAAGACTCGAAGTGCTGATTTCCAGGAGCCTCGTTTGAGTGCGAACCTGGCATTGGTTGACGTCATGGCACGCATTGGCGAAAGGCACGGGGTGAGCGCTGCTGCAGTCGCCATCGCCTGGGTACTTCGCAAACCGGTTGTGACGGGCGCCATTGTCGGAGCCCGCCGTCCGGCACAAGTAGACGGACTGATTGCCGCCTCGGAGCTGCGCCTTGGCACCTCGGAAATCGACGAAATTCGACCGTTTCTACCATCGGGCACGGGAACAAATGTCCCTGGTGCCGCCTGACTCCATTGAGCAGAGGATAAGCATTAAACGCAGGCATTCAATGGGTAGCAGAGTGGTCGATCAAGATCGCAATGCTACCAACGCCAGGACCAAGAAGATCGTCAGTAGCGTAGCCACGGTAAGCCTGCCGATGATCGCAATTGCGCACCCACTGCCGCAAATATTTTCGCGTCTCAAAACTCTACCAACGCGTTTGCGCATGCAGCAGGCAGGGCTCAAGGGCTTGCTCCTTTGCCCGGATGGCAGATACTCGCGAGATTCGGTTATGCGCTAGTCTCTTGTCTAATTCTGAACGACGCTTTGAAGGTCGCGATGATCAGATGGCGAGCTCCCAATGCAGCTTCAAGGCAACCAGCAACAGCGCCGGTGGCGCCGAAAGGCGAAATATGAAAATCAATTCGGCGGATTTTAGAGTTCGGGAGGGTGACGACGTCGATCTGCGCAAGTGGCCGACGAAGCTGGAACCTTTCTACAAGTCAAAACAGCAATATCGCAAGCTTTTGAGCGAGCATGTTGCGCAACTAAGTGAGCAACAACAGCTACTTTACGCATCCAATCGCCATGCCATCCTGCTGATTTTCCAGGCGATGGATGCGGCAGGAAAAGATGGTGCCATCAAGCATGTGATGTCAGGGGTTAATCCGCAAGGATGCCAAGTATTCAGCTTCAAGCATCCCAGCGCGGCCGAATTGGAACACGACTTTCTTTGGAGAACCACGCGTGATTTACCGGAACGCGGACGGATTGGCATATTCAATCGGTCCTACTATGAGGAGGTACTGATAGCCCGTGTGCATCCCGAGATTCTCCGAAGCGAGGGGCTTCCGGATGCCTTTGCAAGCAATAATACTGTGTGGCGTGACCGATACCGTTCGATCTCCAACTTGGAGCGACACCTTTCCAGCAACGGAACCCGAATCGTCAAGTTCTTTCTCCATCTCTCAAAAGAGGAGCAACGAAAACGCTTCCTCGAACGCATCGACAAGCCGGAGAAGAACTGGAAATTTAGTACTGCTGACATCGAGGAACGAAAGTATTGGGAAGACTATATGCAGGCGTACGAAAAATGTCTTAGTGCAACCAGCACGACCGAGACGCCTTGGTATGTCGTGCCTGCCGACGACAAGAAAAATGCCCGACTGATCGTATCTCAGATATTTTCAGATGTACTGGATGGACTGAAAATGTCATATCCAAAGACCAGTGATGAGCGCCATCACGAACTGCTGAGTATCCGCAAGCAGCTCCTGGAAGAATAACCGGCCCACTCGAATTGGCCGAGCCGACGCTGGCGCGTCAATCCAGCAGGCGCTTCAGCGCAGCGACCCCAACAGGCGGCTCCACCGTCCAGGGCACCACGATGACTGCATGGCTGGTTTGGCCTGCAACCCGCGTCATCTGCTTGCGCTCACTATCCAGGCGCGCTCGTAGCAGCGGGTCATCGGTGCCTGTGGCCAGTAGAGACTTATTGACCACCCATGCAAACGGTTCGATTTTGGCCCGGCGCAAGTCATCCTGCAGTGCTGCCGCCTGAGACACCGGTGTGGCTTCGGGTAGCGTCACCAGGATGATTTTGGTGTAGTCCGCATCTTGCAGGCGCATCAAAGGCGTGACGATGTGGTCCGAGGTCTTGCCTTTGAATTCCCGAAGCATCTGGCGGTGATAGGCGCCTGTGGCATCCATCAGTAGCAAGGAATGCCCCGTGGGAGCGGTGTCCAGCACCACGAACGAAGTTCTGGCTTGAGAAACCACGCGGGAGAACGCGTGGAAGACCGCGACCTCTTCGGTGCAGGGGGATCGCAGATCCTCGATGAGCAAGGCTAATTCATCTTCCGTCAGGGTCGGCGCGCGGGACGCCACGATCTTGTCCACGTATTTTTGGGTCTCGACCTTAGGGTCGATGCGACCAATGCTGAGCCCTGGCACATCGGCGTGGAGGGTCACGGCCAGATGCGCCGCAGGGTCCGTGGTGCTCAGGTGCACGGACTTGCCGTGCTGCACCAGTCCCAGGGCGATGGCGGCGGCAATGGTGGTTTTGCCAACCCCCCCTTTGCCCATGACCATGATCAACCCACGCTCGTCATTCGCAAGCTCGGCAACCAGTTCCGAGAGGGGGTGATATTCCAGGTGTGAGTGTTCTTGGTTTGCAGTACTTGTTGGTCGAGCAAACTCCGGGGAAAGCAGTCCTCGGAGCGCGGGCAAGCCAACAGAATCTACAGCCTTGAGCGCAATGTAGTCGGCTGAAAGCTGGCGTAGCGAAGCCGGCATCTCGTCTAGCGCCTGCTGGCCGATCGCTTCGATGGCTGCTGCGATAGGGTCATTCAAGTCGCCGCGTTTGAACACCGCATTCACCACGAGACGTTGGTTTTCCAGACCCAACTCACGGAGCTCGTCGGAGGAACGCGCGGCCTCAACGAGCGCGCCTTTGTCAGGGCGAGCCACTAGCACGACGGTGGTCAGGGCCGGATTGTTGAGCGCCGCCAACGCCTGATTGAAAAGCTGCTCCTGCATTTTCAACCCCGAGTGCGGCCCCAGGCATGACGCACCACGATCATTGCCCTCCAAAAATCCGCTCCACGCTTTTGGCAGGCTCAACAGCCTGAGCGTATGCCCCGTGGGAGCGGTATCGAATACGACATGATCATAGGCCGCGCCGCCCTGTGACAGGAGGAGGGAGAACTCATCGAAGGTTGCGATTTCGGTCGTGCATGCCCCCGAAAGTTGCTCACGCACCAGAGCAATATCTTGATCGCTGGCCTGGGAGCCCATTTGTTCGACCACTCGGGCTCGGTAGCCAATGGCGGCGGTCTCGGGGTCGATGTTGAGCACGAACATTCCAGGCACGTCCGGCACCGCTACAGGCTGATTGCTCAGCTCGACACCGAGCATCTCGTCAAGGTTCGAGGCAGCGTCTGTGCTAACCAGCAGCACCTTCTTGCCTGCATCAGCCAAGGCGATTGATACCGCTGTGGAGACCGACGTTTTGCCAACCCCGCCCTTGCCAGTGAAGAACATATATTTGGTGGGTTGATCGAGCAGCTTGATGGTGGACTGCATAGCACACTAGCCTCCCTATGGAGCACAACTGGGGCTTAGAGTTTAGACCGATGCTCTCGACACGACAGCGCATGTGAGTTCATGGAGGAACGCAGCCACTGCCTCAATGGCTGATGAAAAATGGCTACCGCATCCTCTGCGAGGAAGTACTGCGGCAACACAGGCAACCGCTGATCAGCGGTTGATCGGGGTCGCTTTCGAGAAATGTGACCATGACTTCCACGCCCGTTCGGGGGGACGTTATTTCACAACTCCAATTGGAGGTCCCCCCCAGCCAACAACAACTCTTGTCGTCAAATCTACCTTCGCGGTCCCAGGGGAACTTGACCTTGACCCTTCCGAGACGCCGATCACTCTGGTCCTCGTCTTCCAGAGCGATGACCACAGCGGTCTGGTTGCTTGGCACCTGAGGTTTTTGGTGAGCCAAGGGCGGACGATAGGACACGTCCCAGGGAAGAACCATAAAGCGGTTGCGGTAACCCTGATGAAAGTCATCCTCGTTGTCAGTGTTGCCACTGGCGACGTTCTCACTCAATACCTGTGGTTGCTTGCCTTCGTGGATGACCTGAGTCAGTAGCCATAGGGCGTTCCACTCTTGATGCGGATGGCCTGAGATTTCCAGAACATGGCCACTGACTAACCGGGTCTGGTCACTTTGCCCTTCAGCTTGACGATAAGCCGCGTGGCGGCGCTCCATAGCACGCAGACTTATCTGCTTGCCGTGCTCATGGCTTGTGAAAGGCTTCAGCTTGATATCGTTTTCCATGCCTGGCTGTTGCTCGCTTCTCCCCAGACGCAGATTGAAGCGCTTGATCAGTGGCTCGTTGGCCACCCTATCGCTCTCTTGTCCATAAGCAGTGGGTTGCCCAATCCTGGGAAAAGCTGCCTGATCATCGCCAAAGACCAGTACGTGGCCTTGAGCGCTGTGTTGGAAGTGAAAGTGGATACCTTCTTCTTCGCACAAGCGCTGAATAAAGTGCAAATCCGTTTCATCGTACTGGGTACAGTAGTCACGCTCGGGGTAGGTCGACCCCAGATGAAGCCGATAAGCGTCACCCACAATCCCGTGTTCTTCCAGTATCAAGGCGACGATTTTCGGCACCGAAAACTGTTGATAGATCCTCTGGTTGATGCGGTGGCGCAAGTAGGACAGGTGCGGTACGAGGGCCAGGCTGTAGCGCGTCAAACGCTGACTCTTACCGCTTTGAGCGATGTGATAGACCCGTCCATGAATGCCATTGCCCTTCGTGTCGAAGGTCAGAAAAGCCTCTATGTCGAAAAGGCTTTCGAGATCCAGGTCAGACCGCTCGCTAACAAGCTCCACGTTGAAGAGGTAAGGCCTGCTGATTGCCTCCTCTCCGGTGAAGGCGAGCACTTGAAAATCATGCTCAAAACCGTCGATTGTCAAACTGAAGTGCGCCTGATTGGCTGGGCTGAACATCCGCTGTTCTCTTCTTGCATGAGGTGTTGAATTGACGCTGTCGCAGACAGCAATGTCAGGAACGCGGTTTTTACAAACAGCTGCGCGAATGCCGTTACGAGCAATGGCTAGAACAAGGGCTATCAGTATCGGCAGCTTCCGACGCCAACTCCAACGCGAGGGGGTTCCTTCCAGGAACTCAAGGATGAGGGCGTTTGCGTCTTGTTTTTCGGATATAAATAGTCAACCTGCTGCTCGTCATGCCCACGATTAGAATAAAAACTTGCATCGAGCAACAGGCGACAAATCAAGTCAGATCACACACCACTCTTCACTTTGTTCCAAATCCGTGTGCGGATTCGCTCCAGCTTCAATGGCAGTGGCTCAAGGGGAACAAGTGTGGCAATAGTCTTTTTGTCTGGATAAATCCAAGGGTTGTCTCGCAATTTCTGTTCGACAAACTCAGCGGCATCTTTATTGGCGTTAGGATAGAGAGTGTGGTTTGAGGTCTTGGCAATGATTTCTGGTCGCAACATATAGTTAATAAACGCCATACCTTCCTTTGGGTGAGGAGCGTCTTTCAGCAGAACCAGATTTTCCGACCAGACCAGCGCTCCTTCGCGAGGAAGGCTGTAGGTAATCTTGCGTCCAGTGTTGGCCTTTTCGTTTATGGCCTGCGCAGCAAGGGCACCATTAGCCCATCCCACAACTGCACAAATATTGCCGTCAGCCAGGTCGGCGTCAATTCGGGATGAATCGAAATAGAGGACGTAGGGACGGATTTTTAACAGTAGGGCTTGAGCTTTCTGGTAATCATCCGGGTTCCTGCTGTTGCTGGGGAGCCCAAGGTAATGCAAAGCAATCGAAATGATCTCACTTGGAGAGTCAAGCATTGCCACACCACACGACTGGAGCTTGCTGATGTTTTCTTCTTTGAAGATCAAATCCCAGCTATTCACCGGAGCATTATCACCCAATGCCGCTTTGACTTTGTCAACGTCATAGCCAATGCCGGTAGTACCCCATAAATAAGGTACAGCGTAGCGATTACCAGGATCGTTGACCGCGACCTGGGACAAGATATCAGGATCGATATGTGACAAATTACTCAGTTGGTTACGATCCAGCGGCTGGAGTACTCCCGCCTGGATCAGGCTTGGCAACACATTGGAGGTGGCCACAACCACGTCATACCCCGTGCGCCCAGCCATTACCTTGCTCTGCATGATTTCGGCGCTGTCGAAAGCATCCATATGCACTCTGGTGCCGGTTGCCTGCTCAAACTCCTTTGGGGTCTCCGGTGCGAGAAGCCCGAACCAGTTATACAGATACACCCCAGGCTCTACAGCCCCCACTGATGTGCTTATCCCTGCACAGAGAAGCGAGGCTGAAAAAATGGTTCGCAAATGTGACTTTTTCATGCAGCATCCTTGTCAAGACGATGTGCCCTCATGGCCATCGTAAGTCCTGCCAGCGAATATACCGGGCGTTACCGAATAGTAAATACCTACGAATACTTAGCTCTGACCTACGAGTCCCTAACCCAAAAGGGGTAGAAAATGCCGTTCGACCTTCATAGCCTGGCTTGGCACCGATCAATCGGGAAACTGATCATGCAGTTGAACCGTCCAGAGTTCTGGAGTTCGCTTGTTCGTATATTAAATGAATACGTGCAAATCGATAATTGGGTTGTATTGATCTTTAGCAATCAACAGGTGCAAGTTGTTAGTCTTCCTGAGATAGCAGATGCCGAAGAGGTAGACGCGTTCACTCATCGCTATGTGAAGGGGCTATACCTGCTGGATCCATTTTATATAGCTAATCGAGAAAATCCCCAGAGTGGTTTCTTTCATTTGCTGGATATTGCACCGGAATACTTTCTTGAGACTGAGTATTATCATCAATATTTTGCACAATATATCTCTGTGGATGAGGCTCAGTACAATGTTCAGCTCGACGCCGATAGAACGTTATGCATTTCCATTGGTAGCAAAGTCCGTTTTAATCAAGAGCAAATAACAATGCTTGATATTGTCAAGCCATGGGTGACTGCATTAATGCATCAGCGCATGTGTTTTGAAAATGATGTAGAGAAAAGTCTCACTGAACCACCCCTATGGCCAGAAACGATTACCCAGCTTGGCACACAAATAACAACGCGCGAAAGTGATGTGCTCAGATTGTTGCTGAGTGGCTTCTCTAATAAAGAGATAGCCGGAAAGCTTTCCCTCTCGGTGGAAACGATAAAGGTTCACCGTCGCAATATTTATGCCAAATTAAATATCAAGTCACAATCCGAATTGTTTGCTCGATTTTTTATGCCAAAACAGGATGTTTTTTCTACAAGTTGAAGTCGGTGTTTTAGTTTGGATATTACCGTTGAGCAACCCTATCGCCCCGTTAGATAGCAACCGGGATTGCCGGCCCGTCGCGCGGCGGCGATGCGTTGGCTCAGGTTGAACCAGCGCCTTCGAGCAACCCTGCGGTCGCTCGAAGGCGCTCCGGTTACTTCAGGTTGCCGCTGAGGAATTGCTGCAGGCGCTCGCTCTTGGGGTTGCCCAATACGTCCTCGGGCGCACCTTGCTCTTCGACCCGCCCCTGGTGCAGGAACAGCACCTGGTTCGACACTTTGCGCGCAAAGCTCATTTCGTGGGTCACCATGATCATGGTGCGGCCTTCTTCGGCCAGCCCCTGGATCACCTTGAGCACTTCGCCCACCAGTTCCGGGTCCAGAGCCGACGTCGGCTCGTCGAACAGCATGATCTCCGGTTCCATGCTCAGGGCACGGGCAATGGCGACCCGTTGCTGCTGACCACCCGAGAGAAACGCCGGGTATTGATCAGCAACCCGTGCCGGCAAACCGACCTTGTCCAGGTAGCGCCGGGCGCGATCCTCTGCGTCCTTCTTGCTGACACCCAGCACCCGGCGTGGAGCCATGGTGATGTTTTCCAGCACCGTCATGTGGCTCCACAGGTTGAAGTGCTGGAACACCATCGCCAGGCGAGTGCGGATGCGTTGCAGTTCGTTGGCGTCGGCCACGCGCATGCCGTGGCGGTCATGGACCATTTGAATCGGCTGGTTGTCCAGACTCATGGCTCCGTCGTTGGGTGTTTCCAGGAAGTTGATGCAACGCAGAAAGGTGCTCTTGCCCGAACCACTGGCGCCGATCAGGCTGATCACATCGCCGGTCCTGGCGTTCAGCGAAACGCCCTTGAGGACTTCATGGTTGCCGTAACTTTTGTGCAGGTTTTCAACGGTCAGTTTGTACATGAAAAAGCATCCTGAATTAGTGAGCCGGGCCGAGAAAAGACAACCAACGGCGTTCAGCCAGGCGGAACAGGCCGACCAGGGAGAACGTGACTGCCAGGTAGATCAACGCGGCGAGGCCGAACGATTGGAAGGTCAGGAAGGTGGCCGAGTTGGCGTCCCGCGCGACTTTCAGGATGTCCGGGACGGTCGCGGTGAAGGCCACGGTGGTCGAGTGCAGCATCAGAATCACTTCGTTGCTGTAGTAAGGCAGCGAGCGACGCAGGGCGGAGGGCATGATCACGTAGGTGTACAGCCTCCAGCCGGTCAGCCCGTAGGCTTTGGCCGCTTCGACTTCACCGTGGTTCATGCTGCGAATCGCCCCGGCGAAGATCTCCGTGGTGTAGGCACAGGTGTTCAGGGCGAAGGCGAGGATGGTGCAGTTCATCGCATCGCGAAAGAACGCATCCAGTACTGGCTGAGCCCGCACCGCGGCCAGGCTGTAAATGCCGGTGTAGCAAATCAGCAGCTGGATATACAGCGGCGTACCGCGAAACAGGTAGGTGTAGAACTGCACCGGCCAGCGCACCCAGACATTGCTCGAGACCCGGGCAATCGACAACGGGATCGACATCACGAAGCCGAAGAGGATCGAGGCACTGAGCAGCCAAAGGGTCATGGCCAGCCCGGTGATGTGATTGCCGTCCTGGAACAGGAAAGGTTTCCAGTATTCCTGCAGTAGCTCGATCATCGCACGGCCTCCCGGGTGCCTGCGGCGTAGAAGATTTCCATCCGGCGCAGGACGTAGTTCGAAACGGTGGTGATCACCAGATAGATCAAGGCGGCCAGAATCAGGAAGAAGAACAGCTGATAGGTGCTCTTGCCCGCGTCCTGGGCCACCTTGACCAGATCGGCCAAGCCAATGATCGACACTAGCGCGGTGGCCTTGAGGATCACCATCCAGTTATTACCGATGCCCGGCAGGGCAAAACGCATCATTTGCGGGAACACCACCAGGCGAAAGCGCTGAGTGCGGGTCAGGCCGTAGGCGGTAGCCGCTTCCATCTGCCCTCGCGGTACGGCAAGGATGGCGCCACGGAAGGTTTCGGTGAAATAAGCCCCGTAGATGAAGCCCAGGGTAATGACCCCGGCGCTAAAGGGGTTGATCTCGACGTATTCCCATTCCATGAAGTCGGTAAACGAGGACAGCCAGGTTTGCAGGCTGTAGAAGATCAGCAGCATCAGCACCAGGTCCGGCACCCCGCGAATCAGCGTGGTGTAGGCCTGCGCAGGGACGCGCAGCAGTGCCGATTTCGAAAGCTTGGCGCTGGCGCCGATCAGGCCCAGGCCAACGCTCACCAGCAAGCACAGAAAGGATAATTTGACCGTCATCCAGGAGCCTTGCAGCAACAGCGGGCCGAAACCCTTGAGGCTAAAGTCTGACAGCCCAAGAATCTGCAATAGGTTTTCTAACATTGAGCAGCCCTACGTCAATCAAAGAAGAGCCCATCCGGAAATGGGCGCAGGGTCATTATTTGTCGCTGTAGAGATTCAGATCGCCAAAGTGCTTCTGCTGGACAGCCGCATAGGTGCCATTGTCGTGCAGTGCCTTGATACCTTTGTTCAGCAAGGCCTGGAGCTCGACGTTGCCTTTGGCCAGACCCACGGCGGTCTTGGCTGGAAGGAGGGGGTTTTCGACCGGCTCGCTGACTTGGAAGTCGGCGCCTGGTGGCGACTTCAGGAAGCCCAGTTCGGCTTGCAGCATGTCCTGGATCGAGGCATCGAGGCGTCCGGAGATCAAGTCAGCGTACACCTGGTCCTGGTTGGCGTAGGCCTGGGTCTCTACCCCGGCCTTGTCCAGCACGGCCTTGGCGTAGGCTTCCTGGATGGTGCCTTGCTCGTAGCCGATTTTCTTGCCCTTGAGGGAGGCCGGATCGGTGCCGATGGCCGCGCCTTTCTTGAATACCAGCGCGGTCGGGCCAGAGAACAGCTCGTTCGAGAAATCGATGACTTTCTCACGCGCCGGCGTGACGGTCATGGAAGAGATCACGCCATCGAACTTGTTGGCCTTGAGGCCGGGAATCATGCCGTCGAAGTCGCTTTCAACCCACTTGCACTTGACCTTCAGCTCCGCGCAGATCGCGTTGCCCAAGTCGATGTCGAAGCCCACCAGGCCGCCGTCGGCGGCCTTGGATTCGAACGGCGCATATGAGGGGTCGACGCCAAAGCGCAACTCCTTGTACTCCTTGGCTAGCGCAGAACCGGCAGCCACACACAAAGCCAATGCAGAAAGAGTGAGAAATGCTTTTTTCATTATTTTATTCCCAGGGACCATCGAAAGCGCTTGTGCGCAAGAGCGCGTGTACTGCGTTGCGAAATGTCCTATGCACACGCAAGTACTTGTACAGACAAGCATATGCAATCACCCGGCCAATTCGCCGATTGGGTGTTTGAGAAAACGCGTACAGCGCTCTGGGATGGGCTTGGCAGGCAGGTGAACGCTGGGGGGAGGAAGCCTGCGGGGCTGTTACCTAAGCAGGTTTTTACACCCGGCTGGGGTATGCGGTAACAAAGTGTGGAATGAAGGGCGCCGACTTTCCTGGCTCAAGCCTTGACCCAACGCTGACGGCTCCAGCTACTCAATGTATCGACCGCCAACACCAGCAACAGCATCGCCAGAATCACCGTGCTGGCTTGAGCTTCCTGGAACAGGCTGAGGCTGACATAGAGCATTTGTCCCAAGCCACCGGCGCCGACGAAGCCGAGCACACTGGCCATGCGGATGTTGTTTTCCCAGCGGTACAGGATGTAGGCCAGCAGCTGTGGCAACAGGTTGGGCAGGGTGCCGTAACAGAACGCCCATATGGCATTGCCGCCTTGCAACCGGATGGCGTCGGCGGGTTCCGGCGGGGTGTTTTCCAGTGCTTCGGCGAACAGCCGGCCGAGCACGCCGGTGGTGTGCAGGGCCAAGGCCAGGGTGCCTGCGTTGGGGCCGAGCCCGGCGGCCAGGACCATCAGTGCGGCCCATACCAGTTCCGGCACGGCACGCAAGGCGTTGAGCACCAGACGCGACGCACTTTGCAGCGGCCAGCCGTAGCGTCCGGCCGCGGGCAATGCCAATAGCAGGCCGAACACCGCCGCGAGCAGGGTGCCAAGGGCGGACATGGCGATGGTTTCCAGCGCGCCGTGGACGATGGCTTGCAGATGGCCCGAGCTCAGGTCCGGGCTGAGAAAGCGCTGCGCATACGCGCCCATCTGGTGCAGGTTGCCGGTGCCGCCGAGCTCGCCGAGGTCGATGCGCAGGTAAATGAACGAGGCGATGATCGCGGCGCCGATGCACAGGAGCAGTACCAGGTTGAACAGACGATTCATGTCAGCCTCCAGCGCAGCAGGCGGCTGAGTTGATCGGCGAGCAGCACCAGGACGAGGAACGTCAGCAACAGACTCGCCACTTCACCGCCGGCGAACATGCGCAACGACAGATCCATTTGCTGGCCCAGGCCGCCGGCTCCGACGAAGCCCATCACCACCGAGGCGCGGATTGCGCATTCCCAGCGGTACACCGTGTATGACAGCAGCTCCGCCGCGACATTGGGCAGGATCCCATAGCAAAAGGCTGCGAACCGACCGCTGCCGGATTGCAGTAATGCATGGACCGGGCGTTGGTCGACCGACTCGAAAATTTCCGCGTAGACCTTGCCCAACATGCCGCTGTAGGTAATGGCAATGGCCAGTACCCCGGCCGTCGGGCCCAGGCCGACGGCGCGCACGAACAGCAGGGCCCAGACGATTTCCGGCACGCTGCGCAGAAAGATCAGCAGACCACGTACGGGCCAGCGCAGCAGTTGTCCCCAATAGCTCGGGTGGCCGGCACGGGACGCCGCAGACAGCGACAAGGCACGACTGGCGAGCAGGCTGGCGGGGACTGCCAACAGGAGTGCCAATGCCATTCCGGCCGTGGCGATGGCCAGGGTCTGCAGGGTAGCTTGCAACAACAGCTCTAGGAATTCTTCGCCATGGGCCGGTGGCCAAAAGGCTGAAACAAACCGGCCCATCTCGCTTTGACTGTCGCTTGCCAACAGGACACTGAGGTCCAACTCACTGAAGCGGATGCCCGGCCACAACAGGGCAAGGGCCAGCAGGCTGAGCAGTAAACGGGGGCGGGCGGCCGGGTCGCGGGTGTCAGACGTCAGCATCGGGGAATCTGCACACTCAAGGGCGCCGGAGGAACCGGCGAGGATTGCAGCTGCTCATTGGCGTAGAGCTTGTCGAGCAAGTCGCGGTCGACGGCGCCGGCCGGCAGGTCGAACAGGATCTGGCCATCACGCAGGCCGATGATGCGCGAAAAGTGCGCCAGGGCAAGCTCCACCGCATGCAGACTGGCGACCAGGGTCACGTTTTGTTCCCGGGCATGTCGACACAGGACCGAAAGCGTGTGCCCGGCCAACACCGGGTCCATGGCTGATACCGGTTCATCGGCCAGCAACACCTCGGGCGCCTGATACAACACCCGGGCAATGCCCACGCGCTGGAGCTGTCCACCGGACAGTTGCTGGCACTGCGCGAACAACTTGTCACTCAGGTCCAGCCTGGCCAAGGCCGCGCGTGCCCCCGGAATATCCAGCGGATGCAGCAGGTTCAGCAGGCTCTTGCCCAGCCCCCACTGACCCAGCTTGCCAGCCAGAACCGCAGTGACTACGCGCTGGCGCGGGGGCAGGGGGGGCGCCTGATGGATCAGCCCGATGCGAGCACGCAGCCGCTGCCGCTGCCGGGCAGAAAGCTGCCAGGCGTGCTCGCCGAGCACCTTTAGCTCGCCATTGCCTGGTCGCAGGGCGGTGGCCAGCAGGTTGAGCAGGGTCGACTTACCCGCGCCAGACGGGCCGATGATGGCGACCTGTTCGCGTGCACCGATGTGCAAGTCCACGCCACGCAGCGCGTGGACGCCGTTGGCGTGGGTAAGGCTGACCTGGGTCAGATGCAATGTCATTTGAGCAGTTCGGCGGCGCGTGCGGCTTCCTCGATACCCTTGTAGTTCTCGGGCTTGGTTTCGATGAAGCGGCTGGCGGCCTGCAGATCCAGAATCTCCTTGTCTCTCGGGTTCGCCGGATCGAGCGCAAGGAAGGCTGCCTTAATCTTGGCCGCCAGCGCCGGGTCGAGGGTTCCGCGCACCGTCCAGTTGTAGTCGAAGTAGGCCGGGGTGGTCGAAAACACTTTGACCTTGGTGGTATCGACCTTGCCGGCGGCGACCAGTTTGTCCCAAACGCTGGCGTTGAGCACCCCGGCGTCGACCTTGCCGGCCTGGACCCAGGCAACGGTGGCGTCATGGGCACCGGAATAGCCTACGCGACTGAAGTAGCTTTCCGGCTTGATGCCCTCCTTGAGCATGAAATAGCGCGGCATCAGACTGCCTGAAGTCGAGGACACCGAGCCAAAGGCAAAGGTCTTGCCCTTGAGATCGGCAAGGGACTTGACGGCTGGGTCAGCGGTAATGAATTTGCTGGTGAATTGGGCGTCCTGTTCTCGCTGCACCAGCGGAATGGCATTGCCGGTTTTCAAGCGTGCCTGCACGAACGTGAAGCCACCCAGCCAGGCCAGATCGATCCGGTCGGTGGCCAGCGCCTCGACCACGGCCGGATAGTCACTCACGGGTACGAACTCGACCTTCATGCCCAACTGTTGCTCCAGATAGGCGCCAAGTGGCTTGAACTTGCGCAGCAGTTCAGTGGGGGCTTCATCGGGAATCGCGCTGACTTTCAGGGTGTCGGCGGCTTGCGTCAACAGGGTGCAAACAGACAGGGTCAAGCCGACGGCCATTGCCAGGGTACGCTTGAGCATGGAAAGTTCTCCGGTACTAAGAATGTCGAAGCGCCTGGCACAAACCGAGGGGTGCATGGCGCTTTGTGAGGGTAGACGAAAAGGAGCGATATTGACTGCTTTTGGCTCAATTGCAACTTGTCGTGAAGGGGCAAATGGCTTTATGGCCGATTGCTGCCCCCACCGAATGGCAGGAAGCAGATTACTGTCTGTCACCGCGGGTGAAAATCGCCCCAAAACGGTCGGTCGCGCAATTGCCCGTCGGGCATCAAGCAATAGTCAGCTTTGGGTCGTTGCAGCTCTTCCTGTTTCTGCAACTCTGGCGAAGTCACCCCGGATGATGACTGCTGAAGCGGCAAACGTTGCGCAGCCTCTGCTGCGCTCGACTCATCGATAGGCACAGTAGTCATTTGATAGTAACAACGACCTTGCCCTTGGCTCGTCCCTGCTCGACGTACTTCAATGCCTCTGCCGTTGATTCAAAGGTGAAGGAGCGGTCAACCACAGGTTTGATGATTCCGGCCTCAACGAGCGCGGTGATTTGTTGCAGTTGGGTGCCGTTGGCCCGCATGAACACGAACGCATAGCTGACGTCCTGCTTGCGTGCCTTGCGCCGAATACCCAAGCTCAGCAGGCGCATGACTTGCTTCAATGGCCAGGACAACCCTTGCTCCTGCGCGAACTGCGCAGTGGGAGGCCCCGAGATGGAAATGAGTTGGCCACCGGGCTTGAGGACCTTGAGTGACTTCTCCAGCACATCCGCGCCGAGGCTGTTCAACACCACGTCGTAGTCGTGCAAGACACTTTCGAAGTTCTGCTGTGTGTAGTCGATCACCAGATCGGCCCCCAGCGCCTTCACCCATTCGACATTCGCGGTGCTGGTGGTGGTCGCGACAAAGGCGCCGAGGTGTTTGGCAAGTTGGATGGCGAGGGTGCCGACACCGCCGGAGCCAGCGTGGATCAGCACTTTCTGACCCTTTTTCAGTTGGGCGGTTTCGACCAGCACTTGCCAGGCGGTCAGTCCGACCAAGGGGATGGACGCGGCCTGTGCCATGTTGGTATTGGCAGGTTTCAGGGCGATCGCGTTTTCGTTCACCGCGATCAATTGGGCGAACGTCCCGATCCGCGCTTCGGGCGGGCGAGCGTAGACTTCATCTCCCGGTTTGAACCGTTTCACCTGCGAGCCGACCTCAACCACGACGCCCGCCAGGTCATTGCCCAGTATCAACGGAAATGAATAGGGCAGGATCAGTTTGAATTCGCCTTTGCGGATCTTCGAATCCAGCAGATTGACGCTGCTGGCATGTACCTCAATCAAGACGTCTTGGGCGCCCACCGCGGGGGCGGCGGCCTCGCCAATGCGCCCGGTGTTCTTGCCATAGCGATCAATTAGAAATGCCTTCATCGTGGTGCGGCTCTTGTCGGTTGGAATGAGGGTGGGCGGAGCGTTTGCGGCGTTGAGGCGCCGCGTTGTCAGGCATCAAGGAACGCCCGTGCCTTGGTCACGAAGTCAATGTAGTGCTGGAAAATGCCGCCGTGCCCGGCGTCTTCATAAATAACCAATTGTGCGTTGGGGATGCGGTTGGCCAGCGCAGTCGAGTTAACGCTGGACACCATGATGTCGTTGTCGTTGTCGCCGTTGACGATCAGCGTCGGTGTCCGCAAGCGCCCGAGGTTTTGGGGCGCCTGTTTGCCCCACGCGGTGATGGCTTTCAATTGCCGGAGAAAAGCGCTGGGCGTTGGGCCTTTGTCCCGATTTTTTTTGCGTTCTTTCAGGCGTTGCAAATACTGTGAGGCGGATTCATTTCTACTCCGAACAGCGGGCCGGATTCGATGCAGTGCCTTGCCTGCCTGCATCGAATCCGGAGCGGGTGCTCGCTACCAAAAGATCACTATTGGGTTTGGTAGCGCTGGGCAACCGCAGACTGGCGGATTTGCTGCAGCAGTCCCTGACGTGCGGTCTGCAGGCCATCCCAGCGTTCAGCTTCGTGCAGCGGCGGGATGGTCACCGGTTCACGACGATCAAAGCCGACCAGTGCGGCATCCACCAGATCACCCACTTCCATGATTTCGCTCAAGGTGTTGATGTCGACGCCGGAGCGATCCCAGATCTCCGTGCGGGTGGCGGCGGGCAGCACGGCCTGCACGTAGACGCCCTGAGGCGAAAGTTCCAGGCTCAGGCCCTGGGAAAGGAACAGCACGAACGCCTTGGTCGCACCGTAGACCGTCATACCGAACTCTGGCGCCAGACCCACCACCGAACCGATGTTGATGATCGCGCCGTCGCCTGCCTTGGCCAGGCGTGGGGCGATGGCGCTGGCGAGCCGCACCAGCGCCGTGGTGTTGAGGGCGACCAGTTGCGCAACGCTGTCGGTGCTTTGGTCGATGAAATTACCGGACAGCGCGGCGCCGGCGTTATTGACGAGGATGCCGATACGGGCGTCGTCGCGCAGGCGGGCTTCAACGGTTGTCAGATCGCCGAGTTGGGTCAGGTCCGCCGGAATGACATCGATGGCGATGTCGTGTTCGCTGCGCAGCCGGGCTGCAAGTGCGTCCAGGCGTGCCTGGTCGCGGGCAACCAGTACGAGATCATGGCCGCGTTGCGCGAAGCGCTCGGCGTAGACGGCGCCAATACCGGTGGAGGCGCCAGTGATGAGAACAGTAGGGCGAGTGCTCATGGGGTATCTCTCTTTCAGGATGTGAGAAACAGAAAGCGCGATCACTGATGGCTCAGCTTGCGATAGCGCTCGATTCAGCCAGCGTCGGGTAGTCGATGTAGCCAGCCGCACCGCCGCCATAGAGGGTGGCGGGATTGAACGCGGACAACGGCGCGCCACGTTTGAAGCGCTCCACCAGATCCGGATTGCCGATGAACGGGCGACCAAATGCGATCAGATCAGCCTGGTCTTCGGCGAGCCGCGAAGTCGCCAGGTCCAGGTCATAGCCGTTGTTGGCGATGTAGGTATGTTTGAAGCGCTGGCGCAGGGCACCGAAATCGAATGGCGCCACGTCACGCGGGCCGCCGGTCGCGCCTTCGACCATGTGCAGATAAACGACGCCGAGGGCGTCGAGTTGATCGATCACGTAATTGAATTGCGCCTGCGGATCACTGCTGGAAACGCCATTGGCCGGCGACACCGGCGACAAGCGCACACCGGTGCGATCCGCGCCGATTTCCTTGATGACGGCCGTCGTCACTTCGAGCAATAGACGCGCACGATTTTCGATCGAACCGCCGTACGCATCGGTGCGCAAGTTGGCGCTGTCCTTGAGGAATTGATCCAGCAAATAGCCATTCGCGCCGTGAATTTCTACGCCATCGAACCCGGCGGCAATAGCGTTTGCCGCGGCCTGGCGGAAATCGGAGACGATCCCCGGAAGTTCGCTGATGTCCAGTGCGCGCGGCTCGGAGGCATCTTCAAAGCGGTTGTTGACGAACACTTTGGTGGCGGCGCGCAGCGCAGAAGGGGCCACGGGAGCGGCGCCGTTTTCTTGCAGATCAACGTGCGACACACGACCGACATGCCACAGTTGCAGGAAGATTTTTCCGCCCTTGGTGTGGACGGCATCGGTCACTGTGCGCCAGCCATCTATCTGCGCCTGCGTGTAGATCCCGGGGGTGTCCTGATAGCCCTGGCCCTGTTGGGAAATCTGCGTGGCTTCACTGATCAGCAAGCCTGCGCTAGCGCGTTGGCTGTAATAGGTGGCCGCGAACTCGCTGGGTACAAAGCCTTCGCCTGCGCGGTTGCGCGTCAGCGGCGCGAGGACAACACGGTTCGACAGAGTGAGGGCGCCAAGCGTGTAAGGGGTGAACAGATTCTGGTCGGTCATCTGATATTTCTTCCGTGCCCGTTGATGGAGGTCGGTTGTGCGTGCAATTAGGATGATGATCGAAATCTAAACTGTCAACGGTTTTGATTATGACCAGCATCTATGTATTATTGGGCGCATGATTTCCCAGCGGACACGAGGTATTGCACGTGAGAGTGACCAAGGCCCAGGCGCAGGCCAATCGAGAGCACATCGTCGAGACGGCCTCTGAGCTATTCCGTGAGCGCGGTTTTGACGGCGTCGGTGTGGCGGACCTCATGGCGGCTGCCGGTTTCACCCACGGAGGCTTCTACAAGCACTTCGGGTCGAAGGCCGACCTGATGGCCGAAGCCTCGGCCTGCAGTCTTGCCAAATCGCTGACAGGCGCCCAAGCGCTCGATGTTCCGGGCTTCATCAACGTCTATGTGACCCGAGAACATCGGGACGGACGTGGCAGCGGTTGCACCATGGCCGCGTTGTGCGGCGACGCGGCGCGCCAATCGGACGATGTGAAAGCGACGTTTGCCGAAGGGATCGAGCACATCCTGCAAACCCTCGGGGACAAATATCCGACAGGGACAGATGCCGCGCCGGGTGAGGGGAGAAGGAAAATGATCGACCTGTTGTCTCGTGCTGTCGGCGCGATTATTTTGTCGCGCGCCTGCCCGGATGATTCCGCGTTGGCGGACGAGATCCTTGAGGTGTGCCGCGCTGAGATGATTGCTTCGTTGCCGGTCGATGAGAGCGAGGCGGTGTAGAAGGGCGGCTCATTCAAAGCGTGGTTTTCGGTAGAACTTCGGATTTTGATGCTCGGACCAGAAAATCAACTTTGGGCCGACTGCGGCGGTTCACGGATGGCGGTTTTCGGCCAGCAGCGGTCAGCGGGATGCGCCTGGAAAACGAGTTGATTCAATGGGCATCAGAAATGACAGTGTGTGCCGACACGATAGCTGATATCTTTCCCGCGCCAAATCGTGTCCAGTCGACGCTGACCCCATCAAGGAAGATAAGAACAATGAAGATATTATTCATTGCTTCGCTAGGAATTTTATCGCTAATTCAAGCATCACTATCCTTCGCGGATAATGTTAATGGAAAAAATCTTTATTTACAGCGATGCACCATGTGCCACGGTGTAGATCTCAAAGCAACAGGGCCATTGGCTAATAAAAGCAATCCTCCTACACCTGATCTAACAACATCCGCTTTCAAAAAACGATTAAATGATTATCCGGGCGTAATTGTATCGTCGATAATACTTCGTCCAAATGGAGGCTTGATTCCAAAAACTTTGCGTGAGAATGGTGTAAAGCTATCGCCGTACGCTTGGAGGATTAATGATCTGCGAGATTTAAATCAATACATGGGGGGTATAATTTTAAAAAATCGATGATTTTTGAGAAGAGAAGTAGGCACAGAAATTAAAAGCCATTTCAGATTTGAGGGCTTGTGGGGCAATGCCGTGAGTCAGTCGATCACTCGCAAGCCATGCTCAATGAAGTGGCAAGGCAGCTAAATAGCCGCCTTTAATAACTGCTTTATTTTTACGACGATTTATGTTTTTAACTCGGTTTGTAAGTTCTTGAATGGTATCAGCTTAAGCTGTTGGGCCAGATTCCTGTGGTGCGTACTTAGTGCATAACGTTGGAAGTGGGATGTCGAGGAGGTTCTGACTGGGCCACGCTGGCTCTTAGCGCTCTGGCTACCTTGGTTTGAATCTCGTACGCAGGCGCCTCGACGGCTGTGTAATCACGGGTATAGCGAGTGGAAAACTCCCGAACCCCCCATTGCTGGTACTGCTGCACATGCTTCAATTCATGCGCCCACAGCGCGACATTGTTAAGTGCATCATCGGCACTGCGAAAGACGATGATGTCTATCAGGGTGACTGCAGTGACATCGGGGTTCTGCAGCATGGTGTTCGCGGCGTTCAGCTCCACATCATCGCCCACCTTGTAGCGAGCCGAATCAAGCACTTGAATGTCATAGTAGGGTTCGAGTTGGGCTCGGATATTTAGCGGGATTGTCCGAATATCGCCAGTTGCCGCGGTGTTGCGCGATTGCACGATCCAACTCTGTAATCCAGTGGAAGCCATTTGGCTCATGTTTTCAAAAATCGGCCCCATTTCCTCTTTGGAGCCTGGAGCACAAAAACAAGTGACCACGCAGACTTCGTACTGCCCTTTTGGGCAGGCGTAAACAGAGAACGAAGTGCCAACGGAAAAGAGCAGTACCGATAACCGGAACATTTGACGCAAAAAGACAGCGGACACTTGGTTCTCCCAGAGGTAGTGGCGGTCGGCAGGTGATGCTTCTGGTAGCTCGCACCTGGTGTTCAACCGCGCGTTGGACCGTTGCGGCCACCGTTTGTTGCCCCCAGGCCCACAGCTTTTTCAGGCCATCTCCCACATTACCTGAAAGGCCGCGCTTGGCCGTTTCTACCCGTCGCGTTCACAGCCGCGCGGCCGACAAACGGTCGGTCGCGCGCTGTCGATCAATTGCTCATGATGGGGGCCAGTGCGGTCTGAATCCTGGACATCTGTGCTGGCGTTGTCATGCGCGTCAGCAGCCGGCCAAAGTGTGGATGCTGCACGCCCGAGATAATGTACTGCCAGCGATAGGCGCTCAGCACGCAGGCATGGATTTGCGCTGTCTCATCGACACTGAACGGTCTTGAGACACTTCTAATAAAGTAGTCGGCATCGGATGCCGATTGTGCCTGCAGGATTGCATCTACGGCCGCCACCAGCGCAATCAGATCGTTCACTGCCTGGTCGCACTCGGCTGGCGACAGTTTCGCATGCTCCGCCTTCCACTCCAGTTCATCGAGTACCACGTGCCGGCTTTCATCCTTCCAGTGAAATTTGAAGACATCCTTGAATAGGGGGCACAACTCCTCGCGCGGTGCGATGCTTTGTGTGTAGTGCGCCTGAACAAACAGCTCGATATGACAGGTCAGCGCCAGTACCGACCAAGTGCTGGCAGCAAGTACCGCACGTGCCACATCGTTTGGATCGGCAACTTGACGATATCCCGCTGGCAATTGCGAACCCATCATCGTCTCCATGCGCCGGAATAACTCCTGGTGCTTGATCTCGTCGTTGGAAAAGCGCACCAGCGCTTCGAGTGCGAGCTGGTCGTCAAATACATGGGCTCGACCTTGATCGAGCATTTTGGCACTGATAAAGCGCTCGACCAGGCCAAAGATATACGCATAGGTTCGGCCCTGAATCTGACTGAGCAGGCGTGCCTCGGCCTCGGCGAGAAAGGTCAGGCGGTCGATCTGCGAGAGTCCATCGGGCAAGAATTTGCGCGAGAAGTCGAAACTCCGGTCCTGTAGCAAATCGCGATCAATCTGCCATTCGGTTTTTTTCGATGATCTGACCATTTGAGCATAACGGGCGGCGTTGCCCGACTCTGAGCCGGGTAGGGTAGCGACGGTGTTCATATAGATCTCCTGCTGCCTTGGTCGTGTTGGAACGGGGCAATTACGGTTGACGTCGGAGCCAATGACCATCGATCTCTGAGTCCGCGTTGGTGCTAATCTAGGCGTCGCAGTTCAGGCGGTGAATGACCGATGCGCCTGAATACCTGCTCCGGAGTCCGGAAAAGAGGACGGGCAAGTGTTGGATGCGCTTTCTGATGTCTTGCGTGTGATCAGGCTGTCTGGAGGGGTCTTCCTCGAGGCGGAACTCACTGCGCCCTGGTGCATCAACGGCAGAATCTCGGCGGATGATTGCAAACCGTTCCTGGCGGCACCTCGACATATCATTGCGTCGCATTTTGTCGCCGCGGGGCACATGCAAATTCGAATAGACGGTGGTGCCACCCTCGACGTGGGGGCAGGCGAACTCGTTCTGCTTCCTCGCAACGACGCTCATTCTTTTGGCAGTGACCTGAGCATTGCGCCCATGCCGGCGAGGGAAGTCATACAGCCGCCAGAAGTCGGCGGCATTTCACACATCAAGTATGGCGGGGGCGGCGAGGTGACGCAGTTATTGTGCGGATTCCTCGGCTCAGAAACACCCTTCAGTCCGTTGCTTTCGTCGCTGCCATCCTTATTGAAACTGGACCTGCGCGCGACAGCTTCGGGTACCTGGATCGAAAGCTCATTCCGTTTTGCCGTGAGTGAAATCGCGGCGGGACGCGTGGGCTCGACAACGGTCATCGCCAAGCTATCCGAATTGCTATTCGTCGAAGCCGTCAGCCAGTATGTCGCAAGCCTTCCCGCTGAGCGGCGCGGGTGGCTGGCGGGGTTGCGAGACCCGCATATCGGGCGCGCACTGGCGCTACTCCATGCTCGTCCTACCGAGGGCTGGACTGCAGAAGCCCTGGCGCTTGAAGTGGGCATGTCGCGCTCGGTGTTCGCGGAGCGATTCACGGCATTGGTTGGACAGCCACCGATGCAATACCTGACGCTCTGGCGTATGCACGTGGCGGCTCAACACCTGCGCGAAGGTCGCGGCAATGTGGCGCAAATCGGCTTTGCAGTTGGCTACGAGTCCGAAGCCGCGTTCAGTCGCGCATTCAAACGCCAGTTCGGCACGTCACCCGGCACCTGGCGCAGACAATCGGCATGAGAAGTTCCTTGCATGCCGCTACGTGAATTCTGAGTCCGGAAGCTTCTGGCAAACGTAAAGATTTCAAACTTAGACTCGTACTTTTCTGCCGCGCGAACCATGATCGACTGTTACCTGTTGCGATAAGGCTGCAACCCTGAGCGGACACTCGTCAATGTCCGTCAGGGGCGAAAGCTGCTTGTTCCGCTATTGCAGCGGAACATACACATCAGTTTGCCATTGATCCTGCGGTGTCTCGGGGTAGACGCTCAGGTAATTGAAGAATAGCGGGTGGTCACGAAGTTCCTCTCCACTGGCAGGAAGCCAGTCGCGGTAAATCGGGTAGATCGTTTCGCCGATGTGATCCGGTGATCCCGTATGTCGCACCACGACGCAGCGACCGCCAGGAATGACGATCTCGTGCACACCAAACTCATTCGACGCCACGGCCTCGTGAATCTCGCCGCAGATTGCGAAGCGGAATGCTTGTGCAGGTGTCGTGTCGGGGTTGCTATAGGGAATGCCAAAGGTGCGACTCGATGCCACCGGCGACTGTCCGCTCTGCATACGCCACTCAATGAACCTGCGCACGCTCTCATTGACGAGCCCGGGTGGTCCGCAGTGCTCAAGCGCTGCGACCCTGATTTCAGGGAATTCCACGATTCGTACTTGCATGATGATAGTCCTGGAAAAGTGAGGGATTGCGAATACCGCATTCCAGACCTGCCAGTTCGGTTCCTTCCTGAACGCACTCGGCGTCATGCCGAACGCCCGCCTGAACGCCCTGCAAAATGCCTCGGGGCTTTCAAAGCCGGCACCGAGTGCGGCATCCAGTACCGAGTGATCAGCGAGGGCGGCCAGGCGATGTGCCGCGCGTCTTAGCCGCATCAGTTGCACATAACGTGAGACAGGCACTCCTGCGAACGCGCTGAATTGTCGATGGAAGTGAAACACCGAAAAGTTCGCCACGTGGCTCAACGTCTTCACCGACAGGTCACCTTCGAGATTGGCATCAATGTAGGCGAGTACCGCGTTGAAGCGTTTTGTGTAAGCGAAGTTGCTCGGCATGTCAGACACTGGGAATAGGCTCCTGGAAGTACGGTCGGCAATAGAATCGACTATAGCGGCGTGAACGTACCTAGCCGCGTTTGCTCAAGGTACGTTTTGGGTTGGCCGATGCGATCTCTTCCAGGGCGATGTAAAGGTCGGGGTTGGATCCACAACCCAAAGCTGTCGTTCACTGCCTGCAAATGGCGACCAGAAAGTGCCGGAGTGTGTGGTTTTTTTTATGAGGGGGGTATGAAGCGAGGGCAGTGATGCCCTCCCTATGCGTTTGCGCAACTGTCGTGGGACTCTGTCAGTGCACGCGGGTACTCACTACCTCACCGGTGGCTGCATCCTCCAGCCATACTTCAAGCCGATTGAGGCCCACGTACTTTGAGCGTGCCATTATTTTCTGGCCCGGTTTTCCGTCGAACTTCAGATTCGCAAACAGAAAGTAGCGGGGCAGCCGGTATTCCAGTTGGATGGTATAGATGCCTGGCTTCAACACAGCGCGCTGCGGGGAGTCGTTCTTGTAGTAGTACGTGGAGAACGGGATGTTGCCGACTTTGTCATCGTTGATCCTTATGATGTTCAGGTCCGGCTGGAGATCGGCAAAGTGACGCTGGGCCCTGCCCGCATAAGTATCGGTTTCGACCACGGTATAACGCGACTCGTCACCCATCGTAGCGGGATCGACGTTGGAGTACGCGGGCATTTCCGCACAACCGTGCAGGCACAGCAGTGCGATGAAAAACGGCAGGAAGATCTTTTTCATCAATAGAACCTATTATCACCCAAAAAAGTTATAGGCCTTTGGCGTGTCCGACGTGGGCAAACCGTCCAGACGTTATTGCCCAATACCTGCTAAACCCGGGATAGCGCGCATCCAGTTGCTATACATCGCTCGTTCGACGTCGCCAGCGCGCCAAGGGTAAGCTTTGCAGCGGCCGAACTTCAGGCCGCAATCGACCCAAAGCAGGCCCTTATGCAGTCGTGATTGCGCATTATTCAGCCGCCCTGAGCGTGTTGATCTGGACGATGAGTTTAGAAATATCGGCGGTTTCCACGAACAGGTCATAGGCCTCTAGATAGAGGTATTCGTTACTTGTCTGCAGGGCATTATTGGTGACGCAAGTAACCTTGCGGGCCATGCCTTGTAGTGATGCGACTGTTTGTGTGGCAGGAAGGGACTCACCAACCGAACACTCAAATTTCTGCACGAATGGTTTGCCCGTGCTCTGAGTGAAGTGTTTGTTGTAAATGATAACGCTCCCAGGTTTGAGTTTTTGCCAATCGCCATCCAGGTCGATGTTCGTGAGGATGCTTTGCTGGTTGGATTTGCCGGCGAGCTCAGTGCTGCTTGTCGCGGCGAGTTCGATCAGCCCGCGCCAGCGCAGGCTCACACGCTGGCTGCCTAGCGCTCCCGTCGCTTGCTCGCGCCAAATGCCGCGGGCCGGGCCTGATTGCAAATACACGTCCATTGGATGGTCGTTGAGCACGGCACGCGGCACGAGCGGGGAGCTGGCGTTGTAGGTGAATTGCAAATGGCTGAGCGTGTGGGTAGGTTGGCCCTGAGGCAGGGCGCTGACCTGTGCCAACAATGTCGCCGGTAGCTCCGGTGTACGCATATCCGGCGGTAATTTTTGCCGAGTGACTGGTGTAGCGAGTTTCGCCAGGGTGGCGGGCTCGGCGCATACGGCGCCAATTAGCCTGGCACGTTGCGCAGTGTCCAATGCACTGCCAATTGGCTGAACGGGCGGCGGCAGCAAAATCGGATCGCCTAAACGATAAGCCTGGCGGGTGCTGGCCTGACGGGTCGCACAGTCCACCTCGACACGCTCGAACTGGCGGCCGTAGGGCTTCCCTTCGCTTTCGTCCAGACGGATGCGCCTGAAGTCGATGGCCGCCCAGATCGAACGTCGGGTATTCACGATGCCCAGGGTGCCCGGGTCCAATAACAAGAGGTCTTCACTGTCACCGGGAAGCTGCTTCCAAACGCTGTCTCGGACCGCTTGGCACATCTGCTGAGCGATGTTCCGCGCCGTGTCTGCTGGCAGAACGTAAGGACTGCTCCACCTCTTTGCTTGTCGATAATCCATGGCTAATGTCAACGAACCGCAGGTCGCGAAAAGCCGGGCCTGGGTAGCTGGCTCGGTGCCTTCTGCCGGTACGTCAAGCGTCAGCACTGCAGTTTGGTCGAGTCTGAAAGTGCTATCCAACGGCAGCGGCCGGGATTGTACTCGGGTCGCCATGGCTCGATTTTTTGCCTGCTGCTCGGCAGCCTCGCGCTTATAGTAGTTGGCCATCCCGTTGCCTTGCAGGGCACAACCCGCGAGGGTCACTGCGATGGCGACACCCGCCAGGCGAAATAGAAGATTCACTGCAAACAGCTCCTTGGCGCACCTGGAATTCATCGTGATAACAGGTGCATCTTGTGGGGTTATCGAGGCTTTGACGTTGTTGCGGCGTGGTCGAGACAGTGGCCGTGGTAGTCGAAGGCCAAGAAATATCGAGGGGGCGGTCCTTCGTCGGCATCTGAGTATCGAGTTCATTTGAATCGGCTTGACCATCAAAATCTTTAGGAAGGGGAGAGGGCGAGGCTCGAAAGAGACTTCTCCATCCTCTTTTTCTCGAGCGGGCAGCAATCGCCCTCAGGCAGTTATCGAGAAGAGATCCAATAGGGATACGCTAAAGTTATGCGAGTCGTCGATCAATTGTGACCCGCTGTTCGCACTGCTTCCGTTCCTGGAGGGCCCAATGCCGGCCATCACCACGCGCCTGGTGGCGCTGTTTGTTCTTTGCCTGCCTCTTGCAGGGCCAGCCCAGACCAACACCTGCCCGGCTGGCGAGAAGCAAGTGTGCCTGGACGGCTGCATCTGCCTGCCGGATCTGGGGCGGATGCCTGATGGCATCTACCAGGTCGCGGCACCTGCCCTGGCGATGTGGCTGACCCAGGCCCGCGCTGAAGCGGCCAATGCCGACATCCAACCCATTCCGCCGCGCATCCGGGAGCAACTGCTGCGCTGGTACGCCCCCGGCGTCCTCGATACCGCACGCTACAAAGTCAGTGACGACGGCCAATTCAACGCCGCCACTACCATGCTGCAAAACCCCGATGTCGGTGCCGTGACGCTGATCGACATCATCCTCTTCCGGGACGCTCAAACCGCGGAACAGAACATCGCGCTCTGGGCTCACGAACTAAAACACGTGCAGCAGTTTCAGGAATGGGGGGTAGAAGGATTTGCCCAGCGGTATACACAAGATTTCAATGCTGTGGAGGCGCCGGCTTATGCCATTCAGGCTGAGGTCAGACGGGCGGTGCGGGAAGGGACTTACTGAGGGCGGCTTGACTGACTGGGTCATTTACCCGCTATGTTCACAACCATCGATAATGACTGTTTGCGAGGTCACGCCGGCGCATTACCCGGTTCGTCGCAAACATTTTGACCGCTCGATTTCAGAGGAGGCGCAGCATGGACCGATTTACCGGCGGTTGCCTGTGCGGCAACGTGCGAATTGAGACGTCGGGGCGCCCATACCGGGTCGGGATTTGTCACTGCCTGGACTGTCGCAAACATCACGGGGCCCTTTTCAATGCTTGCGCGGTGTTCCCCCAGGAGGCGGTGACGATCGAGCACGATCGTGACCCCTCGGGGCGCTTTGAGGTGTAGGTCGCACGAGCGGACGCGCTAAACCAGCGAGAGCACCTGAAGCCTCAGCTACCCAGACTGTCCGCCAACCTCCTGGCCTGCCGAGTCGCAGCCTCGCGCGCACTGAGGTCAACGTCTTCGCCCAGGATGGTTTTCTCCACGATTATCGAGTGCACATCGATCACGCCGATAAATTGCAGCCAGGCTTCCACATAGGGTTTCTGGAAGTCGAAGCGTTCCGCCGGCGTGATCGACTGCGCCGAAAAATCCAGGCCGCGGGCGTACATCACCACGGCGGTCTTGTTGTGCAGCATGCCCTCCAGGCCGCGTTCCGGGTCGAAGCTGAACAGGATGTCTTTTTGCGACACCAGGTCGATGAAGTGCTTGAGTTTGTACGGGATGCTGAAATTCCACAGTGGTACAGACATCACCAGGACGTCTGCGCGATGCAGGTGCGCGGCCAGATCTTTCAAGGTGTTCCAGGCGTCTTGCTGCGCCGGGGTCAAGGGCGTGCCGTTGAGCCCGGCGTATTTGGCGTCCATGGCCAGCTCATCGAATTCCGGCAATGCCATGTTCCAAAGATCGAGGGTCATGATTTCGGTGTCCGGGGTGTTTTCCTGATAGCGCGCAATGAAGCTGCGGGCGACTTCAAGGGAGGCCGAACGCTGTTTGCGTGGGGAACATTCGATATGGAGGAGTGTGGTCATGGGAGGCTCGGGCGGTGGGGAAGTGCGGGGCATTGCAACATAGTTTTATTTGGAATATAAATTGCGAATAAATACGCCATTAATCACGAATATAACTATGTTCGATGTACTGCTGCTCAAGACATTTGTCACTGTCGTCGATGAAGAAGGCTTCAGCCGCGCAGCCGAGAAGCTGCACCTGACCCAGTCTGCGGTCAGTGGTCACTTGCGGCGACTGGAAGAACAGGTCGGTAAACCGCTGTTGAAGCGTACGACCCGCTCCCAGCAACTGACTCCCGACGGCGAACGCTTGATCGCTTATGCGCGCACAATCCTTGCGCTGAACCGTGATGCCTGGGCGCAACTGACGCGCACGCCGTTTCACGGCCGGGTGCGGATCGGGGTGTCCGAGGATTTTGTCGAAGCACGGTTACTGCGGGCTTTTCAGGATTTCGCGGCGCAGTACCCGGGCATGGAGATCGACGTGCAGGTGGGTATTCCCGGCACGTTACTGAACCTGATGAAGCAAGGTGATCTGGAGTTGGTCATCGGTTCGCTGTGCGAAACCAAAGAGCCAGGGTTGCTACTGTGGCAAGAACCGCTGGTGTGGGCCTGGTCGGCGCAACCCGTCAGCCAATTACCGACGCCGTTGCCGCTGGCCCTGTTCCCCGAGCCGTGCCCTTATCGTGAGGTAGCGCTGACGCGGCTGGCTCAGGCGGGCATCGCCCAACGCATGACGATGTTATGCACCAGCACTGCCGGGTTGCGAGCGGCGGCGCTGGCTGGCTTCGCGGTGGCACCCATGGCGCTCAGTCAGTTGGGGCAGGGGCTGACGGCTCTTGGTGCGGAGCAAGGGTTACCGGATTTACCGGATGCGCAATTTCGGTTGTTTACCTCTGCCGAAGCGGATCAGGCGATCGTGGCAGTGCTCTCGCAGCTCATGGTTGAGTATTGCTCTGCGCGCAGGGTTTGAGGTCATTAGTGATTGAACTGGCGCTCTAGGCCCCAGGCGTTGTTGCCAACGTTCTCCGCTAACATTTTGGTAAAAAGCGCTAACCGGTTAACCACCCAGAGCCGCTTCGATCGCCGTTTCGGCGTAGAACCTCGCAGCGTCCAGCGCAGTGCCGTCGTACCAGAGACAAATCGTGTTCTTGCTGATCATCTTGGTTCTCCAGGGGGGGGACAGCTACGTGGATTCTAGCAGTGCAGGTAACCGGGCTATTTTGGCGGCTTGTGTACCGTGGAGCGGGCCTTTGCGACGGGCTGCTGTCGACCGATTCTGTTGAAAAAGTCGGCAGAATTCGATGAAAAATGCCGCGCCAGACTGGCTGCTATATTCAATGAGCCTGTCCGCTCACGTTGCTCACCGACTAAAGACGTTGCGTAAGGCGATAGTTACCCGTCGCAAGCAGCGGATCAGCGTCGCCCGGTCCGGGTGCTCACGTCTACCCACACGGCCAACACCAGAATGCTGCCCTTGACGATCATCTGCCAATAACTGTCGACGTCGAGCATGGACATGCCGTTGTCCAGGCTGGTGATGACCAGCGCGCCGAGGAGGGCGCCGTAGACCGTACCGGAGCCGCCGCGCATGGAGGTGCCGCCGATGAAGCAGGCGGCGATGGCGTCGAGTTCGCCCATGCTGCCGGCCGAAGGCGAACCGGCGGCCAGGCGCGCGGTGTTGACCACGCCGGCGAGGGCGCACATCACGCCCATGATCCCGAAAATCCAGAGCTTCACGGCCTGTACATTGATACCGGACAGGCGCGTCGCTTCCATGTTGCTGCCCACGGAATAGACGCGTCGGCCGAACACGGTCTGACTGGTCACATAGCTGAACACCCCCAGCAGGATCAGCAACAGCAGGACCGGCACGGGAATACCGTCATAGCTGTTGAGGGTCTGGACGAAACCGGCCAGTACCGCGCCGATCAACAGCACGCGCACTACGTCACGCACCAGTGAATGGGCCGCCAGGCCGTGAAGGGCGCGATTGCGCCGTTGTTTCCAGGTCAGGAACAGCGTCAGTGCGAACAGCAGAACGCCCAGGCCCGTGCCGATCGTGTGTGGCAAATAACCCTGGCCAATGTAGACGAGCTCCGGCGACACCGGGGCGATGGTCGTGCCGCCGGTAATCCCCAGCAAAATGCCCCGGAAAGCCAGCATGCCCCCCAGCCCCACGATGAAAGACGGAATGCGCAGGTAGGCGGCCATGTAGCCGTTGGCGAGGCCGATCAGCAGTCCGCACAGGACGACAAGGCTCAGGTTCGCCAGCAGCGGTATGTGGTAGATAACGTCGAGAATGGCCGCGACGCCACCGAGCAGGCCCAGCAATGAGCCGACCGACAAATCGATCTCGCCGCTGATGATGACCAGCACCATGCCGCAGGCGAGAATCCCGGTAATGGACATCTGGCGCAGCAGATTGGAGAGGTTGCGCGGTGTCAGGAATCCGCCCTCGGTCTGCCAGCTGAAGAACAGCCAGATAAACGCCACGGCAAACACCAGCGCGAGCATCTTGTAGCGGGTGAAGAGTTGTTTGACCTGATTCATTTACGCGGATTTCCGATCTTTATTGTTATGGCTGTCAGGCTGGCTGAGTGCGGCGGCGAGCACCTGTTCCTGAGTGAGTTCATGGTTGATGAAGTCGCCCTGCAACCGGCCTTCGCCGATCACCAGTACGCGGTCGGAAACGCCGAGCACTTCGGCCAGCTCCGAAGACACCATGATGATCGACACGCCTTCGGCTGCCAGCGCCCCCATCAGCTTGTAGATCTCATACTTGGCGCCGACATCCACCCCCCGGGTGGGCTCATCGAGAATCAGGACCCGGGGTTTGGTCAGCAGCATCTTCGCCAATACGGCTTTTTGTTGATTGCCACCGGACAGGCTGGTGATCGGCAGGAACGGGCTCGCGGTCTTGAGGTGCAGGCGCGAAATTTCTCGATCGATGCTGCCCAGTTCGGCTTCGGCATCGATGCGGGTCAGTTTCGAGTAACTGTCCAGCACGGCCAGGGTGATGTTCTGGCCGACTCCCAGGTCAGGAATGATGCCCTGGCGCTTGCGGTCCTCGGGCACCAGGCACAGGCCGGCACGGATTGACTTGAGCGGCGTGCGGGTGTCGATGAGTTGGCCATCCAGCCAGACTTCGCCTTCGTGGCGACCGGGGTAGGCGCCGAACAGCGCGGTCACCAGTTCGGTGCGGCCTGCACCGACCAGCCCGGCAATGCCGAGGATTTCCCCACGTTTGAGGGTGAACGAAATATCGTCGACCCGCTTGCGCCTGGGGTTGTCGACGTCGTAGCAGGTGATGTGGCGGGCTTCGAAAATCACCTCGCCAATGTCGTGTGGCTCGGTGGGGTAGAGGTTGCTCATTTCCCGTCCGACCATCTGGGTGATGATCTGTGGAATATCCATGTCCGCCATGGCGGTCGTGGCGATGTGTTTGCCGTCTCGGATCACCGAAATGGTGTCGCACACGGCGGCCACTTCATCGAGCTTGTGGGAGATATAGACACAGGCAACACCCTTGGCCTTGAGGTCGCGGATGATGTCCAGCAACACCTCGATTTCCGAACGGGTCAGGGCCGATGAAGGCTCGTCGAGGATCAGCAGGCGCGCCTGCTTGTTCATTGCCTTGGCGATTTCCACCAGTTGCTGATAGCCGCCGCCGTACTGCGAAACGGGCAGCGATACGTTCATGTCCGGCACTTTCAGTTCACGCATCAGGGCTTCGGCGCGGTGGATCATCGCCGGGTAATTCATCCGCCCACCCGGCAGCGTCAGCTCATGACCCATGAAAATGTTTTCGGCCACCGACAGGTCGGGAACCAGCGTGAGTTCCTGGTGAATGATCACGATGCCGGCGGCTTCCGTTTCGCTGATCGATTGCGCCTTGAGCGGTTGACCGTCCCAGAGGATCTCACCGTCCCAGGTGCCATGGGGGTACACCGCGGAAAGGATCTTCATCAGCGTGGACTTGCCGGCGCCATTCTCGCCGCACAGCCCGACGCACTCACCCGGCTTGACCTTGATGTCGATGCCATTGAGCGCTTTGACACCGCCGAAGGTTTTGACGATACCGTTCATTTGCAGCAGATAGTCGGACATGGCAGAGACTCATAAGCGGCAGGTACGAGGCTGGTCCCGCAGGAGCGAGCTCCTGCAGGGGGGCATTACGGGGTGATGATCACTTTCCGGCAATCTGCGCCTTGGTGTAGAACCCGTCCTGTTCCAGCAGGTCGATGTTGTCCTTGGTCAACGGAGTCGGAGTGAGCAGGATGGTGTCGACTTTTTTGCTGCCGTTGTCGTACTGCGAGCTGTAGGCGGGCTTCTCGTTACGCGCCAGTTGCACCGAGAGCTTGGCGGCTTCGGAGGCGATGAGTTTCAGCGGCTTGTACACGGTCATGGTTTGAGTGCCGGCGATCACTCGCTTGACCGCTGCGAGGTCCGCGTCCTGCCCCGAAATCGGCACCTTGCCGGCCAGTTGCTGAGCGGCCAGGGCCTGGATGGCGCCGCCCGCCGTGGCGTCGTTGGAGGCGACGATGCCGTCGATTTTGTTGTCGTTGCGGGTCAAGGCGTTTTCAACAATGCTCAGCGCTTCGGTAGGGTTCCATTCCTTCACCCATTGTTGGCCGACGATCTTGATATCACCCTTGTCGATGGCCGGTTGCAGCACTTTCATCTGACCTTCGCGCAGGACTTTTGCGTTGTTGTCGGTGGGCGCACCACCGAGCAGGAAGTAATTGCCCTTGGGCGCTGCGTGCAGCACGCCGCTGGCCTGCATCTCGCCGACCTTTTCGTTATCGAAGGAAATGTAGGCGTCGATATCCGCGTTGAGTATCAGACGGTCATAGGACACGACCTTGATTCCGGCTTTCTTCGCTTCGGCCACTGCATTGGTCAGGACCGTGGCGTTGAACGGCACGATGACGATGACATCGACGCCACGGGAAATGAGGTTTTCGATTTGCGAAATCTGCTTTTGCTCATTGGCATCGGCCGACTGTACGAAGACCTTGGCGTCCATTTTCTCCGCCGCCGCAACGAAGTAATCGCGGTCACGTGACCAGCGTTCCAGCCGCAGATCATCAATGGAGAAACCGATTTTCGGGTGGGCAGCATCGGCCATCACCGGCAGCGACAGCAGAGCCAGGGCGCCAGCAAATAGCGTGCGTTTTACGTTCTTCATGGTGGTGCGTCCTTTTATTTTTGTTTGAAAGACACGGCCTGACGATGAGTATCGGGCTGGTAGAACTGTAGAGAATCTGCAGACGCAGCGGACACAGATTTGTCGTGCGAATGTCACAGCGTTGTTGCGCCCGCAGACCCCGTTGGCGATCAGCGATAGATAAACCGGTTGACGACGTTTTCGAGCATCTCCTGCCTGCCGCTGACGGCCTGCGGATTCAGCTCGTTGGCGAATGCGTGTTCGGCTAACGACTGGAGGTTGAACTCACCCGCCAGCACCGCCTGCCCGAACGGCTGCTGCCAGCCGGCGTAGCGTTGGTCCTTGAACAGCTGAAGCTGGTCGTTCTGCACCATGGCGGCTGCCCGCTCCAGGGACAGGGCGAGGACGTCCATGGCGCCGACGTGACCATGGAACAGATCGATCTCATCGAGACTCTGGCGGCGAACCTTGGAGTCGAAGTTGAACCCGCCATTCTTGAACCCGCCGGCCTTGAGAATTTCATAGGTGGCCAGGGTCATTTCTTCGACGCTGTTGGGGAATTGATCGGTGTCCCAGCCGTTTTGCGGATCACCGCGGTTGGCGTCGATGCTGCCGAAAATCCCCAGCGAGACGGCCGTCGCAATCTCGTGATGAAAGCTATGACCGGCCAGGGTCGCGTGGTTGGCCTCGATGTTGACCTTGATTTCCTTTTCCAGGCCGAACTGCTGGAGAAAGCCAAACACGGTGGCGCTGTCGTAATCGTATTGGTGCTTGGTCGGCTCCTGCGGCTTGGGTTCGATCAGCAGGTCGCCTTTGAAACCGATCTTGTGCTTGTGCTCGACCACCATGCGCATGAAGCGGCCCAGTTGTTCGCGTTCACGTTTCAAGTCGGTGTTGAGCAGGGTTTCGTAGCCTTCGCGACCGCCCCACAACACGTAGTTGGACCCTTTCAGGCGTTGGGTCGCGTTCATGGCGCTGAATACCTGGGCGGCAGCGCAGGCGAACACTTCAGGGTCAGGGTTGCTGGCGGCGCCTGCGGCAAAGCGCGGGTTGCTGAAGCAGTTGGCGGTTCCCCACAGCAGCTTGATCCCGTTTTGTTCCTGGTGTCGCTCCAGGTGATCAATCATTTGCGCGAAGTGGTTGCGGTACTCCTTCAGCGAATTGCCTTCCGGGGCGACGTCCGTGTCGTGAAAGCAGTAATAGTCGATACCCAGTTTGGAGAAGAACTCGAACGCGGCCGCCGCCTTGCCAATGGCCAGCTCCATCGGGTCGCCGGCGTGTTGCCACGGGCGCTTGAAAGTACCAGCACCGAACACATCGGAACCCGGCCAGACGAAGGTGTGCCAATAACAGGCGGCCATGCGCAGGTGTTCGCGCATGGGTTTGCCGAGGATGATTTTGTCGGCGTCGTAGTGACGGAAGGCGAGGGGAGAATCACTGGCAGGGCCTTCGTAGCGAATCCGGTCGACATCGGGGAAGTACGGCATTGGCAATGTCCTTGTTGTTCTTGGGCGTGTCTCGATACTAACAACGGCCCCATGCCTGCTGATTATGAAAATCACCAACAGCGGGTGCGATTTTGCGTATTGAGATTCGCCGTCTGCACGCCTAGTCTGTGCAAACCGCCTCTATGGCAAGGGGCCCGGAACAAGCCTGAAAACAATGAAAACCGTACCGCCTGTTCACCGCATCGCACTGTTGTTCAACGGGAGCAAGATCTATGACCGCGGCATCATCAGCGGCATCGGCAACTACCTGAGCAGCACCCGCGCGTCCTGGGACCTGTTCCTGGAAGAGGATTTTCTCTGCCGGTTGAAAGGGATCGAGCGCTGGCAAGGTGATGGAATCATTGCCGACTTCGACGATCCGCTGATTGGCGAGGCGCTGGCTGACATCAAGCTGCCCGTGGTGGCGGTGGGTGGTTCTTATCAGGATGAACGGGCCTATCCCAAAGGGATCCCGTACGTCGCTACCGACAATAACGCACTGATCACACTGGCTTACGCGCACTTGATCGAGGCAGGGCTGCAGCGTTTTGCCTGCTTCAGCCTGCCTGAAGCGCAGGCGAATCGTTGGGCTCAGGAGCGGGAAAAATCCTTCCGACGACTGATGCAACGTGACGGCTTGCACGCCGAGGTCTATCGCGGCATGGGTACCAGCGCACCGCTCTGGGACAGCGCCGTCGAACAGCTGATCGCCTGGCTCCAGAGCTTGCCCAAGCCCATTGGCATCATCGCCGTCAGTGACGCCCGCGCCCGGCAGTTGCTGCAAGCCTGCCTGACCGCCGGAATCGCCGTACCGGAGCAGGTGGCGTTGATCGGCATCGACAACGACCCCCTGACACGCAGCCTGACCCGGGTCCCCCTGAGCTCGGTCATCCAGGGCACCGAAACCATGGGCCGCACCGCCGCGCAACTGCTGCACCAGATGCTGCACGGCAAGCCGTCCACGGGCACGCACATCCTGATCCCGCCTGATGCGATCAACGTGCAGGTGTCGAGTTTGCACCAACCTTTGGGCAACCCCTACGTCATGCAAGCGCTGCTGTTTATCCGCCAATATGCCTGCCAGGGCATCAAGACAGCGCAGGTAGCGGCTTATGTTGGCGTGTCGCGTTCATCGCTGGAGTCGCACTTTCGCACTGCGCGAGGCTGCAGCGTGCACGACGAGATTCTGCGCTTCAAACTGGCGGCGGCCACCAGCGGGCTGGAAAATACCAACACAGCGATTGCGGACGTTGCCCGTAATTGCGGTTTCAAATCCGCACAATATCTACACACGGTGTTCCGTCGCGAGTTTGGATGTACGCCCCGTGAATACCAGCAGGGCGCCAGATAGCGATGCGGGGTGCAAGGTCGCCAGTCGATTGCAGGTCAACGAGAGCAAAGCACTGCTGTCGGCAGCGCTGGACGGGTTCGGGATTGTCCTTGGCGCCGAAGACTTTCTTGAGCCGGTGTTGCGCAATGACGAGTTAGATGCAGGTACCCGGCGTCGCTACCTTTACCGTAGACATCGCCTGTGGCGGTAATTTCTACGCTGTGGTCGAGCCGCACACCATTTTTTGTCGACGACAAAGACCCGCTTCGTCACGGCTTTCAACTGGCTTGATCAGTCGCATAATGGCGCTAGGGCTTTTGCGCTTCTGCAGTTAGCATTAGGTTTTATCTACGCAGTCACCGAGTGGATCGAACATTGATCGAACGTCGCCAATTCAGCGGGGGCATGAAGGGGAAAAATCTCCGCTATCTGAATGAGAATCCTGATGAGCCTGCTCGAATGACCCGAGCAGGCTTTGTGCTGCTCGAGCATTTCTCGCTGCCCGCGTTCACCCAGGCACTGGACACCATCGTCACCGCGAATCTTCTACGCCCCAGGCTGTTTTCTTCGCGAACGTTCGGCTTGAACGACGGTGAGGTCATCAGCGATCTGGGCCTGGTCATCCGGCCGGATGCACGTCTCGATGCTACAGCCATCCACGATCTGGATCTGCTGGTTATTTGCGGTGGCTACAGGACAGAGCTCAAGGCTAATGATGAGTTCACCAGCCTGTTGCGAATGGCGGCGGATCAGGGTGTCTGTCTGGCCGGGTTGTGGAATGGCGCATGGTTTCTGGGCAGCGCAGGTTTGCTCGATGGGTATCGTTGCGCCATTCACCCCGAACATCGTCCCGCACTCGCGGAAATCTCCAAGGCGGCGCAGGTCACCAGCGAGCCCTATGTCATTGATCGCGACCGCCTCACGGCCTCCAGCCCCTCGGGGGCATTCCACATGGCGCTGGACTGGATCAAGGGCCTGCACGATAAAGCCCTGGTCGAAGGAATCGAGGACATTCTGGCGTTCGAGGAGTCCCGTTATCGGCGGATCAAGCCGGCTGAAAACATCTGTGTGAGCGCGCCATTGCGCGAGGTGGTCAAGCTGATGGATGCCAACCTCGAAGAGCCTCTGGAGCTGGAGCAACTGGCGGTCTATGCCGGCCGTTCCCGGCGGCAACTGGAACGCTTGTTCAAGGAGCAGCTCGGTACCACGCCGCAGCGCTATTACATGGAGCTGCGCATCACCGAAGCGCGGCGACTGCTTCAGCACACCGAGCTGTCCCAGGTCGACGTGTTGGTGGCCTGTGGTTTTGTATCGCCCAGCCATTTCAGCAAGTGTTATAGCTCGTACTTCGGGTACAGGCCTTCCAAGGAAAAGCGGCTCGTTAAATAAAGGCTTTCCTTCACGTCTGCGCACCTGACTTCCGGCCCGATGGCTGCCCCGTCCCGCAGGGCAGCCATCGATCGGCTTTTGACGCTATTTGTAATGCTGCTCAAACATCGCCACCTGATCCGGTGTGATCAGCTGAAAGGGCACCCAGACATCCGCCTCGACCGGCTCGCCCTTGATCATCTTGATGGCCGCTTGCACTGCGCTGGTCGCCTGGGCCTTGGGGTCTTGAAAGACCGAGGCGACCAGCATCCCGCGCTTGATCGCCGCGAGGCCGTCGGGCAGCCCGTCGATGCCGACAATCGCAATCTCGCCCTTGGCCTTGCCGGCTTGTTGCAGTGCCATGGCGGCACCGATGGCCATCTCGTCGTTGTTGGCGACGATGGCATCGAAGCCGGTGCCGGCCAGCAGCCAGTTGCTGGTCAGGTCCATGCCTTTGTTGCGCTGCCACTCGGCACTTTGTTGTTCGATGATCTTGATCCCGGGGTAGTCCTTGAGCACCTGTTTGACCCCTTCGGTGCGGTCGTGCGTGGAGTTCTGTGCCAGGTCGCCCATGATGATCACGATGTTGCCTTTGCCCCCCAGTTTGTCGGCCAGGTAGCGCATTTGCAGTTGCCCGGCCTCGATGTCATTGGACGCCACCGTGACCACGCCTTTGGGCAGCACGCGTTCGTCCGGGTGGCGGTTGACGTAGACCAGCGGAATCTTCGCCTCGACGGCGGCGCGGGTCATGTTGGCGGTGGCGGCGGTGTCCACGGGCAGGACGATGACGGCATCCACCTTTTGACCGAGAAAGCCCTGAATCTGATTGAGCTGGCGAACCACATCGCCCTGGGCATCCTCGAACTGGATCTGTACGTTCTCCTTCCTGGCAGCGTTTTCCAGGCCGCTGCGCACATAGGTCATGAAGTTGTCGTCAACCCTGGCAATGCTGACGCCGATGCGATAGCTGGCGGCGGCCCATTGGCTGGCGAGTAATAACAGCGTGGCAAATAGAAGTGTGCAGCGACGCATGATGGTTTTCCTTTTGTTGTTATGAGAGATCCAAAACGTAGGGGCTGGTTACGCTGTAGCAGCTGTCGAGCCCCAGTGAGGCTGCGTTCGGCTGCGCAGCAGTCGTCAAACCAGAAGTCGCGGTGCGTCAGGCACACCGCGTCAGCCGGATTCACGACGGCTTCGCCGTCGAACGCAGCCTCGCAGGCTCGGCAGCTGCTACAAAGAGAGCGACATTTCAATCAAGTGTGAAGGCTTGCCGAAAACGCTCAAGTGCCACTTCGCTGTCACCGCTGGCCCAGCCCTCGAGCCCGACGACACCGGTGTATCCCATGCGGAACAAGGCCTTGGCAATGGTCGGATAATGGATTTCACCGGTGCCGGGCTCCATGCGGCCGGGGACATCGGCCACCTGGATTTCGCCGATGGCGCTGCCGGCGCGCTGGATCAGTTCGATCAGGTTTCCTTCGCCGATCTGGGCGTGATAAAGGTCCAGGTTCATCTTCAAATGCGGGCTGCCCACGGCCTCGATCAGCGCCAGGGTATCGTCGGCACGAGCGAAGGGCGTGCCGGGGTGGTCCACCTCGGTATTGAGGTTTTCCAGCAGGAATACCCGGCCGGCGTCTTCACCCAGGCGGGCGATCTTTTCCAGGGTCTTGCAGGCACTCAACCACATGCGTCCCGTGGTGTGGGCCACGGGTTTGACCGGCAGGCCCTTGTCGCCCAGGCCAGTGCCATGCAGGTTGAGGCTCGGACAATTCAGCTGTGCGGCCACGGCCAGCGATTCCCGTGCACTGTCGAGCAGGTGCTGGATGCCTTCGGCGTCGGTGAGGTTGCCCGAGATGTAGCCGGTCATGGAGGTGAAGTCAGCGCCGGTGGCGACCAGGGCCGGAATGTCTTTCTGGGTCCAGTCCCAAATTTCGGCGCTGAAACCCAGCGCGTGAATCCGTTTGACGCGTTCGGTGAACGGCAGGTCGAGGAACACCATCTCGGCACTGATCGCCAGTTTGAACGGGATGAAACTCATGAACGGGCTCCTTGCACGCGCACCGCTTTGCCCTGTTGGACGGACTCGATACACGCGCGGGCAATGGCCAGTGCCGCCCGGGCATCTTCACCGCTGGCCAGTGGTTTTTCACCGGTGCGCAGGCAGTCGACAAAATGATTGAGCTCGGCCACATAGGCATCCCGCAGCAGGTCGGTGTCCATGCGTTGGGTGTCGGCCTGGATGCCATTGGCCAAGTAGCGCAGCAGGTCCGAGTCATTGAGGCTGCCCATGGTCAGCATGCCGGCGCTGCCGAACACTTCCCCCCGAACATCGTAGCCATAAACGGCCTGGAAATTGGCCTCGGCGGTGGCGATGGCGCCGTTGTCAAAACGGATCGTGCCCACAGCGGTGTCCAGAAACCCTTTGCTCTTGTAGTCCGGTGCAATCAGCGCATCGGCCATGACATAAACTTCGACCGCTTCGGCGCCGGGGTTGAGGTAGCGCAAGGTATCGAAGTCATGGATCAGGGTTTCGAGAAAAATCACCCACTGCGGCGAAGCGGCCGGATTGTTCAGCGCCGGATCGCGGGTCAGCGAGCGCAGCAGTTGCGGCGTACCGATACGGCCGGCGACCACGTCCAGATGGGCGGCGCGAAAGCTTTTGGCAAAACGACGATTGAAGCCGACCTGCAACGGCACACGGGCATCGGCGGCTGCAGCGATGGCGCGGTCGGCCTCGTCGAGGGTGATGGCCATGGGTTTTTCACAGAACACCCCTTTGCCGGCCCGGGCCGCACTGATCACCAGTTCGGCATGGCTGCGGGCGGGGGCGGCGATCAGGACGCCATCGATTTCCGGGTCATCGAGCAGTTGCTGTGGATCGGTATAGATTTTCTGCACACCCAACTCTGCCGCCAGCCGGGCGGCCTGGCCGGGGGTAGGGTCGGCGATGGCAGCCAGGCAGGCACCGGGAATGTGCCGGGCGGCGGTCTGGCCGTGAAAGCTGCCCATGCGGCCGGCACCGATGAGGCCCAGGCGGATGATCTTGGACGTACTCATGAATTGACTCCCTTTTATTGTTGTTCAATGACTTGGCCGCAGGAATGTCCTCGCTGGCATAACCCTTGGAGCAAGCGCTGTGCCAATATTTAAGTCATTGATAATTAATGGTTTAATCAATATTTTCTGAAAGAAGTGTTCATTCGCAGGACATGTCTACACTGACATGTCAAAAACATGAACATGGAAGCGGATGTCGATGATGGTCAACCCACAGGTAACAGCCTTCAGCGCGCAAGACCTCGATTACATCACCGCTCTCGGCCCTGCCTCGTTGAACGACGGCCCGATCGCCGCGCTGGAGCAGGCTTGGCTGGACTGCCTGAAAGGGCACACCGATCGACCTGTCGGGGTCAGGCAGGTGATTTGGGATTCCTGGCGGCGCAGCGTCGGCACCGGCCTCGATCCCGAGGATGGCGAATACCGGTTTGTTGCTCCTACCGTTCTGGCCGCGACGCTGGCGGCCAATCGCACGTTGATTGCAGCGGCGGCGCAGGTCATGGGGGGATTGCTGGCCTACAACCCCAGGGGCCATATCAACCTGACCGATGCTCAAGGCACGACCCTGTATTTCTGCGGCCTGGACCTCACGCCGGTGGGCAGCCGGTTGCTGGAGTCGGTGCAGGGCACCAACTGCACGGGGCTGGCGCTTGCTGAAGATCGCTTGGTGTATGTGCTGGCCGAGGAAAACTTCGCCAGCGGCTTGCGTCGACGGCGCATGCACTGCGCCGCCGCGCCGATCAGGGATGCGCAGGGCAGGACGCTCGCCATGCTGACCCTGACCGCTGAGCCGGGCTGGTTTCATTTTCATACGCTGGGCACCGTCCAGGCCGCAGCCGAAGCGGTCTCGCGGCAGATGGCGCTGCAAGCCCTGCTGGAAGAGCAACAAACCGTGCTTGAAGTGCTCAACGAAGGGCTTGTGGTGCTGGATGAGCAGGGCTGCATCAAGGCGCTCAACCGTTATGCCCGGCAATTGTTCCGCGTGGGCCAGGATCTGCTCGGCAGCCCGTTCCAGCGTCTGGGGCAAAGCGAACTGACCAACCAGATTCTGCTGCGCGGCGGGGAAGGGCTACGGGATTTGGATTGCACGTTTGAGCTGCATGATCGCAGCCACTTGGCGTGTCTGGTGTCGGTATGCCCATTGGAGCAGGGTGGGCGGATTGTTTCGTTGCGCGAGAACCGGCGCATCCGCGAAATTACGCGCCGGGTCATCGGCACTCAAGCCAGCTACACCTTCGAGACCATTCAAGGTAATTCGCGAGCGATACAGGACGCCTTGCACCTGGGACGGATCGCCAGTCGCAGTGAATCGACCACGCTGATCCTGGGTGAGAGCGGTACCGGCAAGGAGCTGTTCGCCCAGGCGATCCATAACGCCAGCGAGCGTTGCGACGGTCCTTTCGTGGCGGTCAATTGCGGGGCGATTCCACGGGATCTGGTGCAGAGCGAACTGTTTGGTCATGTCGAGGGCGCCTTCACCGGATCGGCCCGTGGCGGATCTGCCGGGAAGTTTGAGTTAGCCGATGGCGGAACGATCTTCCTCGACGAAATCGGTGACATGTCTTTCGATGCCCAGGTCAGCCTGCTGCGCGTCTTGCAGGAAGGCGAGGTGACGCGCGTGGGGGCGAAAAAGTCGCAGCAGGTGGATGTGCGCATCATCGCCGCCACCCACCGCAACCTGAGCCAGGCGGTGGCCGATGGCGCTTTCCGTGAGGATCTTTACTATCGGCTCAACGTCCTGAACCTGACGGTTCCGCCGCTGCGGATGCGCCGGGAAGATGTGCCCTTGCTGGCGCGACATTTTCTCGGTCGTTGCGCCCGCTCGCTGCGAAAATCGGTGCAGGGCATCTCGCCTGAGGCGCTGGATATTCTTTCGGCCTACAGCTGGCCAGGTAATGTTCGGGAGCTTGAAAACACCATCGAGCGCGCAACCAATCTGGCGATGACCGAACTGATCCAGCCAGGTGATCTTCCACTTGAAATCAAGCAAAGGCTGCGGCCATCGGTGCCGGGAAGTGTGCCCGAACCTCGGGCTGCACTGGACCTTGGCACCCATGAAATGAACGCGATCATCGCCGCCCTCAGGGATGCCCGAGGCAACATCCGCCTGGCTGCCCGGCAGCTGAACGTTTCTCGTGGCGGGCTGTACAACAAGATGAATCGGTTCGGGCTGAGTGCCGATGCTTTTCGTGCGAGCACCGACCTCTGATGGGTAATGCTGTTCACTTAAGCCGTAATGCGATCTGTAGCAGCTGCCGAGCTTGCGAGGCTGCGTTCGGCTGCGCAGCAGTCGTAAAACCAGAACTCGCGGTGTGTCAGGCATACCGCGTCAGCTGGATTCACGACTGCTGCGCAGCCGAACGCAGCCTCGCAGGCTCGACAGCTGCTACCAGCGAACGCAGCCTCGAGCGTTCTCTGAGGTAATGATCTGCAACGGAATATGCACCCGATGCCGGAGCGGATCGAAGTCCGGTGCGGTCTGCAACTCGATCAGTAGTTCGATCAATGCGGCCGCCAGCAATCGCGGCTGAGAGTCGATGACCAGGTCGATCAACCCTTGATCCAGGGCTTGTCGCGACAGCTCGGTCGACTCCTGCAGGATGCAACACAGCGACGGCCGTTTCGGCAGCTGTGACAGGGCCCGGATGATGCCATCGCCGCCACCGCCGACCACGCACAGCCCCCGCAAATCGGCATGGCGCGCGATGAGTTCCAGCGTCGCCTCTTCGGTGACATCGCAGTTGTCCAGGTTGATCACCGCTTCGAGTAGCCGCAACCCCGGTGCGCGCTCCGCCAGGTAACTGTGCAGCCCCTCGACCCGAGCCTGATGACCAAGAAAACGATGGCCGCCGAGCAATACGCCGATGCTGCCCTTGCGTGCGCCGCAGGTGTGAGCCAGCAGCCAACCCATGGTGCGCCCGACCTCATGATTATCCTGACCGATGTAAGGTTCTTCTGCCGCCTCATGAATGTCCGATAGCAGGGCGATCACCGGCACGCCTGCGGCTCTGATCTGCGCGATGGCGGCATTGATCAGCGGGTGAGCGAAGCTGACCACCGCCAGGCCATCACACTGCACGGCCAGTTGTTCGATCTGGGCAATGATCGCGCTGGGTGTGCGATCGAAGACGTATTCGAACTGGCAGCTCAGGTTGGCCCCGCCCTGACGTTGCGCTGCCTCGGTGATGGCGGCGGCAACGTTGGCATAGAACGCCTGGGCGGTACCGAGCAACAGGATGCCGAATCGATAGCTGGGACGACGTTCGCGAATGCGCTGGCCGATCAGCCGGGCGGCGAAATAACCGACGGCTTCGGCGGCCTGGAACACCTGCTCGGCGGTGGCCGGGCTGACCGGAGCCCGGGCGTTGAGCACCCGGTCCACGGTGGCGACACTCAAGCGAGCGTGCTCGGCAACGGTGGCGATGGTGGGGCGTTTTTTGTCGTTCATGGTGGGCCCTTGAGTCGCTTTGATAGAAAACTATCAAGCTGCAATGGGCCTGGATGATAGCTTGATAGGGAATGTATTCAAGGGATTGAGGGTGGTTTGTGCGCTCTCTATATTTTCTCCAGCGATGCCATCCCGCATCGAAAGCAAGTGCTTAAAACCATCAAGCTTGCGGAGAACAATAAAATGCCCGAACACAACGCAGCCTTTGAAAAAACCGATAAACCCGTGCCAAGGGATTATCGATTGACCGGTCCCGAAGCCGCCCGAGCGGCGCAAAAAGGTTTGGTATCGGCAACGTGGTACCAATCGCCCATCTCCCGCAAACGCATGAAAGAATTGATGCAGCGTCGCGATGGCCCGGCCCTGCGCGATACCGCCATCTGGCTGTCGGCGATGGTCGTCACCGGCTTCGGCGGCTACTGGTTCTGGGGCTCCTGGGCCTGTGTTCCATTTTTCTTCGCCTATGGACTGCTCTACGGCACAGCGTCCAATGCCCGTTGGCACGAAACGGGTCATGGTACGGCGTTCAAGACCCGCTGGATGAATGATGCGGTCTATCAGCTGTCGAGCTTCATGTTCATGTTCGAACCCCAGGTCTGGCGCTGGAGCCATGCGCGGCATCACACCGACACCATCATCGTCGGTCGCGATCCGGAAATCGTCGAGCCGCGTCCACCGAGCCTGATCATGATGGTGCTGAGCCTGTTCAGAATGCCTTACGCGTTGAAGACGATGGGGTCAGTTTGCCGGCATGCAGTAGCGCGGATGGGTGAAGAAGAGCGGACCTTCATCCCTGAATCCGAATGGCCCAAAGTGGCGAGAGACGCGCGCGTCTGGCTGGCCATCTATGGGCTTACCGTGGGTACTGCACTTTATCTGCAGAGCTGGTTGCCGCTGATGTTTATCGGCCTGCCGACCCTCTATGGCGGTTGGCTGTCTTACCTGTTCGGCCTTTCGCAGCATGTCGGCCTGGCGGAAGACGTACTCGACCACCGCAGCAACTGCCGCACGATTTACATGAACCGACTGCTGCGTTTCCTGTACCTCGACATGAACTATCACCTGGAACATCACATGTATCCGATGGTGCCTTTTCATGCGCTGGCGCAGCTTCACGAAGAGATCCGCCACGACTGCCCGCCGCCTTACGGCAGCCTGTCCGAGGCCTTCAAGGAAATCATCCCGACTATCTGGAAGCAGCGCAAAGACCCGAACCATTTCGTCTGTCGTCCTTTGCCACAAAGCACCAAACCCGCCGCAACTGTCCGGGCACAACCTGAAGCAATGCCGGGCTGATATCCAATAGGCACACCCCCTGTGGGAGCGGGCTTGCTCGCGAAGACGGCGTCACAGTCAATATCGATGTCGCCTGATACACCGCTTTCGCGAGCAAGCCCGCTCCCACATGACACCCTGTCTGTACCACTACCAGAGAAAACGCCATGACCGATCAATGGATCGATGTATGTGCCGTGGGCGATATCAATGAAGAAGACGTCATTCGTTTCGACCATGGCCAGCACACCTATGCCGTGTACCGCTCCGCCGACAGCGAGTTTTTCGCCACCGCGGGCCTGTGCACCCATGAGTCCATCCACCTGGCCGATGGCCTGGTGATGGAGCACGTTATCGAGTGCCCCAAGCACAACGGGCGTTTCGACTACCGCTCCGGCAAAGCCCTCGGCGCACCGGTGTGCGTCAACCTCAAGACCTATGAAGTCCGGGTCGAGGCGGGGCGTGTCTTGCTCGCCATCACGGTTTAACTGCACGGAGTCTGTGCCATGAGTCCTGCCAATGCTCCACTGGTCATTGTTGGCGCCGGGCATGCCGGTGGCCGCGCGGCCCTGACCCTGCGCGACGAAGGTTATAGCGGTCGCCTGATCCTGATAGGCGACGAGTTTCACCCGCCTTATGAACGTCCGCCGCTGTCCAAAGGGTTGCTGCAGGGCACGGTCGATCTGGCGGGCTACAGCCTGTGCAATAGCGCTCGGCTCGCTGAACTGGGCATCGAGCACCTGGCCGGTAACCCGGTAAAAGGCCTGGACCCGCAACGGCATCGTCTGCAATTGGCCGACGGCAGCTGGCTGCATTACGCCCGGCTGTTACTGGCGACGGGAGGGTGCTCGCGCAAGCTTGCCTGTGTGCCCGAGCATCTGCGCAATGTGCTTTATCTGCGTAGCCATGACGAGGCGCTGGCACTGCGCGCTTCGTTGCGGCCCGACACCCGACTGGTGATCATCGGCGGCGGCTTCATCGGCCTCGAAGTCGCAGCCAGCGCCCGAGCCTTGGGCTGCGCGGTGACCTTGCTCGAAGCCGGGCCGCGCCTGGCGGGACGGGTGTTGCCGGAACGGTTGTCCAGCGTTCTGTTGGAATTGCATCGCAGCCAGGGCGTGGATGTCCGGTTGAACGTGGCCATTGAAGCAGTGCAGGGCACTACTCATGTTGAATCCGTGCAACTGGTCGACGGCCAACTGCTGCCCTGTGATCTGGTGGTGGTGGGTATCGGCATGCAACCCAACACCGAGTTGGCCATGGCCGCCGGGCTTGAGGTCGGCCAGGGCATCCGTGTCGATGCGCAACTGCGCACCAGCGCGCCGGACATCTTTGCGGCGGGGGATGTCTGTGAGTTTCGGCTGCACCCGCAAGGGGTTTTCCAGCGTCAGGAAACCTGGCGCAACGCCGAAACCCAGGGCCGTCACGCCGCCCTGAATCTGCTGGGCGGCGAGTTGCCCTTCGAAGTCATTCCCGGTTTCTGGTCCGACCAGTACGACTGGGGATTGCAGACCGTGGGTGTGATCGCAAACACAGAACCCACGGCGAGCCGGACAACCCCGGGCGGCGGTTTCCTGTTGTTCTACCTCGATGACGAACAACGTCTGCAAGGTGCTTGCGGCTGGGGCCAGGGCAATAGCGTCGCCAAGGACATCAAGTTGTGCGAACGGCTGATCGCTTCGCATAACCCCCTCTCGGTAGAGGCTCTGGCCGACGCCGAAGTATCGCTCAAACAACTGCTGAGGAACTGACATGCGTGAATTCCTGGTCTTCCAGTCCCTTTGGGCCATGCAAGATCACCATGGCCAATGCGAGCTTGCGCTGGAAGCGCAACTGGAGAAAATCGCCGCCGCCGGTTTCGACGGAATCACTGACCATTTCTGGGTGGCAAACCATGCCGCACGCTTGCATGCCGCCGCCAAGGCGCAGGGCCTGCAAATCGAAGGTCAGGTGTTCCCCCGCACCGTGGATGATCTGGCGGCAGCGATCGACGTCGCGTCCCGCTACGGCTGCCACCATCTCACCCTGCAAGCCGATGTCCGGCCGCGCACGCTGGCGCAAGCCATCCAGTTGATCGAGGGGTGGCAGCGACTGGCCGAGCAGGTGGACTTTCCGATCCTGCTGGAAACCCACCGTTATCGCCTCACCAGTGATCTGCTGTTCACCCTCGACATTCTCGCTGAAATGCCCGATCTCAAACTGTTGGCCGACTTGTCCCACTATGTCGTGGGCCGCGAACTGCCGGAGCCGGCCGCGGCTGTAGACGACGAACAGATCCAGACCATCCTGCGCCACAGTTGGGGTTTTCACGGCCGTGTCGCCAACAGCGAACAGGTCCAGGTGCCTTTGAGTTTCGCCCAGCATCGACCTTGGCTGGAGCGTTTCCTGGGCTGGTGGCGCTATGGGATCGAGGACTGGCTGGCCCGACCGGACACGCTCACCAGCCTGTCCTTCACCTGTGAACTCGGCCCGCCACCCTATGCCATCACCGGGGCTGACGGACGCGACATCACCGATCGCTGGGCCGAGGCGTTGATGCTTAAGGAATTGATGCGTCAGGTTTGGAGTGATTGCCGGGGGCGACCTCGCGATGGCCTCTGATCGAGACACATACGGAGCTGTTCATTCGTATGAGCCAGGCCAAGGGCGGATACGACTCCGTTGTTCCACCCTTCCTGTGTCTCCGCCCGGGTTGCGGGTGCAGCTGGTTCTGAGCGGCTATATAAGCGTTTTCAGGTCGATCTCCTCGGCCATCGCCTTGTTGCCGGTATCGCCGGGATGCAAGTGGTCGCCGGAGTCGACAGTCGGCAGTAAGCGACTTGGGTGTTCAGGGTCGCGGGTCATTAGATCGAAGTCGATCACGGCATCGAATGCGTGGCTGGTCCGTATCCAGTCATTAATGGCCTGGCGCAGTTGTTCTTTCTCGGCGCTGTGATAATTCTTCACGATCGTTCCATCCAGGGCGCCTTCGACCGGCATCAGGGTTGTTCCAATGATGCGAATGTTGTTCCGGCGCGCTTGATCGATCAGTTGCCGATAGCCCGCAATCAACTGTTCCTTGGCTGGCAGGCGTTCGTTCGGTGCGAAGGAGGAGCCCGGCCAACTGATGTCATTGATGCCGAGCATCACAATCACCGTTTTTACTCCGGGCTTGCCCAGCACATCGCGCTTGAAACGCGCCAGTGCGCTGACACCCATGCCATCTTCGAGCAGGCGAGCCCCGGATATCCCGGCGTTGAGCACCGCGAGCCTCTGCGCGGCCAAGCGTTGAGCGAGGAAGTCCGGCCAGCGTCGATTGCTGTCCAGGGTCGAGCCATTGCCATCGGTAATCGAGTCTCCGAGCACCACCAAGGCATGGGTGTCGAGCGGTGCATCCACCAGGATGTCGCTGAGAAACAGCCGCGCTTCCACCTGTTCGCTGCCTTCCAGTCGTTGAGTGTCGACGTGATTGCCGGGGGTGATAAATGCGGTTTGTTTGCCATCCCAATGGAAGGTGGTCAGCGGTGTGTGCTGCGGCAGATAAAGAGAGATCGCAAGTTCACTGAGTGCCGGAACTGCCAGTTCCATCGGGTCGCTGACTCGTGTTTCGCCCGCAGCGAGGGTGAGCTGCTCCTGACTGCCGAATGTTAGGGTGTGCCCGGAACCGGCACGAATGTGATCGGCGCCCTCCAGCAAGGCGATACGCGCGGCACCGATGACCAGCGGTTGCTTGCCGTATTCGTTGGAAACCACCACCCGTACGCGGCTTCCGCCGCTGCTGATGCGCACCTTCTGATGAAGGGTGCTGTCGGTCAGCGCTTCAGGGATGCGCGTGGGCAGCGGCAGTTCGTTGCCCCAGGTGGGTTGAGGGCTGGCCGTCCAGGTGGTGACCCAATTTTCCGCCGCCATGACAGGGCTTGCGGCAAGCAGGGCAATCAAAGCGAGAGGCAGTGGGATTCTCGAGTGAAAGGCTTTCATCCAGGTATCTCCTTGGGTGGGGTTCAAGAAGGCCAGATTGTTCTATTCAAAATACGTGTGGTAGAAGGGTTAACCGCATACAGCCCATTCCTGAATCGAATACCCATGGACAGTCTTAAAGCAATGCACTGTTTCGTCCGCGCCGTTGAGCTCGGAAGCCTGTCGTCAGCCGCCCGTGAATTGGGCAGCACTCAGCCCACTGTCAGCAAACTGGTCGCCGCCCTGGAAAAACAATTGGGGGCCCGTCTGCTGATTCGAGGTACTTCCGGGCTGATACCTACCGAGCCGGGAAAGCGTTTTTACGAGCGTGCCAAAGGCGTGCTGGAGGAGTACGGCGAGGCCGTTGCGGATGTGCGCGGTCTGACCGAACGCCCCGAAGGGTTTCTGCGCGTCAACGTGCCGGTCAGCCTCGGTGTGTTGCGTTTGAATGCGTTGCTGTTGTCGTTCATGGCGCAGTACCCGGCCATTGAAGTGGAGCTGATCCTCAATGATCGTTTCGTCGACCTCACTGAAGAAAACGTTGACCTGGCCCTGCGCCTGGGGGGCAGCTTGCCGCCGAACGCTATCGCCCGACGCATAGCGACTTCACCGCGTTATCTGGTGGCCGCGCCTGAATACCTGCGCAACCATTCCCCATTGAACAGCCCGGCGGACTTGAGCGAGCACAACTTCCTGCGTTTTGCGTGGTTGACCGCGGGCGACCGTCTGGAGCTCAACGGCCCCCATGGTGAGCAAATCAGTGTCACGACTCAGGGGCGCTATCGAACCAACAGCTCATTGGCCATTCGCGACGGTCTTCTGCAGGGTGCGGGGCTGTGTATCACGCCGGCCTGGCTGGTCAGCGATCTGCTTGAAAACGGGCAGTTGGTCCGGGTGCTGCCCGACTGGAGCGGCCCACCGAACGACGCTTTTCTGATCTATCCCGAACGCCGCTACCGCCCGCTGCGCACGCGTTTATTGATGCAGTATCTGGCCGAACGGGTAGGGCAGTTGCCTGGTTTCTTGCCTTGACGGAGCACCCTTGATTTGACGGGTATTTGGTTGTGTTATACAACTAAATGCACATTCTGTTCGAGGTGCTTGCCGTGACCCGTACCCAGTCAGACCTGATCAACCAAGTCCGTTCAGCATCGCGCCTCATGGTGCGCGAGTTGGGGTTCATGCAAACCACGCTGGCGGCGACGGACTATTCGCCTTCGTTTGTTCACACGATCGTGGAGATTGGAGATCGGGGGGCGCTGACAGCAGGGGAACTTGTGGAACTGCTCGGCCTGGAAAAATCCACCGTGAGCCGGATGGTGCGCAAGCTCATTGAGGCCGGCGAGATCGAAGAAATTCCACACGAGGAGGATGCGCGCTCCAAGAAACTGCGACTCACGGCACAGGGCAAGAAAACCCTGCGAGCCATTGATTCGTTCGCCAGGCAACAGGTGGACGCTGCCTTGGTTTATCTGACGAATGAGCAACAACAAGCGGTGAGTGAGGGCATCGCCAACTATGCCGGCGCACTGCAAGCTCATCGACTCGGTACAGCGCCGCAGCCACCCGCGCAGCTGGAGATCGCTCGGGGCTACCGGCCCGGAATCATCGGCCGCATGGTGCAAATGCATGCCGACTACTACGCACGGCATTCGAATTTCGGCCAGCCATTCGAAAGCCTGGTTGCATCGGACATGGCGGAGTTGATGGGGCGTTTGCACAATCCACGCAACGAAGTTTGGGTGGCGTTGGATGGCCAGCGAATTGTCGGTTCCATCGCCATAGACGGTGAAGGCGAGGGCGGCGAAGCGATTCTGCGCTGTTTCATTCTGGATGACTCGGCGCGAGGCAAAGGCGCAGGCAAACGCTTGTTGGCTGAAGCCATGAAATTCTGTGACGAACAGGGCTTTTGCGCGACGCGGTTGTGGACGTTCAAAGGCCTGGATGTGGCTCGCAAACTGTATGAAGACTTTGGCTTCAAGTTGGAGCAGGAGCAGGAGGGCCAGCAGTGGGGCGCAACGGTTATCGAACAGTGTTTTGTTCGACCTGGTCCGGTTGCTGGGCCGCTAAATGGAGTTGGCGATACGCATCCACCAATTGATCTTGCGTGAATGCGCGATTTCGCCCGCTGGGATTGGGCAGGACCCAGACCGAGGCATTGCCGAAGATCTTGGACTGAAGCCCCCACGCAATTTCCCGTTGACCGGATAACGCGCTGTACGCAGCTTTGCCGAGAAACGCCACAAAGCGTGGCGCATAGCGTGCGATCTTTTGTTCAAAATCCGCGGCGGCAGCGGTGAATTCATGCACGGACAGCTGATCCGCTCGCGCCGTAGGCCGTTCAACCACTGCGGTTAATCCACATTGATATTGCAAGATCGTCCGGTCGTTTTCCGGGTGCACCTCAGTAGGCGTAAAACCGGCGAGATGGAGTGTGCGCCAGAAACGATTGCCTCGACCCGCAAAATGATGACCTTGGGCGGCGGCAGTCACGCCCGGATTAATGCCACAAAAAATCACCGCAAGTCGTTCGGTGAGAATGTCTTCGAGTCCTTCAGCCACCCTGCACCTCATACACCGCACATTACGTTGACCGCATTGCGCACAAGCTCCGTCAATTCCGTTCGGGATTTGCCCGCCCGCGCCCGTATCGAAATGCTATGCAACAGGGATGATGCGAGTACGGCGAGGGCGGCTGGGTCGACATCGTCTTTCAACTCACCGGCGCTGACTGCCGCGCGCAGACGCGTTTCGAGATCGGCATCAAGCCGGCTGAGCCGGTCCGCAAGAACCTCTCGTATTGCAGAATCCTCGACGGCTTCGGTCGTCGCCGTGCCGATCGCAAAGCAGCCACGCGGTTGCCCCTCACCCGAGAAGTAGATCGACAACTGCCCCTCATAGAAGCCCAGCAGCGCCTGCTTCAATGTCAGGTTTTTGTCCATAAGCGCTTCCTGCATGGCCGCGGAGGCAGATTCCCAATACTGCTCGAGCGCCTTGATGTAGAGCGCGTGCTTGTCACCGAATGCCGCATAGAGGCTGGGGCGATTCATGCCGGCCGCGGTGGCGATGCTGTCCAGGGAGGCGCCGGAATATCCGGTGTTCCAGAAAACCCCGAGTGCCTGTTGCAGCGCTGTCTGCGGGTCATATGCGCGGGGGCGGCCTCGGCCTTTGCCCTCTGTAATCTTTTTTTGTGCCATGTCGTACAAAATCCTTGTGTGGGGATGGACTGCTCTATATTCTTACATCATCGCACAAAATTAAGGAACCAGAAGTTCCTGAACGTCAGGTTTGTTGTAGCTGAGCTCGAACTGGGTGTTGCGGCGACGAAACCGGTGCGGTGGAGCGATCCTCCCTGACCGTGCACGGGTTTGCTTTCTCACAGCAATTTTTGCCATCAGGGCCGCAGGCGATTCTCGCAGGTGCTGGCCCGATTTCCCGGTTAAAGGTGTATTCGATCATGACTAAACAGTTCGACATCCCGGCTACGCAGACCTTCGAGCACGCAAGGCCTGACGCGCCCATCAAAAAACCGTTCAAGCAGAAATTTCGGCCCTTGTTGATTGTCGGTTTGCCGGTGCTCTTCGCAGCGCTGGGCTATGCCCGCTATCAAGCAGGCGAGGCGTTCATTTCGACCGATAACGCCTACGCCCGAGTGGCGAAGGCGTCGATCAACGCGCGTATTTCCGGACAAGTCGTCGAAATTGCGGTCGAGGACAATCAACCGGTTCACAAAGGCCAGATGCTGTTTCGGATCGACCCGAAACCGTTTCAGATCGCGGTTGACCGTGCGCAAGCACAGCTGAGCGTGGCGCGGCTGCGCATCGATGGGCTCAAGGCCGGTTACCGGCAGCAGCAGGCTGAACTGCAATCGGCCAAAGAGTCGGCCGATTTCGATCAGCGCGAGTTTGCCCGCAAGAAAGCGCTGGTCGCTACCGAGTTTGTCTCGCGGGCGATTTACGAGCGCGCCGACACCGACCTTAAAGTGGCCCGGCAACGCATCGCGTCGATCGAGCAACAGATCGCCAGCACGGTTGTCGCGTTGAACGGTAATCCGGACATCGAAGCCGATAACCACCCGACGGTTCGTGAGGCGAGGGCGCAGCTGGATGAGGCGCAGCTCTACCTCTCATATACGACGGTATATGCGCCGGACGATGGCATCGTGGCCAAGGTCGACGATCTGCAGGTAGGCAACTACGTCAGCAACGGTGCGCCGGCCTTTGCGCTGCTGTCCGATCGGCAGATTTGGGTCGAGGCCAACTTCCGCGAAACGCAGGTGACCCACATGCGTCCAGGCCAGGAAGCAACCATCAGCATCGATACCTATCCCGATCACGTTTTCAAAGCCCACGTGACCAGCATGAGCCCCGGTGCCGGATCGGACTTCGCCTTGCTGCCGCCTGAAAATGCCACTGGCAACTGGGTCAAGGTTGTCCAGCGGGTACCGGTGCGCCTTGAACTCGACGAGGCCGACCCTGCGTTTCCGCTTTTTTCGGGCACCAGCGCCACGGTCAAGGTCGATACCGGGTATCACACGCCATGGTGGCATCCGCTCAAGGCGCTGTTGACCGCAGGTAACTTCTGATGAACGCCAACCTTGCCAGACCTCAAGGTGCGGGAACATTGAGGTTCGCCGCGCTGCTCGCGACCTATATGCAGTCGGCGAACCTGCCTTTGCCGAATGCGGTACTCAGGTTTATCCAAGGCAGTCTGTCGATGACTGACGACCAGGCAGGCTGGGTATTCACCTCGTACCTCGCGGCGAGCGCCATCACCATGCCGGTTGCGCAGTGGCTGGCCGGGCGTTATGGCTTGAAGCGGGTTTATCAGGCCGCGTTAGCCTTCTTCGTTCTTGGCTTGCTGCTCGCCACGGTTGCGACGACTCCGCTGGAGTTCGTCGGTGCGCGAATTATTCAAGGCCTGGCGAGTGGCGTGCTGGCGCCGCTGTCGATGGCGATTTCAATGGAGACGTTGCCTCTGGAGAAGCGTGCGAAATTTGGCGCGACGTGGACGGCAATCGTGCTCTTGGGCATCGTCAGCGGCCCGAGCATCGGTGGTTGGGTCAGCGAGCATTTTGGCTGGCGCCCGATCTTCTACATCAGCCTTCCGTTGTCGGCATTCATCTTTTTGGTGATGGCGCTTTTGCTTGCCGAGAAGAAGGCCGAGCAACGTCCGTCGTTCGATTTCTTCGGCTTCGGCAGCTTCACGCTGGCGTTGATCAGCCTGCAAATGTTGCTCGACCGCGGCGAACGCCTGGACTGGTTTGCCTCGACCGAAATCTGGCTGGAGGCGGCGGGCTGCGCGTTGGGGCTGTACCTGTTCGCCGTGCATCTGTTGAGCAAGAAGGTGCATTTCCTCAACAAGCGTCTGTTCAAGGACCGCAACTTCGTACTGTCGACGATTATCTTTTTCGCCGTGGGTTTCGTGCTGTTGTCGACCATGGCACTGACGTCGCCGATGCTGGACGAGATCCTCGGCTATCCGCCTGATACGACAGGTTCGCTGACGATACCGCGTGGTGTGGGGCTGGTAGGGGCTTTCCTGCTGATGGGCCGTGTTCCCGAGCGTTTCGACCGTCGGTTGTTCGTGGCGATTGGCGTGGCCGTGGTGATTTACGCCAACTGGCTGATGCTCGGTTATTCGCCGTTGATGGACTGGTCGCCGGTGGCGATTGCCGGGGCGATCCAGGGGATTGGCATCGGCATCTTGATGCCGTCGCTCACCAAGATCGCGTTCAGCACGCTCGATCCCAAGTTACGCCCTGAAGGCACCGGTTTTTTCAATCTGTCGCGTGTTTACGGGAGCACCTTGGGCGTTGCGATCGTGCAGATTTTCTTCTTCAACAATACGCAAGCGATGCACCTGGCACTGGTCAGCCATCTGACGCCTTATCGCGCCGCTGCGCATGCCGTGCCGATGTCCCTGCAAGCACTGGCGGGGCTCAACGAAATGATCACCGGCCAGGCGGCTTTTATCGCGGTGATCGACCAATTCAAGCTGTTGATGGTGGCGATGCTGGTGGTCAGTCCACTGGTTGTCTTTCTTCGCAAGCCCGTTCCGACCAACTAGTTTTCGTGGAGTTTGCCCAATGAAATCCAATGCGCGCTTCATCAACAGACAGACGTTCCAAACCACGTTCGGTGCGGTGTCGGTTCTTGCGTTCCTGACGGCCTGCACCGTCGGCCCCGACTATCAAATGCAGCCGCCGAGCCTGTCGCAGCACTACGACCAACAGGCCGAGCAGCGTCTCGGCCTGGGCGGCAACCAGCCTGGCGGGCAACACATCAACCTTGGCCAAAAGGTCAGCGGTGACTGGTGGACGGCCTTCCATTCGCAAAAGCTCGACCAGGTTGTGCGTCGCGCCATCGAGGGCAATCTTGAACTCGTGGCGGCGGATGCAACGATCCGGCAAGCGGCGTCGTCCGTCGCGGCGGCGGAGGGTGCGCTTTATCCGCAGGTCGACTTTGGCGCTCAGGCGGGTCGTCAGCGGGTACACAACGCGAAAGAGCCTTCGATCTCCAATTTCTACGCGATCGGGCCGCGGGTCGGTTTTGACCTTGATGCGTTCGGCGGTAACAAGCGGCGGATCGAGCAGCAGCAAGCGTTTGCCGATCTTCAGATGCATCGATACGAAGCGGCGTACCTGACCCTGACGGGGAATGTCGCCAGTCAGGCGTTGTTGGTGGCTTCTGCCAACGCGCAAATGGCTGCCGTCGAAAAGTTGCTCGCCAATGACGCCAAGAACCTCGACCTGGTGCGCAGGGCACACGCCAGCGGCGTCACCACGCAGATCGACGTTTCGCTGGCCGAGACCCGGCTCGCCCAGGACCGCACACTGTTGCCGCCCCTCGCTCAGCAGCGTGATGCCGCGCGTCATGCGCTGTCGATTCTCACCGGCAAGGGCCCCGGTGACTGGACCGCGCCGGACTTTGATTTTGCCGAGTTCGTATTGCCGGCCAACGTGCCGGTGAGTGTGCCTTCGGAAATGGCCCACGGCCGACCGGACGTCCTGCAAGCGGAGGCAGAACTGCACATGGCCAGCGCCGCAGTCGGTGTCGCGACCGCGAACCTCTATCCCCACGTAACGCTGTCCGCGTCGCTGGTACAGGCCGCTTCCGGTAATGGCGGCGCCGCACTCTGGGGCTTCGCCGCAGGGCTGGCCGGGCCGATCTTCGATGGCGGAACGCTCAAGGCTGAACGTCAGGCTGCCGTCGACGGCTACAAGGCGACGCTCGCCGGCTATCAGCAGACGGTTATTCAGTCGTTCGGCCAGGTCGCGGACTCGTTGCAGGCGATCAACCATGACGCCGAGCAAAACCTGGCGCAGGAAGACGCGTTTCGCGCTGCCGAAACCAGTTTTCGGTTGAATCAGCAAGCCTACGCGCAGGGCGAGAACAGCATTCTCCAGGTGCTGGAAGCGGAACGTGCCTATGAGCAAGCGTTGTTGGGGCAAATCCGGGTGAAGACTGCGCAGTATCTCGACACGGTGCAGCTGTATGTCGCCCTCGGCGGTAATTCCGTCGGTGCGTTTGAGCAACGGATTGCCAGTCGCGAAGCACAGAACCCTTCGTATCAATAGCGGCTGCGGCCCCGAACATTGGAGTCAAGAGATGTCTTACGAACCTTTTTACGATGCACTTCGCGATACCCGGTTTGCGCTGAACAACGGCTCTGGTGAAATGCCGGCCGTTGGATTTGGCACGCTGTTCAGCGACCTCAGTGTCACCACACAAGCGGTCAAGGATGCCTTGGAAGCGGGCTTTCGCCATTTCGACTGTGCAGAGCGCTATCGCAATGAGGAGCGTGTCGGCGTTGCGTTACAAGAAGTGCTGGAGGCGGGCAAGATCCGCCGGGAGGACGTGTTCATCACCACCAAACTGTGGAACACCAACCATCGTCCCGAGCGAGTCAAACCTGCCTTCGAGGCCAGTTGCCGGCGCCTTCAAGTGGACTTTATCGACTGCTACCTGATCCATACGCCGTTTGCCTTTCAACCCGGTGAGAATCAGGACCCGAGAGACGAACAGGGTCGCGTCATCTACGACTCCGGCGTGACACTGATCGAAACCTGGAGAGCACTTGAACGCCTGGTGGATGAAGGCCGCTGCAAGTCGATCGGCTTGTCTGATATCACGCTGGAAACGTTAAAAGAGATTGTGGCAGTGGCCCGGATCAAACCTGCCGTGGTGCAGGTTGAATCCCACCCTTATCTGCCGGAATGGGAACTGCTCGAGTTCTGCAAACAGCATGGAATCGTCCTCCTGGCGTTCGCGCCACTGGGCCATGGCATGGAGCCGAAAGTGTTGGAGGATTCGGTGATTACAGGGATCGCCAAGCGCTTGCAGAAGACTCCGGCTCAAGTGGCATTGGCCTGGTCTGTACAACGGGGCGTTGCTTTTTTGACCACGTCCGCTACACCAAGTCATATCAAGGAAAACCTGGATATTTCCACCCTGCCGCATAGGGCGATGCTTGAGATCAAGGAAGATATTACGATCAGGATACGATTCAACTCGGTCGTGGAAACCGGTGTGCCTGGATTTATTCCACGGAAAAAGTGACACATGACGAGGAGGGCGGTCTTCTGTAAGGCCGCCCTCTGTTATCCACGCCCTTGAGGTGAAAACGATGGACGTTTTCCAGACCATGCGGTTTTTCATGGCTGTTGCCCAGAGCGGCAGTTTTACGGCGGCCGCCGAGCTATTGGACACCACGACAACCAACGTCTCCAAAGCGGTTTCCAGTCTAGAGGCCAGGCTTCAAACCCGTCTGATTAACCGCACTACCCGACGCCTGGCGCTTACCGAAGCCGGTGCGCGCTATTTGCAACGATGCGAGAGGATTCTTGACGAGGTACGTGAAGCCGATGAGGAAGCCGGGACCGCTCACACCCGACCCGTGGGCAGGCTGAAAATTCATGCCATGTCAGCCATCGGCAATCATTACGTGATCGATGCCATTGCCAAATACAGAGAGACCCATCCCTCGGTCATGTTTGATTTGACACTGACCAATCGGCTACCCGACTTGCTCGAGGAAGGGTATGACATGTCGATTGTTTTAGCGCGGGATCTGCCCGATTCAGGGTTTGTCGCTCAGCGGCTCGGCATCACTTACAGCATTCTCTGCGCCTCGCCTGCCTATCTGAAGAAACGCGGAATCCCGGACTCTCCGGGTTCTCTTTGTTCACATGATTGTCTGAGGATTGTTAATACCGTAATGCCGGTTGAAAACTGGACATTTGAGGGGCCTGAAGGCGCGGAATCAATCAATGTCCCCTTGTCTCCCTTTCACATCAATACCGCTGATGGAATGACCGTCGCTATAACAAACGGGATGGGCATCGGTATTCAGCCGATTGCTTCTGCGGTCAATGGCCTGAGGGCCGGTACGTTAGTGCGCGTGTTGCCGGAGTATCGGCTTGAAGAGTTGAATCTATTTGCAATCTACCCATCACGAAAATTCGTGGATGCGAAGACAAAGACTTGGGTGGAGTTTCTTAAACATCACATCCCGGGCATGTTGGCCTCCGATGAAAAAATCGTAGGCTCAGGAAAAACATCAGTTTTTGAGTGAGTTGCGCCGCAGGCGTGGAGTGTCGACCCTCCATCGTCCGCACGGTACTCAACCGTTTGAACATCCAGTGCCCATCACTTGATATTGCATGATATGCCGTTGATCGTGGGAGTCTTCATAGGTCATTTGTACCGGGACCGGTTTGCACTCGTCCGGAATCTCTGTGAGGCTAATGACTTTCTTAATGTCGAGCTTCGTTTCGTACGTGTAGATCTCAACAGGTGTCTTGCTGGTCGCGTTAGTTGAATGGCCATCGTCTGCAAAGGCGTGTACGCCTATACCGGCAAGTGCCAGAAGAACCGCAATTTTTAAAGTTTTCATTATCTTCACCGTATCGTCCAAGGTTTACTCGGGGGCCGGGATGATCGTAAAGCTCATCTCGGATTTTCGAGTGACTACCTCATGAGCTAATGGATACTGACGCTATTGGCTCACTGGGTAGAGACGATGTTAGGTGTTTGAACTTCTTTCAAATAGCGGCCGACTGGACAAACACTGTTGCCGGATTTCGCATGAATAGCCCAAAGATCGCAGGCTCCTACAGGGCATGGGTACGGGAGTACTCAACCTCTGCAGGAGCCTGCGATCTTTCTATTTTTGGCTACCCGACAAGGGCGGGGTGCGCGGTGGGATCAAGCGTTTCGTCCCCGTCGACTCGAACGCCGAAGCCAGGCGAAGCAGTGTCGAATCGTCGTAGGCGCGGCCGGCAAATGTCAGCCCGACGGGCATGCCGATGTCCGGCATGACGCCCATCGGCACCGTGACCGTGGGAACGCCCAGGTGGCGGATGGCGAGATTGCCGTTGGCGACCCAGACCCCGTTACTCCACGCGATATCCGCAGACGCCGGATCGACGTCGGCATTCGCCGGCCCGACGTCGGCTACCGTCGGGAAAATCACCGCGTCGAGCCCCAGCCGATCCATCCATTCTTCCAGATCGATTCGCCGGGTCAGTTCCAGGCCACGCAGTCCATCCGGCAGCGTGTCGATCTGGTTCCACGGCGTAATGCCGCGTTCGGCCATCCGCACATACTCGTCCATGCCGGCGGCAAGATCGCCCTCGCGGTTGGGCAGCGTCCCCGGGTCGTGGGGGAAAATCAGCGGCCCGTTCACGTCGACCAGGCGATGCAGTTTTGGATCACCGTTGGCCTGAAGAAAATCATCGAACGCCCAGGCCGTCAGATCCCACAACTCATGGTGCAGGAACTCTTTGGATACCAGGCCCCGGTTAAACACCGTCGGTGCCCCAGGACGATCGCCCTCGCAATTGGAAACCAGCGGGAAATCGACCTCGAGCACTTCAGCACCGGCCGCTTCGAGTGCCTTGCGCGCCTGCTCCCAGAGCCCGATCACGGAGGCGCGGGTGTTGATGCGCTGGCCCGTCGGCCCACCGATGCCGGGTGCATCGCTGGTGCCCGCGTCGGGATCGGCGTTGATGTACATGCGAGGCACGCCAAAGCGCTTTCCGGCGAGCGCATGGGCATTCGCGGCAAGCGATGCATAGGAAGCGGGGCGCACCGAAGCGACGCTCGGAATCGGCACCCAGGGTTGCATCCGCCACAGATCGCCCCGGGTATCGGGATCATCGGCCACCACCACATCGAGCACTTCGAGCAGGTCCGCCATGGTCCGGGCAAACGGCACGACCACGTCCATGGTCGGCGTCAACGGCCAGTTGCCGCGCACCGAGATCACCCCACGCGAAGGCGTATAGGCGCACAAACCGTTGTTCGAGGCAGGGCCACGTCCGCTCGACCAGGTTTCCTCCGCCAGACCGAAGGCCGCGAAACTGGCGGCGGTCGCGGTGCCTGCGCCGTTCGATGAACCCGAGGCAAAAGGGGCGGTGAGGTAGTCGGCGTTATACGGACTCTCGGCCCGGCCGTAGACTCCGCGCTGCATACCGCCGTTGGCCATCGGTGGCATATTGGTCTTGCCCAGGCAGATCGCCCCGGCACCGCGAAGCCGTTCGATGGTGAACGCATCGCGATAAGCAATCAGGTCGGCGAAGGCGGGACTTCCAGAGGCGGCGGTCAGCCCCTTCACCAGATAACTGTCCTTGGCCGTGTAGGGGATACCGTCGAGCGGGCCCAGCGTCTCGCCCTTGGCCCGACGGGCATCGGACGCCTGCGCTTCCTTGAGCGCATCGGGGTTGCGCACCACCACCGCGTTGAGGGCGGTGGGCGTGTCGGCGCCATCGTAGGCGTCGATCCGGGCCAGATAGGCCTGCACAAGCTCAACCGCCGTGGTCTGGCCGGATTCGAGCGCAGTACGCAACTCGGCAATGGAAACCTCGGTGACCTCGATCATGCGGTTACCGCCTGCCGCAGACGGGGAGCGTGGTGAAGGTTGTGGTTACGCCGGGTTTTCGGCTCAGGGACATCACATATTTCACAATGGGTTTTCATTTCGGTTCTCATTGCACTGCATTTGCGCGACAGTATCGGAGAACTCGTTGCTCTCTGTCATTCACCTGTGCCCTGAACCTGATGAGGGGCGTGTTTTTTTCTAATTGCCATCCGCCACCTTGCGTTCGATCTCGGCTATTTTCCGGCTGCGCTCGTCAGCATCCTGCTCCTGGGTTCGAGTCGCAGAGGGATCTTCACCGTTGAGGTCTACGTCGCTGTCCTCAAGCTCTGTGTCGATGAGTTCATCAGACGGATCGGTGGGCGGGGTGTCTGAGGTGGTTTCTGATTCGATGTCGTCAACACGGTCATCATTGTTCATTTCGCTTACCTCCGTTGGCCTACACATTGGATTCAGCGATAGGGTCTGAGTTCGAGATTTTTTCGGCATGCCAGCCCAATGGATACCGGAAGCTTGATGGCGCTGATATCAAAATCACATAAGTGTGGTGTGTACCCAAAAAGGTAGAGTGCCGAGCTCTGATGCCAGTCAGCTCAGCGCAATCCCCGTGGGAGCGGGCTTGCTCGCGAAAGCGGTATGTCAGGCAACATCAATGTTGACTGTGACGCCGTCTTCGCGGGCAAGCCCGCTCCCACAGGTTCCGCGGTTTGACTGACTGCTGAGCTCTAAAGACGGCCGTGATAAGCCGCTTCGAAAATTTCTGCCGCGCCATTTCGCGTCAATGGCAGCGGATTACCACCGGCACAGGGATCGACAATCGCCATATCCGCGATCAGGTCGGCCTGCTGATCATCCACCCCCAGCTCGACCAGCGTATGCGGCACGCCGATGTCCTTGCGCAGCTTGAGGACGAAGGCCATAAAGCTGTCGAAGCCCGGGGAGGGCAGGCGCAGATACGCCGCCAGACGGGTAATGCGTTCCTCGATGGCCGGGCGATTGAACTTCAACACATAGGGCATGAACGTGGCATTGGTCATGCCATGGTGGGTGTCGTACAGGGCGCCCACCGGATGCGAGAGGGCGTGCATTCCTCCCAGGCCTTTCTGGAACGCGGTGGCGCCCATCGCCGCCGCCGCGAGCATTTGTGCGCGCGCGTCGAGGTCGGAAGGGGTGTGTACCGCCCGCACCAGAGTATTGGCCACCAGGCGCATGCCTTCCACCGCGATGCCTTCGGCCATGGGATGAAAACCGGGGGCACAGTAGGATTCCAGGCAATGGGAAAACGCGTCCATGCCAGTGCCGGCGGTAACCTTGGCCGGCATGCCGACGGTGAGGGCGGGGTCGCTGATGACCACCCGCGGCATCATCTTCGGATGGAAGATGATGCGTTTGGTGTGCGTGCGCTCGTCGATGATCACCGCCGCACGGCCGACCTCGGAACCGGTGCCCGCCGTAGTCGGCACCGCGATGATCGGGGCGATGCTGCTTTCGTCGGCGCGTGTCCAGTAGTCGCCGATGTCTTCGAAATCCCACACCGGTCGGGTCTGACCGCTCATGAAGGCGATGAGCTTGCCCATGTCCAGGCCGCTGCCACCGCCGAACGCCACCACGCCGTCATGCTTGCCCGCACGCCAGGCGTCGAGCCCACCCGCGAGGTTGGCTTCGACGGGGTTGGGCTTGAGGTCACAGAACAGCGCGACACCGAGGCCGGCGGCGCGCAAGGACTCCAGCGCCGCCGTGGTGATCGGCGCACGCGCCAGGCCACTGTCGGTGACCAGCAACGGTCGCTGGATCCCTTGGCTGCGGCAGACTTCCGCCAGTTCGGCGATGCGGCCGACACCGAAGCGGATGCTCGTGGGGTAGTTCCAGTTCGCGGTCAGGCTCATGGCTCAGATCTCGTGGCGCAAGTGGAAGGATTTGGCTCGGGTCAGGTGTTCATAGCCCAGGCGCGACAGCGTTACGCCGCGCCCGCTGTTCTTCACCCCGGTCCAGGCCAGGGCCGGGTCCAGGTAATCGCAGCGGTTCATGAACACGGTGCCGGTAGCGATCTCGTTGCCGATGCGTTCGGCGGCGGCCAGGTCTTGCGTCCAGATCGAGGCGCTGAGCCCGAACTCGCTGTCGTTCATCAAGGCGATGGCTTCGTCGTCGCTGGCCACTGGCATGATGCCGACCACCGGGCCGAAGCTTTCTTCGCGCATCACCGACATGTGATGGGTGACGTCCACCAACACCTGCGGCGCGAGGTAGGCGCTGCCCGGCGGGCCGGCGGCGAAGTCCTTTGGATCGATCAGCGCCTTGGCCCCTTGTGCCAGTGCATCGGCGATCTGCTTGCGAACGAACTCAGCGGCGCCCGGTGTGACCATTGGCCCGAGGGTGGTGGCTTCGTCCAGCGGGTTGCCCAGCACGTATTGACGGGTCAGGGCAGCGAAGCGCTCGACAAAGGCCGGGTAGATTTTTTCATCGACATAAATCCGTTCGACGGCACAGCAGCTCTGCCCGGAGTTGAAGAAGCTGCCGTCCACCAGGTTTTCCACCGCATGCTCAAGGTTGGCATCTGCCCGGACGTAGGCCGGGTCTTTGCCGCCAAGCTCGAGCCCCACGCTGAGGAAACCTCCGACGGCCGCGTGCTCCATGGCCTCGCCGCCGCTGACAGAACCGGTGAAGTTCACCTGCTGCACCCGTCCGGAGGTGATGATCGCCGCGGCATAGACATGACTGAGCAGCAGGTTATGGAACAGCCCTTCGGGCAGCTGGGCGCGGCGAAAGGCTTCGGCGAAACGCTCCCCGACCAGCAGCGTTTGCGTAGCGTGTTTGAGGATCACGCTGTTGCCCGCCATCAGCGCCGGGATGATCGTATTCACCGCCGTCAGATACGGATAATTCCACGGCGCGACGACCAGCACCGTACCCAGCGGCTCGCGTTTGATATAGCGCCGAAAACCCGCGACAGGCGTGGGCTCTACCGCTGCCAACGCTTCAGGCGCAATGGCGATCATGTGCCGGGCCCGTTCTTCGAAGCCGCGCAGCTCGCCAGCGCCGAAGCGTACCGGGCGCCCCATCTGCCAGGCCAGCTCCGGCACGATCTCGTCCTTCATCGCCAGCATCGCGTCCACGGCAGCGCTGCAAAACGCGGCGCGTTCGCTCAGTGGCCGGCGTTTCCATTGCGCCTGGGCGGTTTCGGCCGCCGTCAGCGCCTGCTCGATCTGCACCGCATCGGCACGGCGGCGTTCGGCATAGACCCGGCCATCGACCGGGGAGATGAGTTGAACGGTCTCAGTCATGGTGTGCTCAATAGCGCTCGAAGCCGCGCTGCAGTTCCCAGTCGGTTATCCGCCGGTCGTACTCTTTCTGTTCCCAGTCGGCGGTGTGCACGTAGTGGTCGATCACTTCATCGCCGAACGCCTCGCGCAACATGCTTGAAGCCCTGAGCGCGGCGCAGGCCTCGCGCAGGGTTTTCGACACTTCAGGCAAATGCTCATTGACATAGGCATCGCCCTCGAACGGCGCCGCGAGTTCGAGCTTTTCGTCGATACCGGCCAGGCCTGCGGCGATCAACGCGGCGAAGGCCAGATAGGGGTTAAGGTCGGCCCCGCCGATGCGGCATTCGATGCGGATGGCTTTGCTGCCTTCGGCGCACAAACGAAAGCCTGCGGTGCGATTGTCCCGGCTCCAGACCGCCCGCGTCGGCGCGAAGGTGCCGGCCTGAAAGCGCTTGTACGAGTTGATGTAGGGCGCCAGAAAACAGGTGACGTCATTGGCGTATTTGAGCTGCCCGGCGACCCACGAGCGCATCAACTTCGACATGCCGAACTCGGCCTTGGAGTCGAAGAACAGTGACTTTTTGCCGTTCTTGTCCCATAGCGAGTTGTGAATATGGCTGCTGGAGCCGGCGGCGTCATAGCGCCATTTGGCCATGAAGGTGATCGCCTTGCCTTGCAGTTGCGCGATCTCTTTGCAGGCGTGCTTGATGATGACGTGGTGGTCGGCCATGGTCATGGCATCGGCATAACGAATGTTGATTTCTTCCTGGCCTGGCCCCCATTCGCCCTTGGAGTTTTCCACGGGAATGCCGCAGGCCTGCAGGTGCTTGCGAATCGCCCGCAGCACCGGTTCCTCGCGGGTGGTCTGCAGGATGTTGTAATCCTCGATGTAATGGCCGGCGGTCTTCGGCTGGTGGTAGTTGCGCTCGTGGATCGCCTGGTAACTCTCGTCGAACAGATAGAACTCCAGCTCAGAGGCGAACATGCCGGTATAGCCGCGCTCGCGCAGGCGTTCGACCTGTTTTTTCAGGATCGCTCGCGGGCTGTGGGGCAGGTCTTTTCTATGGTGATGATCGAGCACATCGCAGAGCACCAGCGCCGTGCATTCCAGCCACGGCACGCGCCGTAATGTAGACATGTCGGGTTTGAGCACAAAATCGCCATAGCCTTTGCTCCAACTGGCAGCGGCGTATCCCGGCACCGGTTCCATGTCGATGTCGTCGGCCAGCAGGTAATTGCAGCAGTGGGTTTCTTCGTGGCCGCTGTCGATGAAAAATTCGACCTGGAAGCGCTTGCCGACCAGTCGCCCCTGCATATCGACCATGCACACCAGCACGGTATCGATCTCGCCGGCGGCAGCGGCGCGTTTGAGTGCTTCGAAGCTGAGGAGGGGCTCGGTCATCGCGTCAGTCCTGCGTGAATGATCTGGACCTGTCTGAAATAGCTGTTGCAGACGCTCTCCAGAAAAAATCCAAACCTGCAGACGCGAGCATCGTGAGCAATAAGCTGCTGAAAGCTTAGCCTACTGTTGCTGTGCGCAAGTTTCGGTGAGCGCTGCTTTACCTGTGGGAGCGGGCTTGCTCGCGAAAGCGGTATGTCCGGCGACATCAATGTTGACTGTGCCACCGTCTTCGCGAGCAAGCCCGCTCCCACAGGGCGCTAGTTATTCCTTCGGTTCCACGTGATCCAGTGCCTGGTTCACCGCCAGTTCACCGAGCATGACCACTTGTGCAATGCCCAGCAGGGTCTTGCGGTGTGAGGTTTCCAGCAACGCTGCGAAGTTGTTGAGCATGGTGGTGGCCGAGCCGAGTGTTTCGCTGGCGTTGGCCAGCAGGGCTTCGGTGTTGTACTTCGGGTTGGCGAGGTACATGGGCTCGGGTTCGTTGGCCGTGGCCATGATTTGGGCGGCGGGGTTGAGGTAGTGGTCGAGGGCGCGCTCGGCGGCTTCGTGGAGTTTTTTTGAATCGAGGGATTCGTAGGGGGATGTCGGGTCTGTGGCAGGCGGATTGGGTGTAGGTTTGAACATGGATGAAACTCCTGATGCGAGTTTATTTAAATGGGAGCCATCACATTCGCTACCAAACGAATTAGGGTGATGGCCATACGCGGGTTGGTAGACCGGTCGCATCAGGAACCCGGCGCCCTCGAAAGGGCCCCGCGCATGGCCACCATAATAGGTGATGCCGTGCGCCGTGATACGAACGGGCTACCAAACCCGATCACTGTTTTTCAGTGACCGGGAAACGATAAAACCCGAGCCCAAAGCGCACAAGCCGGCGGATTCTGGCGCAGTCGTAGGCAACGACGCAAGGCGTTGTAGCCTTGATGAAGTAACACCGGGTGTCTTTAAACACCCGGCTTAAACACCGTTGGTGCATGCCCTGAACGCTTATGTGTGATGAATCTCCCGATCCTTGGTTTCCGGCAGGAAGAAGGTGCCAAGGATGGCCGTCATCACCGCGATCACGATCGGGTACCACAGCCCGTAGTAGATATCACCCGTGGCCGCGACCATGGCGAACGCCACCGTGGGCAGGAAGCCGCCGAACCAGCCATTGCCGATGTGGTAGGGCAGCGACATCGAGGTGTAGCGGATGCGCGCCGGGAAGAGTTCCACCAGCCAGGCGGCGATCGGGCCGTAGACCATGGTCACGTAGATCACCAGGATGGTCAGGAGCAGCAGCACCATCGGGTAGTTGGTCTTCGCCGGGTCGGCCTTCTCGGGGTAGCCGGCGTCCTTGAGGGCGGTGCCGAGGGTGGCGACGAAGGCGTCGTTGCGGGTCTTGAAGTCGGCGGCCGGCATGCCGGTGCCCTCGAAACTCGGGATGACCTTGTCACCGATGCGCACCTGCGCGACGGCGCCAGGCGCGGCTTTCTCGTTTTTGTAGGGGATGGCCTTCTTCGCCAGCACAGTCTTGGCGAGGTCGCAGGAACTGGTGAATTTGGCCTTGCCCACCGGGTCGAACTGGAACGAGCACTGGCCGGGATCGGCGACCACCGTGACCGGATTCTTCGCCTGCGCGGCGAACACGTCGGGGTTACCGAACTCGGTCAATGCATGGAAGATCGGGAAGTAGGTCACGGCGGCGAGGATGCACCCGGCCATGATGATGCCCTTGCGGCCGATGCGGTCGGACAGGCTGCCGAACAGGATGAAGAACGGCGTGCCGATCAGCAGCGAACCGGCAATCAAATAGTTGGCGGTCTGCGGGTCGATCTTCAGCGTCTGCAGCAGGAAGAACAGCGCATAGAACTGCCCGGTGTACCAGACGACGGCCTGACCAGCCGTGCCGCCTAGCAAAGCCATGATCACAATCTTGAGGTTGTCCCAGCGGGCGAAGGATTCGGTCAGCGGTGCCTTGGAAGACTTGCCTTCTTCTTTCATCTTCTTGAATACCGGCGACTCGGCGAGTTGCAAGCGAATGTAGACCGAGACGATCAGCAGCAGGATCGACACCAGGAAGGGAATCCGCCAGCCCCAGGCCTCGAAGGCTTCGGTGCCGAGCAGGGTGCGGCAGGCGAGGATCACCAGCAACGACAGAAACAGGCCGAGGGTCGCGGTGGTCTGGATCCACGAAGTGAAGTAGCCGCGCTTGCCTTTGGGCGCATGCTCGGCCACGTAAGTCGCCGCGCCGCCGTACTCACCCCCCAGGGCCAGGCCTTGCAGCAGACGCAGGGTGATCAGGATGACCGGTGCCGCCACCCCGATGGTTGCGTAGCCGGGCAGAAAACCCACGATGGCGGTGGAGACACCCATGATCACAATGGTGATGAGGAACGTGTGCTTGCGCCCGATCATGTCGCCCAGTCGGCCGAACACGATGGCGCCGAAGGGCCGCACGGCGAAACCCGCGGCGAACGCGAGCAGCGCAAAGATGAAGGAGGTTGTTTCATTGACGCCCGCGAAGAAGTGCTTGGCGATGATCGCCGCGAGGGAGCCGTAAAGATAAAAGTCGTACCACTCGAAAACGGTGCCCAGGGACGAAGCGAAAATGACCTTGCGCTCCTCCCTGGTGATCCCGCGGTTGGGCGTGCTGCCCGTGGCTGTAGTGTCAATCGTGGCCATGAGTCTTCTCCGTCTTGCTCTTGTTGAAGGCCGGAGTACCTCATCAACGTTGCCGCACCCAGGCCCTAGGGCTGATGTCGTCGGATTACCAATTGCGCGAATAATGGAAACAGGGCTGACGGCCTCGCATTGCTGCATGGTTTCTTGAAGCATAATCGGCTTCGCGCAGATATCCACTCGCCAGCCTGCCCGGCGGGGGCCGCTTGCGGAACGAAACCTGTGGGAGCGGGCTTGCTCGCGAATGCGTCGGGTCAGCCAACATCAATGTTGAATGACACACCGCCTTCGCGAGCAAGCCCGCTCCCACAAGGACTTCGCTTAACTGACGGGCACTAGCCCTTGGCCGCCATCGCGGTGACTTCCACACGCATGCCTTCGACAGCCAAAGCGGCCACGCCAACAGCGGCGCGAACCGGCCAGGGCTTGGCGAAGAAGCGCTGGTAGACCTCGTTGAACGCGGCGCGGTCGGCCATGTCGGTGAGGTAAATGGTCAGATGCAGCACCCGGTCCATGGAACTGCCGGCGTTCTCCAGTGCGACCTTGAGCGCTTGCAGAGTGCACTCGCTCTGCAGGGTGATGTCGCCCAGCTCCAGGCTGCCGTCGGCGCGGGTAGGGATCTGAGTGGAGACCAACAGGCCGCCGAAACCGGCGACATCGGAAGAGATGGATTCCGGGTCGGGATCGGGGATGAAGGTAAGGTCGTGGTTTGCCATGGGGATCTCTTGGTTGAGGTGGTATGGGGCGGTCGATGAGACACCGCTTTTTTGCGCGGCCAGTTTACAGCCTCGTCATCGGGTCGCTCGTGCAATGGCTCGAAAAAATCCTGTGGTTCGATCCAGCGTATCCGGCGATGGATGACGTCATCGACGCACTCGTGCAGAGGCGCGCGCCGCTGATGGCTCAGCGGCGCTTGCCGAATACCGATTTGGGTGGTTTGCCGAAAAACCGGGTAAAGGCCGCGCTGAAATTGTTGGGGAACTTGTAACCCACCTGATAGGCCGCCTGGGCCACCTGGCAACCGCTTTCGAGCAGGGTATAGGCCTTGCGCATGCGGATCTCGTGAAGCATGCGGTGCGGGGTGGAGTTGAAGCGGTAGTGCAGGCCTTCCTTGAGTTTGAATTCATTGAGCCCGACCGCGGCGCACAGGTACGGAATGGTCAGCGGCCGGTCCATCTGCTCGATCATGATGTCCCGGGCACGGTCGAGTTTCTCGATGTCGACGGCGCTGAACTGCAGGCTGTCGGAACTGACCGCGGGGCTCAGCAGCTTCAGCTGTTCGGAGAGCAGGCTCAGGGTGTGGATGTGCATCTCCAGCGTACCGGTCACCCCTTGATTGAGGTAGCGGGTCAGGGCGGTGGCGTGGCTGGCACTGGCCGCCGAGGTCTTCTGGAACGCCAGTTGGCGGACGTTGCCGTTGCCCAGCAGCTGGCGGGTACGCTGTTCGCCAATGTACTTGTTGAGCATGTTTTCGCCGATCAGCAGCCGCAGTTGGGACACTGTTGCCCCGGCTTCATAGCAGCGTTCGCCGAGGCTCATCTGGAACGAGGTGATGGTGGTGTAGCCAGCGCGAAACGACACCGCCGAACCGTCGACGCCCTTGTACCCGGAGTCGCCCTGCATGCCGAAGGTGATCACCAGCATATGGCGATTGTGCGGGCTGACGGTTTCTTCGATCAGGTTGCGGGTGGGGCGGTAGCGCGAGCGCACCACCATCAGGTCTTCATCCAGGCACAAACGTTCGGAATAGCACTCACCCAACTCTTCCGGCAATTGCTGGCGCATCCAGCCGCCGGTGTCGTTGCTGACCAGTCGCGAGTGTGTTGACGCGACTCGATACGACTGGGAAATCCTCTGTAAAACCGCCACTTCTATTGTCCTCCTTGATTGGGCTACGGCTCGCATATGGATTGATCCAGAATCCATACGTACACACATGATAAGCATTCGCATTAATGAATAACATGTTTCCAAGTCATCTGCCATCTCCGGGGGAGGCAGTGCGCTGATTCATTGATGGGGAAAGCAATGAGCATGCATGTGTTAAACGCCAGCGGTTATACGCTGTTTATCGGCTGCTGGGTGGGTGGGACGACGACTGTCATTGCGCAGACAGAACTGCCGGCGGTCATGGTCACCGCGAACAAGTTCGAGCAGGAACAGGAGACAGTCCCGGCCAGCCTGTCAGTGCTAAGCGGCGAAGACCTGCGCAAGGGCGCCATCGATGATCTGCAGCACCTGGCCCGGGTCACCCCCGGGTTCACTTTTCAACCCTTCGGCCAGTCTGGCACCAACCTGCCAGTGGTGCGCGGCCTGACCTCGAGCTCCACGGCATTTTCGTCATCGATGCTGATGCTGGTGGACGGCGTGCCGACCTTGATGGCGCAGGGCTTCGACCACAATCTGCTGGGGGTGGAACGCGTCGAGATCCTCCGTGGGCCTCAGTCGACCCTCTACGGCCGCAATGCCGAAACCGGGCTCTTGAGCATTCATACCCGTCAGCCTGACACCGAGCCTTACGCACGGATTGAAGCCGGTGGCGGCAGCCGCGACCAGCGTACCCTGAGCGCCGATGCCAGCACCGCCCTGGTGCCGGACACCCTGTATGCCGGGGTGTCCGGGCAATGGCTGGAGCAGGACGGTTTTATCGACAACGCCTATCGCGGCGGCCAGGCCGATGACCGCGAACGGCACAGCGCCCGGACGGTCCTGCGCTGGACCCCGGGCTTGGCCACGGACGTCAACCTGCGCTACAGCCGCCAGGATTATCGTGACGGCGGCTCGCAGTGGGGCGCGGTGAATGCGTCGCGGCGCGAGGTGCGTTCCGGCACTTCAAGCTGGAACCACTCCAGCGGCCGCAGCCTGTCCCTGGACGTGCTGCATGAGTTCGATACCGGCCTGAAGCTGCGCTCGATCACCGCACGCAATGACTTCTACGACCAGGTGCGGCAGGACACGGACTTCATGCCCGCGGACCTGTTTCACCTGGGGCGCGATTTCCACATGAACACCCTGTCCCAGGAGTTTCGCCTGGAGGGCCAGTGGCGCGCCAACCAGTGGCTGCTCGGTGCCTATGCCGATCGCGACGATCATGATTTGTCCTATGAACAGAAGCAGCCCTTGAGCCTGACCCGCACCGACGTGCAATTGGGCGGCAACACCACGGCGCTGTTCGGCCAATGGGTGATGCCCCTCGCCGAACGCTGGACGCTGACACTCGGTGCCCGGGCCGAACAGGACAAGGTGCATATCGACCCGGCGGTCGGCAGCCGCCAGAGCGCCAAATGGCAACGCTTCACCCCCAAGGCGGCCCTGCAATTCGAATGGCAACCCGATGCCTATCTATATGGCAGTTACGCCGAAGGTTTCCGCGCCGGCGGTTTCAACGCCTTCTCCAGTGCCGCCAATTACCCCGGCTACGACCCGGAAAAAGTCAAAACCTATGAGGTCGGAGCCAAGGGCTGGCTCGACGACAAGCGCCTGCGCTACTCGGCGGCGCTGTACTGGATGGACGTCCGTGACATGCAGGTGCAGCAGATCTTCCAGCCCGGCGTGGTGCATATCACCAATGCCGCCTCGGCGCGCTCCACCGGGCTCGACCTGGAAGCCGAATACCTGTTCACCGACAACTGGCGGGTGGTCAGTGCCGTGGGCCTGAACCGCACCCGGTTCGAGCGCTTCAAGGAAGGCAGCAACGACTACCAGGGCAACCACAACCCCTACGCGCCGGACCTCACCGGCCACCTCAGCCTGCGTTATGACGCCCCCCAGGGTTGGTACGCCCAGGGCGGCATCAGTGCCGTCGGCAAGATCTATCTGGATTCGGCCAACCAATACAGCCGTGGCGGCTATGGGCTTATCGACCTGAATGCCGGTTATGACTTCAGCCACTACGGCATTTGCGCCTATGTGAAAAACGCTGCGGACAAGCGCTACGACGCCGTCGGCTACCTCAATGGCACCGCCCGGGTCTACAGCCCGCCACGAGAGATCGGCCTGCGGGTCAGCTACGAACTGTGAACGATGAAGAGAGTGAGTGGCGAACTATGAACGGAATCAACCTGGCATCCCCCCATCCCCTGCAACCTTACTGGGACCTGACGCTGGCGGCGGTACGCGCCGATGTCCTGCGCATCGCCCTGGACTGGAAACTGTTCAACCTGCTGCAAGTGCCGGTCACGGCCCTGGCGATTGCCCGGCAGTTACAGCTCGACCCAGCCAATACCGGCTATTGGCTGGAGGCTCTGTGGAGCATGGAACTGTTGGAGCGCGACGATCGTCAGCCGCCCCATTACCGCAACGCCGCAGTGGCCAGCGATTACCTGCGGGCCGAGGCGCCGGACTATTGCGGTGACGCCTGGACCTTTCGCCTGCGCGGCTTGCGGCACTTCGGCAGCCAGCTCGGCGACCAGGTGCGCACCGGCCAGCTCAGCGGCCAGGCGCCGAATGTGGCGACCACCATCGACAACTGGACCACGGCGGCGCGCTTGCAGATCGCCCAGGAACAGCGGGCGGTCACCGTGGATGTGGCGTTACGACTGATGGCCCAGGTGCCGGAGTTCTCGGTCGCGCGGCGCATGCTCGACCTGGGCGGCGGTCCGGGGCTGGTGGCCATTGCCCTGGCCCGGGACAACCCGACGCTCACCGGCGAGGTGTTCGACTTTGCCCAGACCGTGACCGTGGCCGCGGATAACATTCGTCGGGCCGGCCTTGAAGGGCGGCTGGGGGTTCGCGGTGGCGATCTGGCGAGCGATCCGATCGGTGAAGGCTACGACCTGATCTGGTGTTCCTCGGTATTGCATTTCGTCCCGGACATGGCCGCGACCCTGGCCAAGATTCATGCGGCGCTGCGACCGGGCGGGGTGCTGGTCAGTGCCCATGCGGAAATCCCCGCCGACCTGGAGCACGCTCGGCGGGTCATGCCTTATTACCTGTCGATGCAGATGCTCGGGCGCCAGTTGACTCACGCCGGTGGTTTGAGCGAAGCCCTGCAGCAAGCCGGTTTCGTCAATATCGACAGTTACCCCGAAGTGGCTTTCGCCGTGGCGCCGGTATCGGTGCTGGTGGCGCGTCGGAGTGCCTCATGAACCGCCAGGACGGCGCTGGCGCCTGGCGTCTGCAACTGCTGTTCGGCTGGCTGAGTTTCGTGTTGGCGGTGCCGAGCATCTACCTGCTGCTCGGGTTGCCGCTGGTGATGCGCGAGCACGGCTGGTCGGGCACTGAAATCGGCTTGTTCCAGCTGGCCGGTTTGCCGGCGGTGTTCAAGTTCCTGCTGGCGTTGCCCGTGCAGCGCTTTGGTTTCGAGCGCGGGCATTACCGAATCTGGGCCCTGGTGCTGTGCCTGATGCTGGCGCTGTTGCTGGTGCTGGTCAGCCAGCAAGCGATCACGGCCCATCGCGGCTACCTGTTCGGCCTGGCGTTCAGCGCCGGGGTGCTGGCGACCTGGGCAGACATCCCGGTCAATGCCCTGATGATCAAGCTGCTGCCCGAGTCCCAGCGGATTCGCGCCGGCGGCATCCGCTCGGCGGCGCTGTTTCTAGGCGCCATCGTCGGTGCCGGGGTGATGTTGCTGGTGCATAACCGCTGGGGCTGGCAGGCGCCGTTTCTGCTGATGGCCGCGGGGCTGCTGTTGGGGTTGTTGCCCCTGGCCTGGGTACGCGAAAGCAGCGCCGCGGGCGCAGCTGCCGCGCCGACCAGACTTTCTCTGGCCGACTGGTCGGGCTATTTCCGCCAACCCGGTGCGCGTCTGTGGACCTGGATACTGCTGAGCAGCTTTCCCTTTGTCGGTGCCGCCTGGCTGTACCTCAAACCCTTGTTGCTGGACCAGGGCATGGCCGCGCAGCAAGTGGCCTTGATTGCCGGTGTTGGCGGAGGCGTGGTGGGGGCCCTGGCCAGCGTGCTGGGTGGTCGCCTGATTCAGCGCCTGGGGCCGGGGCGGGCGATTCCTCTGTTTATGGTCTGGGCTCTGTTTGCCCTGCTGGCGCTGACCGCGGCGGTGGGATTGCAGGCCGGGATGGTTTGGTTGGTGGTCGCGGCTTTTGTGCTGGCCACGGCCATGGGGGCGGTGTCGACACTGGTTTTCGCCCTGATGATGTTTTTCTCCCGCGCGCACCGGCAGGCCGCCGACTACGGGCTGCAAGCCAGCCTGTTCGTGCTGACACGCATGCTGGTGCCGATTGCCGCCGGGGTGCTCCTCGACCGCAGCGGTCACGTGGGGATGCTGACCGGGCTGTCCCTGGCGATGTTCGTGGTCTGTGCGCTGGCCTTGGTTGCCCGGCGTTCGATCGCGGCGGCCACGGCCGGTCTTTATCAGGAGGCGCCAACAAGGCTGTTGGCGCCCCGTCCGGTTCGAGCCGAGGCCCATGGGCCTCAGCCACGAGCCATTCAATCGTAAGTCTGACTTGAGTAAGGATGAGTTCATGAAGGCAACCTTAGGCATCTGTCTGGTGACCCAGGCTGAGCCTCTGATCGAGGATGTGACCTTTGTCATCGAGCAGTTGCAGGCCGGCTTGCAGCCACCTGCCAGCGCCGCTGACTGGCCACTGACGATCGGAGGCAGCGAAGAAATGCACCGGGCCCTGGGGCCGCGGCCAAGGAGTGAGGCGGTTCTGGAAGCCCTGATGGTCCAGGCCCGGAGCTATTTGCAAGGTAGCCCGGCGAATACCGCGGCGCTGCCGGATCTGTGGTTGATGACCTTCGATTCAGTCGAGGCGGCGCAATCGCGGTTGCGTCACCTTGACCCGCAACTGTCGAGCGAGCTGTTCATTCTCGATCTGGGTGAACAAGAGGAGGCCGGCATCGCCGACCCTTTCGACGAGTTGATTGCCGCCGCGCCCAACTCGCGTCTGTCGCCCCATTCGGCCTTGCTGTATTGCAGCCTGTCGGCCTTGGCGCAATGGATGAACCGCATCGGTGGCAATCGCCATCTGCGGGTGGCGGGAGAGGACCGCGCGGCGCGGCGTGCGGACTTGTTGCGGATCGTCCTGGATCACCTGGAACACGCGCACTTCAACCGCCTGCTGGCGCGCTCCATCAGCGGCCCGCTGCTGTCGGTGAGCCTGGCGACGGAAGTGACTCGCTTCATGCGCAGTCGCTGGCAGGAGCGCTGGGATTTTCATTCCTACACCGGGTCCATGGTGGCCGGGTTGATTCAGTCCATGCAGCAAAATGTCGCCGGCACGGGTGTGCGTTGCCTCAGTGGCTGCAACGAACACAACCTGGCGGTGAGCGCCATGGCCGGATGGCAGCTGTTCGGTCGGGCCTATGTGATCACCGTGACCTCGGGCATGATCGATGAATTCCGTGGCACCCTGGCCAACCTCAAGCGTCTCGGCGCGCCGGGGCTGATCATCTGCGCCGACAGCCCGGAAAGCGTCTGGTATGCCTTCCAGGGCACCCACGATGGTGACAACGACGGGCGCCGGGTGATCGAGGCCAAGGGCCTGCGCCAGGTGTTCATCCGCAAGGTCGAGGAGATCGGTGCCTGCCTGGAGCAAGCCTTCGCCATGCTCGCCGAGCGGGCCGAGCCGGTGTTCATCCTCGCCACTCAAGGAGTGCTGGAGTCCCGGCCCCTGGTGCCGCTGAATGTGCGTCTGCCCGAGCCGCCAGCGACCCCGGCAACCGTTCTCAGCAGCACCCGGATCGAGGCGCTGGATCAGGCGCTGGACCTGATCAACCACCAGCCGCTGCACCTGCTCTGGCAGTGCGGCAAGCTCAGCGATCAGCAGCGGCAACGGGTGCATGCCCTGGCTGAGCGCGGGGCCATTGGCCTGGCCGACAGCATCACCCAGCCCGGCAGTGTCGGCCCTTACCACGAAGGAAGGCCGGTGCCGAACTATCTGGGGCCATTGTCGTTGTATGGCTTCAGCCGACGGGTCTATCAGTTCGTGCACACCGACCACGAATTGAACGGGCCGCAAAGCCATTGCGTGTTCTTCCTCAAGGGCAAGGTCGACCAGGCCGCCACGCCGTTTTCCGAAGGCAAGCTCAAGCGTCAGTTGCGGGTGGTGCAGGTCAACCATGAGCCGCGGCATCTTTCGCCGTTTACCGACCTGGCGCTGGATGTGCCGCTGGATGTGTTCCTCGATCACATCGAAAGGGGATTAGAGGTCGAGCCGCAGATCCTCGCCATGCGTCGGGCCAAGCTCCAGATGTTGTCGGCCACCAGCGAGAGCGTGGCGGCGGACCACATCGAAACCCTGCCGATGACCTCCAATTACTTCTTTCGCCGCCTGGGCAACCTGGTGCGCGAACTGATCGAGCAACAGGGCTATCGCTATGTCGGCGTCTATGACGTCGGCCGCTGTGGCATCTCGGCGATGCGCAATGTGCCACGCACCGATCCGGGCTTTTCCGGCTGGTACGGACGCGCCCTGATGGGCGATGCCCTGATGGCCTTGCCCTATATCGCCATGACCGGCGGCGGCAATGTCCTGGCCTTTGTCGGCGACGGCGCCCGGGCGCTGGTGCCGGATATCGAGGCGCGGCTGGCCCAAGGGCTGGCCGAGGACCCTGAGGCGGCGAAGCGCAACGTGACCCTGTTCTACCTCACCAACGGCCTGTTGTCGCTGATCCAGACCTACCTCGACAAACGCTACGCCCACAATGGCGCGCAACAGGTTTCGGTGACCAGTGCCGCGCCGTTGGCGGCACCGCTGGAGCGAGTCGGGCCGATCAGCCTGCACCGCGAACGTCTGGTGAGCTTCGATGAAGCGCATCTGCGCAACGCCCTGACGCGCCCCGGACAATTGAATATTTTCGACGTGTTGCTGGCCCATAACTCGGAGGGCGACGGCTTGAGCCTGGTCTCCGAAACCGCTTGGACCCGTCAATGAGCCAGAACCCAGGAAAGACCCCCATGAAATTCGGATTTATCGCCCACCCGACCTCCATCGCCCTGCAACGTCAGGTGAAGATCATCGACCTGCTGGACCGCACCCTCGTTGAGCAGGATCGTGGTTACCAGGCCCAGCTCTGGCAGCCACGCAACCTGGTGCCGTTCGCCGACTTCGGGCGCATCGTCAGTGCCAGTGGCGCAACCTGCGAAGGCATCCTGCATTACCTGCCGCTGACCGCCGAGCAAATGCTCAGCCAGCCGCGAACCATTGCCGGCCGCGTGCTCGAAGGTGTGCAAAGCCTGAAAGAGCAGGGCGCGCAATTGGTTGGCCTGGGCGGTTTTACCGCCATCGTCGGCAATCGCGGCTTGCAGACCCTGGACCGCAGCGGCGTGCCGGTCACCACCGGCAACTCGCTCACGGCCTACGCCGCCTACAAGAATGTGCTGGAAGCCATGGCCCGCCTGGAGGTCTCGCCTGCGGACAGCGAAGTGGCCGTGGTCGGTTATCCGGGGTCGATTGCCCTGGTCATCGCCAAGCTGCTGGCCCGGGACGGTTGCCGCTTGCGTCTGGTACACCGTGGCAGTGTCGAGCAAGGCCGCGAAAGCCTGGCGTATCTGCCGGCGCAGATGCACGGCCAGGTGCGCATGACCGCAGACATCGACAGCTGCTACGACGAGGTGCGTTTCTATGTCGCCGCAACCTCCAGTGGCGGGGTGATCGACCCCTATCGGCTGGCACCGGGTTCGGTGGTGGTGGACGCCGCGTTACCCCGTGATGTGCTGCCGTTTCACCACGACCGCAAAGACATCCTGATCATCGATGGCGGTCTGGTTTCGGCCAGTGAAGCGTTGCGTTTCGGCACCGAGACCCTGGGGCTGGCACCGAAGAAATTCCTCAACGGCTGCCTGGCGGAAACCCTGGTGCTGGCGCTGGAGGGGCGTGCCGAGGCGTTTTCCATCGGCCGCGAACTGCCCGAGGAGCGGGTGCTGGAGATCGGCCGGATCGCCGAGCTGCATGGTTTCTCCCCGTCGCCGATGGCGTCCTATGGCGAACGTCTGCGCGAAGAAGACTTCCAGGCCTTGCGCCGTTTCCATCGACGGCCCACGGCCACCCCGACCGCCGAGCAGCCGACCGCGTTGCGCGCCGAAGTCCTGCGTTGTTTTGGCGAGCACATTAATCCGGTGTTGCGCGAGTTTTATCAGTTCAACCATATCGAGCGGGTGTTCACCCACGGCAGCGGTTGCTGGCTGACAGACCTGGACGGCGGGCGTTACCTGGATTTCGTCGCCGGTTATGGCTGCCTGAATACCGGACATAACCACCCGCGGGTCAATCAGGCATTGCAGACATACTTGCAACAGCAGCACCCAACCTTCGTCCAGTACGTCTCGGTGCCGCTGCAAACCAGTCTGCTGGCGCAGCGTCTCAGCGAACTGGCGCCGGGTAATCTGGAGCGGGTGTTCTTCAGCAACTCCGGCACCGAGGCGATCGAGGCCGCGTTGAAGCTGGCCATGGCCGCCATGCGTCGCCCACGGCTGCTGTATTGCGACAACGGCTATCACGGCAAAACCCTGGGCGCACTGTCGGTGACCGGCCGCGACAAGCACCGCGATCCGTTCAAACCGCTGTTGTCGCGCTGCGATTCGATCCCCTTCGGCGATCTGGCCGCGCTGGAATCGGCCTTGCGCCAGGGCGATATCGGCGCCTTTATCCTGGAACCGATCCAGGGCGAGGGCGGGGTGATACTGCCGCCGGAGGGCTACCTGAAACAGGTCCGGGAGCTGTGCAGCGCCCATGACTGCCTGTTGATTCTCGACGAGATCCAGACCGGTCTGGGGCGCACCGGCAAGCTTTTCGCCTGCGAGTGGGAGGCGGTGGTGCCGGATATTCTGGTGCTGTCCAAGTCTCTCTCCGGCGGCGCCGTGCCCATCGGCGCGACCCTGTCCAGCGCGGCGCTGTGGGACCGCGCCTACGGCAGCATCGATACCTTCGCCTTGCATACCTCGACCTTCGGCGGCGGCAATTTCGCCTCGGCCTCGGCCCTGGCGACCCTGGACGTGATCGCCGACGAAGACCTGGCCGGCAATGCCGCGCGGGTCGGCGGGCAGCTCAAGGAGGCCCTGCGCGAGGCGGTCAGCGGCTACCCGTTCATCCGCGAGGTGCGCGGTGTCGGGCTGATGATTGCCATCGAGTTCGAGTACAGCTTCCACGGTGGGGTCGAGGCATTCGTGCGCGAGTTCGCAAGCCGGATACCGGGGAACGCGGCGGGCACTTATCGCATGCTGTCGGGCAAGGCCAAGCGGCATATCGAGGAGGCCATCAGCGAGGTGGAGAAAAACTTCGAGGAAATGTTCGTGCTGCGCTTCGTCAGCAAACTGTCGCGGGAACACGGGGTGCTGACGTTCGTCACCGCCAACAACAACCGGGTGATGCGCATCCAGCCGCCGCTGGTGCTCAGCGACGCTGAAGCGCGGCATTTTGTCGAGGCGTTCAGCGCTGTGTGCAAGGACATGTCGACCTTCCTCGCCTGACACTAAAGATGCACCCCTGAAAGCCCTCGAAAGAGGGCTTTCTTCTATTCGTCATAGTCACTGGTGATTGTTTAAATGCATACAAAAACGTGGCTTCCGAATATGAAAAGCCAGACCCGTTGAATTGATTAATTGAAGTTGCTGCCTGAGAATCTGTTGCATTCAGTAACAGGTGTTAACCATGAAACTTCCCGCTCTTGTAGAACCTCTTGCAAACCTGAGTAATGAAGAAATAACCCGCTATAGCCGACACTTGTTAATTCCCGATGTGGGCCTTGAAGGCCAGCGTCGCTTGAAGAGCAGTAAAGTGCTGGTCATCGGTGCGGGCGGCCTGGGTTCACCGGCCTTGTTATATCTGGCGGCGGCTGGCGTCGGCACTCTGGGTATCATCGATTTCGACCGGGTGGACGAGTCCAACTTGCAGCGCCAGGTGATTCACCGGGTCGCCACTGTGGGCCAGTTGAAGGTTGAAAGCGCCGCCGCGGCGATCAAGGATCTGAACCCCCACGTGCAGGTCAATCTTTATGACCAGCGCCTGGAACCGGAAACCGCGGTGCAGTTGTTCAGCCAGTACGACCTGATCCTCGATGGCACCGACAACTTCGCTACCCGCTACCTGGTCAACGATGCTTGCGTGCTGGCCAACAAGCCTTATGTCTGGGGTTCGATCTTCCGTTTCGAGGGGCAGGCCTCGGTATTCTGGGAAAACGCTCCCGGCGGTGTCGGCCTCAATTACCGCGACCTGTACCCGGAGCCGCCCCCCCCGGAGCTGGCGCCATCCTGTTCGGAGGGCGGTGTGCTGGGCATTCTCTGTGCCTCCATCGGCGCGATCATGGCCACCGAGGCGGTCAAGCTCATCACCGGCATCGGCGAAAGCCTGCTGGGACGCCTGATGGTCTACGACGCTCTGGAAATGTCCTACCGGCAGATGCCGCTGCGTCGTTCACCCGGGCGCCAGCCGATCACCGCCCTGAGTGATTATCAGACGTTCTGCGGGCTGACCGCGCCCAAGGGCGTGCAACCTTCGGACATTCCGTCCATCAGCGCCCGGGAGCTGCAAGCCCTGCGCGAACGGGGCCAGGATGTGCTGGTGATCGATGTGCGCGAGCGTACCGAGTGGGACATCGTGCGCATTCAGGGGGCACAGCACATACCCAAGGGACCGAACACTGCCGCGCTGATCGAAACCCGCTTCGGCAAGCACGCCAACCTGGTCCTGCACTGCAAGTCCGGGGCGCGCTCCAAGGCGGTATTGCAGGAATTGCAACAGTTGGGCTTCAGCAATGTGCGCAACCTGGAGGGCGGCGTACTGGCCTGGGTGCGTGACGTCGAGCCGACGTTGCCGAGTTATTGAACGGGGGCGACGGGCGAGGATGTTGAGTATTCGTGCCGGCCTGCTGGAGGCCATGCTGGAACAGGCGCGGCGGGATCATCCACTGGAAACCTGCGGCATCATCGCCGCACCCGCCGGCACCAGAACCGCCGAGCGGCTGATCGCCATGGACAACGCGGCGCGCTCGCCGACTTTCTTCAGCTTTGCGCCGAAACAGCAACTGGCGGTCTGGCGTGAACTGGATGAGCGGGACGAGGAGTGCCGGGTGATCTATCACTCGCATACCGCCAGCGTGGCCTATCCCAGCGCTGAAGATGTGCAGTATGCCGGTGATGCCTCGGTGCACTACGTGATTGTTTCAACCGTTCCGGATATTGATGTCGCGGTGCGCAGCTTTCGAATCGTTAATCGTAAAGTTACCGAAGAAAGTATTCATGTCGTGCGCTGAAACTTAATGCCGGTACAGCGTTAAACAAGATTAATTAACTAATAAAAAGAGCCTTATTCGGCTCAGGGAGTTCTGCATGTCGATTTCCGTCATTGTGCCAACTTTGTTGCGCTCTTTTACTCAAGATCAGAAGCGCGTCGAAGTTCAGGGAAGTACGGTTCTTGAAGTGATCGAGCACATGGAACGGGAGTACCCCGGCGTTAAAGAGCGATTGATTCGCGACGGTCAAGTGCATCGTTTCGTGAACATCTACGTCAACGATGACGACATCCGTTTTGCCGACAACCTGGCCACCCCTCTCAAGGCCGGCGATGCCATCACCATTCTGCCGGCGGTTGCCGGTGGCTGATTGCCGGCCGATCGCTCCGGGCCTGCGTGACGTACCTCACCCGAGGCCGTCCGCGCAGCGTTATGTAACCACTCTGGCGTAGGTTTTATGTCACGTCTTCTACATGGATGTAGCCTCAGCGGCTCCTTTGCTTCTTCATCTGCCAGGCTCGCACCTCTGGCCGCGTCACTGCGCTACCAAGCGACGGCGCTGGGCCTGAACCCGCAGCCCCTGACTGATGACCCGGTGCGCGAGGGTTTGGGTTTTACCTTGCACCACCCCGATTTGAAACCACTCGATGGGCTGATTCATGGCTGGCCCGACGGCAGCTGCGCGGGTATCACCGAGCACACAGCTCAGGCGGCCTGCGGCTTGATGTCGGTGCATGGCCGGGCCAGCGGCAAGGCCCAAGGGTTGGGGGTGGATTATGTCTCGACCCTGAGCGCCAGCCTGGCTCTGCAAGGCGTATTCGCCGCCGCGCTTGGGCAGTTGCGCGGTGGTGATTTCAACGGCGTGACCACTTCCATGGCCGCGGCCGGAGTGCTGGGCATTGCTCAGTACCTGGCGGGGGCGACTGCGGGGGCGGAAGCCGAACGTCTGTTGCCGGGGGCCACGTGCGCGAAGAATCGTCCGCCGTTTGTCTCGGCCGATGGCGTGTACTTCGAACTGGAAACCCTGGATGCCGAACCCTGGCGGCGCTTCTGGGCGGAAGTGGGCATTGACGGCGAGCAGGCCGGGCAGGGCTGGAAGGCGTTTCTGCTGCGTTACGCCAAGGCTGTGGCGCCGATGCCGGCGGTGTTCCGTCAGGCGCTGGCGCGCTTATCCATGGCGCGGATCAGCGCCCTGTGTGACTTGAGCGGTGTTGCGCTATGCCCGGTGCGCAGCCTGGCCGAGCGCCGCACCGACAGCAATCTGCGCGCTCAGTTGGAGCAGGGGCCCTGGGCCTTCGACGCCATCAGCGCTGGCGGCAAACCGATGCGCGACCTGGATGGGCAGGCACTGCCGTTGAGCGGCCTGACGGTGATCGAGTCATGCCGGCGGATCCAGGGTCCGCTGGCCGGGCACCTGTTGGCGCAGCTGGGTGCCGAGGTGATCCGCATCGAGCTGCCCGGCGGCGACCCGCTTCGGGGCATGCCGCCTTGCGTCGATGGCGTGTCGGTGCGCTTCGATGCCCTCAATCGGCACAAGCAGGTCCGTGAGCTGGACATCAAGTCCGCCGCCGGCCGCGAAGAGCTGTACGAGCGGGTTCGGGACGCTGACGTGTTCCTGCACAACTGGGCGCCGGGCAAGGCCGCCGAACTGGCCCTGGATCGCGCCGACCTGATGCGGGTCAATCCGGGGCTGGTGTACGCCTATGCCGGCGGCTGGGGCCATGACCGACCGGGCGAAGCCTTGCCGGGTACCGACTTCGTGGTCCAGGCCTGGTCCGGCGTCGGCGAACAGATCGGCCAGGCCTCGGCGACGCCGGGCGGCTCGCTGTTCACCGTGCTGGATGTGCTGGGCGGGGTGGTCGCGGCCCAAGGGGTCAGCGCCGCCTTGCTGCATCGTGCCCTCAGTGGGCAGGGCGTACGGGTCGACAGCTCGCTGCTTGGCGCCGCCAACCTGCTGTGCGTGCAGCAACTGCAAGAGACCACCGCCGAAGACAGTCTGCTCAAGGGCGTGTATCCGACCCTGGCCGGGTTGCTGGCCATCGACTGCCAGACCCCGGCCCAACTTCAGCAACTGGAAATCATCCTCGCCTGCGATCTGCACAGCGACCCCGAGGGGCGTGACGGGCGGCTTCGCAGTGCCTTGGCGTCGCAGTCCGCCGCTATCTGGCAACAGGTGCTGGGCGACGCCGAAATACCGGCCTCGGTGGCCGTAGAAGACCTGTCACAGCTGGCTCAAGACAGGCGATTGAAGACGTGTTTAAGCGTGAATACCTACACCTCGGTCAACGCTCACTGGAGTTTTCGATGAATAACGCAGGCATTATTGATCTGGTTCCCGCCGACGTTCGCCGTGTTTGGGAACTCGACGGCACTTACCCCAACCGTTCGGTCTACCAACTGTTCCGCGAGCACGCGCAACGTGCCCCGGAGAAAACGGCGGTACTTTCGCCCGAAGGCAACCTGAGCTATGGCCAGTTGCATGACGCCGCGCTGCGCCTGGCCGCGAGCCTGCGTGCCGCCGGCATCGTCGCCGGCGATGTGGTGGCTTATCAGCTGACCAACAGTTGGCGCAGTTGCGCCATCGACCTCGCCGCCGCAGCCCTGGGGGCGGTGGTCGCGCCGTTTCCACCGGGACGCGGCAGCCTGGACATCCAGGCCCTGGTGCGTCGTTGCGATGCGCGGGTGGTGATCGTCCCGGCGCAGTACGCCGGTATCGATCTGTGCCAGGTCATCGAAGCCTTGCGCCCGAGCCTGTTGTCGCTGCGGGTGCTGGTGGTTGAAGGTAGCACCCGGGACGGCTGGTTGAGTCTGCAGGACATGCTTGAGGCCGAGCCGTTGACCCAAGCGCAATTGCCCCAGGTTTGCCCCAACTCACCAGTGCGTTTGCTGGTGTCGTCCGGTACTGAATCCGAACCCAAACTGGTGGCCTATTCGCACAATGCCCTGGTGGGCGGGCGCGGGCGTTTCTTGCAGCGCATCCACCCCGAAGGCGAGAGCTTCCGCGGGCTGTACCTGGTGCCATTGGGGTCATCCTTCGGTTCCACCGCCACCTTTGGCAGCCTGTCGTGGCTCGGTGGTTCGATTGCGGTGCTGCCGCAGTTCGACGTGGAGGCGGCGATCGAGGCCATCGAGCAACTGCGTCCGACGCACATCCTCGGGGTGCCGACCATGCTCCAGCGCATCGCTGCCGACGCTCGCCTGCAACAGGTCGACAAGTCCAGCCTGCTGGGGTTGATCTGCGGTGGTTCGCTGATCGATGAAGTGACCGTGCGCCGCTGCGTCGAGGCGTTCGGTTGCGGTTTCATCAGCCTCTATGGTTCGGCGGACGGAGTGAACTGTCACAACACCCTGGACGATGCCCAGGACGTGGTGTTCTACAGCGTCGGTCGGCCGAACCCGGCGGTGTGCGCGATCAAGATTGTCGACGAACAGGGCAACGAAGTGCCCCAGGGCGGCGTCGGTGAAATCAAGGCCCGTGGCCCCCTGAGCCCGATGCAATACGTCAATGCCCCGGAACTCGACGCGCAGTACCGCGATGCCGAAGGCTGGGTCAACACCGGCGACTTGGGCTACATCGACGCCGACGGCTACCTGATTCTGGCCGGGCGCAAGAAGGACATCATCATCCGTGGTGGCGCCAATATCAGCCCGGTGCAGATCGAAACCCTGGCCACCGGTCACCCGGACGTGGTCAGCGTCGCTTGTGTGGCGGTGCCGGACCCGGACCTTGGCCAGCGGGTGTGCATCTGCGTGACCCTGCGTGACGGCGCGCCACGTTTCTCCCTGAGCGAGCTGACCGACTACCTGCGCGAGCAAGGCCTGGAGGTCAACAAGCTGCCGGAATACCTGCGCTTCTACCGTCAGTTACCGCTGACCCCGGCCGGCAAGATCGACAAGAAATCCCTGGCCGCCGAAGTGGCGTTTCTGGAGAGCGGGGCGGGCATCGCATGTTGAGTGCACAGGCATTGAACGCCCGCCGGGACAGCGCCGAGCTGGCCCGGGCGGTGCGGTGTTTTGTCGACGAACGCATCATCCCGCTGGAAGCCGAACTGGCGGCGGAGCCCCGCCAGGCCGCCCGGCGCATGGCCGAACTCAGCGCCGAGGCGCGGGCCGCCGGGCTCTGGGGCAGTTTTTACCCTCAGGCCCTCGGCGGGCGTATCGCCAGCCTGCGCGACTATCTGGCGGTGGCCGAGCAGGAGGGGCGTTCCGAGTACGCCCCGGCGATCTTCGGTGACGATGCCACCCTGGATCTGCACATGCTCACCCGGCATGCCAGCGAGGACATTCGCCAGCGCTTTCTCGCGCCGTTGGCCGCGGGGACGCTGGTCTCCAGTTACGGCATGTCCGAGCCCGACAGCATCGGTTCGATCCCGGCGACCCTGAGTAGCCACGCCGAGTTCGTCGACGGCCAGTGGCTGCTGAGCGGGCGCAAGTGGTTCATCTGCCGCGCCGAGCGTGCAGGCCTGATCACGGTGATTGCCCGCACCGGCTCCGGTCCTCTTGAGAACGCCTTGTCGATGTTGCTGGTGCCCAGTGATGCGCCGGGCTTTCGGGTGGAGCGGCCGTTGTCGATCCTTGGCCGGTTCTCTGGTCAGGCTGAATTGTCCTTCGACCAGGTGCGGGTCCCGCCCAGCCATGTGCTGGGGCAACCGGGGCAGGGTCTGGCGCTGATGCAGGAACGCCTGGGGCTGGGGCGGATATTGCGTTCGGTGCACTGGCTGGGCCTGGCCCAGCGCTGCTTCGACCTGATGTGCGCGCGTATCCACTCGGCCCGTGGCCAGCAGGCGCGGCTGGCGGATAAGCAGCTGGTGCGCCAGCGGGTATTCAAGGTCTATCAAGCCATCGCCAGCGCCCGTGCGTTGCTGCAGGACGCCGCCGGTAAACACGATGCCGGGGTGGCCAACAGCATCGAGGTCAACATCGCCAAGGTCGCTGCTTCCCAGGCCTTGAGCGAGGCGGTGGATTCGGCGATCCAGATCATGGGCGCCGAGGGCCTGAGCGAGCTGTCGCCGCTGTCGGGGATCTACCGCACCGCGCGCACCACGCACATTCTCGACGGCACCGACGATGCGCTGATCAGCGCGGTAGGGCGGCAACTGCTGGACAGTTGCGCTGATGCCGGGCTGGATTTCGACGGGCCGTCGGCGATCCGGGGGATGGCCCGATGACCGAACACAAAGCCCCCCAGGGCTGGTGGTTGCGGGTGATACTGACCGCGGCGATGGCCTTGCCGATGCTGATTTTCTACGCGGTCGGCACTCTCGGCCCGTTAATCGTCGCCGACCTCGGGGTGCCGACCCATTGGCTGGGCTGGCTGATCACCAGCGCCTTCGGTTTTGCCGCGCTGTTGTCGTTGTGGGCCGGGCCGCTGGTCAACCGGCTGGGCACCCGGCGGGCCATGGCGGTGCTGTTCTGGAGCACGGTGGGTGCCTATGGATTGCTGGCCAGCCTGCCGGGATTCGTCGGCGTGGTGCTGGCGTTGGCGGCATGCGGAATTGCCCAGGCACTGGCCAACCCGGTGACCAATCTGTTGATCGCCGAGCGTGTCGAACCCCGGCACAAGGCGGCGGTGGTCGGTTTGAAACAATCCGGGGTGCAGGTCTCGGCGCTGTTCGCCGGCTTGCTGCTGCCGAGCCTGGCGATGAGTCTTGGCTGGCGCGAGGCGCTGGCCAGTTTACTGATACCCGCCTTGTTGCTGGCATGTCTGGGGCCGCGAGTGGCTCCCCTGGGGCACAAGGGTCAACCGCTGAGCCTCGCCATTGCCCGACCCAACGGGCGGCTGGCGCTGTTGATGAGCGTGCAGTTGTGCGTGGGCATCGTGCTTTCGTCGTTCGTGACTTTTCTCGGAGTGTTCGCGGCGGGCCAAGGGATGCCGGCGACATTGATCGGCGGCTTGATCGCCGGTTTTGGCGTGATGGGCATTGTGGCGCGGATTTTTTTCACGCCTTTGGGCGCGCGCATGGTCGATGAGTCCTGGCTGCTGCTGGTGTTATTGCTGCTGTCGAGCCTGGCCTTGTGGCTCACCTCCCTGGCCGCGCCGGGCAGTCACTGGCCATTGTGGGCCGGGGCTCTGGGTATGGGGCTGACGGCGGTGGCGACCAATGCGATCGCCATGAGCATGGTCCTGCGCGACCCGGGCTTCGGCAGCCCGGCACCGGCCGCGGGTTTGCTGTCGGTGGGGTTCTTTGGTGGTTTTGCCCTGGGCCCGCCGTTGTTCGGGCTGGTGCAGAACGGGCCATGGGGTTTTGCCAGCGCCTGGCTGGCGCTGATCGGCGTGTTGCTGTTGGGTTGTCTGCTGTGCCTGCTGTTGATGCGGGGTCGGCAACGTCACAGAAACAGCGCCGTCGAATCCTCCTTGAGGGCGGTCAAATGAGCATGTTCGAGGTTCTGGCGCGGCCACTTGAGACGACTGAAGTTCGGCACGCCATCAACGCTATCTTCGCGCGACTGGAGCAGATCGACGCCGAGTGCGGCCTAGGCTTTCCCCTCTATCGCACGGGAGGCGGCGAGGCATGGAAGGTCTCTGTCAGCGGCTCCTGGCTGGGTGGGTTCTGGGCTGGCCTGTGGTGGTTGCGCGCCCATTGCACAGGGCATCGTGACGATCTGCAAAAGGCCTGGCGCATTGCCGAGAGACTGCGGGGCCAGCTCGACAGCGAGACCCATCATCGCAGCCTGATTTTCTGGTACGGCGCCGGGTTGGGCGCACGGCTGTTGGCCGATCCCCAGGCCGAAGAACTGACGGAGCAGGCGGTACAGCGTCTGGCATGGGCCTTCGATCCGGTGTTGGGCTGCATCCCCCTCGGTCGCGAGATGGGTGGCGGTGAACACGGTGACAGCCGTTTGAGCATCGATCCGCTGGCCGCGACCCTGCAGCTGTTTGCCCTGCATGCCGATCCACGGCTGCTGGGGCTCGGCCGTCAACAGTTGCAGACCTCCTTCCGCGCCTGCGCAGGCACGGGCGGTGCCTGGAGCAGCCATGGGCATTTTGACCAGGGGCAATGGCAGGCCGGTGATGTCCCGGGTAATTGGTCACGCGGGCAAGCCTGGGCCATGCTCGGTCTGGAAACCGGTGCCCGCTTATACGGTGAGCCGTTTCGCAGTGACGGCAACCAGGCGGGGCGGTACTGGCGGGACAGTCGCGGCTTGTCCATCCCGGCCAATCGCCTGGATCAACCCCAGGGACCGAGCGACCCTTGCGCCGCGGCGATGGCGGCACTGGCCCTGCAAGGGCGGGCAATAGACGCTATCGAGGCTGAAGGTGCCGTCGAGTCTGAGGTGTTGCGGCAACAGGCCGGGCAGTTACTGGCGGCGATCGTGCGCAGCACCGACTTCGAGGAAGGGCGATTTATCGGCCATTGCTATCGCACCACCGCAACGGTGGAACAGAAGGTCGAATCAGCCTGCGGCAGCTTCTTTCTGTTGGCGGCGCTGCTGGCGTGGACCGGGGAGATCGATCCGCGTCGGATCTGAGGGAAGGGCGTGCGCCTCATAGCGACGCCCGGACCACCAACGGACAATCAACCGGCTGCGCGCCTTCTACTTCAAGGGCTTCGATCAGGTGCCGGGTGGCCTTGCGACCGATTTCGTAGTACGGCAGTTGCACCGTGGTCAGCGGCGGGATGAACAGTTCAGCGATACCGATCATGTTGTCGTAGCCGAGCACCGCGACATCGTCGGGAATTTTCAGACCACGGCCCAGCAGCAGCTGATAGGCACAAAACGCAATGCGGTCGTTGCCACAGATCAGAATGTCGAATTGCGGACGACCCTCAATGATGTGCCGGTCGAGGATGCCTGCGGTTTCACCATAGGCGTCATGATCGGAAAGGTCGTATTGCAGGAGCGCGTCAGGCGCCAGCCCGAATGCCTGACAGGCGCGCTGCAAGCCTTCTTGTCGCAGGCCCCAGGCCAGGCTCTGTTTGGGCAGATTGATACACAGCGGGCGCCGATAACCCTGGCTCAACGCATGATGTACGGCGCGATACTGCCCGGCTTCGTCGTCCGGCACATAACTGATCAGGCGACTGTCATCGGCCAGGCAATTGGCGAGCACCAGGGGTTTGCTCTTCAAGCGCTCGGGAATGCTGACGTGGCGAAAGCCCATGGCGCTGAAGATCAACCCGTCGGGCCGGTGCGACAACATCAGGTCGATGTTCTGGTCGGTGGGCGGGTTGCTCAACAGGTTAAGGATGAAGACATTCCAGCCCGCCTGCTGCGCGGTCTGCTCGATGGACAGCAGCAGTTCCACCGCGAACGGTGTGGTTGCGGTGTCCAGCGCGAACACGCCGATGGTGCGCGACTGGAGATTGTCGCCGCGCATTCTGCGCGCCGACAGGCTCGGTACGAATTGCAATTCGTCGATGGCGCGACGCACCCGCTGAAGGGTTTCGGGGCTCAGTTTTTCCGGGGTGTTGAGCGCTCGAGAAACCGTCATCAGGGACACGCCGGCCAGTTGTGCAACGTCTTTGACTGAAGTCATGCGAGGCGAGGCCGGTCAGGTTGACGCAGAATCATGACACAGGGCTCGGGCTTCTCGCGACTCGAATGACGCCGCTCACAGCCATCCCGAGGCCAGAGGCCACGCTCCTGGAATGCGGACGCGCCCGCCACCGCCGCTTGCCACAAGCTTCACTCCCAGACTGTCGGGCCGCGGATAGAGACGGCTGCTGAGGCTGAAGCCCCCGTTTTCGTCGAACACCTCGATGGACGAGCGATCAAGGAACACACGCAGCGCCAGCCGCTCTTGTGTCGGGTCTATCGGCACACTGCGCTGACCGGTGACTTGCGCGCCCGAACGGCTGCGGTCCAGCACCAGACGCTGCAGCGCCGCATCGTAGTAGAGCAAGGTTTCTTCATCACCCTCGTCACTGCAACGCAAGGCGATTCCCAAGTGCCCATCGGTGCACCCGAGCAGATCCAGATGCACATGGATTTCGAGCCTGTCGCCATGCACTTCCGGCACCCACCGGGCCCCCGAGCCATCCCACCAGGACGTACCCGGCAATGGCGCCTGGCGCAGAGCGGTGAGCTCCCGTGCCGGATACACGCAAAGGCGATCGTCATGCAGTTCAAGTTCGCGTGGCAAACCGAGCATGCCGCACCAATGATGGGCCTGGCTCGGCATCGGGCTTTCCCACATGTCGAGCCACGCCCACACCAGGCGTCGACCATCGGCGGCCACCAGCGTTTGCGCGGCATAGAAATCGTGGCCGTTATCCAGTTCGATAAAAGGCCCGCCGGTGAAGTGCCATTGGCTGTCGAGTTGGCCCACTCGATAACCGGTCTGGTATTTGTTGAGCCGTTCGTAACCCTGGGGTTGCATGCCTTGGGGGGAGTACAGCAACACATCGCGCCCGTTCAGGCGGAACAGATCCGGGCACTCCCACATATAGCCGTCGCCCTCGCTGCCGCTGGCCACGTAGTCGAGGAACTCCCAGGCATGCAGATCCGTGGAACGGTACAGCGGCAGCAGCGGTTGATCGCCCAGGCGTGCGCCCGCTATCAGGTACCAATAGTCATCTTCCTGCCAGACCTTGGGGTCACGAAAGTGCATGATCGCGTCTTGCGGCGCGGTCTCGATGACCGCGCCATGCTTGACGAAACGGATGCCGTCGACACTGGTGGCCAGGCACTGGACTTGACGGATCGAGCTTTCGTCACCCACGCCCTTCAGCCAGGTGTGCCCGGTGTAGATCAGCGCCAAGGTGTCTCCACACACCACCGCGCTCCCGGAAAAACAGCCGTCGCGGTCGAAGTCATCGCCGGGCGCCAGGGCAATCGGCAGATGCTGCCAATGGACCAGGTCGGCGCTCTTGGCATGCCCCCAATACATCGGGCCCCATTTCGCGTCGAAGGGGTGGTGTTGATAGAACACGTGATACTCGCCGCGAAAGAACACCACCCCGTTAGGGTCGTTCATCCAGCCCGCCGGTGGGGCAAGATGATAGGCGGGGCGGTAATCGTGGATGACCCGCGACAGGCCGTCAGCCAACGCGTCCTGCGCAAGCTCAAGGACAGAGGACATAGGAGCGCTCATGGTATTCAACGACACAGTCATAGGGCGCCTGCTCGTGCCGAGCGCAGAGGGACGCTTTCAACGGCGTGGCGCTTCAAGGCCGTGCCGTCGGCGTCGAACAAGTGCAGGTTGTCGAGGTCCAGTTGCAGCTCGACCCGATCACCCGCCTGCCATCCGGCGTTGACTTCGCAGCGACAGATCAGCGGCTCGTCCTGACCAGTCTCCAGGTGCACATAGGTTTCGCTGCCCAGGTATTCGACCGCGGTGACGACGATGCCGGCAGTTCCCTGCGCCGCCTTGAGCGATACCTGTTCCGGACGAATGCCCAGGCTCAGCAACGTGCCTGCCGCCAGATTCGAGCTGTCGAAGGGCAGGGATGTCATACCCAGGACGGGGCTGTCGACCAGGCTGGTTTCGCCTGGCGCCTGCAGGCGCACCGCCAAAAAGTTCATTCTTGGTGAGCCGAGGAAACCGGCGACAAACTGGCTGGCCGGACGTTCATAAAGGTCACGCGGGGAGCCGACCTGCTCGACGCGACCGCCATTGAGCACGACAATTTTGTCGGCCAGGGTCATCGCTTCCACCTGGTCGTGGGTGACGTAGATCATGGTCGAGCCCAGTCGATCATGCAGCCGGGCGATTTCGTTGCGCATCTGCACCCGCAAGGACGCATCCAGGTTGGAGAGCGGCTCATCGAACAACAAAATGTCCGGTTCCCGCGCCATCGCTCTGCCCATGGCCACACGCTGACGCTGCCCGCCGGACAGTTCCTTTGGCTTGCGTTGCAGCAGTTTGTCCAGTTGCAGGATTTTCGCGGTTTTCAGCACCCGCTCGCGCAGGCTGGTTTTTTCGGTCTTGGCCAGCTTCAGGCCAAAACTGATGTTGTCGTAGACGCTCATGTGCGGGTACAGCGCATAAGACTGAAACACCATGCCGACGCCACGCTCGCGCGGCTCCAGGTCGTTGACCCGACGCCCGTCGATCAGCAGGTCGCCGGCGCAGATCGAATCGAGTCCGGCGATCAGGCGCAGCAGGGTCGATTTTCCGCAGCCCGAAGGGCCGACGAACACCACGAATTCACCCGCCGCGATCTCCAGGCTGACGTCGCGCAAAATCCGCATGCCGCCTAATTGTTTATTCACGTTGTCCAGTTTCAACTTGATCACGATGCTGTTCCTTGTAGTTGTCGGGCATCAACCCTTTAACGCGCCGGTAGTGAGACCGGAAACGATTCGGCGCTGGAAGATCAGCACCAGAATCACCAATGGGACGGTGACCACCACCGATGCCGCCATCAACAGCCCCCAAGGCAACTCGTGGGGGCTGCCGCCGGAAATCAGGGCGATGGCCACCGGCACCGTGCGCTGGGTGTCGGTGAGGGTGAAGGTCAGGGCAAATAGGAACTCGTTCCATGCGGCGATGAAGGCCAACAAGCCAGTGGTGACCAGGGCGGGCCAGAGCAGCGGCAACAGCACTCGGGTCAGCGCGACCCAGGGCGATGCACCATCCATGATTGCCGCTTCTTCCAGTTCATGGGGCAGTTGGCCCATGAATGTGGTCAGCACCCAGACGGTGAAGGGCAGGGTGAAAATCGTGTAGCTGAGGATCAACGCCCAGGACGTGTTGTACAGGCCCAGGGCGCGGATCACCTCGAACAGCCCCGACAGCACCGCGACCTGAGGGAACATCGACACCCCGAGGACCATCATCAACACCGTGCCGCGCCCGCGGAACTTGACCCGGCCCAAGGCATAAGCGGCAGTCAGGCTGAGGAACAACGCCAGCGTCACCACGCACAGCGCAACCACCAGCGAATTACCGATAGCCCGCAGGAATGAGGCTTGGTTGAGCACCACCGCGTAATTGGAGAAGTCGGGTTTTTTGATCCAGTAGCTCACCTCGAACAAGGCGCTGGACGGCTTCAGCGACGTGACAATGGCGTAGTAGAAGGGGAACACCGCATACAACAGCAACACCCCGATCAGGCACCAGAACCCGAGACGCAACAGCGCTTTTTTCAGTAGTCGCGGGCTCATGACCGGACCTCCAGTTGACGGCGTCCGAGGTAGAGATAAAGCATGGCAATCACCGCAACCACCAGAAACAGCAGGGTCGAGGCCGCGCTGCCGTAACCGACGTCCTGGAACTCCACCAGGTGTTGGCGGGCATACACCGACATGCTCATGGTGCTCGACGAGTTCGAGGTCAGCACATAGATCACGTCGAACACCCGCAGTGAATCGAGGATGCGGAAGATCGCCGCTACCAGCAGCGCGGGCATCAGCAGTGGCAGCGTGACGCGCCAGAACACTTTCAGCGGATGAATGCCATCGACCCTGGCGGCTTCGTAGCAATCGCCGGGCAACATCTGCAAGGCCGCCAGCATCAGCAGCGTGACAAAAGGCACGGTCTTCCAGACGTCGACGATGATCACCGCCCACATCGACAGGTCCGCATCGGCGGTCCAGGCCAGGGGGGCGTCAATCAGGCCGAGGCTGAGCATCAGGTGATTGATGATGCCGAACTGGTCGTTGAGCATCCAGGACCAGATCTTCGCCGAGACAATGGTCGGAATCGCCCACGGAATCAGAATCAACGCCCGCACCAGGGCGCGGCCGGTGAACTTGATGTTCAGCAATAGCGCCACCAGCAGCCCGAGGACGACCTCCAGCCCCACCGACACCACGGTGAAATGCAAGGTGTTGCGCACCGCGTTCCACCATTGCGGATCGACCAGAATGCCCGACCAGCTGGAGCCGTTGTGGAACAGATAATTGCTCAAGCCGACGAAGGTGCCGCCAGCAGTGTCCGCCAGGTTGGCGTCGGTCAGGCTGAACCAGAATGTCCGCAGCAGCGGCCAGGCCGCCACCAGGGCCAGACACAGCAGCATCGGTGTCAGAAACAGCCAGGCGGCGCGTACTCGGCGACGCTGTACCGGCGTTTCCCTGGTGAGCAGGAGCTCGTCACAGGGGGCATGGGTAGTAGAGACAGACATGGTGAATTCCTTCCTTGTGGCTTACCAGTTCCGGTGTTTGATGCGCGTGAGTTCGCTTTCCAGTTCTGTCAGCGCCTGATCGACCGGCAACTCACCGGCCAGCACGCCATGCACTTGATCGAAGAACGCATTGGAAACCCGTGGATAACGAGCGGCGGTGATTGAAGCGGGGCGCATGACCCCATCGTTGAGAATGCTGTGCAGCTGACCGTAATAAGGCATGGCCGCGAGCAACTCGGGATCCTGGTAGAGCGACTCGATCACCGGGTTGTAGGCGCCAATCAGCGCACGATGTTTTTGCTGTTGGGCACTGGTCAGGTAGCTCACCAGTTCCGCGGCGAGTTTGGGATGGGCGCTGTAACGCGATACCGCCAGACCCCACCCGCCGAGGGTGGAGGCATGGGTGCCGGTGTTGCCGCCACGGGGCAGGGGAGCGACGCCGACCTTGTCTTTTACGGCGCTGTCCGGGCTTTGCACCAAGGCCCAGACATAAGGCCAGTTACGCATGAACAACGCATTGCCCGACTGGAATACGCCACGTCCTTCTTCCTCGGTGTAATTGAGTACGCCACGGGGGGAGATGTCGCCGACCCAGCTTTTGGCCAGGGTCAAGGCAGCTCTTGAAGCCTGGCTGTTGACCACGATGTCGCCTTGAGGATTGACCAGCCCGCCCTCCGGTTGGCTGCTGATCCATTCCAGCGCATTACACGTCAGGCCTTCGTAGGCACGCCCTTGAAAGATGTACCCCCATGCGTTGGCGTTGCCGGCATTGCGCTCGGCCTGTTGTACATCCTTGGCGGTAGCGGTCATTTCCTCCCAAGTCTGGGGGACTTGCTTGTTGTATTTCTCGAGCAAGTCCTTGCGGTAATACAGCAGGCCCGAGTCGGTGAACCACGGCATTGTCACCAGCCGTCCGTTCACCGTGGCGTTGTCCACCTGCGCCTGGAAGTAGCCTTGGGTTGCGTCGGCGGGCAGCACCTCGCGCAGATCCAGCAGATGTTTGGCCAGCATCCCCGGCCACACCATGTCGATTTGAATGATGTCGATGTCGCTGGACTGCGCACTGAGGATCTGTTGGTAGAAGGACAAGCGCTCGGTGGCCGAGTTAGGCGTGGACACCACCTCGACGTGATTGCCGGTCTGTTTCGACCACGCCTCGACGGCCTCCTTGCACAGTTGTAATTCCGCGCCCACCGCACCGCAGGAGATCGTCAGATTGGCTGCGCTGGAGAGGGATGGAAGCCCGGCGCAAAGGGCAAGCAGTGCTGCTGGAAGGAGTGATTTGAGCTGTTTCATAAAGCCCTCTTTATTTTTGTTTTTAGAAAAGTTAACGTTAACATCGCCAAATGTAGCAGCGTATTTGCGATGAGGCATCCTTTTTTTCGTGGATTTTGACATTTCAGAGTTCACGCAAGAAAAGACCGGTCGCAGGACAAAACAATAAAAACAAAACAGGAAATTCCTATGCAGAAAGCATCAAGCTGGCTACTCGCAGGCGTGCTCGGCACCTCGGTGGCCACCTCTCAGGCCGCGACTCTGGAAGAACGCATGGCCGCGTTTGAAGCCCGTGCCAGCGCCGCGGAAAAGCGTGCAGCTGCCGCCGAACAGCAAACCCAGGCACTCGCCAGGGAACTGCAGCAGCTCAAACAGTCCACTCCCGCCTTGCAGCCTGTTGCATCCACTGCGACCGCCACTGCGGCGCCCAGTTTGGATACTCGGTTGGCAAAACTCGAAGCCCGTCAGCAAAGCCTGGAGAAGGAGGGCAGTACCGGACACCTCACCGACGGGTTCAGCTTCAAGGGCTACGCCCGCTCCGGATTGCTGATCAACGATGGCCTGGGGGGCGGGCGGGGCGGTCCTTATACAACGCCTGCCGGTTCAGTCGGTGGTGCAGTCGGGCGACTGGGTAATGAAGACGATACTTACATGCGTATAGACCTGTCGAAAGAAGCCAATGCGCAGAACGGCACCCATTCCAAATTCACGGTTTCCATCGCCGATGGAGTGGAAAGCTCCAATGACTGGACGGCCGCCGAAAGTAACCTGAATGTGCGCCAGGTATTTACGGAACTCGATCATCTCGCCGCATTCAAGGGCAATTCGACGTTCGAGAACGCCACCTTGTGGGCAGGCAAGCGATTCGACAGGGACAATTTCGATATCCATTGGCTGGACTCGGACGTCGTCTTTCTGGCCGGCACCGGGGGTGGTATCTACGACGTGCAGATGAACAAGAACTGGCGCTCGAATTACTCGTTGATCGGGCGTAACTACGGGGATTTCAGTGAGGGCGGTGTCAATGCCGATGTGGAAAGCTACATCCTCACCTCCAATCAGTTCTTCGATAATGGTCAGTGGCAGTGGATGTTCAATGGCATTGGCTCAAAGAAAAACGACTTTGGCACTCGCACCAATGAAGCGGGCCTGAAGCCTGCGGACTCCGGCTTGCACACCATGATCGCCAATCATCAGAAAAACTTTTTCGGCAGGGAAGGCTTCTTCAAGACGGCGCTGCTCTACGGGCAAGGCCTGGGAGCCGAGGTCAAGAACATCGGCTCGGACGGCGAACTGATCGACGACGCCCGTGCGCTGCGCCTGGCGCTGTACGGCGAAACACCGATTGCACCCCACTGGCGTATCGGCCCCAGCTTGCTGGCCGAACAAAGCAAGGATCGCTACGTCAAGGGTGACGACTACCGCTGGATGACCCTGAACGTGCGGTTGGCCAATGAAATCAACAGCAATTTCGAGATGGCCTACGAAATGAGCTGGCAAACCATGAACCTCGACCCCAAGGGTTACTTGCAACGTAATGCGGTGGACGGCAACTTCTGGAAATTCACCATCGCCCCGACCTTCAAACCTGACGTTGGAGACCTGCTTACACGCCCTGAATTGCGAGTGTTCGCAAGTCTCATGAACTGGTCTTCGGACTTGGACCGCTACAGTTCCACAGACAACTTCGGCAAGACGGACTTCAATGCCGGCGGTGTGTGGCAGTACGGGATCCAGATGGAGACCTGGTTTTGATAGCCGCGTCATCGGCGGCAGTTCGGAACCTGATGGGCTGCTAATGTCAGGTCGTTAAGGTATGGAACCTGTGGGAGCGGGCTTGCTCGCGAAAGCGGTGTGTCAGGTGACATCAATGTCGAATGACGCCGTATTCGCGAGCAAGCCCGCTCCCACATGGATTGCGCCGGGCAGTGGCGGTGATTAGCCCCTGCCAGGCATGTCGATGTCATGTTGATGCACCCGTCGATACAGCGTTGCCCGGGAGATGCCCAAAGCCTTGGCGGCGGGGGTGGGCTTCCAGCGATGGCGCACAAGGGCATCGATGAGTGCCTGGCGTTCCGGACTGGCGCAGCGTTCCAGCGTGTCAGCTGAAGCCGGCTCATTGAGTCGATGGCCGGGCAGATGCTCAGGCAAGTCACTCAACAGAATCAAGTGGGTCTCGCACACCGCACAGGCGTAACGCAACACGTGCCGCAGTTCGCGCACATTTCCCGGCCAGCGATAGCCGAGCAGGCATTCCAGTGCGGCGCTTCCCAGTTGCATCGATACTTCGCAGGCCGACGATTCTTCTTCGAGTATCCGGTTGATCAATGCCAGTCGATCACTGCGTTCGCGCAACGGCGGCAATTGGAATCGCGCACCACTGAGGCGGAAGTACAGGTCCTCGCGAAACTCGCCAGAGGCGACCAGGGCCTCCAGATCGCGGTGGCTCGCGCAGACCACCTGAATGTCTATCGCTTTGCTTCGCGACGCTCCCAGGGGCGCCACTTCGCCCTCGGCTAAAACCCGCAGTAGGCGGGTTTGCAGGGGCAGGGGCATATCGCCGATTTCATCGAGAAACAGGGTGCCGCCATCGGCCTGTTCCAGCAGACCTTGCATGCCTTTACTCGAAGCCCCGGTGAAGGCGCCGGCCGCATAACCAAACAGCTCGCTTTCGATCAGGTTTTCCGGAATCGCTGCGCAGTTCACCGCGATAAAAGGTCGATCGCGGCGCAGACTGGCCTGGTGCAGCTGGCGGGCGAAGACTTCCTTGCCGGAACCGGTTTCGCCGTGGATCAGTACCGGCAGATGACGGTCTTTGACGCGAACCGCAAGGCGCAGGCTTTCTTCCAGTCGCGGGTCGAGTTCGGCGGGTGACAGTACCCGACGTGTTGGGCTGCGTTTCACCCGCCGTGGCGCGCTGAGTCGTCCATGCAGGACGTGGCGGCCACCCTGGCAGTGAAACAGGCAGAGCGATTCGTCCCTGGCCCGATGCAACAACTGCTGATCAAACACTTGGCCGACGTGTTCCGGCAGTTGACCAAAGCTTTGCAACAGCCACTGCCGCGCCGCGGGGTTCAGCGCCTGCAGTTGTCCGTCATCGTCCCAGGCGAGCAGGTAATCGGGTTGGCTGTCGACGTAGCCCGGGCTGTTGTGGGCCCGCAGCACCCAGTAACCCTGGGCACTGTTCATGAAAAACGCTTGTTCTATTTCCCGTGCGCTCTGCACCACCATCTGCCGGATCAGGTGTTGCGAACGACGGTCGTCCGGCGAGCGCACCGCAGACACATCGAGCACCCCGAGCAGTTCGCCCCGAGGATCGAAGACCGGAGCGGCGGAGCAGGTGAGTCCGATAAAAGCCGCTCGGAAGTGATCCCGTTTGTGCACCGTGACCGGTGTTCGTGCGGTCAGCACCGCAGCCACCCCGCAGGTGCCTTCCTCACCTTCCGACCAGCAGGTACCCAGGTACAGGCCTGCTTTGCGGCAATCATTACGGATGGAGGTTTCCACGCGATAGTCGATGGTCTGGCCCTGGGCGTCGGTGAGCAACACGCAGTAGTCGGCATCGCGCACGCGACCGTGGAGCCGGGCGACTTCTTCGCTGGCGATGCGCAGGAACAGTTCGGAGCGTTCTCGACACTCCTGCAACACATTCTGGGACAGGATCCGCGGCCCTTGTAATGAGCCAGGGTCCAGATGGTGTTGCTCCATGGAGCGGCGCCAGGAGTCCAGGATCAAGTCCGGCACCGGCAATTGCGGCAGGTGCGCTGCGTTCTTCAAAACACGGCTGACGCAATCCACATGCGCCTTCGAGTGTGCGGAAAGCATTTAAGGCCTCCGGTTCGATCTTCTTTTAGTTGTGCGGGCTATTAAGCGCCGTTCACGGGCGGTCGACAAGCATCGGTTCACCCCACTGCGAAGCTGAGACGCGACGTCTCAACGTCTCACCATGAACCCGTGCAGGCTGACATGGGACGTCTCAATCAAGCGAGATCCCACCACTTGTAATGCAATCAAGAACCGCTCTGGACCGGGCTTTCTGGCGATCTTTTGCGAATCTGGCACCGGCCTTGCTCTAACCCCTGCAACCAGTACGACTGGCAACCCGATAATAACAAGAGGTGCCCTATGTCCTCCTGCCGAGGCCTTTACTCTGCTTTATCTGTGGTGGCGACATGAGTCGCTTGCCCCTGACCGTCGGCATCATTGCCAATCCGGCGTCCGGTCGGGACGTACGGCGCCTGACGGCGAATGCCGGGCTGTTTTCCAGCACCGACAAGGTCTCGGTGATCCAACGGCTGCTGGCGGCTTTTGGCGCCACCGGTGTCGAGCGCGTACTGATGCCCACCGACATGACCGGCATCGCGGCGGCGGTGAAGAAGAACAGCCATGGCCGCCAGGCGCGTGACAGCCACTGGCCAACCCTGGAGTTCCTGGAACTGACCTTGCGCCAGAGTGTGGCGGACACTCGCCAGGCCGCGCGCTGGATGGCTGAACGCGGCGTGTCGCTGATTGCCGTGCTCGGCGGTGACGGCACCCACAAAGCCGTGGCCGCCGAAGTCGGCGATATTCCACTGCTGACCCTGTCGACGGGAACCAACAATGCCTTCCCGGAGCTGCGTGAGGCCACCAGCGCCGGGCTGGCCGGCGGGCTATTCGCCAGCGGCCGGATCCCGCCCGACATTGCCTTGCGTCGCAACAAGCGCCTGCTGGTGCGGATTCCGAGCCGCGACCTGTGCGAAGTGGCGCTGGTGGACGTGGCGGTGTCCTCGCTGCCCTTTATCGGCGCCCGTGCGATCAGCCGTGGGATCGATCTGGCGGAGGTGTTTGTCACCTTCGCGGAACCTCAGTCCATTGGCATCTCGGCCCTCTGCGGCTTGTGGTTTCCAGTATCGCGCCAAGCCCCCAACGGCGCCTGGATGCGCCTTGATCCGCAATCGTCCGAAGCCTTACTGGTGCCCCTGGCGCCCGGCCTGTTGCAAGGCTGCGGCGTGCTCGCGGCCGCCAGCCTTGAACCCGGTGTTGCCCATCGCCTATGCCTGAGCAGCGGCACCCTGGCCCTGGATGGCGAACGGGAAATCGAATTCAACGCCCATGACTTGCCCACCGTGACCCTCGACTCCGGCGGCCCGCTGAGCATCGATGTCAATGCGGCGCTGGCCTATGCCGCGCAAGAGCGGCTGCTGGCCATCGGTCGTGAACACCCGCAACACCCTTTGAACCTTGCACTTTGAAACTTTGAGCCTCAAGACACCCTGGAGAATAAAAATGTCGACACAGCTGACCGCTGATCAATTGCTGCATGCCTATCGGGTGATGCGCACCATCCGCGTCTTTGAAGAACGCCTGCACGTGGAGTTCGCCACCGGCGAGATACCCGGTTTCGTCCATCTTTATGCCGGTGAAGAGGCCTCGGCCGCCGGTGTCATGGCTCACCTGAGGGATGACGACTGCATCGCCTCCAACCACCGTGGCCACGGTCACTGCATCGCCAAGGGCGTCGATGTGCACGGGATGATGGCCGAAATCTACGGTAAGAAAACCGGGGTCTGTCAGGGCAAGGGCGGCTCCATGCACATCGCCGATTTCGAGAAAGGCATGCTCGGTGCCAATGGCATCGTCGGTGCCGGTGCACCGCTGGTGGTAGGGGCGGCCCTGGCCGCCAGGCTCAAGGGGACCGACGGCGTCGCCGTGGCGTTCTTCGGCGATGGCGGTTCCAACGAAGGGGCCGTGTTCGAAGCGATGAACATGGCCTCGGTGTGGAACCTGCCGTGCCTGTTCATTGCCGAGAACAACGGTTACGCCGAGGCCACGGCGTCCAACTGGTCGGTGGCCTGCGATCACATTGCCGATCGTGCTGCTGGTTTCGGCATGCCTGGGGTCACCGTCGACGGCTTCGACTTTTTCGCCGTTCACGAAGCCGCCGGTGCCGCGGTGGCGCGCGCCCGAGCCGGTGAAGGACCGTCGTTGATCGAGGTCAAATTGACCCGCTACTACGGTCACTTTGAAGGCGACGCCCAGACCTATCGGGCACCGGACGAGGTCAAGTATTTCCGCGAACACAATGACTGCCTGATGCAGTTTCGCGAGCGCACCACTCGGACCGGTTTGATCGATGCCGGCCAGTTGGACCAGATCGATGGCGAAGTGGACCTGTTGATCGAAAATGCCGTGCGCAAGGCCAAGTCCGACCCCAAGCCGAGCGCGGCCGACCTGCTCACCGACGTCTACGTTTCCTATCCCTGAACGCCCCCTATAACAAGAATCGAGACCTTCATCATGGCGAGAAAAATCAGTTATCAGCAGGCAATCAACGAAGCCCTGGCCCAGGAAATGCGCCGCGACCCCAGCGTGTTCATCATGGGGGAAGACGTCGCCGGCGGTGCCGGTGCTCCTGGTGAAAATGACGCTTGGGGAGGGGTATTGGGCGTGACCAAGGGCCTCTACCACCAATTTCCCGGCCGCGTGCTGGACACGCCGCTGTCGGAATTGGGTTATGTCGGTGCCGCGGTAGGCGCAGCGACCTGCGGCGTGCGCCCGGTGTGTGAGTTGATGTTCGTCGACTTCGCCGGTTGCTGCCTGGACCAGATCCTCAATCAGGCGGCCAAGTTTCGCTACATGTTCGGGGGCAAGGCTTCCACCCCGTTGGTGATTCGCACCATGGTCGGCGCGGGCCTGCGGGCCGCCGCCCAACACTCGCAAATGCTCACGTCGCTGTGGACCCACATCCCCGGCCTGAAAGTTGTCTGCCCGTCATCCCCTTATGACGCCAAGGGCCTGTTGATCCAGGCCATCCGCGACAACGATCCGGTGATCTTCTGCGAACACAAACTGCTCTACAGCATGCAGGGCGAGGTGCCGGAAGAGCTCTATACCATCCCGTTCGGCGAGGCCAACTTCCTGCGCGACGGCAAGGACGTGACCCTGGTTTCCTATGGGCGCACGGTCAATACGGCGATGGATGCAGCCCGCAGCCTGGCAGGGCGAGGCATTGACTGCGAGGTCATCGATTTGCGCACCACCAGCCCGCTGGACGAAGACAGCATTCTCGAAAGCGTGGAAAAGACCGGGCGCCTGGTGGTGATCGACGAGGCCAATCCACGCTGCTCCATGGCCACCGACATTTCGGCCCTGGTGGCGCAAAAAGCGTTCGCCTCGCTCAAGGCGCCCATCGAGATGGTCACCGCGCCGCATACACCGGTGCCGTTCTCCGACTCTCTGGAAGACCTCTATATCCCCGACGCGGCGAAGATCGAAAACGCCGTGCTCAAACTGATCGAGTGGAGCAAGCGTTCATGAGCCAGATCCATACCCTGACCATGCCCAAGTGGGGCTTGTCCATGACCGAAGGCCGGGTCGATGTCTGGCTCAAGGAGGAGGGCCAGGCGATCGCCAAGGGCGATGAAGTGCTCGACGTAGAAACCGACAAAATTTCCAGCAGTGTCGAAGCGCCGTTTTCCGGTGTGCTGCGCCGTCAGATCGCGCGCCAGGATGAAACCCTCGCGGTCGGTGCATTGCTCGGCATCGTGGTCGACGGCGAAGCCAGCGAGGCCGAGATCGATGCGGTGATCGAGCAGTTCCAGGCCGCGTTCGTGCCAGGTGACGGTGCCGAGGAAGACAGTGGGCCGAAGCCGCAGAAGGTCGAACTGGAGGGGCGACTGATCCGTTACTTCGAGCGTGGCGAAGGCGGGGTGCCGTTGGTGCTGGTGCACGGGTTCGGCGGTGACCTGAATAACTGGATGTTCAATCATGAAGCATTGGCCGCCGGGCGCCGGGTGATAGCTCTGGATCTGCCGGGCCATGGCGAGTCAGGCAAACAGTTGGAACACGGAGATCTGGATGAGTTGAGCGGGGTGCTGCTGGCTCTGCTCGATCATCTTGATGTTCCCGTGGCGCATTTGGTGGGTCACTCCATGGGCGGGGCGGTGTCGCTGAACACGGCGCGCCTGGCTCCCCAGCGGGTGCGTTCCCTGAGCTTGATCGGCAGCGCCGGCCTGGGCGCGGAAATCAACGGCGATTACCTGCAAGGTTTTGTCGAGGCAGCCAGCCGCAATGCCCTCAAACCACAATTGGTGCAACTGTTCTCCGACCCCGAATTGGTCAATCGGCAGATGCTTGAAGACATGCTCAAGTACAAGCGTCTGGAAGGGGTGGATGCGGCCCTGCGCCTGCTGGTTGCGGAGCTGTTCAAAGACGGGCGGCAACAACTCGACCTGCGCGGAGTGGTGCAAGAAAGCCGGCAACCCGTGTTGCTGATCTGGGGCAGTGACGACGCGATCATTCCTGCGACCCACAGCGCGGGACTGACCGCCCAGGTCGAAATCCTGCCGGGTCAGGCGCACATGGTGCAGATGGAAGCGGCCGAGCAGGTCAATCGGCTGATTCTGGACTTTGTCCAACAACACTGATGCCTCCCCTGGCGGCCATTTGCCGGGCGCCAGGGCCAACGATTTCAAGGAGATTCCAACATGAGCCTTCCAATTGATCCGACCCGCAGCATGCGTGCCGCTGTCTGGCATGGTCGTCACGACATCCGCGTCGAAGATGTGCCGTTGCCCGTCTCGCCACCAGCGGGCTGGGTGCAGATTCGCGTGCAATGGTGCGGTATTTGCGGCTCCGACTTGCATGAATACGTGGCCGGGCCAGTGTTCATTCCGGTGGATGCGCCGCACCCGCTGACCGGCATCAAGGGGCAGTGCATTCTCGGTCATGAGTTCTGTGGCGAGATCGTCGAAATCGGCGCCGGGGTCCAGGGGTTCAGTGTGGGCGAGCCGGTGGCCGCCGATGCCTGTCAGCACTGTGGCACTTGTTATTACTGCACCCATGGGCTGTACAACATTTGCGAGAACCTGGCGTTCACCGGGCTGATGAACAATGGCGCGTTCGCCGAGTTGGTCAACGTACCGGCCAACCTGCTTTACAAGTTGCCGGCCAACTTTCCCGCCGAAGCCGGGGCGTTGATCGAACCGCTGGCAGTGGGCATGCACGCGGTGAAAAAGGCCGGGAGTTTGCTGGGGAAAAATGTGGTAGTGGTTGGCGCGGGAACCATCGGCCTGTGCACCATCATGTGCGCCAAGGCGGCTGGCGCGGCCCAGGTCATTGCTCTGGAAATGTCGGGAGCGCGCAAGGCCAAGGCCCTGGAGGTGGGGGCGAGCCATGTACTGGACCCCAATGAGTGCGATGCTTTGGCAGAGGTGCGGCGACTGACCGGTGGGCTGGGGGCGGATGTCAGTTTCGAATGCATCGGCAACAAACACACGGCCAAGCTCGCCATTGACCTGATCCGCAAGGCCGGCACGTGTGTGCTGGTGGGCATCTTCGAGGAGCCCAGCGAGTTCAATTTCTTCGAGCTGGTCGCCACCGAAAAACAGGTGCTGGGGGCACTCGCCTACAACGGTGAGTTCGCAGATGTAATCGCCTTTATCGCCGACGGCCGGCTGGACATCACGCCGCTGATAACCGGGCGCATTCAGCTGGAACAGATCGTCGGGCAGGGCTTTGAGCAATTGGTTAACAACAAGGAGCACAACGTGAAAATCATCGTGTCACCCGCTCGAATCTGAGATACCTCGGCAAGCGATTGACGACGGTCGGGCCTGAACATTCCTGCCGAATTCGGGGCAGGAAATGTTCAGGCAACTTGTGGCCCACCTTTTCAGAGCTGCACCCGCCGCAGCCTGCCGCTCAACGGGACGACGGTATTGTCTGGCATGGGCAGTGGCCGGCCGGTCAAACCCATGCCTTCGCTCACCAGTACCGCATCCTCCAGCAGACACAGGTTGGAGGGGGTATCCAGGTCGCGGGCGAGCACGGCGATCTGGGCGGTTTGCGGGTTGCAGCTCAGCAGTCGCCCGGTGAAACGGGTAAAGCCGCCGTGCAGCGGTTCGCCGTTCCAGTCCGCTGGCAAGGGTTGCTGCAGGCGGTCGCAGAGCTCCAGGACCAGCACGTTGCCCTTCGGACACAGCGCCAGTCCGGTGGGCAGTTGCAGGCCGCGAATAAGCAGCTCGACTTGCCCACTGTCAGGCCAGACCCGAATTACCTGGCCGGCCCTCTCGGCGAAGTCGATGCCCTTGCGCGTCGGGTCGCCTTGCAACTCCCCGGAAAACAGACTGATCAGCACTGCGTCGGTCGCCGGTTCGTACACCAGGGTCACCGGGACGGCTTCCTGATCCTGATCCAGTTCGAGTAACTGGACCAGCACACGCTCGCCGTGTTCGCCGCTGAATTCCACCAACTGATTGGTATCGGGCTTGACCGCCAGCCAACTGCGGCGGGTCGGGTGGTAACACAGCGCATTCAGATTGCCACGGCTGTGAAACACCGGTTCGGGCGGTGTGAATTGCAGGTCCAGCAGTTTGGAACCCTCGACGTAATCGGTCTGGCTAACCAGACAGCGCCCGTCACCGCAGGCGATGTCCGACAGTCCCATGACTTCATCACGCAGCATGCGGGCCTGCATGTTCATGGCGCGAAAGCCTTGCGCGAGTATTTCGCCGGGCAGGTAGGCGCCGGGCTTGTGTGGATCCGGTCGCAGTCGACTGATACGGCCGCTGAAGGGCTGGTCCGGCAGGCCCGAGCCGGCTTCGGTCAGCAGCAGGCTGCCATCGGCCTGCACACAAACGCCCCGAGGGTTAAGCAAGCCGTCGGCGATGATCGTACTCGGGCGCAGGGTTTCACGCGGTTGCGCAGGAATATGAAGGGGAACGGGCATAGGGCTTCTCTCCATGGACAAGGGATGGACGCGGTTACTGCGGCGGTTGCCACGGTTCGCCGGTGAGATAGGCCCGGAGCAGCGCCCGCTGGCAGGGCGACATCGAGCGCACCACGGGCATGAACAGGGTGGTGCCTTTGTAGGCGTCCGAGGTTCGGGCGAGGATGGGGTTCTTCGCGGCCATGATCGCGTCGGGCTGATTGAGCGGGATGTAGCGCGACATGGCGGGGAAGGCCAGGTAGTGAAACCGCAGGACGTTGGGGTACATCAGCGGCCAGGTGATGGTGGTGCCCTTGGGGATGCCGAAGTCGGTCTGTGCGTATTTGCGAAAGCTGGTGAAGTAGCCACCGCTTGCAAGACCGTTGACCGTGTAAGTCAGCGCGACAAACCCCGCCTGGGCCTCGGTGCCCGGCTTGAGGGTGACCGGGAAACTGACGTCGAGCTGGCCGGGGTTGATGGTCAGCGAGTCAGGAAACTCGAGGAAATTCCAGTATTTCGGATTTTTGTATACCGCAGGGGCACCGGCCTTCAGGTCGATTTCGGTGGCACTGGTGACCGGGCCACCCAGGTACCTGACCTGCAGGGTGATCGACAGGCCGTTGGGGTAGTCCTCAAGATAAACGTTGCGCTGATCGGCATACACCCGATAGGTCGATTCGATGGCGTGCAGCGTGGTTTCGGAGACGGTATTGGGTGCGTTGATGGCCAGCGCCGCGGTTCGCACCGCTTGCTGCTGAGTGGCACTCAAGGGCAGGTCGACGATGCCGCCATACACGTAATAGTCGAACAACGGGCTGCTTGCCGGGTCGAGGGTGGTCAGGGTGGTGGTGCCGGCGCTGATCGTGACGGGACCGTAATCCGCGTTGGGCCCGATGGGGCTGGTGATGTCGTCCCTGACGGCCCTGAAGGTTTGCTTCGGGATGACATTCACCATGTCGATGCTCAGGATGCCGCTGTCGCCCAGATCGGCATAACCCGTGCTCTTGACGCTCTGGTTGACCAGTTGCCGGCCCGGCTGGCAGTTCAGCGGCTCATCGTCGAAGGCCGGGGCCAGCGTCCCGATGACCCGGCCGATGCTCGGGTTGGGGGTGTATTTACCGGCGGCGTAATCGGCGTCCAGTTGCTCGGTGGTCATCGTGGGACACATCTCGAACATGACGAAACGCAGGACGATGCCGGTTGCGCCCGGCGCCTGGATGATCGACCGCAGGCCGCTACTGTTCTGGTTCCAGCTGACAATACTGCTCAGGGGAAAGGTCAGCTGAAATGTGCCGCTGGCATGGAAGGAGCCGGGCGCATCCATGCTCTCTGGCTCCAGCACCCGTGTTTTGACATCCAGACTGCTGCAGACCGTGTTGGCGCGGATCAGTAGCTGGATATTGCTGTTGCCGCCAATTTGCAGACCGCCGACAAATATCTGGGTGGTGGTCGAGGAGGTAGGGTCCAGGTCCACCATCATCGGGCCGGAAACGGGTCCCTGTCCGGTCACCGGGTCCACTGAGCCGAGCAGATAGACCGGCTGGCCCACCATGTCGCCGGTGGTGCTGATACTGCCCGGACTACCCTGGGAACTGATCAAGGCGTTCTGCATGTCGACGACGTGCTGCCCGTAGTGATTCCAGCCGCCGGCGGTGTAGTAGTCGCCCGTGGGTGCATTGATCATGTTGTTCAGCTGATCGTCGGTGTAAGACTGGGCTCCCGGCGCCAGGGTCGAGGTGGTCAGGTCGAAGAGCGGCCAGTGATCATTGCCGTCGTAAGGAATAGTGGGGGAGTTGTTCGGCAGGCTGACGTCCGTGCGGATGCCGCCCCAGAAATTCAACCGTGGTCCATTGAGAATGCTCATGATCTATTCCTCGTCCTTGGTGGTTTTGCCGACAGGCGCATTGGCGAATTTGAACAGGTAGGAGAAATCGGACTTGTAGGGGCTCTTGACCGGCGTCGCCATGGAGTGGCAATTCATGCAGCTGCTGTTGGGCTGGATGTAGCTCTCCATGGTCACGTTGGCCGAGAGCGACGGGGTCGGCTGACCCAATGGGTTGCTGGGGTTGTCCGGCATCAGCGGACGCTGGGTGGTGATGAGTTGGTAGTACTTCAGCACGCTTCTTTGCAGGCCCGGGTCGGTGCGGTAATTGGTGTTGACGGCGTTGGTGATCTCGGCAATCGGGGTGACCCGGTTCAGCGGGTTCGGGGTCTGGAACGTGGTGCCGGGCTTGGGCACGCAGACCAGTTTTGTACCCTGAGTCTGCCAGTCGCAGGGTGACTGGTTGAGGGTGATGGCCGGGGCCGCGGGGTTGAAGTAGGAGTAGGTCATGCCGGCTGTTGGCTGATCGACCCATTGGCCATGCACCAACTCCTTGGGCGGAACGTTATCGATCTGCTCGAAGGTCGACCAGATCCACTGCGGATAGCCGTTGACCTTGGTGATGATGTGCAGGCCCACCAGGCCCAGGTAGGCCTCGGTGACACCGGTGCGTTGGCCCTGGTCGTTGAACGTGGGCACGCGCGCCAGCATGGTCAGGTAGCGGCTGGCGTTGTCACTGGTCGTGAGGATGCGCCAGCTCGACTTGACCTCGATGACCCCGTTGGGAAAGTTAATGTTGTTGGCTTTGGAAACGACATCGGCGTTATAGAAGCTGTTGTTGACGATGTAGTCGTAGGACGTCTCGTTGGCCGAAATGTCGTAGTAGGTCGGGTTACCGGCCTGGTCGATCAGCCAGCCGCCGACAGCCTGATCCACGGCATTCACCTGGGTGCTGTTCTTCAGCGCGGCGATGTTGATGATGCCCAGGCTTTTGGCGGTCTGCGGGGTGTTCCACGGGCCAGGATCTGCCCCCTTCGGCAGGAAGATTTCCTCCACGGTCTTGTAGGTTTGCCAAACGGTGTAGCCGGGGTCCCCAGGCTGTTTGGCGCAGTCGGGATCACCGCGCTGCCCGTTCTGTGCAGGCCAGTTCAAAGCGATGAACATCTGCCAGCTGTATTGATCGAACTGATCCTGGCTGGCGCTGGCGGCCGGCGCGGTGCTGGGGGGCTGGCAACTCAGGTTACTGGCCTGCGTCGACGGCATGGCCTGTTCCCGGGCCAGGGCCAGGCCCGACAGACTGGCCAAGCCCACTAACATCACGCAGAAACGGAATGTGGTTTTCATGGCGATCCTTCGTCGTTATTCAGGGTTTGCGTTGCATGAGCTTGTTCCACTGCGCCTTTTGGCCGTTGCTCTGTGACGCCGGTGGTTCGAACAATTGGCAGGGCGGTGGATTCGCCGGACACATGGCGGCCACTTGCGCCCAGGTCTGGGCCGGGTCCGGTTTGGCGATGCGGAAGTTGGTGTAGTTCTGGCTGACGATGGGGGCATTGGCGACGCTGGCATCACCGGAGAAATAGAACGACTGCGGATGCCGGTAGGGCGGTTGTCCCGTGGCGTTCTTGTAGAAGGCGTAGCCGAACAGGATCGGGCCTTGTGGCGAGTCGACATCCAGGGCATAGGCTTGCACGCTGCCATTGAGGTTCTGGCTGCGCGCGGCACTGTAGGGCAGGTGCTTGATGAAATCCTGCCGTGGTGGGTGGTTCATCGGCGAGAACATGCAGCAGGCCGGCATGTCCTTGGGACGGTCCTGGGGATAGGTCAGGAAGTAGGCCTTGTTGCCCAGTGACACGAAGGAGCAGGTGTAGTTGTTGTTCTTGATCGGGAAGATCGGCAGGCAGTATTTCTCGTAGTGTTCCATCATCGCGCCGAAGCCGTCGCCATCCGGCGGGATGTAGGCGGTGTCGTAGTAACTGGTGCCGCGAGAGACGGTGTAGTCCGCCGGGGTCAGGGTGGTGGGTGGATTGCTGTAGGGCGGCGGGTTTTTCTCGTAGTTGTGCATCACCCGGTACATGGTCCAGTCGCTGATCCAGTAGGCCGGGAAAAACGGATCGGAAGGCTCGCCCACGGAACGCTTGGCGATGCAGTTGCCGTTCTTTTCGTTACACCCCAGGTTGTTGTGCACCCCCATGCTGAAGTAGATGGCCTCGCTGTCCTGGGCGAAAACAGGCGGGCTGAGCAGCAGGATCAGCAGCAACAACCGGTCCAAGATGATTTTCATGGGACACCTCCTGTGAAGTGCCGGGTGGCGGACTCGCCACCCGGTAATCCGGCGTGAAACGTCAAAGGTCGTTGTAGTCGCTCATGGAGAGCTTCCTGGGTGGGAAGTTGAGTTTCACCAGGCGTTTGGCCCACAGCTGCAGCACGGCGCGGCGGCTTTGCGACAGGTCTCGGGTGATCGGCATGGCCAGGGTGCTTTCGTCCTGGTTGTCCTTGTTGATCAATATGAGTAACTGGTCGACGGCGCCCTCCACCCGCGTGCGTGAATCAAGGGGCATGTACTTGTTCATGATGGGGTAGAGGTAATAGAACGACTGCAGCACCTTTGGAAAGATGAACGTGTTCCATATTTCTTCCGGAGCTTGCGTGGAGGTGCACATGCCGTTCCAGGTGTCGATGAAGTCCTGTTGCAACTTCATGTCCAGCGGCAGGACCCGCAGCGGGGCAAGGAAGTCGACGTAGGCCTCGCTGAGCGGGAAGCTGAAGGGGATGGTCGGATCCTTATCGCCTTCCTTCACGAAGAAGCGCAGGGTGGGGAAGCCTGGCGCGACTGCCTTGCAGCCTATCTGAGCGATACCTTGGGCGTTGGTGGTGATGACGGCATAGGTGTAATTGACGGAGTTGCCCTTCTCGTCGTTCAGCGTACCGGTGCGACCGATGGGCTTGTCCAGGGTCAGGCAGGGGCGCAGGTTCACCGCGACCGGTTTACCGGAAACAGTGAGGAACTCTTGATAACCGACTGGGGTTCCAGAAGGTTCAGGCACGTCCTGCAGGTCCGTCAGTCGGCGGCCGCTGCCAGTGCTGCGGTAGAGGCCGACCGAGGGTGCGTCGGTGAACTGCGGCAGACCGGCCGTGTTCTTGCTGCGGTCCGCCGGGTTGTCGTAGAACAGCGTGAAGTCGGCGGCGTTGCTGAATGCCAGGTAGTAGTCGCTGCTGGTCACCATGTAGGGGTTGTTGTACTCGGCCACCCACAGTGTCGTGTTGGCGGCCGGCTGGCCATTGTTCTGCACCATGATGGTCAGCTTCTTGTAGTCGCCGACGTCGATGAAGCTGCCGCTTTCGATCACCTCGGCGGTCCATGTCTGCTGGGTGGCGGCGACGGTCTGGGGAGCGCTGTACAGGCCCAACCGACGTAGAATCAGGGGACCGGATTCCAATACACCCTTGGTATAGTCATCGAGGGGAACATCGAGGATACCCGAGCGCTGGTTGAAGGCCGACTGCCGATAGTCCGCGAAGTTCAAGATGACCGCCGGCTTGAATGTTCCATCCTTCTCGGCACCCAAATGGTAGGTACCGGCATTGAATTTTTCCGGGACGGGGATATCAGCCGTGGCATCCACGGGATAGCTCGGAAAGGTATTGCCCAGGTCAAGTGACAGGGTGTAGTCGTTGATCTGTGCCGAAATCACCCCCAACTTGACTTGTTGTGTCTCCTGGGAATACAGCTGGCTCATCGACACCGCCTCATTGGCCACCAGTCGCCTTCCGGCGGGCGCGGTGGGGTATTCACCGGCGAACCACAGCCCCAGGACCGCCGAGGTGCGGCTGTAGGCAGGATTGAAGAAAATCTCGTTGACGTTGTCCAAGCCCTTTCTGTAGAGGTCACGCACTTTCGCCATGACGTTCGGGTTGTTGGAACGGGTGTCGAGGCGCTGTGGGTAATCGTTGAATATCCCGTTCTTGTCATAGCAGGTCAGGTAGACGCAAAAGCGGAACATCAGGCCCTGTGCCCCTTGCTGCTCCATCTGCTGCTTCAGGTTGGCCAGCAGGGACGAGTTGCCGAGCGCCCATTCCAGATTCTCCTTGGGGAAGCAGGTCTGCCAGGTGGTGCTGACGTTCACCAGGCCACCCAGGGCTCCCCAACTGAAGTTCAGGAAACGGTCCATCATCCGGTACTTGCGGTTGAGGGTCAGGCCGCAGTTCGCGTCCCCTAACACCAGTTTGTCGAAGTACAGCGCCGTGAAGGTGTTCTGCCATGGGCTGATATCCACGAAGCGCGCCGCGGTCGGGGTATTGCTGCCCAGGGGGCTGCCGAGCAAGTGGTATTGCGCGCCGATCAGTGCATCCTTATCGATGTAGCTATTGGGCTGCACTTCGCCGCCGATAACGGTCGACTTGGTTTTCCCGTAGTTCACCAGGCCGCAACCGTTGTCGCCAAACAGATCCCATTCGGCGGGCATGTACGGGTCATGCTTCGGATTGATATTGTTTGGCACCTGCTGTACATAGGTCGGCATGCCAGCCATGTACTGCGTCGAGATGGCCCATGGCATCAGGGTGTCGGGAGCATTGTTCCGGTCGATGCCGAAGTGCGTCATGAACGACCAGTTGATATCCGTGTTCACCGCGTCATACAGCGGGAACATGTCGTTGTTGTTGGCTGTTGGCGGGTTCCAGAACATCTGGCCGTTGAGGTAGATGCGGGGAAAATTCAATACGCTCATGTCGTGCTCTCCTTAGCGTTTCCACTGGGCGCGTTTCAGCGACCAGACAAAATCCAGTTTTTTGTAGCCGTTGAAGTCTTTGTCCGGCAGCGGTGTAGTGGGGTAGGTGAGACCGCCCTGGGTCGGGATGGCGAAATTGAAGTAACCGTCGGTCTTCGAGTAGGCGGCGGTGCCGTGGCAGGCCAGGCAGGATGAGGTGTCCTGGAACGCCGATTCCAGCTGCGAGTTCGCCAGCACCTGGGTCTTGGGTTGATATTCCACGCCGATCAACTCGTATTTCGACAGCGTCGGGTTGTTGGCCTGGAACTGCGTATTGACCGGTATGGCATCCGATGTCGGTCCGGTGCTGTTTGTCATCGGCCGGGGCGGGTGGCCCTTGGTCACGGTGTACTTTCTGTTGTTGACGTTCTCGAAGGTGGTCCAGACCCAGCTGGAGTCCAGTTTGTTGACCACATGCAAGCCACTCAACGCCGCATAGCCGACCCTGTAGTCGGTGCCCTGCTGGTAATAGGCCTGGGCGGTGTAGTAGCCGTCGTTCTCCAGCTTCTTCTTGTAGTCCATGTCCGCGCCGATCCACAGCCAGGCGGCTTTCAATTCCCAGGCCGTGGCGGGAAAGTTCAGGTTGCTCGTCAGGGCCTCCTGGCCATCTACGTTGTAGACATTGTTCTTGACGATGTAGTTATAAGTGTCCTGGGACATCAGCAGTTGAAAGCGCACGACTTGGCCTCGCTGTGCCTCAGGCACGACGGTACCGCCCATTTCCAGGCTCATCCCGTCGACCTGCTGCGTGGCATTGAGGTTGTGCAGCAGACGGTTCGCGTCCAGCCCCAGGGCCTTGGCTTGCTTGAGCACCTCGTCCGGCGGCTTCATGCGGCTGTCATACGAGCCAGGGTTGACGCCATTGGCCAGGTAGACCTGGTCGGAAGGCTTGAACGACTCCCACACGCGGTTGTAACCCTGGGCGTCGGGCTGGTTCAGGCAGACGAACCAGTTCCAGGCCATGGTCTCGGGGTGCTTGTTGAACGCCGTACGGGTCTGGTCGGCACTGATTCCAAATTGCAGGAAGTTGCTGCAGTTGAAGTTGTTGGTGTCCTGTGCCTGAGCCAAACCGGCCAAGGCACTCAGAACTGTTATAGAAATGGCTCGCCGCATGGAAGCTCCTTGGCATTGGCCGGGTCGGTGTGTGAATGCCCCAGGAAGTGTTCCAGGAGCAGTTGCTTCACTGCCGTGGCCGCAAGGCGCTGGGGCAACGGCAGATCGCAATTGGTGATGAGCAGCGGGCCGGTGTTCTCGCTGTCGGGCAGGCGACCATGGCTGCCACGGACCAGGCGGGTGTCCAGCGGAATCAGGTCCATGTAGTAGCGAAAGCCGAGCTTTTTCTGCAGCAGGCGGCGCGCCACTTTCAATTTGGGGAAGCGAATGGCCGGGTCGATGAACAGTTCCAGCGGGTCGTAGCCGGGCTTGCGATGGATGTCCACGGTGCGGGCAAAGTCGGGTGCCTTGCGATCGTCGAGCCAGTAGTAGTAATCGAACCAGTAACCCGGCGCGGCCACGGTCACCAGCTCGCCGCTGCGCGGATGATCCAGTTGCCAGACCCGTTGTTCGGCTTTATCCAGCACCTGCTCGATGCCGGGCTGGCGCTGCAGCAGCGCTTTGACGCGAGGAATGTCTTGCGCCTGTTTCACGTAGATGTGCGCGATCTGATGATCGGCCACGGCAAAGGCCGCGCTGGCGCCGGGGTCGAGCAACTCCCAGGTCAGCGACTGGCGCACCTGCAACAAGCCTTCCGAGCGCAACAACCGGTTGATCGATACGGATTGCTGTACCGCTTCGATCCCATACTCAGACAACAGCATCACCGCCGCGCCTTGCTCCTGGGCAAAGGCCAGCAGGCGACCCACTTCACTGTCGATGGCCCGCACCTCGTCGGCAATCGACGGATGATCGGGGCCCAGTCGCTGCAGGCAGTAGTCGAGATGCGGCAGGTAAACCAATTGCAGATCGGGTCGATCAATCTGGAACTCGGCGATGGCGCAGTCGACGATCCAGCGGCTCGACGCGATGCCGGCCGCCGGGCCCCAGAAACCCGGAAACGGGAATTCGCCGATCTGCTGCTCGATACGCTCATGCAACGAGGCCGGTGACGAATACAGGCCGAACAGCTTGCGGCCATCGGCCGGGTAGTGCGGGCGTGGGGTGATGGCGGCGTCCACGTCCGCATACATGTTGTACCACCAGAACAACTGGCTGCAGCGAAAACCCGGGAGTTCGCGCTTGAGCGTCTGCCAGACCTTTTCTCCCTGGATCAGTGCGTTGGGTTGCAGCCAGAAACGCACTTCAGCCTGGTCGCGAAAATACCAGCCATTGCCCACGATGCCGTGCTCCGACGGCGACAGGCCGGTGAGAATCGACGCCTGCACCGTTGACGTGACAGCCGGAAACACCGGTTGCAGGCTGGCCATTTTCGCCGTTTTCAACAGGGCATTGATGTGCGGTGTCGCCGGCCCCAGCAGCGCCGGGGTCAGCCCGACCACGTTGATCAGCAGCAGCGCTTGGCGCGGATTTTCAGAGGGCATCAGCGTACGCCTCCCGCGTTTGGGATTGCAGCAATTGGCGTTGGCGCAGTTGCTCTTCGACCCAGTGCAGTTCCGCGGCGATCCCCTGCAGTTGGGCGTGCTCGGTGTCGGGCCGCAGTTGCGCGGGCAGCACGCCCCAGCTGTAGGTTTCCACTTCCAGCACAGGGCGGAAATCCCCATGGTCCGCCAGAAAGTCGAAGGTCTGCGACAGGGCGATCTGGCTGCCGCTGAGCTCAGGCAGCAGCAAGTGTTCGCTGAACAGCGGAATGTGGAAATGAATCCGCAGTTCGGGGTATTGCCCCAGGTTGTTGGCGCAATCGTCGAGGGCGGCGGGCAGGTCGGCCCAGCCCGATAACCGCGCCTGTGCATCGCGGGCTTTGACTTGATGCAGGTAGGTGGTTTCGGCGAAGTCGCTCAAGGTCTTGAGCACGTGTTCGCGCCGGTTGTGGTCTTCAGCGGGCAGGCGACAAATCAGCGCGTTGGACAATTGGATCTTGCCGACAGGCACCCGGGCCTGGCGCAGCTTTTCCAGCGACTGATAGCAGTGTTCGAAAACCACGGCCTGGTGGCATACATCAAAACACAGCGCCAGATAGTCATGGTGCGGGTCGCTGGCTTGGTAGCGGTGGAAGAAGGCGATGGCCTGGTCGGTGTTTTCCAGCACGCAGTCCGGCTCCATCTCCAGGCAGAACACGATCTTCTTACCCGTCTCCCGATGCAGCCTGGCCAGTGAAGCCGTGAGTTGGCGCAGCAGATGTTCGGCACGCTGCTGTCGCCGCGGGTTCCAGTCGGCGGCATAGCCCAGCGGTACGGTGGAAATCACGCCTTGGGGGCAATCCGACGGCAGGGCGTGTGCCAGGATTCGGGCCAGATTCAGGCTGTACGCCAGCCGTTTCGGATCAGTCCAGTTGGGCAAATAGACGTCGGCTTTCACCGCACCTTGATGAAATTGGCCATAGGGAAAGCCGTTAAGTGAAGTCAGCCGCAGCCCACTGCGTTGCAGCAGGCTGAGGAAATCCGCGCGAGCTGACGCCTGCTGTAGTTCGGCCGCGGCGAGGGCGCTGATCCACAGCCCACTGTCTTGCTCGTTCAGGCCGCGTAGAGTGCGCACACCCTGGAAATGCCATTCGATGGATGACCGTAGCCCCGCCAGGTCACGGGCCGGGTGCACATTGCTGCAATAACCGACCTGCGCGGCAGCCCACCCCGTGCCGGCACTCATTTGATCACCGGTTCCTGGCCACGCAGGGCAGAGTTGTCCTGCCACTGCCGACGCTGGTCGATGGGCAGCGGGGTGCTGACCAGGGACTTGTCCAGTTGGCCGCTTTGAGCAAAAAAGTCCACGGGGTTGTGGAACAGCACCTGTTCGACCTGGCTTTCGCTGAAGCCGGCAGCCAGCATCGCTTCACCCGTTTTCGGCACCTTGAGTGGGTCGCTGATGCCCCAGTCGGCGGCGCTGTTGACCACCATTTTCTCGGTGCCGTACTGCTGCAACAGGGCGACCATGCGCTGTTCCGACATCTTGGTGTTGGGGTAGATCGAATGGCCGCGCCAGCAGTCGCTGTCCAACACCAAAGGCAAGGTCAGTTCGTTGAGGTGGTCGATGATCACCAGGTGCTCGGCAATCCCGACTTCGCGAATCACCGCCAGGGTGCGTTTGGTGCCACCGATCTTGTCGCGGTGCGGGGTGTGCACCAGCACCGGCAAATTGAATTGTCTGGCCAGCTCCAGCTGAGCGGCGAGGAAGCGATCTTCCTCCGGGGTGATGTCGTCGTAGCCGATTTCGCCGACGGCCACGACGCCGTCTTTCACCAGATAGCGCGGCAGAATCTCCAGCACTTCATTGGCCACTGACAGGTCGTTGGCCTCCTTGGGGTTGAGGCCGATGGTGCAGAAATGATGAATGCCGAACATGCTGGCGCGAAAACGCTCCCAGCCCAACAGGGTGTCGAAGTAGTCGATGAAACTGCCGACGCTGGTCCTCGCCTGGCCCTGCCAGAAGGCCGGTTCGATCACTCCGGTGATGCCGGCGGCGGCCATGTTCTGGTAGTCATCGGTGGTACGGCTGACCATATGAATATGCGGGTCGAAGTACTTGAGCATGGTAAATCCTCGTCAAGGAAAAGGAGTCGTTGAGTGTCAGTTCTGTGAGGCGTCGGCCAGGTACTCGTGCCACTCAGGCGGCAAGCGTTGCTGCTGACTCAGGCCGGTCAGACGCTGGTGTTGCGCCGGGCTGAGCAGGTCGAAGGCAATCACTCGGGGCAGCCCGGCGGACACCGTTCGTTCAGCGGCGAGCTGTTCGTCCAGCAGGTCGAGGGCCAACTGGTTGAGGGCGACGCTGTGTCGTTGCGTCAGGCCGATCAGGCGGCGTATGTCGAGCCCCATGCCCAGTGCTTTGAGCACCAGTTGATGGAAGGCCCGTTCGCTGTAGTGACGCGACGGGTAGAAGGTGTCCAGGGCGAGGGCGGCGAACACCTGGCTGTTACTGGTACGCCCGGCTTGCAGTGCCAGTTCCACGCAAAGCCCACGGCTGTCGAGCCAGTCGAGGGCTTTCAAGGTGGCGATTTTTTCCTGATCTTCACCCCACAAAAACAGTTGGCGCAGCAACGGCAGTTGCCCGGCGAGGGGCTGTTGCTCCAGGACCTGAGCCAGCAACAATGCCCGCGCCAGCTGGACGTTGCTCCAGCCGGGACTGTGGGGCAGCGGTTGCTCCTTGAGGTTGCGCTTGCACTGGCTGCTCAACAGCGCCGCGGTATTGGCGTCCGGGCGTTGGGCAAGCCGCTCCTGGGCCTGGCGCCACCACTGCAGTTCGGTGTCATCGAGCTGTTGGGTGAGGGCCTGGTGTTGTTCGGCGAGGCAGTCGTGGCGCATTTCGAGGGCCGCCGATGGCGATGCAGTGACGTCCATGTTCATGTCGGTTTGATCCAGCGCTGGAAGTGTGGAAGCAGGAAAAACACCAGAACGCATAACAGGCTGCCCAGCGGCTGGTTGGCCACAGCCAGCACCAGGGCATCGAACAGTGGCAGAGCCGCCAGGCCAGCGCCGATGAAGGCACGGACTTGCCGTTGCTGCGGGTGGGCCAAGTGGTGCCAGTAGTGCCAGCCCAGCCAGCCAAGCCAGAGCAGCAGCACCGGCCAGAACCAGGCGTTGTCGGAATAGATCGCCAGCGCCAGCGGGCTCAACATCAGCAGTAGCGGCAGGCGACTGAGCAACTGGTTGTTGTGTTCCTGACGAGCCAGGTAGGTCAGGCCGCTGATGTAGACACCCAGCAACATGGCGCACAGCCAGATCGGCTCCGGCGGCACCGCCAGGCTGGCTGCTGCCGTGAGGTAGAGGGCCGAGCGACAGGCGCCCATCAACCAGACGCTGTGGGCGTATTTCTTGTGCAGCAGGTTGTAGCCGAGGATGCAGCCCACCAGCAGGGTGGCGCTGCCCAGTAACCAGTGCGGTTGATCGATCAACCGGCTCAGGCCCAGTACCGAGGCCGCAGCCAGTATCAGCAACAGCACAGTGGCCAGTCCCACTTGTTGGCGACTGACCAGACCCAACGTGATCGGGCGGGGATTATGGTGCTGTTGGTCCCAGTCGGCGTCCAGCAGGTCGTTCAATAACATGCCGGCCAGATACAGCAGCGACAGTGCGGCCAGCAGCAGGATCCACACCAGCGACGACGGCGGCGCCAGGGCACCGGCACTGCTGGCCAGCAGGGCGGCGGCCAGGGTGTTGGTCCACACCGTGGGCAGGTTGGATACCCTGCCCAGGGTCATCCAGGTCTTGAGGTTCGGTGATGTCTGGCTCATCGCGCGCAGCCTTCGCTGAGGGTGAGTACCGGGTCGATGCGGGTGGACAGTCGTTGCAGCGCCTGTTCCATCCGCGCGGCATCGATTTCATGCAGGTCCACCGACTCGCCGATCCGGCTGAGCATGGGGATGGAAAGTTGCCCGCCCAGGTGCTGGCGGAATTCCTCCAGCCCGAGCAAAACCTGTGAGCGCCCCTGTGCATCTTTCAAGGACAGTTCCGGCGGGCACAGGTTGAAGCCGAGCTTGTGCAGCAGGTTCAGCACCCGTTCGGTGTCGGTATCGCTCAACAGTCCCAGGACATTGGCATAGAGTCCATCCAGGGCCATGCCCACCGCTACGGCTTCACCATGGCGCAGTCGGTGCTGGCTGAGGTTTTCCAGTTTGTGCGCGGCCCAGTGCCCGTAATCCAATGGTCGTCCGTTACCGCGTTCGAAGGGGTCGCCGGCCCCGGTGATGTGCGCCAGGTGCAGTTCGGCGCAGCGGCGAATGGCATAGCGGCTGGCCGGGTGATCGAAATGGGCGAGGGCGTCGGCCTGTTGCTCCATCCATTGGAAGAAGGCCTGGTCTTTGATCAGCGCCACTTTTACCGCCTCGGCCAATCCGGCGATCTGGTCACGGCGGGTCAGGCTGGTCAGCAGCTGGAAGTCGTTGATCACCGCAGTGGCGGGGTAGAACGCCCCCAGCAGGTTCTTCTGGCCGAAGGCATTGATGCCGTTTTTCACACCGATGCCGGCGTCGTTCTGCGCCAGCACGGTGCTCGGGATGCGGATCAGGCGAATGCCACGGTGGAAGGTGGCGCAGGCGTAGCCCACCGCATCCAGCACCGCGCCGCCGCCCAGGGCCAGCACATAACAATGGCGGTCCAGCCCATGGTGCAACATGTCGCGGTAGAGCTGCTGCAACACCTGCGAATCCTTGCTCAACTCGCCGGCCGGCACCGTAATCGGCGCGGCCTGCAAGTGCAGGTCCGCCGCATGGGCGGCAAAGTAGGCGTCGATCTGTTCCAGCAATTGCGGGGCGCTTTGCAGCAGTTGTTCATCGGCGAATACCAGTACCGTCACCGGCCCTCTGTGCCGGAAGGTGAGCTGCTGGTGCAGGCAGGGATTGGCCGGATCGAACAAGTGATCGGTGAACAGCACCGGGTAGTCGTAATTGACCTTGAAACGCCCGTGCAGCGGTTGCGCTGTGTCGTGTCTGCGCAAGCTCTTGAACAGGCTGAACCCGGCGATAAACAACCCAGGCAACACCATGCTGGCGAGGATAGTCACCAACAGCGCGTTCTGCTCGACGAGAAAGGTGCCGATGGCGCTGTAGGCCAGTGCCAGACCGGCATTGGCCAGGGTGGTGACCAATACGAACGCCGGCAGCGGATAACGTTGCATCCCGGCGGCCACCACCGAAGTTTCGGCCAATACCGGCACGCCGCGCAGGCAGATCAACGATAGCGTGCCCAGCTTATATGCCAACTGCCCCGGTTGGCGCTGATGCAGGCCCAAACGACCGGACAGCAGACGAAAGTAGCCGGCCCCCAGCGCATAACCCAGCCCGGCTCCCAGGCACAGGCCAATGAAGATCACCAGGTAACCGCCCACACCGCCGAGCATGGCCACGGCCAGCAGCGCGACCATGCTCGACGGCACCGGCAGCACCACATCCAGCGCGAGCAGGGCGATCAGCAGCAGTGCCAGGTTGAGTTTCTGGGTGGGTGTGGAGGGCAAGTACAGGTTGAGATGGGTCAGGAAGTCCTGGATCTGTTGTTCGAACAACAGAAAACTGACGATCACCAGGCCTGAGAAGCAAAGCAGTGACAACCAGAAATGTCCGGCCGGCCCCTTTTGCGAGAACGCACGATACCCATGGCTGCGCTTCATCAAGCATCCCTCTTTTTTGTTATGACTGATTCCGTGTCAATAATTAAAAGCAGCGTCTGGTCGGTTTTAGATCAATAGATTCTCTCGCCTGAGGGGCTGGTTTATGTACGGTTTGGTTACGCCTGTAGAGCTAGTTTTGAACTTAGACGGTCATGGTGTTTTTGCAAGGCGGCCTGATGGCAATCTGACTTTTTCACTTGCGTGAACGCGACCCGTAGCAGCTGTCGAGCCTGCGAGGCTGCGTTCGGCGGCGCAGCCGTCGTGAATCCGGCTGACGTGGTTTGCCTGATGCACCGCGAGTTCTGGTTTTACGACTGCTGCGCAGCCGAACGCAGCCTCGCGAGCTCGACAGCTGCTACAAAAAAGCGCGTCGCGGCTATCGATGCACCTGAGTCGATGTTAAAAAATGTTATTTTAAAAAAATACTTCACATAATCTGTTCATTGATGGATTATCTGCTCAACCAGTGCCAAGCGATCGTAGCTGCCACTGTGTTGGGCGATCCGCTGGCCATGCCGCCGGTGCCCATCTCTACATCGCGGCCCGCCGCCTGCGCTTTACCGGCGTGGAACAGGCCGTTGCTTCCCTCAGGAGTACCCCATGAATAACAAGAATGTCGGTGTTGTCGGTGTTGTCGGTCTGGGCGCGATGGGGTTGGGCATTGCCCGCTCTCTGTTGCGCAGTGATTTCAATGTGCATGCCTGTGATGTGCGTGCGCAGGTGACTGAACAGTTTGCCGGGGAGGGCGGCGTGGCGTGTTCTTCGCCCGCGCAGATGGCCGCGGCGTGCGACGTGATCATTACCGTGGTGGTGAACGCCGAGCAGACCGAAACCGTATTGTTTGGCGAGGGTGGCGCCGTCGCTGCGTTGCGCCCTGGCAGCCTGGTGATCGGTTGCGCCACCGTGGCCCCGACCTACGCCGTCGACCTGGGCCAGCGCCTGACCGCCCAGGGCTTGCTGTATCTGGATGCCCCGATCTCCGGTGGCGCAGCCAAGGCGGCTGCCGGTGAAATGACCATGATGACGTCTGGCCCGGCCGATGCTTACGCCAAGGCCGAAGCCGTCCTGGCAGGCATGGCCGGCAAGGTTTATCGCCTGGGCGACAGCCATGGCCTGGGTTCCAAGGTCAAGATCATCAACCAGCTGCTCGCCGGGGTGCACATCGCCGCTTCCGCCGAAGCCATGGCGCTGGGCCTTCGTGAAGGGGTCGATGCCGACGCGCTTTACGAAGTGATCACCCACAGCGCCGGCAATTCCTGGATGTTCGAAAACCGCGTGCCGCACATTCTCAAGGCCGATTACACGCCATTGTCCGCGGTGGATATTTTCGTCAAGGACCTGGGCCTGGTGCTGGATACCGCACGGGCCAGCAAATTCCCGCTGCCGCTGTCGGCCACCGCTCACCAGATGTTCATGCAGGCTTCCAGTGCCGGCTTCGGGCGTGAGGACGACTCGGCAGTGATCAAGATTTTCCCCGGCATCGAGTTGCCGACTGCCAAGACCGAGCCGGTTTGAGGAACGCCCAATGAACACAACCCCTGCACGCCCATTGCTGGGCTGCATCGCCGACGATTTCACCGGTGCCACGGACCTTGCCAACATGCTGGTGCGCGGCGGTATGCGCACCGTGCAAAGCATCGGCATTCCGAGCAGCGAAGTGGCGGCCGGGCTCGATGCCGATGCGATCGTCATCGCCCTGAAATCGCGCACCATTCCAGTCGCCGAAGCGGTCGAGCAGTCCCTCGCCGCGCTGGCCTGGTTGCGTGAGCAAGGCTGCGAGCAAATCTTCTTCAAGTACTGCTCGACGTTCGATTCCACCGGGGCCGGCAATATCGGCCAGGTCAGCGAAGCACTGCTGGCGGCGCTGGGCAGCGACTTTACCCTGGCGTGCCCGGCGTTCCCGGAAAATGGCCGGACGATCTTTCGCGGCCACTTGTTCGTCCAGGATCAACTGCTCAGCGAGTCGGGCATGCAGCATCACCCGCTGACGCCGATGACCGATGCCAACCTGGTGCGGGTGCTGCAGTCGCAGACCCATCTGAACGTCGGCTTGTTGCGCTACGACACCATTGCCCAAGGGGCCGAAAAGGTGCGCGGGCGCATCGCCGAACTGCGGGCTCAAGGTATCGGCATGGCGATTGCCGATGCCTTGTCGGACCAGGATCTGTACACCCTCGGCACCGCCTGTGCCGACTTGCCGTTGTTGACTGGCGGCTCGGGGCTGGCCTTGGGCTTGCCGGAAAACTTCCGTCGCGCCGGTAAATTGCGCGACCTCGATGCCTCGAAACTCCCGGCGGTGGCCGGTGGTGAAGTGGTGTTGGCCGGTAGCGCTTCGATCGCCACCAATGGCCAAGTCGCAGCCTGGCTCGAAGCTGGTCGACCCGCGCTGCGGATTGATCCGTTGGCCCTGGCGGCTGGCGAACCCGTGGTGGCCCAGGCTCTGGCCTTCGCCAAGAACAATGAACAAACCGTATTGATCTACGCCACCAGCTCACCGGACGAGGTCAAGGCGGTGCAACAAAAGCTCGGCGTCGAACAGGCCGGCAGTCTGGTGGAAAACGCCTTTGGCGAAATTGCCCAAGGCCTGCGTCAGAGCGGCGTGCGGCGCTTTGTGATCGCCGGTGGTGAAACCTCGGGCGCGGTGGTTCAGGCGCTGGGAGTGCAACTGCTGCAAATTGGCGCGCAGATCGATCCGGGTGTGCCGGCGACCGTCAGCAGCACCGATGAGCCTCTGGCCCTGGCGCTCAAATCAGGCAACTTCGGTGGTCGGGATTTTTTCAGCAAAGCCTTGAAGCAACTGGCGGAGGGTGTTTCGTGAGTAATGAAAACGCCTTGCGCGAAGAAATCTGCGACGTGGGCCGCAGCCTTTATGAGCGCGGTTACACCGTCGGCAGCGCCGGCAATATCAGCGCACGGCTGGACGACGGCTGGCTGATCACGCCGACCGATGTCTGCCTCGGCCGCCTCGATCCGGCGACCATCGCCAAGGTCAATCTGGCCGGTGAATGGGTCTCCGGTGACAAACCGTCGAAGACATTGGCACTGCATCGCCAGGTCTACGACCGCAACCCGAGTGTCGGTGGTGTGGTGCACACCCATTCCACTCATCTGGTGGCGTTAACCCTGGCGGGTGTCTGGCAGCCGAACGATATCCTGCCGCCATTGACGCCGTATCAGGTGATGAAAGTCGGGCATATCCCGTTGATCAGCTACCAGCGTCCCGGCTCGCCAAAGGTGGCTGAACAGGTCGCGCAACTGGCCAACAGCGTTCGCGGCGTGATGCTCGAACGGCTGGGGCCGGTGGTCTGGGAGAGTTCGGTGTCCAGAGCCAGTTACGCCCTGGAAGAACTCGAGGAAACCGCGCGGTTGTGGCTGATGAGCAATCCCAAGCCCGAACCGCTCGATCAGGTAGCACTGGACGAGCTGCGAGCGGCCTTCGGCGTGCACTGGTAGTGCGCTGAAGTTTTTTAACACGATAGACCGATAAAGCAGGCCCTGTTCGGGAGACGCGCAGCGACTCCCACGACCCCGGCTTGCCTGAAAAATACAATAACAAGAGGACATCCAGGCATGACTCACCTTCACTGCGGCATTTTCAGACCCGGTTGCAGCACCCTTGTGTTCGCCCGGCGCGGAGGGCTTGTGAAATGAGCCCGTTAATCCTGATGGTTACCGCGGGGCTAGGGATCGCTCTGTTGTTGTTTTTGGTGCTCAAGTACAAGTTCCAGCCTTTCGTGGCGTTGATGCTGGTGAGCATTCTGGTGGCGCTGGTGGCCGGGGTGAAACCGGCCGACCTGGTCGCCACCATCGAAGGCGGCATGGGCAAGACCCTGGGTCACATCGCGATCATCATTGCCCTGGGCGCGATGATCGGGCGGATCATCGAGCTCTCCGGTGGTGCCGAGGCGCTGGCCAAGACGCTGATCAGCTGTTTCGGCAATCGACGCACGCCGCTGGCGCTGACGATTGCCGGGTTCATGGTCGGGGTGCCGGTGTTCTTCGAGGTCGGTGTGATCATCCTGATGCCGCTGGCCTATGGCGTTGCTCGCAGTGCACGCAAGCCGCTGTTGGTGTTTGCGCTGCCGATGTGTGCTGCGTTGCTGACCGTACACGCCTTCCTGCCGCCACACCCCGGCGCGGTGGCCGCTGCCAGTCAGTTGGGTGCCGACCTTGGCCGGGTGCTGATGTTCGGTCTGCCGATCACGGCGTTCCTCTGCTATGTCGGCTACCGCGTGGCCGGGCGCATGACCCGTCGGGTGTACCCGATGACCGACGATATCCGCGCCGAAGTCTATGGCCCGCATGTCACCAACGAAGACTTGGTCGCCTGGGCCAATGGCAACGGAAAGAGCGCTGAACGAGCCGCCGTCGCCGCGTCGCACATGGGCCTGGAAGAAGCCACCAGCGCGATCGTTTCCAAGTTGCCGCCAGCACCCGCGCCGGGTTTTGGCATGATCGTCAGCCTGATCGCACTGCCGATCATTCTGATTCTGCTGGGAACGCTGTCCAACTCGTTGCTGCCTGCCGACTCGGTGCTGCGCGGCATCATGACTGTGCTCGGTGCGCCATTGGTGGCGCTGCTGATCGACACCTTGCTGTGTGCCTGGTTGCTGGGTTCGCGTCGAGGCTGGAGCCGTACCCAGGTGTCTGACGTGATCGGTTCGGCCTTGCCAGGCGTGGCCATGGTGATTCTGATTGCCGGTGCCGGTGGTGTATTCGGCAAGGTGTTGGTGGATACCGGCATCGGCGCAGTGGTCTCCGATTTGCTGCGCACCACCGGCCTGCCGGTCCTCGCGCTGGGCTTTCTGCTGACCATGCTGCTGCGTGCGGTTCAGGGTTCGACCACGGTGGCGTTGGTGACCACTGCCGGCATCATCAGCCCGCTGATAGCGACCCTCAACCTCACCGCGAATCACATGGCGTTGCTGTGCCTGGCCATGGGCGGTGGCGGGTTGGCCATGTCCCATATCAACGACGCCGGTTACTGGATCTTCACCAAGCTGTCCGGGCTGAATGTGGCCGACGGCCTGCGTACCTGGACCGTGCTGACCACCTTGCTCGGCACGCTGGGTTTCGGTATTACCTTGCTGATCTGGCCGTTTGTCTAACGAACTGTCGACTTGTAGGAGCCAGGCTTGCCGGCGAAGGCGCCTTTAAGAGCGCCTTCGCCGGCAAGCCTGGCTCCTACAAAAAACATACATAGGAGCTACCATGCCTCGTTTTGCTGCCAACCTCAGCATGCTCTATCCGGAACATGAGTTTCTGGATCGCTTTGCCGCCGCTGCCGCCGATGGTTTTGAAGCGGTGGAATACTTGTTCCCCTACGACTACAGCGCCCAGGAACTCAAACAACGCCTGAGCGACAACGGCCTGGTGCAGGCGCTGTTCAACGCCCCGCCCGGCGATTGGGCGGCGGGTGAGCGGGGCACGGTGTCGTTGCCGGGCCGGGAGAGTGAATTTCGCAGCGGTTTCGATCGCGCGCTGGAATACGCGGCGGTGCTGGGCAACTCGCGCATCCATGTGATGGCCGGGTTGCTGCCGTCGGAAAGCGATCGCCCACGGCATCACGGCGTGTACCTGGAGAACCTGGCGTACGCCGCCGCGCAGGCCGCCAAGGTCGGTGTCACCGTCCTGCTGGAACCGATCAACACGCGCGACATGCCGGGCTTTTTCCTCAACCGCCAGGATCAGGCCCAGGCCATCTGCAAGGAAGTGGGCGCCAGTAACCTGAAGGTTCAGTTCGACTGCTACCACTGCCAGATCGTCGAAGGTGACCTGGCGACTAAACTGCGTCGGGACTTCGCCGGTATCGGTCATATCCAGATCGCCGGCGTACCGGATCGACACGAGCCAGACCTGGGTGAAGTCAACTATCCCTATCTGTTCGAGTTGATCGACCAGTTGGGTTATGACGGCTGGGTAGGGTGCGAATACCGGCCCCGTGGCAACACGACGGCCGGCTTGCAGTGGCTGCGGGACTGGAAGGCGCGCTAACGCCTTACAGGTTGTTATCAGAGGGCAACAGCAGTTCGACACCCTGCTTGCGGATGCTATCGGCCGCGGCAGGGGTCAGTGCGTCGTCGCTGAGGATGATGTCGAACTGCTCGAGCCCGGCGATCCGGTACATGCTGAACGTGCCGTACTTCGAACTGCTGGCCACCAGCACCACTTGCGAGGCCGATTGCATCGCGACTTGCTTGACCTCCACCTTCAGCGCCGACGGCGTGGTGAGGCCGCGACGCAAATCCCAGGAGCTGGTGGAAATGAAAGCGATATCGGTGACGATCTGACGCAAGGTGGCCACCGCCAGCCCACCCACGCACGATTGATTCGAATGATCCAGTTGCCCGCCGGTGTGAATCACCGTGACATGGGGCGCATCGATCAACGCCTGGACAATCCCGAAGTCGTTGGTCACCACGGTCATTCCCGACAGCGCCTTGATGTACGGGACGATTTCCAGTGTGCTGGTCCCCGCATCCAGATAAACCGTCATATCGGCATGCAGTAGTCGCGCGGCCAGCTTGGCCATCGCCTGCTTCTGCGGCAACTCGACCACCGCCTTGAACTGATGACTGGGCTCGCTGTGGAGCTGGCTGGCAATTCGCACGCCGCCAGTGACCGAGTAAGCACGGCCTTCCTGTTCAAGCAGCGCGATATCGCGGCGAATGGTCATGTGCGAGCAGTCGAACATTTCCATCAGTTGATGAACGCTCAGCACCTGATGCTTGCGCAGCTGGCGCAGCATCAATTCACGGCGCTGTTCAGGAATCATCGGTGCGCCGCTTTCGGCGGCGATGTCCTTTTGACTAGGCATTCGGGCTCCAGAGTGAAGAAATCCGCCGACAAGGAAAGCGGTGCAAACATAGTAGCGAATCTACGGTAAAGGAACGAGCTGTTGCGGATCTCTGTTCTGGTGACGGCAGCCTCAATCCAGATCCCGGCGGATAGCGTCCAGGCGTTCGTCGAGCAATGGGGTGAGGAGGGCGTAGCACTGCGCCGGAGTGATCGACACGGTGGTTGTACCAATCAGGCAGCGTTGCAGTTGTTCGAGCGCAGTGTGCAGCGAATGGGGAGCGTGCTTGAGCAAGCGTTCGTGCAGGTACTGCAATTGAATCAGCATCTCCAACGGGCAACTTCGATGCGCGGCGGCGCGTACCGACAGCCCGCGCAGTCGTCCCAGTTCTTCAAGTTCCCAGCAGCGCGCGGCGATGCTCGGGCGCGCCAGGCTGAGCGCACAGCGTTGCAGCTCGAGGTGCTGGATGGCGCCGAGCAGGTCCTGCAGCAATCGGCAATGGCCATCGAAATCCGCCGGGTCGCGGCGTAACGCGCTCCAGGCCTGGCACTGTGCGGAATACGGCCACTCCCTCCAGCGTTGGTCGAGCGCGTGCCCCAATGCCTGGCAACGTTGTTGCGCCTCGCGGGTGACTTGTCCGCCGAGACCGCGATGCTGCTGTAGTCCTTGCAGCAGGTCGAGACCGAGCAACAGCGCCTGCCTTAGTCTGGTGTCACCCTGCGGCAGACGGACTTGGCGGGATGGCCCATCGTCGAATGCTGTGGCGAGTGCTGGATTCATGGGCGGCTTCCGACGGTGAGCTGGTTGAGATAACGGGTCAGGTCGTGCAGCGCATTGGTTTGCGTGCTCTGTTCCTGTACCGCGCCATTGACCTGTTGCAACTGTTCGCTGAGGGCATGATTGGCTAGCTGATGCTCGCTGAGCGCCTGTTGCATGGCGCCGAGGTGTTGCAGATTGATCTGGCTATGTTGCGCCAGGTCGTCGAGGTTGGCGGCGAGCTGCTCGCTCTGCTGACTCCCGGCGGCCAGCAGGTCGCGGTGTTCCTTGACCTCGCCATCCACCTGGCGCACGGCCATGGCGATCGCCGTCGCGGCGCTGGTGATTTCGTGGGTCGCCCGGTCGGTGGCCTGGGCCAGACTGCGGACCTCATCGGCGACCACGGCAAAACCGCGCCCGTGCTCGCCGGCGCGGGCTGCCTCGATGGAGGCATTGAGTGCCAGCAACTGGGTCTGTTTGGCCAATGCCTGAATGCTGTTGACCGTGCTTTCCACGGCGGTCGTGCGCTGCAGCAACGCTTCCACGGCGTGTGCGGTATTGCCCAGGCGGTGCTGAATGGCGCGCATGCTGTCACCCACTGAGCGCGCCTCCAGGCAACCGGTTTCGCTCTGAGTGTGAGCGTTGGCGAAGGCTGCCAGCGCGCCCTTGGCCAAGGCATCGATGCTGTGCAGGGTCTGATCGATCTGTTCGCTGGCGGCGGCGATCATCGCGATGCGTTGGCTCTGTTCCGCTCCTTGGTCGCGGGCCTGTTGGGCCATCTGCTCCAGGGCACGGCTGGCGAACTGTACTTCGCTGCGCAAGCGTTCGTTGTTGCGCAGTTGCAGGCTGGCGGCCACCAGCAGCGTCGCAGGGTCGGTATCCCGGGAGCTGCGCAGCAGTTGTGCCAGTTCCGTATCCCAGAATGTCTGCAGCTGGCGTTGATGACGCTCGCGAAGCTGCCAGGCGCATCCCAGGTACAGCACGCCAGGTATCAGGGCCAATGCGCTTGCGGGCTGTTCGGCCAGTGCGAGACCACAGGCGCCGAGGGCTAATCCGAGCGGTAGCCAGAAGCCGATCCTGCTGCGTTCGAGCAGGGCTCTGCCAGGTTCGAACAAGGCTTTGGCGAATGATGTGCCGGCCGGGTGCGATGTGCCGCCATCGCTGCGCAGATGAACGATGGCGTGACCCGGTGGGTGCATTCCTTGAGCGGACATGAGGATTTCCTTCTGATGCCGGGATGAAAGCAAAAACGGCGCACGCTCTCCTGCCGCAATGTGCAGGGGAGCGGACGCCGTTGTCCGAGATGTTTGCCAAACCATCGGTGTTGATGGCTCAAGCCTGATCAAAAAGCCTAAGCAAGTTGTTTGCCAGCCTTTGCGTTCGACGGCAGGTCAGCCGGTGGAAGGCGGATTGCATTCAATGACGAAGGCAGAACAGACGAGCAACGCACCAGTCGCGGGAATGGCTGCGTCGCTGTGCTCTGTTCTGGTTCGTGCCCATCCGCATCGGGCGCACGCTTGGTAGCAGCTGTCGAGCCTGCGAGGCTGCGTTCGGCTGCGCAGCAGTCGTAAAACCAGAACTCGCGGTGTGTCAGGTAGACCGCATCAGCCGGATTCACGACTGCTTCGCAGCCGAACGCAGCCTCGCAGGCTCGACAGCTGCTACGGATCGCATTGCGGCTTACACAACGCGAGAAAATCCGGCATCGTTAGTTCATGAATTTCTGAACTAACTATTTGCTGCAGCCTATTCAATCGCTTGTCGCCATAGCCTTAGGATTCGTCACACGGGACCGCAGCCATCAGAGCAGCGGCCAGCAGCAACTTCTTTCGACTGCCCAGTAACGCCAGCCCAAACAGCGGGTGGCCTGACGCAGCCGAGAGGAATGCATGAAGCTAGAAATTTTCCGCACGTTATGGGGCTATACCGCCAGCAAGGCACAGGCCCTGGATGAACTGCTCGCCGCTGGCTTCGATGGCCTCGAAGCACGCCTGCCATTGCAGGCCGATGAGCGTGGCGAGTTCGGCGCTTTCCTGCGCAGTAATCAAGTTCCCTACATCTGCACACTGTTCAGTGCCTACGATGTATTGCCCGACCAGAACGCCACGCCCACCCAGCACTTGGCCGACATTGATCGCAAACTGGGCTGGGCCTCGGAGCTGACCCCACGTTTCGTCAATCTGCTGGCAGGCAACGACCGCTGGCCGCAGGCATTGCAGGTCGAATTTTTCGGCCAGGCCATGGAACTGGCCGCCAGGCATGGCGTGTTCTGCAGTTTCGAGACGCATCGCGCCCGTTCCCTTTACAGCCCTTGGGTGACCCTGGAGCTGATCCGCCAACTGCCGGGCCTGCGTTTCACCAGTGACATCAGCCACTGGGTGGTGTGCTGTGAGCGACTGCTGGACGATCCGGCCGACGATCTTTCGGCCTTCGTCGCACGCGTGCATCACATCCAGGCTCGGGTCGGCTACGACCAAGGCCCGCAAGTCCCTCATCCCGCCGCCCCGGAATATGCCCGTGAATTGGCGTTTCATCAGCGCCACTGGGAGGCCGTCTGGACCGCTCAGCGCGAACGTGGCTACCCGGTCAGCACCTTGACCCCGGAGTTCGGTGCCGACGGTTATCTGCATCACTTGCCCTTCACCAACATGCCGGTGGCCGACCTCTGGACCTTGAACCAGTGGATGGCCCGGACCGAGCGCGAACACTTCGACCGTTTCACCCGTGAAGGAGCCCGCCATGCGTAACACCTCGCCAACCCAAGCCAACTTCAACAGCATTCCGGTGGTGAACATCGCCGGGCTCTTCAGCATCGAACTGGAGCACCGCCTGGCCGTGGCCGAGCAACTGGGCCGCGCCGCCAGCGATGTGGGCTTTCTGTACATCACCGGGCACGGCATCGATCCGGCGCTGATCGAGGGCTTGCGCCAGGCGGCCAGGGATTATTTTGCGCAACCGCTGGACGCCAAGATGCGCCACTACATCGGCGCCTCGGAAAGCCACAAGGGCTTCGTGCCCGAAGGCGAGGAGGTCTATTCAAAGGGCAAGCCGGATCACAAAGAAGCGTTCGATATCGGCTTCGAAGTGCCAGCGGATGACCCGCTGTTCCTCAACCGTACACCGCTGCTGGGGCCGAACCACTGGCCCGACGTGCCGGGTTTCCAGAGCGCGGTACAGAACTACTATCAGGCGGTGTTCGCGTTAGGCCGCCGGCTGTTCGATGGCTTCGCCCTGGCCCTCGGGCTGGAGGAGGGCTATTTCGACGCGCTGGTGACTCGCCCACCCTCCAAATTGCGGCTGATCCATTACCCCTTTGACGCCGATGTCGTCGATGCACCGGGCATCGGCGCGCATACCGACTACGAGTGCTTCACCATCCTGCACGCCGATCAACCGGGGCTGGAGGTGCTCAATGATCAGGGGCAGTGGATCGACGCACCGCCACTACCCGACGCGTTCGTGGTGAACATCGGCGACATGCTGGAAGTCATGACCGCAGGTGCTTTTGTCGCCACTGCCCACCGGGTGCGCAAGGTTGCCCAGGAGCGCTACAGCTTCCCGCTGTTCTACGCCTGCGACTATCACACGCTGATCAAGCCGCTGCCGGCCTTCGCCAGCGATACCCGCGAATACGAGGCGCTGGCGATTGGCGAGCACATGTGGAGCCAGGCCTTGCAGACCTACCAGTACCTGCGCAAACGCGTGGAGAGCGGCGAGCTTGAGTTGCCGTCCCGGGCCCGAAAACCATCGAGTTTCGGCCATCTGAAGAACACCACCTCTCATTCCTAAAAAAACAACCCACGGAGCTTCCCACCATGAAAAGCCACAACGCCCTGACCAAACTGAGCCTGCTCGCCGCCGGCCTGTTCTGCGCCAGCACCGGCTTCGCCAGCACCGCGACCCCCGGTGTGTTGAAGGTCGGTATGGAAATCACCTACCCGCCGTTCGAGTCCTACGACGCTGACAAGAATGTGGTCGGTTCCGATCCTGAGTTGGCCCACTCCCTGGCCAAGGCGATGAGCGTCAAGGCCAATTTCGTCGACACCAAGTTTCCCAATCTGATCAACGGCCTCAACGCCGGGCATTACGACGCGATCATTTCCGGCATGTACATCACCCCCGAGCGCCAGCTCCAGGCCCGCACCATCGCCTACGCCAATACCGGCGCCGCGATCATGGTGCCCAAGGGCAGTGAGTTGAGCCCGCAGGTTCCCGAGGACTTGTGCGGCCTGAAGATCGGCCTGGAGCATGGCACTACCTGGGTCGCCAAGTTCAACCAGTTGTCCAGCGACTACTGCGTTCCCAACAACAAAGGTGCGATCACCGTCAACGAATACCCCTCGGCCCCCGAAGTGACGCAGGCGCTGCTGTCGAAGAACATTCAGGCTCAGGTGGAAATCGCCGGCGCCGCGCACATGATCGCCCAGCGCACCAACGGGCGGGTCGTGGTCAGCTCGCAGAAACTGGTTTACCCGCAGACCTTGGGCATCTACGTGAAGAAAGACGCCGAGGCGACCTATCAGGCGCTGGTCAAGGCCCTGGCCGACAGCAAAGCCAACGGTGAGTACGCCGCCATTCTCAAAAAATACGACCTGGAACCGGTCTCCGAGTAATGGCTGAAGCCGCGCCCTCGGTCGAGGGCGCGGCGTGCACGAGGTGTCTATGCAATTCGACTGGTCTTACTTTATTTCGCTGTTCTCCAAGACTGACTTCTGGGCGGCGAGCCTGACCGTCATCGAACTGAGCGCCCTGGCCTGGTTCCTGGGGATGTTACTGGGCTTCATCCTGGCGTCAGCCAAGCTGTCCGGCTCGCCCTGGCTGCGCCTGCCGGCGTCACTCTACATCTGGTTCTTTCGCAGCATTCCGCTGCTGGTGCTGGTGGTTTTCATCTACAACCTGCCGCAGTTGCTGCCCGGTGCCGGGCCGGTGCTGTCGGTACCGTTCTATTCCGGCCTGTTGGCGCTGGTGGTCACTGAGGCCGCCTACATGGCTGAAATTCATCGTGGCGGGCTGATCTCGGTCGCCAAGGGCCAGAAGGAAGCCGGCCGCGCCCTGGGTATCGGCCTGTTCGGCCTGCAACGGCTGATTGTGATTCCCCAGGCATTTCGTATCTCACTGCCGACCTTGATCAACGAATACATCACGGTGGTCAAACTGACCTCGTTGATCTCGGTGATTTCATTGACCGAACTGTTGACCGTCGGCCAGCGCCTGTATGCGCAGAACTTCCTGGTGATGGAAACCCTGGCGGCGGTGGGCGTGTACTACGTGCTGATCGTCACGCTGTTCGGTTTCGCCCTGCAGCGCCTGGAGCGCTATCTGGAGCTCAATCTGCGGACACCGCAAACCCTCGACAGCGCCTCGACACAAGCGCTGCGTGACAGCCTGGCACCTGTGCTATCGAGCAAGCTCAAGCCCCCATCCAAAGGCGCCGCCCCGGCCCTGCAACTGCAGGGCGTGCACAAACGCTACGGCGATCATCATGTGCTCAAGGGCATCGACCTGAAGGTGCAAAGTGGCCAGGTGATTTCGATCATCGGCCCGTCCGGCTCCGGCAAGACTTCGCTGATTCGTACGGTCAATGGCCTGGAACACATCGACCGGGGCGAAATCCTCTTGTTCGGCGAGGGCTTCATCAATGCCTGGGACAAACCGGATAGCCGTCGGATTCGTCAGGGCGTACGGCGCATCGGCATGGTGTTCCAGAGCTTCAACCTGTTCCCGCACCGCACACTGCTGGACAACATCAGCCTCGCTCCCCGTTATCACGGTGTCGGTCGTGTGTTGAGCGAACAACGCGCCTGCCAGTTACTCGACAAGGTCGGCCTGTTGGCACACGTCCACAAATATCCGCATCAACTGTCCGGCGGCCAGCAACAACGCGTGGCGATTGCCCGGGCCATGGCCATGGACCCGGATATCCTGCTGTTCGACGAACCGACCTCGGCGCTGGATCCGGAGCTGGTCGGCGAAGTACTCGCGGTCATCAGCCACCTGGCCCGCGAAGGCATGACCCTGCTGATTGTCACCCACGAGATGGATTTTGCCCTGTCGATTTCTGACCGGGTGATCTTCATGGAAAACGGCCACATTCAGCTGGACGCCTCGCCACAGGCGATCCGCGAGCAGCCCGAGGCTCATAGAGTGCGGCGGTTCATGGGGTTGCAGGCGCCAGAGGAGGGATGCCTGGCAAATGCATTGCCTTGAATGCCCACTCGGGACGTTTTTTTGCCTGACGTTTGACCGCGTCATCATCCATCGCGAGCTGGTTCGCTCCCACAGGTACTACGCTTCCTTGTGGGAGCGAGCCTGCTAGCGATGGCAGCCGTACGCTATAAAAACTCACCCCGGATTCAGCACTGCACACTCAGGGGGAGCGAATCGCCCTTGAAACCATCGCGCGTTTCTGCGCCCTGTTTAACGCAAATCAGGGCAACGACTTGTTGCTGCTCTGCAGATTCCCATCCACATCCTTGACCGGCCCACTGGCCAGAAAAAGGAGTACCAGGTGCTTCTGTGGTGGGCCTGCAACAGGCCCCATGACTGATCGATATGATCAATCGTAAGCTAGGGCCTTAATCCTCCAAAAGACCACACATCAAGGAAATCGGCATAGCCCTTGCTTTTGATTGTGCGGTCGGGAAATCTTCCCGCTCGAACACCTGGCGCGACGCCGGGCATAGAGAGTATTTGCCTATTCTGGTTAATTGGATAAATACAACCATTCAATGGGTATAGTTCATGATGAGTGTCGATGATTCTGGCGTCAGGGTATTCGATTATGTGGGCGTTACTATCTCGCGCGTCAGTTGATTGTCCGTCACGAACAGTATTGTTCGTGAGATCGCAGACCCTGGCTCGATTTAAGTGAAATATGCGGGAGGAAAGACACATGGCTATTTAAAAAAAACTGACAAAAGCTAACACTTGTTGAGCCGGTCCAGCACGAGGTCAGTTTTGTTTTGTTAGACAATTTTCGTTTTTCGGATTTTAAGACGCTAACAAGAGTGCCGGGTTTATTGACGTATTGATTCGAGGGGTGGAGGGTGTGTTTGGTTCGACTCTGATTTTATGCGAGTTGATAATATTGCCATTGCTGCACTATGTTAGTGCATCTGTTGTGAGGGGTTGGGATGTCGATTGAAGTTTGCTTATCATGTTCCCCGCTGGGCACCCAAGAATGATAAAAGAACTGGGGGGCTTGCGGCAGCTAAAGCACATGATCGTATAAAAAGGCCCAGGTGGCACAGGAGTTTTGTCATGGTTAATGAAAAGGATGGCGGGAGACGTTATGGAAAATAACCATCCACAACAGGTCCATGAAGTACTAGACATCTGGGGGGCTCTACAGTCGTTCATTCGAACGGCCGCTCCCCTGAAAGTGGATATGATTCTTGAAGGGGAGACGGGTACCGGGAAAGACACGTTGGCGCGGCGAGCCCATCAACTTTCCGGACGTCCAGGGTCATTTATCGCTCTGAACTGTGCCGCGGTGCCTGAGCAATTGGCGGAAAGCGAGTTGTTCGGGGTGATGGCAGGGGCTTTTACAGGGGCGCATAAATCTCGATCCGGTTACATCGAGGCTTCCGACAAAGGCACATTGTTTCTCGATGAGATTGACAGTATGTCACCGCTATTGCAGGCAAAACTGCTCAGGGTGCTGGAGATGCGTGGTATCGAGCGACTGGGCTCGACGCGTTTCGTCCCCTTGGACCTGCGCGTTCTTGTGGCAACGCAAACCCCACTGAAAACGCTGGTCGAACAGGGTAAATTCCGTCGCGACCTGTATTTTCGGCTGAATGTCATCACCGTCAAACTTCCGACGCTGCGTTCGCGACCCGACTTGATATTGCCCTTGTTCGAGCGCTTTACCTTAGACGCGGCATTCAAGCACACCAAGCCTGTGCTTCAAGCCTCGGCCGATTTGCGCAAGCAACTGCTCAACCATCACTGGCCGGGTAATATCCGGGAGCTCAAGGGTGCTGCAGAGCGCTTTGTGCTGGGGGTTTCGCCCTTGCAGGGCGAGCATCATGCCGGCGTTGAAAGTACGGTATTACTGAGGTCCCAATTGAGATCGTTCGAGAAAGCGCTCATTCAGGATTCACTTTCACGCCATTCCAAATGTATCGAGGCTGTTGTCAGCGAGCTGGGGATTCCCAAGCGTACCCTTTACCACCGCATGAAAGCTTTGGACATCACCTCTGCAAGCGAATGGATGGGAGGAGTAGTGCGTCTCTGAGCGGTTGCCAGGCATAGCCTCAATTCGTTCATGCACTGTTTTGGTTCTAAAACCTGGTGTTTATCAAACTCCCATTAGAGGAGTTCTGGAGCCCCCGATGGATCAGTCGGAATATGGCCGTGCGTATGCTCCCTTATGACGCAACCAATAGGCGTGAAAGACAGGAATTCCCTTGGCATGCATTGATCACTGGCCCGAGCAGACGACTTGGTCGATGGCTAATGATGCAGGCAAGGACTATCGGAATTTTTTGTCTCTGAGAAATATTGGAACCATTTTCTACGCACCTCCACTCATTAAGCGAATGTCATGTCGATGTTCAAAAAAACCTTCAATGATCAGGAGTAATAATTATGGCTGGTGGTGCTTCCCTTGGCGCTTCGATGGCTGCAATGACTAAGATGGACGCAACTGCTGCTGCGACCACTACGATGAATGCTGAAGCGCAATCGAACAAAATGATGACCGATACCGTGAACGGCATTTCCAGTGCCTATCAGGACTCGGCCACTAAAAGTCAGAACGCTATGCAGCAAACTGGTAAAGCGATCAACTACTAAGTTGTCGACAGCCCTGCCCGTATAAACGGGTAGGGCTGTAAGGTCAGCACTTTCAAGGAGCAGAACACATGATTTCTTCTTTGTTTAGTACCGCTTCATTGACCAGCAGCTTCAATGTTGCCGATTTCGACAGTGAAAATAGCGATACTGCCAGTAGCATCGCCTCTTTACTGAGCGACGTCTTACTTGAAAAGAAAGGCAGCGGTGCAACATTCGACAAGAAAAATCCGCTGGTCACCATGGTCGCCGAACATATGGACAAGAATCCGGAAAAGTTCGGAAAGCCTGACGATGCCACCGGCAGTGTGAACGGTTGGAAGGATGAGTTGGAGGAGGATGACTATCTCAGCGGCGATGAAAAGAAAGCCTTTGCCAAAGGGCTGGAGAGTCTGATCCAGGAGATGCTTGGGGGGAGCGTGGACAACAGCGACAGCAACAGTACGCAGAATGCTTCAGGCTCGCTGGACACGAACGACTTGCTGTCGGCCTTGCTCGGCGATCTGGGTGAAGAGACACTCGACAATCTGCTCAAGCCGACCGGCGATCCTGTTCGCGACAAGCGCGGAGAGGTGGCGTTCCAGCCTGAAGACAAGGATGTGCTCAAGGAAGTGGCGCGCTTCATGGACATGCACCCGGAAGAGTTCGGCAAGCCGGATGGCAAGTCGAAGGACTGGATGGGCGAATTGTCCGAGGGCGATACCTACATGTCCCGTGCCGAAGGCGAGCAGTTCCAGAAAGCCATCGACATGATCAAGGGGCAGGTCAAAGACAATGCCCAAGGTAATGCGCTGGCGGCAGACATGCCGAACTCCGCTCAGAATTTCCTGAACGGTGGCGCTGGCAATACGCTGCAGACCGACGCCAGCATTGCGGCCGGCAACGTACTTTCCGTGCTGGTCCAGCAGTCATCCACCAGCGCCCGTGGTTGAGGGCAACACCCATGTCTTGGCAGGAGAAGCGTGATGGCGATTGCACGCATAACAGGTAGTCATGCTGAGGTATCCGGTTCTGAAATAACGTCAGACGGTGCTCCTGCCAAGGCAGACATCGCCTGGTTCAACGCGACCTTGCACCGGCCCGTCGAGAAACCGGCCAGTGCCGATCAGGTGGCCATACCGGCTTCGCAGGCCTCGCTGTCTCTACAGCGTTTCAGCGATCGGGCCGCACGGGATCTGGATCGGGCCTCGAGGTCCATCAACCCGCAAGACGCGATGAAGGCCAACCGCTCGTTGTCCTCGTTTTATCTGGAGAGTTTGCTCAGCGCAAAAATCGTCAGCAAAGCCGCACAGAGCGTGGAAAAACTCACCAGTCTGCAATAGGCATGAATATGCGTCTTAGAGTATTGAGACTGGCCAGCGTCCTGCTGCTGTCGATGTCGATGGCGGCCTGTGGCGACCGCATGGAACTGCATCGTGGCCTTTCCGAACAGGATGCCAATGAAGTACTTGCCGAGTTGTCGAACAAGCACATCGATGCACAGAAGCGCGTGGACAAGACCAGTGTGGCGGTTCTGGTTTCTGCGCAAGATATTTCGCGCGCAGTCCGGGTGCTCAGTGCCGTGGGTCTGCCGCGCGACTCGCATTCGAGCCTGGGCGATATTTTTCGCAAGGAAGGGGTGATCTCCTCGCCGCTGGAGGAGCGGGCACGCTATATCTATGCCCTCTCGCAAGAACTGGAACGCACGCTTTCGCAGATCGATGGCGTGGTGGTCGCGCGAGTGCATGTCGTGCTGCCCGAGCGCATTGCGCCGGGAGAGCCGGTGCAACCAGCCTCCGCGGCGGTGTTTATCAAACATCGTGAGGATTTTGATCCGGACAGTGTCGTGCCGCGCATACGCAGCATGGTCGCCAGCAGTATCCCGGGGATGGCGGGCGCCGATGAAAAGAAACTCTCGGTGATCTTTGTGCCTGCTGAAACCTATCAAGCGCAGCCGGACATGGTCAATTTCGGGTTGTTCGTCATCACTCGCGATCAGTGGGAGTTCTGGCAGTTGATTATGCTGCTCAGCGCGGTAGGGCTGTTGCTGTTTCTGATAGGGCTGTTCGCGCTGAACCCGCGCTGGCGCCAAACCATGATGGCTCGACTCAAGCCCGGCAAAGAACCCTTGAGTGATTCTCGATGAGTGTCGGAGCCAATGCCGAGCTTTCACTCTACTGGTTGCGCTGGTGGGCCTATGGATGGTCGCACGCCCATCCCAGCTGGTGTCTGCAAGCGCGTATCGGTCTGGATGCCGAGCTGTGCACAACGGTTGGCCAGATTCGCTATTCATGGCTAAGCCACAAACTGGATGTTATGGCGCTGCCAGCGCAGAAACCGCGTCCAGCCTTATGGCGTCTACTCCAGCTTGCGCCGGAGGGCCGGCAACGAGCCCTGGATCTGGCGGTTGCCATCTGCGGCGGTGGCGAGTCGGGCCCGACCCTGGACGATGCCGGTCATACATGGTGTCGGCGCATGGCCAAGGCTTTGCAGCCAGGGTACTGGATGCCCGAAGGATGGCGCCATTACCCGCCCGAGGAGGCAGGTTTGTTGTTACTCAAGGCCTGGGTTGCAGAACCCTGTTGGGAAAAACTGCGTCTGGGATTTCCCCGTGCAGCCGTCGAGGCGGTCGAGCGAATCAAATTGCCAGCGATGCCGTTGTCCAGACTGGATGCAATGTGGGAGGCGGTCAGTTGGCACGTCTTTAATGTCATGGAGTAAGGGGATCAGACATGCTGGCCGTTCGCAAACTCACACTGGCTGGGGATTGCCAGCTCATTGGCGAGTCACTGTTGCGCCGCGAAGAGATAGACGATTGTTTGCTGGCCGGCCAGGTTCTGGAGGCTGCCCGAGAGCAGGCAAAAAGCATTCTCGACGCCGCGCTCACCGATGCGCGGGCGTTGCGCGAGGTTGCCGCTGAGCAAGCGCAGGCGCAAGTTTGGGAGCAGGCACAGGCATTGCTCGACGACTGGCGAGCGCAGCGCGAACAGATGTGGGAAGGGCTGAATGAAACGGCTCGGCAGCTGCTCGACGAAGCCTTGCGCACGTTACTCGCTGAAGTGCCGGAGCCTGCGCGGATCGATACCTTGCTGCGCCATCTGAAGGCCGCTCAGCCGCATGACGAAGCCAGTGTGCTGCATTGTCATCCCGACCTTGCACACGTGCTCGCCGAGCGCTTGCCGGTGCTTGGCCATTCGAACTGGACGGTGCGCGCCGACCCGCAATTGCCCGCCGATGGTTTGAGCCTGCGGGCCAGTAGCGGTGACTTCAATTTGAGTTGGCAGGCCCTGCAGCGCTGGGTTCTGCCAGAGCAAGAGCGTCTCGAAAGCTGCGCTTGAGTTTCGATCCGTCGAACATGCGATGGAACCTAAGTGGGCGCCGTACCACTCATGAGAGAATCAAGAACCAGGAGTATCACCATGTTTTCTTTGGAAGCAATCCGACACCGTCTCGATAGCAATTTCGAGCGCACGCAACAACAGTTGGACAAATCAGCCGTAGAGATGGATGGCCTTTCCCCGGATGACTGGCACGCCTTCAATACCGCCATGCGTCAGACATCCACCGCCTCCTGGGCGGCGAATCAGGAGGTAGTGGTCAAGCACAACCTCGCCAAGGCAATCATCAATGAAATCCGCTGAGCTCAGTCTGACTGTCGAGCGTTGGCTGGACAGTGGTGAGCATTCGCTGAGCCTGGCGGTCGATAGCTCCCGGATGTCTTTGCAGCGACGCGGAGGAGGGGTGTTGTGCTGCGCGATGCTCAGCACGGTGTGGCGTGGCGACGATACTTCGCTTGAGGCTGCACTGCGTCTTTGCGGTCCCAGCCTTGGACGCTTTGTCGGTGCATTGGCGCTCGATCCCCAGGAACGTCGACTGTGTCTTTTGCAACGCCTGATGAGCGATGACAGCTCGGCCATCATCCGTGCACTGGAGTCATTGGCCAATCAGCGCGATGTCTGGCAAGCGTTGCTCGCGCAAGCCCCTGCGGCGACTCGACGCCCGGACCGACCTACCTTGATGGGAAGACCTTATGTTTAAGCGACTTTGCTGGTTATCCCTGCTGGCTGCCCTGGCGCTACCGGCGATGGCGGGAGTCCCGGAGGACTGGCGCCAGTCGGCCTACGCCTACGAAGCGGTTGAAACACCCTTGTCGACAGTGCTTGCCGACTTCGCTGAGTCGTACGGGGTCAAGTTGAGCATGCATGGGGTTAACGGTGTGGTGAACGCAAAGATACGTTCAGCCAATGCCGAAGAGTTTCTCAACCGGCTGGCGCTGGAGCATCAGTTCCAGTGGTTTCTCTATAACGGCAAGCTGTATGTGAGCCCTCAGGCCGAACAGGTTTCTCAGCGCCTGGAGATTTCCGCCGATGCTGCACCCGACTTGAAGCAGGCCCTGACGGATATCGGTTTGCTGGATAAACGCTTCGGCTGGGGAGAGCTGCCTGACGAAGGCGTGGTACTGGTCAGCGGCCCCTCGAGTTACGTCGAATTTATCCGCGGCTTCAGCAAAGAGAAGGTCAAGCCTGAAGAGAAACAGCAGGTTATGATGTTCCCTTTGCGGTATGCCTCGGTGGACGATCGGGAAGTTCGTTATCGCGACCAGACTCTGGTGATTCCAGGCGTGGCCAATATGCTTAACGGTCTGCTCGACAGCCGACGCATACCTGTTTCGCCGGTGGGTTTTCAAGACAGCATACAAGCCTACCAAGGCCTGGCAGACATGGCCCGGGAGAAAATTCAGACCCTGGCGAGCGGGCGAGATACGATCAAACCTCGATCCGTCGGCACATCCGCAAGGAAGTCCAACAAAAAGGTGGTGGCTGACTCGCGTAACAATGCGCTGCTGATTTATGACGACCCGCAGAAGTACAGTGTCTATGAGAAGCTGGTCGAGCAGCTGGATGTTTCACGCAATCTGGTGGAGATCGATGCGGTGATTCTGGATATCGATCGCACCCAGTTATCGCGTCTGGAGTCGCGCTGGAACGCCCAGGCAGGAGCAGTCAGTTTCGGCAGTTCCTTGTTGACCGGTGGTACGTCGACGCTCTTTATCAGCGACTTCAAGCGTTTCTTTGCCGACATACAGGCCCTGGAAGGTCAGGGTGTGGCGTCGGTGATCGCCAATCCGTCAGTACTGACGCTGGAAAACCAGCCGGCGGTGATCGATTTCAGCCGGACCGTGTATATCACGGCCACCGGTGAGCGGGTGGCGAACATTCAACCAGTCACCGCCGGCACCAGTTTGCAGGTGATTCCGCGAACCATACCCAATGGCGCGCAGAACCGCTTTCAGTTGATCATCGACATCGAAGATGGTCAGATCGAACAGAACGCCAACAGCACCACGCCAGGGATCAAACGCAGCAGTGTCAGTACTCAGACGGTCATCAGTGAGAATCGATCGCTGGTCATCGGCGGCTTCCATGTCGATGAAAGCGGCGATCATGAGGACAAGGTTCCACTGCTGAGCGATCTGCCGCTGGTGGGGTCGTTGTTTTCCTCCAAACGCCGGGAAAACTCACGACGCGAGCGGCTGTTCATCCTGACCCCGAGGCTGATTGGCGACCAAGTGGACCCGGCACGTTACCTGGCAGCGGAGAACAAACCCCAGTTGGCGGCGGCGCTGGCGCACACCAGATCGCCGGGTAAGGACGCCCAGCTGCGCGACAAGCTGGCCAATGCCTTGGGTGAGTTGGTCAAGGGGCGCATTCCCGCCGGGGTCAACGCCTTGTCTTCTGGCGCGGAGGTACGGGATCTTTGCAAGGTCAGCGATCAGCCCCTGGCATTCAGACCTGAAAAGAGGCAGTGGTTCGCGGGAGTCGACTACAGTGTTGCCGTGGGTGTGGTGCGCAACATCGGCAAGCGGCCGCTTCAGTTCGAAGAGCAATCCTGTGCCGGGCCGCAGACGCTTGCTGTGACGGTCTGGCCGCATACCTTGTTGCAGCCCGGGGAGTCTGCTGAAGTTTTTATTGCCTTGCGTCCTGTTGCAGTTTCTGGTGTGCCGAGAATACCATCTAGAGTGTCATTATTGCCGTTGTGAAGAAAGATAATTAAGTTGATTAATTAATCATGATTCCATGTTGTTGCCTGTCCAGGTGCTTCAATAATTAGTCTTACTATTGCGGGTGGCAGGAGCGATGAAAGTAAAGGGATATAAGTATGAAAGTTAACTATTTTTCTTTTTTGTTGATCGGGAGTCAGTTGCTTTTGAGTGGGTGTTCCTCTATAGGTACAACGAACTGCCATTCGTCTGACTGTGCAAGCCCCGTGTCTAATGAGCAGCAGTTGAGTGTTTGGTGGTCACCGGCTTTACGCAACGGACAGAGTGATTACAGTAGAGTGTTGCTGCATGAATGATGTGATTATCCGAAGTGCCGATCAACACAGTTTCATTACCCATGTCGGTGATGGACGAGCCAGTGTCTGGCAATGGGCTCCCGGTATAGAACTTGTCTTTCGTGAGGAGGGTGTCGGTTGGGGCATTGCCTTGAATATTCGGCACAGTGCGCAACGACCGAACCTTTTTTCCGATACGTTGAAGCGCCGCTTTGAAGATGTAGAAACCTTCGATGGTTATTATATTTGCCTTGATAGCCAGCATACATTCGTTATCTGGCATGCGCTGCCCTGCGAGCAGCGCTCCAGCGATGCACTGGAGCAATTCCTGGCTCAGGTGTTGGAACTGGCGGGTCTGAAACACTGAATCTGGCTCGGTTCCAGAAGGAACCGAATGCCATTATTTTGGTCCTTCACGGAATCCCGGGCAACACAGGTACAAGAACGCCGCTTTGATTGATGATGTTCGTGCGAGCAAACACATCTAACAAATCGGCGTTCTTATGCGCGACATAATACCTTCCTTCCTTTTTGGGAGCGTTTTCTGTCGTCATGATCAAGCCTGATGGCGACGCGCTACAGATCGATCTGATTCCCCACTCCACCTGATTCCCTTCCTGTGGTGGATGCCAAAAGCCCTGTTTAACCACATATGAGTATTGCGAACGAGTCGTTTCGCTGTACTGCTTCGAGCAACAGGCGGGTATATCGCTGATGCTTGTCATTGTTCCTGTATTAAAAATACTCCAACTGCAGAGACGGTGTTCCACAAAATAGATGGAACCATTTTAGCTTGATCGACCACTTAGCAGCGTATTTTATTGAGGTGTGCTATGAAAAATGCATTTGATCTTCTGATTGAGGGGTTGGTTAGAGACTATAGTATGTCTAGCTTGCCGAGCAAGCAGCATGAAGATGAGGTCTATTGCTTCCAATTCGAAAGCGGAATTTCTATAAAGGTGTATCAAGACAAATTTAGATGGATATATTTTGTTGCTGAGCTTGGTGCGCTTAAGAAGGTGACTAGTGAGATTCTGATTGATTTGTTAAGCCTGAATGGTTTTAGCTTCAGAAAGCCGTTTTTCACATTAGGCTTGGGTAAAGATGGAGTCGGGGTTCTACATGCTCGAGTTCCTCTGATTGAAGTGAATAATGTCGAGATGCGTAGGGTTTTTGAAGATCTTCTAAGTGTCGGCAGCAATATTAAAAAAACTTATAGTTTTGTACAGTGAGGTAGATGAGTATGGGGAATATTTGCGGAACAACGAGTTCCCACAACGTATATAGCCCACCGGTTAGCCCAAGGCAACCTTCAGGTTCTGGGGGGGGGTTCACATCGGTGGTGGTCATGTTCTCACGTCTGTCCATCAGCTCCCCTCTGCAGAACGGGAGCGATTTCTTGAGATCCACGATCCAATGCGAAGGTTTGGCTTAAACGTAGATACTCCGCTTTATCGAACGACGGACAAAAAGTATGTGCAAGGTGGAAAGCTGGCCGGTAATCCTGAGTCATGCGCAAGGATCGCTTTGCATGAAGAGTTACAAGCGAACCCAAACGCACGGTACATCGGAGCTGCCCCGGGTGAAGCACACGCCTATTTACCGCGGCAAATGCATGCATCGGATTTGAAAGATCCGTCTTTAAATGTAATGGTCGGCTCGCAAGCACGTAGCGCGGTGCGGGGTTACTCGACCAGGAACCATGTGGCGGTTAAGATGAGGCTTGGCGACTTTTTGGACAAGGGGGGCAAGGTGTATAAGGATGTCTCATCTGTTGCTTCCAATGGCATTACTGCTAATGCGCTGATTGTTACATTGCCGAAAAATAAAAAGGTGCGAGCGCAAATTATTAACGACTAGTCGACCCGAAAATTGCCCAGTGCCTTGTTTTGGAAGTTCGTTACCTTCTCGACGAGCGCCTGAGCCTGGCAGTTATAGCGGGTATGGCGAGGGGGCAATGCCGCTGGGCAGTCTCAGATGTTTCCAATACAGAAACCAAGGCGATAGTCGTTCTTCCGTCCCTTCCAAATTCTGACAGTGCTATATCTACAGATAGAACACTTAAGATCAGACTCTCTGCAGAATTAGTTGATAGTGAGGGGCGGAATCCCTTTGCCTCTACCGATTAAGAACGCGATCTCGTTCTGCCGTCGGTTTGGGCCACTGATTATGGAGAGCACTTCACCGATATGTTCAAACGCTGCTATCGATATTCTGTCCGGTACTGCCGGGCAGATGTTTCTGGATAGCTATAGCAAGCATTTTCTTACCTTAACGTATGACCAAAAGACCTCACTCGGGAGTGACACAACATTTTTTAAGGTCTTTATGGAACTGGCTTGGCTGAACTGTCACTTATAGAGCTGAACGCTAATACCGCTCCAGGATGGGGCTTGTCCGCGCTGACGGATAAAAATTAAGGAAGACAAACATGAAGCTATCCCCCCTTGGTCAGGTGTCCAGTTCGAGTTCCGTGGATGCCGCACAGCGAACCGGCGGCAGCAGCGAATTTCATCAGCGAGCGGAACAACCGACCCAGCGCAGCTCCCACTCACTGGGCAGCATCGGCAAACGCTTCAGGAAAAAGCTCGGCAAACTCCTGCATATCGGCACCCCCTCAGGCAGCCGCCCCAATGCTTCGGCAGCGGCGTCTGGCACCACCACAACCGCTGCCGCAGCAACCCCAGCGCCAGCCATGGCCACGCCCGCCGCCCCCAGACCCGCCAGCCGCAACTCCTTAGGCGCGCAGCTTGAGCGCGCGCGCCAGCAGGAGAAACTGGACGGTAAAAAACCAGTGACACAGGGCCCGGCGAACGATGAGCCCTCGACATCAGGGAGTGCAGAAGAAGAGCCGCAAGCCTCGAACAAACTGGCAGCGAAAGGTGAACAGAGCGCTGCCGATAAAAAGACCAGCCCTTCACAGAGCCCGGCCACTACCGTCAGCGAGATCGAGGAAGTCGGCGAAGACACCGACCTGCACGGCATCAGCCTGCAAGATGGCAAAACCCCCGAGCAGGATGAACAGGCGATCAAATCGGCGCTCAGGGAAAGTCGCCGGGATGGTGCACGGTTGCAGGGCGGCGACGGTTTCGGCCGTTCGATCAGCGATCAACTGGCACCCACCGGCGAACGACCGCTGGCCAATGAACCGGGCCCCAAGTTGTCACGCAGCCATGCCGGGCGCTTCAACCATGGCACCGAACTGCTGGAGCGGACCCACGACCCGAAACGACCCCTGAGCCTGGACCGCGAGGGCCAGTTGCAGGTCGGGCGCATGGACCCGCCAGCGCTGGCCGACATCGTCCAGTCGAAACTCAAGACCGCTGACAACTCATTCGTCGCCCTGCACAGCGAGTCCGGGGCCAATAGCCACGAACACGTGCTGCTGGATAACAAGGGCAACCTGCTTCATCTCAAGCAGTCCGACACCGCGACCACCTTGCTGCGCAGCAGCCAGACCAGCGACGCCCACCAATTCCTCAAGGATTTCACCGACGCCGCCCCGCAACTGCGTAATCAGAACGGCAGCCTGGGTCTGTACGGGCACAACACTCAAATCGGCAAGGAGATCCTCGACGCGCCCGGCAAGGCCCAGTTCAGCCAGTTGACCGGCGTCCACGAAGACCACAACGGCCAGCAACTGCGCCTGCATGACGACAAACTCTATCGCTTCGACGCGGCCACCAAGGGCTGGCAAGCGCATCCGCAGCTGGCCGGGCAGACCTTCAGCGCCCTGAGCACCCAGGGCGATGGCAAGACCTACGGCCTGACCGCCGATGCGGTGGTCGACCTGAGTTCGCAAGATATTCGGCACTATCCTGCCAATAACATCAAGGCCTTCTCCGTCAGCCGTGAGGGTGAAGCCGCCTTGCTCCAGGTCAAGGACGATAAACAGAGCCTCGGGCTGCTCGATCTGACCACCACTCCAGTCACGGCGCTCACCGCCAGCATCGACGTGAAACTCGCCGATGACGCGGACGCCAGCAGCATCGCCCTGACCAAGGACGCGCTGTTGCTCAGCGACACCCAGGGCCGGCTGTACCATGTCGACCGCCAGCAATTGGGCGGCGACCGCAGCGAACTGCCGCTGACGCCAGAGCAGGCAATCACGCACCCGGACGTCAAGCTGGGCGTGACCCACCAGGCCCAGGCGTTGATCAGTGACGACCAGGGCAAGGTGCATGCGCTGGTCAAGGATCCGGCCGGTCATACCCATACTCTGCCGGTCGATACCGCCAGCGGCTCGCTCAAGCCTGGCTGGAACCTGACCGACGCCATGGTCCTGAACAACACCCGCGGCCTGCCCGGGGTCACACCGACCCCGAGCAACACCTTCGACCTGGGCCGTCTCGGCAAAGTCGGTCTGGACAATCAGCAGGTCCAACGCTGGGACGCGGCCACCCGTGCCTGGGGGCATACCGAGATCAAGGACGTCAGCCACCTGAGCATCGGCCTCGACAGCCGGGCTTACATGCTCCAGAACGGCACGCTGAAAAAGCTCGACGTGAGCCAGGCCCCGGCAGCGCAATCCTTCGGTCGTGACTATGCGCTGTCCCAGGCGACCCAAACCACCCAAGTGAGCGCCGGCAGCGCGATCGCCGGGCTGGAGGGGCGCACCATCACCAGCTTCGCCATGGTCAACCCGGAGCACTTCGTGGCCCTGGACGACACCGGCAAACTCACCGCCCACCACAAAAAAGGCCCGCTGACCGAGCTGACCACCGAGGGCCTGAATGGCTCGATCAAGTCCCTGGCGCTGGACCAGCATTCGGACCTGTTCGCCCTGAACGATCAAGGTGAAGCCTTCCAGCTGGACAAGGAAGACTGGCAGGCCAGCGAGGCGAAACCGCGTCCCGAAGCGCAATGGAAAAAGATTGCCACACCGGACGACGAACCGCTGGGCTCGCTGCGCACCGGTGATGACCAGCAATTGAACGCCACCCTGTTGCATGGCGACGACAAACCGCTGGCTCGGCAAAACAACCATGACTGGAAAGCGGTCGAACCGTCGGAAAGCAAGGATGTCCTCGGCGATTTGCATGGGCGCCTCCATGATGGCGTCAAAACCAGGCGCATTCCTGGCACCGGTCTTACGGCGCGGTTCACCGCCAGTGCCCTGGGCCGGGGAGGAATGGAAACGCAGAACCGGGTCAGTACCAAAGAATTCATCACCGCCCATGTGTTCAAGCCCACCCTGGAAATGCCGCGCTGGGTGAAGGCCACGGGCGACAGTCTGGTGCATACCGCCAAAGGCCGGGACGGTCTCAACGAGGTCTACCAGGCCGAGGGCAAGGTGATCAAAAAACTGGAAGCCATCGCCGACGCCAACACCCCGCTGCCGGCCACGGGCGAAGACCTCAAGTCACGGATCGCCCGGCTGGACCTGGGCCCGGAAGGCAAGGAGCTGGTTGAACAGCTCGAGGGGTTTCGCAGCGAGCTGGAAAACCATGCGCGCAAGAGCACCGTGCATCTGGGGCAGTCCAAAGGTCTGCTCAATGAGCATGGGGAGTTCAATCCGCCGTCCAAACGCACGGCCCTGAGCATGGGCATGTCCGATGTCGCGCGTAAGCTCAACATCAACAGTTCCGACCATAACCTGATGCAGGAGCTGCAGGGCGCCCTGAAGAAGATCGGCCCTTCGGAGGAGAACCCCACCGGCGAACTGCTGGGCAAGCTCGAAGAAAAGGGCATGAAGATTTCCCACCAGAAGGAAGAGATTCCCCTGGGTCGTCGGCGCAATCCGAGTGACGACCTGGCCCTGACCAAGGCTCGCCTGGCGCTGGATGTCGTGGCCCTCAAGGACTTGTCCGATCTGGTGGACAAGATCGAAAACGAACAAAAGCAAGCCCAGGCCCAAACACCACCGCACCCATCCCAGCCGGCAGAGTCACCGCGGATGCGCACCGCGCAAATCATGGAGTATCGCGACGGCTTGCTGCAACTGCGTGATGTGCAGTACGAAGAGCACCCGGTCAAGCAGGTCACCGACATGGGCTTCCGTGGGCATGCCAGCCTGGAGTCGACCTACGACGGCCTCAAGGCCTTCATCAAAGGGTTCAGCAAAACCGACCACGCCACCAGTTCCAACCTGCGGGCCGCCACCGGCAGCACCACCCAAAAGGAATTGGCCGGCACACTCAAGTCGGCGTTGAAACAGCTCGATCATGGCGATGATGAAATCAGCATACAGCGCAGCTATGGCGCGAGCCTGTCCACCCCTTTCGTCGGCCTGATCGGTAAACCCTTCGGCCCCTTCCCGAACGGCGGTGTCGGCGCGGCACGGACCTATACCATGGGTGCCTTGCGTGATAAAGAAGGCATCGTTGTCTATATGACGCGTGATGGTGCCCTCTCGGGTACGGCTGGGGTAGGTGCGGGCCGGGACATACTGAGCAAGCTCACACACAAGGAGGCCAACAACAAACCGATAGGCAACGATCGCGAACTCCAACCAGGTGTGCGTATGGATGCAGGTCTGAGCGCTACGGCCACGAGTACCCTGAGTAATGGCCTGCAGTTCAAGATTGCCAATGAAGATATCGACCAGTTCGTCGACCATTTGATCGACGGCAAGATCACCCCCATGGAGCTGATGAAAAGTGGCTTTTCCCATGAGGTACAGCGGGCGAAACGCTTCAACGTTGACGTAAACCTCACCGCCGGGGTCGATGGACGTGTCGGGGTCGGTCTCAGTACGGCCGACAGTACACCCTTGAACGCCGCGGCCCGCGTCATGGGTGGGGCTAACGTCAGCGTAAACCTGCTGAACTACAGCGACTATTCAATGAAATCGACTTCGGATAAAGCTACCGTGAGTGAGTCGGGCATGAACCGTCCACGCTTTTTGAACAAAGCGACCGCCAGTGCTTTCCTTCGTGCTCAAGTCGCCGGTGGACGCACAATCGCACCGCCTGCCCCTGCTCCCGGCAGTGGCGCAAAAGCCCCCCTTCCCGGGGGGCTGGGTACCGCCTCCACGCCGGAACTCATTGGATCGATGAGTGTGGAGTCGAAAACTTCCAAGATGGTCAATTTCAAGTTCGAGGAAGCACAACCCTTGAAAGAGGAGGACATCGTGAAAGTCTCTGACACGTTGAAAAGCGCCTTCAAGGACAAAGCCGCTCAGAAAGAGCTGGCTCGGCTCAGCGAGCAGTCGAAAGCGCCTGAGTTGGCGGCAGATCCAGCCAAGGCCATTGAGTCGCATCTGGAGGGGCTGGATAAACACTTTGCCAACAAGCAACCCGAGAATGACGACCAATATGCCGCTCTGCGCGCACTGACCAAGGCCGGCCACCGGCATGTCGCGGCCAAGGAGCATCACAACCAGCTCGCAGGCGCCATGTTCGAAAGTGCTTACACGAACCTGTCACGTCTGGACGAGAAAACCCTCTTGACTCAACTGGCGTCCGGCTTGAATCCAAATCATGTCGTGAGCAATGCTGAACGTATCGGCGAATTCATGGAGAAAGACCCGAAATTGAAGGCCCTTATCGGGCACCTTCAATCCACCAACGGCACGGTCGCCCGCGTCAGGCATGAACTCAAGGACAAAGCGGCCGATACCGTGGATATCGGCTCAAGGAACGGCACCATTACTCATAGTGACCTGACCACGATGCTGGGTAACCGCGACAACACGCGTATCCAGTCAATCATGGTTCTTCACGGTGTAACCCAGCCGGAAAGCTTCAGCACGCCGACACCACTTATCAGTGCCGCCAGTAGCTCGTCCCTGACGCTCACCAAGACACTTGGCAAGATCAACTTCCTCTACGGTGCGGATGAGAGTATGCCGAAGGGCTATACCCTTGATGGCGATATCGCCAGAACCAGGACAAGCGAAAAACAACTATTGAAAGAGTTGAAAGACGCAGATCTGCACCTCAAGAGCTGATCCAACAACAATCAGAATGCCGAATGGGGGGGACGACTGCTGGAGGGTTGTTTCATAAAGTCCTCTTTATTTTTGTTTTCATAGAAGATAACGTTAACATCGCAGTGCATCCGGATTAGGGGTTGGTGATTGCACTGCTGCATGTTTTTGTCATAAGTCTGCAAGAGGGATTGTTATGAGTATTGGCTGTAATGACGAGCCCGGGATGTGCCTTTCACTTACTGATTTGTTTGCGCGCATTGGCGACAAGTGGACACTGAAGGTGGTCGATGCGCTGGTCCATAGACCAATACGTTACAACGAAATCCATCAAGCGGTCGCAGGCATTTCACAACGCATGCTGACGCGGACTCTCAAAGGTCTGGAGCAGGATGGGCTGATCAATCGAACGATGTATCTGACAATACCACCTCGAGTGGAGTATGAATTGACCGAGCTTGGGCAGCAGTTGATTGTCGCCCTGCAATCACTTTATGACTGGGCCTTGGTACACCAACAGGCGATGTCCGCGGCCAGGGCGAACGTTGCCCGGACAGCACAGGATGACCAATTGCAGCCTGGTCATGATTAGCCTTGCAATGGAAAAACAGATGGGCTGAATCGCTGTTGGAATGACAACCCTGATCCGAATGAAACATTACTTCTCGGGGCTCCCTCGCGCGCCCCAAACCACCTTCTGCGCTCGACAGGGCTGTACTGGGTCCGGGCTTCCAATGGTTCAAGCGCTGGAACTGGCAGGTCTGAAAAACTGAGTCCGGCTCGATTCCAGAAGGAACCACATGCCACTGTTTTTCCACTCATGAGCTGAGCCAGACGTGTGTCCGGCATGCGCTAACATGAGAGGGATCAAAGATGGCGGACTCCAATAAAACTATTCAGCGCTTTCTCGACCGGATGGGTGAGCGGTTGGGTCTCCCCTTGGCTTTGCAACAGGGAGTATGTGCACTTTATGACAGTGACGATAATCAAGTGGCTGTTATTGAACTGCCGGAACATAGTGAAAATGTCGTCCTTCACTGTCGGCTCGGAAACGTACAAAAACGTGCTGATAATCTGCAACGCTTGCTTGATCTGAACTTCGATATCTCTGCCTTGCGCGGTTGCTGGCTCGCGCTTGATCAGGGTGAGGTACGTCTGTGCACTCAGCGCGAACTTGAGTATTTGAATGAAGACCACTTCTGCCATTGGGTGACCGGTTTTATTGCGCAGGTCCGGGAAACCCGTACTTCCCTTGGGCGACTGTTGGCGTAATGCCCATAACAGGGAACTGGCTGTTATTCGGCGCCACTTAGCGAGGGATGGTTGCAATCAGTAACTATCCCATTCACTCAAAAGCGAGGCTACAGATCATGGCAGATTTAGGTATTTCACAAAGTGTATTGGGCACATCCGGCCTGGGCGGTCTTGGCGGTACGAGCGACACGGGGCTGGGCCAGACCGGCCTGGGTGGCGGTCAATCCGGTGGTTCATCGCTGGAGGACCTGGTGGGGGCACTGTCCAAGTTGCTGCTCAAGTCGTCCGAGGGCTCAGGACAACAAGGCGCCAGTGGCACCGGGAGCGGCAGTGGTGCTGGCTCGGACGCCCTCAGCAAGTTGCTGGATCAGTTGAAGAGCGGCACCCAGGACAGCGGTCAGAGCGATGCCTCCCAAACCAAGGGCGGTGAAGATGCAGCCAGTCAGGATTTGCTCAAACAGCTACTCCAGGCGCTCCTCAAGCAACTGCAAGGTGGTGAGAGTGGTGACGGCACCGGTCAGAGCAAGGGCGTCGATGGCGCGGGTGGCGCGAGTGGTGCCAGCCCGGGTGGGGCGAGTGGAGCCGGCAGTGGCCAGGGCCTTGAAGAGCTACTCAATACGTTGATGAAAAGCCTCGGTGGCAGCTCGTTGTCGAAGTCGGTAACGCCGACTGCCGATGGTGGTGGTCAGATCAGCAAGGAGGGAACCTCGCAGGAGACGCTCGGGATGGTCGGTCAGCTCATGGACACCTATCCAGAAACGTTCGGCACGCCAGGACAGGGCAGTGGCGGTACTTCCGGTGTTGGCGACGCGCCAACCACCAAAGTTTAGAGCGCCGAAATCCAATGACTGGCTACTTATACATGAGGCTCAAAATATGGCGGACTTGAATATCATAATAAACCTTGGCCAAGGTGCTTCCGGCGCCAATGGTGTCGGCGCTCAGGGCGACACCGGGCTGGGGCAGACTGGCGCCAATGGCGGCCAGTCCGGTGCTTCGGCGCTGGAGGATCTGGCGGGCCTGCTGGCTGAAATGCTGCTCAATTCGTCTTCAGGGCAACAGGGCACAGGCACTATGGGGAGTGGCGATGGTTCCAGTGCCATCAGCGATCTGCTGGAAAAGCTGAAGAGCGGCAACAGCGACGTTCAGGGCAGCGGTCAGGGCGGTACGTCCGATAGGGGCGCGACTCAAGGCGGTGATGAGGCGGCGGACAAAGAACTACTCAAGCAGGTTTTGCTGGCACTCTTCGAGAAGGTTCTGGGTGGCGATAATGCCGAAGGCTCGAACCAGAGCAAGGGCAGCGACGCCTCGGGCGGTGCGGGTGCCGGCGGCAATCAACTCAACTCGCTGGGCGGCACCAACGAGTTGGGTGGTGGCTCGGGCGTGGGCGGCACCAGTGGCTCAGGTGACAGCCAGAGCATTGAAGACTTGCTCAACAACTTGATGAAGAGCCTCAGTGACAGCTCGTTGAAAAACTCGGTATCGCCGACCGCCGACGGCGGCGGCCAGGTCAGTCAGGATGGCAACCTGAAAGAGCTGCTGGAGTTGATCAGTCAGTTCATGGATAGCCACCCGGAAACCTTCGGCGATGCTGCGAAAAGCGGCAATACGTCGTCTGGCCAGGGCACTTCGCTGGTCTCGGCTGGCGGCAGCCCGTCGCCGGTTTCCGGTGGCGGAGGAGGGAGCGGTGCTGCTCCAGAGGTCGGTGGTTCCGAGGGCGCAGCGCTTACGGTTAGCGGAACTGCTGGCGACGGTGGCGGTGCATTGGCGCCTGCTGGCACTGACGCTACAGGTCTGGCGCCGTCCTCCAGTGCGACTTCAAGCACTGGCGGGGCTTCAAACATCGATTTCCCGAGCGCATCGAGCAATCCGACAGTGGTCAACGAGACCATCAAGGTCGGTCCTGGCGAAACCTTTGACGGTGGCGGCAAGACCTTCACCGCAGGCTCGGCCCTGGGTGATGGCGGTCAAAGCGAGGGGCAAAAACCTCTGTTCGAACTGGCCGAGGGCGCCACCTTGAAGAACGTTGTGATTGGTGAAAACGGCGCAGATGGCGTTCACGTCAAGGCGGCGAGCGAGAAGGCGGTCAACGTTGATAACGTGCACTGGACCAATGTCGGCGAGGATGCGTTGACCGTGAAGGACGGCGGTGCCAAGACCACCAACCTGAACGTCACCAACAGCACCGCTCAGGGCGCCAATGACAAGGTCTTCCAGCTCAATGCCGATGCCAACGTGAATGTCGATAACTTCAAGGTCAAGGATTTCGGCACCTTCATGCGCACCAACGGCGGCCAGCAAGGTAACTGGAATCTCGACCTGAACAACATCAGTGCCGAGAATGGCAAGTACTCTTTCGTCAAAAGCGACAGTGAAGGCCTGAACCTCAAGACCCACAACATCGATCTGCAGGGTGTCGAAAACGCCTACACCAAACTGCCTCAATCGACCAAGCGGGAGGACGTGTGATGGCAGACAGGCAGACCGAGGACCAAGCGCCTGTGAGCTGGAAGAGTCTGGTACAGGGTGGCGGTTACCTTTCGCCGGAGCAACGCAAGGCGTTCGAATACGCGATCGACCTGGTGCTCGGGCGCTTGCATGCGACGCTCGATCAACCGACGCAAGGCAGCGGACACTTTCAACTCGACCGCTATGTCGATGGGCTGGAGACCTTGTTCTTGCGTGATGCGACTGCTCAGGACCTGCAAAGCGATGCAGCCGTGACCGCTTTCTGGATAGTGCGGCTATTTGCCGACAGGATCCTGCGGGCCGCTGACACAAGCCCCAGCATGCACTGATATACCGCTGGAACCAGGCCCGGTCATTTGACCGGGCTTTTTCGTTTGGGGCTGCGATCTTTTGCTTTCCTCAGACCCGCGCCCGAATCCGCTGCCCCAGCACATCCATCACATCACAACCACCGCGCGGCAACATCGGCACCGCATGCGCCAGTTGCTGCACACCCGATCACGAATGAGTCGTGGCAGGTGGGCGCAAAGGAAGTGAGGGCAGGGCAGTCAACCGGCTGAGCGCCTGCAACAGACGGTTTGCGTGTAGGTTTGTTCGGCAACTGACGTCGGTTTTTTGCGGCTTACTCCAACTCTCCACGGCTCGCCATCCTGGCCTTGTCGAACTCAAGGTAAAGGATCGTGCGCTCGGCATTCGAGGCATTGACCACGAAATGATCGAGCGAGCCATCGAAGATCACCGCCTCGCCCGGGCGATGCTGATGGAACTCACCGTTGACGTTGAGGTACGCGTAATTGCCTTCAGACGCGGCGCTCAGGGTGATGTGCATCTGTAGCAGTCCCTCGCTGAAAATTTCCGGGTGCCGGTGGCAGGTCAGGAAACTGTGAGCGGCCAGGCGCGCCAGGGAGCACACTTTGATCCCGTCAAGGGCGCCGAGCAGGTCGAGAGTCTTGGGGAAAAACGCACGGGCGGCCTCGATCGGCTGGTTCTGCACCTGTAGCGCAAACTGCACCCAATCGCGATTACCACCTGCCTGCCCCCAGCCCTTGAGCCAGCCGTAGTCACCGCCCGAAAGCAAGTGCTGGTTGAGTTCTGTGAAGACCTGACCATGGCTCTTGTCGGTCCGGTCGATGTCAAGCAGAGGTGCATGCAGATGCGATAGTTCGTCGCGAATGATCTGCCAGTTGTTCTTCAGTTCCAGCAACGGTTTGAACGAATCCAGCGAATAAAAAGAGGGGCGCACGGCAAGGTACTCCGGATGAGCGAATAAGGAAAAATCAGCGATTGTCGGTGACCACATCAGGCGTGTACTCCTGCGAATACACGCCTGATGCGAGGTACTGTCTGTTTAACTCTTGAGCTGCAGGCCTGCGTCTTTCAACTCGGTCAGCAGCGCTTTAGTGCCAGCGTCGGTCCTGGCAATGTCGCCATCCAGGGTGTAGCTTTTCGGGACGTTTTGATCTTCACCATAGCTGAAATTGATTTTGCCAAGTGTCTTGCTGATGCTCAGGGAGGCGCTGCTGCTGGCACTGAGCAGTGGGGTCGGCGTGGTGAAGCTTTCAGGTTGAGTGACGGAGTGGAAAACAGTGATGGCCTTGATCCGCATATTGTCGCGAGTGCCGAGCATTTTGCTCAGGTCATCATTGGTGATAGTGCCGTTTCTCGAGCCGATATCCACGGTATCGGCTGGCCCGTCCTTGAGTTCCAGTCGAACGCGGGCGAGGGTACCTTCGGTCGATTGAAGATGCTTTATCAGCGCATTGAGTTTGGGGTCTTGGGCCATGAACCCGGTAATCCGTTCGGCGTTGCTTTCGACATGCTTTGGATTCAAGTCAGACAGCAGTTGGGTCAATACACCGTTCTGATCCAGGCGGGACAGGTTTGTGTAAGAGCTTTCAAATCGTGCGTTATCAAGCATGTTGTGATGGTTTTTTGCAGCCACATGTTGATTGTTGGCCTTGGTCAGGGCACGTAACGCTGCATATTGTTCGTCATTTTGCGGCTTCTTCTCTGCAAAATACGTATTCAGCCCTTCCAGGTGTGATTCGAGCGCCTTCTCGGGATCCTCCGCAGACGCTGGAGACGTTGACTGCTCGGTGAGTCTCGCCAGCTCTTTTTCGGTGGCTTTGTCCTTGAAGGCATTCTTCAAGTCGCCGGATACGGAATTTACGTCCGACTCTTTCAAGGGTTGCGCTTCAACAAACAGAAACTTGACGCGTTTGGTCGTTTTTGACTCTACCGTCACCGATCCGGAAAGCGCTGGAGCAGAAATTAGTCCCGCGCTCCCGGCTGTTGGGGCCTTTGTTGGCATGGCAGGGGCTGTGTTGGTTTGCTCAGTCGTTGAAGATCTACCGGATACGAGGGCATGTGAACCGGCAATTTGAGTACGTAAATGAATACCAGCGGTGGCATTGTTGAAAAAGCGTGGACGGTTCATGCCCCCTTCCCGACGAGTACCTTTATCCATCGTCGAGACGAGTGAATAGTCGCTGTAATTCAATAGATTGACATTAACGCTAGCCCCTCCGGTGGCACGGGCCGCTGCGGACAAAGGCGTACTGCCGCTTTCACTCAAGCCGAATCCGGCACGAGCATCGGCAATGGCGGAGAGGTTCACGTCGAAGTTGAAACGCTGCCCTTTCTGCACCTCGTGTGAATAGCCGTTTTTCATCAGCTCCATGGGGGTGATCTTGCCGTCGATCAAATGGTCGACGAACTGGTCGATATCTTCATCGGCAATCTTGAATACAAGGCCGTTGCGTGTGATGCCTGTAGCCGTGGCACTCACATCGGCATCCAGACGTATAGCTGGCTGGAACGTGCGATCGTTGCCTATCGGTTTGCTATTGGACTTCTCTCCGGTGATATCTGTGAGCACGTCCTTGCCCGCTCCTACACCGGCTTTTGCCGAGAGAGCACCTTCGCGCAATATATAGACGTTGATACCCTCACCATCACGTTCGGCATTCATGGTGTAGGTCCGAGCCGCGCCGACACTGCCATTCGGGAAGGGACCCAAGGGTTTACCGATCAGGCCGACGAAAGGGGTGGACAGGCTCGCGCCATAGCTGCGCTGTATGCTGATTTCATCATCGCCATGATCGAGCTGTTTCAACGCCGACTTGAGTGTGCCGGCCAATTCCTTTTGGGTGGTGCTGCCGGTGGCGGCCCGCAGGTTGGAACTGGTGGCGTGGTCGGTTTTGCTGAACCCTTTGATGAAGGCCTTGAGGCCGTCGTAGGTCGACTCCAGGCTGGCATGCCCACGGAAGCCCATGTCGGTGACCTGCTTGACCGGATGCTCTTCGTACTGCACATCACGCAGTTGCAGCAAGCCGTCGCGATACTCCATGATTTGCGCGGTGCGCATCCGCGGTGACTCTGCCGGCTGGGATGGGTGCGGTGGTGTTTGGGCCTGGGCTTGCTTTTGTTCGTTTTCGATCTTGTCCACCAGATCGGACAAGTCCTTGAGGGCCACGACATCCAGCGCCAGGCGAGCCTTGGTCAGGGCCAGGTCGTCACTCGGATTGCGCCGACGACCCAGGGGAATCTCTTCCTTCTGGTGGGAGATCTTCATGCCCTTTTCTTCGAGCTTGCCCAGCAGTTCGCCGGTGGGGTTCTCCTCCGAAGGGCCGATCTTCTTCAGGGCGCCCTGCAGCTCCTGCATCAGGTTATGGTCGGAACTGTTGATGTTGAGCTTACGCGCGACATCGGACATGCCCATGCTCAGGGCCGTGCGTTTGGACGGCGGATTGAACTCCCCATGCTCATTGAGCAGACCTTTGGACTGCCCCAGATGCACGGTGCTCTTGCGCGCATGGTTTTCCAGCTCGCTGCGAAACCCCTCGAGCTGTTCAACCAGCTCCTTGCCTTCCGGGCCCAGGTCCAGCCGGGCGATCCGTGACTTGAGGTCTTCGCCCGTGGCCGGCAGCGGGGTGTTGGCGTCGGCGATGGCTTCCAGTTTTTTGATCACCTTGCCCTCGGCCTGGTAGACCTCGTTGAGACCGTCCCGGCCTTTGGCGGTATGCACCAGACTGTCGCCCGTGGCCTTCACCCAGCGCGGCATTTCCAGGGTGGGCTTGAACACATGGGCGGTGATGAATTCTTTGGTACTGACCCGGTTCTGCGTTTCCATTCCTCCCCGGCCCAGGGCACTGGCGGTGAACCGCGCCGTAAGACCGGTGCCAGGAATGCGCCTGGTTTTGACGCCATCATGGAGGCGCCCATGCAAATCGCCGAGGACATCCTTGCTTTCCGACGGTTCGACCGCTTTCCAGTCATGGTTGTTTTGCCGAGCCAGCGGTTTGTCGTCGCCATGCAACAGGGTGGCGTTCAATTGCTGGTCATCACCGGTGCGCAGCGAGCCCAGCGGTTCGTCGTCCGGTGTGGCAATCTTTTTCCATTGCGCTTCGGGACGCGGTTTCGCCTCGCTGGCCTGCCAGTCTTCCTTGTCCAGCTGGAAGGCTTCACCTTGATCGTTCAGGGCGAACAGGTCCGAATGCTGGTCCAGCGCCAGGGACTTGATCGAGCCATTCAGGCCCTCGGTGGTCAGCTCGGTCAGCGGGCCTTTTTTGTGGTGGGCGGGTGAGTTTGCCGGTGTCGTCCAGGGCCACGAAGTGCTCCGGGTTGACCATGGCGAAGCTGGTGATGGTGCGCCCCTCCAGCCCGGCGATCGCGCTGCCGGCGCTCACTTGGGTGGTTTGGGTCGCCTGGGACAGCGCATAGTCACGACCGAAGGATTGCGCTGCCGGGGCCTGGCTCACGTCGAGCTTTTTCAGCGTGCCGTTCTGGAGCATGTAAGCCCGGCTGTCGAGGCCGATGCTCAGGTGGCTGACGTCCTTGATCTCGGTATGCCCCCAGGCACGGGTGGCCGCGTCCCAGCGCTGGACCTGCTGATTGTCCAGGCCGACTTTGCCGAGACGGCCCAGGTCGAAGGTGTTGCTCGGGGTCGGGGTGACGCTGGGCAGGCCGCGGGTGTTGTTCAGGACCATGGCGTCGGTCAGGTTCCAGCCGGCCTTGAGCGAGCCGCTGGCGGTATCGATCGGGAAGGCATGGGTGTGGCCGACCGGATCCTTGACCAGTGCATGCACCTGACCTTTGTCGTCACCGATCAACGCTTCGGTATGGTGGGTCACCCCCAGGTTCACCTTCGGGTGTGCGATGGCCTGCTCCGCTGTCAGTGACAGCTCGCTGCGATCTTCACCCAATTGCTGGCGGTCGACACGGTACAACCGGCCCTGGGTATCGCTGAGCAACAGCGCGTCCTTGGTCAGGGCGATGCTGGTGACATCTGCATCATCGGCGAGCTTCACGTCGATGCGCGGCGTGGTGGGACGAGCGTTCAGATCGAGCAGCCCGAGGCTTTGTTTATCGTCCTTGACCTGGAGCAAGGCGGCTTCACCCTCACGGCTGACGGAGAAGGCCTTGATGTTAGTGGCGGGGTATCGCCGATGCTCTGGCGAGCTCAGGTCGACCACCGCCTGGTCGGTCAGGCCGTAGGTCTTGCCATCGCCCTGGGTGCTCAGGGCGCTGAAGGTCTGCCCGGCCAGCTGCGGATGCGCTTGCCAGCCCTTGGTGGCCGGGTCGAAGCGATAGAGCTTGTCGTCATGCAGGCGCAGTTGCTGGCCGTTGTGGTCCTCGTGCACGCCGGTCAACTGGCTGAACTGGGCCTTGCCGGGCGCGTCCAGGATCGCCTTGCCGATTTGAGTGTCTTGCCCGTACAGGCCCAGGCTGCCGTTCTGATTGCGCAGTTGCGGGGCGGCGTCGGTGAAGTCCTTGAGGAACGGGTGGGCGTCGCTGGTCTGGCTGCTGCGCAGCAAGGTGGTGGCGGTGTCGGACTGTTTGAGATGAAGCAGGTTGCCTTTGTTATCCAGCAGCACATGTTCGTGGCCATTGGCCCCGGACTCGCTGTGCAGGGCGACGAATGAGTTGTCGGCGGTCTTGAGTTTCGACTGGACGATGTCGGTCAGCGCCGGCGGGTCCATGCGTCCGACCTGCAACTGGCCCTCGCGATCCAGGCTCAGGGGTCGTTTCGGGTCGTTGGTCCGCTCCAGCAGTTCGGTGCCATGGTTGAAGCGCCCGGCATTGCTGCGTGACAGCTTGGGGCCCGGTTCATTGGCCAGCGGTCGGTCGCCGGTGGGCGCCAGTTGATCGCTGATCGAACGGCCGAGGCCGTCGCCGCCCTGCAACCGTGCACCGTCCCGGCGACTTTCCCTGAGCGCCGATTTGACCGCCTGTTCATCCTGCTCCGGGGATTTGCCGTCTTGCAGGCTGATGCCGTGCAGGTCGATGTCTTCGCCGACTTCCTCGATCTCGCTGACGGTAGTGGCCGGGCTCTGTGAAGGGCTGGCCTCGCTGCGTGGGGTTTTATCGGCGGTGCTCTGTTCTCCTTTCGCCGTCGTTTTTGGTTTGGGCAGGCTGGCGGCGAGCTCGCGGTCGAGGCCTTCCGAGGTTTTGGGCGCCAAAGGCGGGTCGATGAAGTGGTCTTCCGGAACTGACTCCAGCTTGACCGGCATTTTTTTCAGCGGGCGGGTGGTCACTAGCTCGTGCACGCCACCCGACAGTAGCCTGGTTCGCGGTTTGTTCGAGGCTTTCGGCTCTTTCTCTGCACTCCCCGACGTCGAGGGTTCGTCGCTCGCCGAGTCCTGTGTCATCGGCTTTTTACCGGCCGCTTTCTCCTCCTGACGCGCGCGCTCTAGCTGCGCGCCTAACGAGTTGCGGCTGGCGGGTCTGGGGGCGGCGGGTGTGGCCATGGCTGGCGCTGGGGTTGCTGCGGCAGCGGTTGTGGCGGTGCCAGACGCCGCTGCCGAAGCATTGGGGCGGCTGCCTGAGGGGGTGCCGATATGCAGGAGTTTGCCGAGCTTTTTCCTGAAGCGTTTACCGAGGCTGCCCAGTGAGTGGGAACTGCGCTGGGTCGGTTGTTCCGACCGTTGATGAAAATCGCTGCTGCCGCCGGTTCGCTGCGTGGTATCCACGGAAGCCGAACTGGAGATCCGGACGTTTGATGATGGAATCATGTAGATGCTCCTCGACTCGTGCTGATATGCCGCGCGCCCGGAAAATCCCTGTCCTGGGCGAACATTAGGGATGTATTCAGTCCGGTGAGTGGCTGGCCGCATCCGCCGGTTCCACGGCGATGGCGAATAAAGGCCGGATATCGAGGGGCAGAACTCAGTTCAGGTTGTCGGTCATTTCGATGATGTCGTCAGCAGCGTGCTCATCCAGTTCGCGCAACAGGCGATAAGCCTGGGCCACCGCTTGCAGGGTTTCGCGCGGGATAAAGCGACCGACCTCACTGCGATACAGGGTGCGGGCCAGCCAGACGAAGCGTATGACCGGCACACCGGCCTCGCGGGCACGCTCGATCAGGTCACGGGCATCAGCATCCTGACCCTTGCAGATGATGCGTGGCAGGGCGGTTTCCTCTGGCCGGTAGAACAGCGCCACGGCGTAGTGCGTGGGGTTGACCAACAGCATGTCGGCGTCTTCCACCGGGGCCTTTTGCGGAGCGGGAGCGGCGCCACCCTGAGTGAGTTCGCGGCCCATGGAGCGGCGGTGCGACTTCATGTGCGGGTCGCCTTCGGAATCCTTGTGTTCCTTGCGGATGTCCTCGTGGCTCATGCGCTGACCTTTGAGGAAGAAGTATTTTTGCAGCCCGAAATCAAGTGCCGCCAGTACCAGCAAAACGCCCAGGCAGATTCGTGAAAGTCGCGAGAACATGTCGATCATGGCGCGCCAGTACGTATCCAGATCGGTGCTGGCCAGCCCGATCAAGTCCTCCACGGCGGGGGGTAACAGCGCATACAGCACGCAGGTGATCAACACCGCTTTGCTCAGGCTGTTGAACAGGTTGAACAATTGTTTGGCCGAGAACATCTGCTTGAACTGATTGATCGGGTTGAGCCGGTCGAAATCCAGTTTCAGGGCCTCTGGCGCGAAGAGGATACCGAATTGCGACCAGCCGCCGATGACCCGCATGATCACCGCCAGGCCCAGCGCCGGCAGCATGAACAGCAGAAGGTCGACGCTGGCCTTGATGAACATCTCCTTGAGCGCGGTCTGGAAAGGCATGCCCAGTTGGCCGAAGGGCACGGACATCAGGCCTTTGAGCTTATCCATGCCGCTTTCGGCAAGGGTGAAAATCAGCTCGATCAGGGCACCGAAGATCAAGAGTTTGTGAACATCCTGGCTTTGCCCGATCTGGCCTTTCTTGCGCGCGTCGTTGAGTTTTTTCTGGGTCGGTTTTTCTGTTTTTTCGCTCATCGATGGCTCCTGGCAAGGGTGTTTTTCAAGGCATCAGGGCCGCGGGTGCAGCAGCAATGGCAGGGTATGGCGCAGATCGCCCAAGGCGTCGAGCCGACCTTCGGCAAGGAACGACAGCATCGGCAGGTACAGCACCAGGAACGCCAGCCCGGCCAGGCTCTTGGCCGGCATCGCCAGGGTAGAGACTTGCAGTTGCGGGCTGTACAGACTGAGAATCGCCATGCCGAATTCGATCAGCAGCAGCAGGCCGACCAAGGGCGCAGCATAGAGCACCATGAAGCGGAAAATGCTCGCGATCAGGCTCAGGTAAACAACGAATCCATCAGCCGCGGGTATTGGCATCCATTGGGTTGCCGGCCACACGCTGTAACTGTCCCACAGCACTTGGGTGAGGCTGGAAAAGCCTGCACCGAGGATCAACAGCATGATCAGCACTTGCTTGAACATGAATCCGAGTTCAGAGGTGTTATCGCCGAGTGCCGGGTTGATCTGTCCACCGATCAGGGCGCCGCGCTGGTTGTCGAACAGGCAGCCAATGGATTCGAACAGCCAGAACGGCATGGACAGCAGAACTCCCAGCAGCATGCCGAGTACCGCTTCCTTGAGTGCCAGGCCGCAAAGGTTCAGCCAATGGAATTCAACCCCGACCAGCGTGGTGCGGATCCCCGGCATGGGCATCAGGGCCAGCGCCAGGACGATGCCGTTGCGCTGCATGCCTTTGAGTTCGCGGAAGGAAAACGCCGGAACCAGCAGCAGGCAAGGGTAGATCCGCGCCATGCCAAGGGTCAGGGCAATGACAGAGTCGGACAACAGACTGATGGCGTGCTCGAGCATGTCAGTGCCCGGTCTGCGCAATCATGCCGAACGCCAGCAGGGTCAATTGCATCAATTCGACACCGATCCAGCGCCCGGTCAGGGCCAGGGCGATGCCGACCGCGACCAGTTTGATGGCGAACGGCAGCGTCTGGTCCTGCAATTGCAGCACCGCTTGCAGCAACGATGTGACGATGCCGACGATCACTGCCACGATCAGCGGCGGCGCCGAGAGCACGACCACCAGCAGCATGGCCTGTTTGAACAGGTTCAGGATTTCCATAAGTGCCTCGATTTTTCGGGGGCAGGCGGGCGGTTACAGGTAGCTGTAGAACAAACCGTCAAGCAGGCGCGTCCAGCCGTCCACCAAAACGAACAGAAGGATTTTCAGGGGCAGGGAAATTGTCATGGGCGCGACCATTTGCATGCCCAGAGCCAGCAGGATATTGGAGACGATCAAGTCGATGACGATGAATGGGATATAGATCAAAAAACCGATCTGAAAACCGGCCTGCAACTCCGAGAGCACGAACGCCGGGACGATCACCAGAATGTCCTCACGACTGGCCTTGGCCGCCATCTCCGCCGGCCACATACGCTGGGCGTTTTCCAACAGGTGGGTCTGAATGTCGGGATCGACGTTGCGCGACATGAACAGCCGCAACGGCTCGACGACCTGGCTGGCGGAGGCCTGCATTTGCACCACTGTTTCATGCCGTTCCGGCAATTGCTTGAAGCGTTGCCCCATCTCGTTGAACACCGGGGCCATGACAAACAGGGTAGCCGCCAGCGCGATGCCATACAGCGCCATGTTCGGTGGCACCTGTTGCACCCCGATGGCGTTGCGGGTGATCAGCAGCACCATGGAAATCTTCAGGAACGCGGTGCAGATCACCATCAGCAACGGCACCATCGAGAGCCCGCCAAGAAACAAGGCGAGCATCATCGGGTCGATTTGTCCCTGACTCATCGCGGTTGTTCCAGGCGTGTAATCTGCAGACCCAGACGCCCCTCCACATCCACCAATTCGCCATGAGCCAAGGGCCGTTCGCCATGGCACAGCATGGCATTGCCCACGGTGCTGCCCTCCACGGTCAGTACCGAGCCGATGGCCAGAGTCCGCAGTTCCGATAGCTTGAGTGAGACGCTGCCCATGCGCAGGGTCAACGCCAGCGGCAGGTCGGCGAAACGGTCTGCGCTGGCGAGAGTTTGTCCGAGGGCGGAGGTGTCCAGATCAGGCAAACCTTCAAGGGCGTTCATGGGGTCAAGGCTGGGAGGGTTGAGGTAATCAAACGGTGCATTCATGGCGGTTTCTTCCAGTTCGGTGACAATGAAACGCGGAGGGTTGGTACTCTCCATCTGTAGACTCAGACGGCAGCCACCGATTTGCAGGGGGCCTTGCCCGTCCGGGGCGAAAAGTGCTTGCTCGGGGAATACGATGTCGCCCTGGCGCAAGGAGCGAAGGGCTGCTTCACTCATGTGGGTACGACCCAGCAGGAAGGGGATGCAGAGGGGCAGGTCACTGTCCTGGCCTGACAGCGGTGGGCGCCAGTTGCCTCGATCGAGCAGCCGCAGCAAGGTGGTCGGCGCCAGTCGTAACTGGCTGCAAATCCGCACATCGTTGATGCGCGCTTCCAGCAAACATTCCAGGCCGTCATCGAGGGTCGTTTGCGCAGGTTCCAGATGAATGAACAGCGCCTGCAATTCGGGGCTCAGGTACTGGTTATAGATCTGCCAATACCAGGCGCTGTCCTCCGGGTTGCGGTCACTTTCCGGCAGCATCGCCGGGCAACTGGATATCAGGCTGAGCAAGGCTTCCGCATCGCTCAATAACAAGGGGCCGCAGCCGCTGGCGATGACGTTGCCGGTGATCGATCGGGGGCCAGTGTCGAGCAGGTGCACGCTCAACGTGCCGCGGGCCGCTTCCAGCTGAAAGTCCAGCGTCAGGCCTTTACCCAAACGTCCGCGCACTTGGGCTTCATCGCTTTTCATCGGCCGCAGCCTGAGTGCTTGAATGGTCATCTCAACGGTCCTTCAGTTCGAATGACAGCTTGACTCGCCGCCCGAGACGCTGGCTCAACAGTCGGCGGCTGGATTCCTGGTTTTCCCGGCAACGCGTCCAGGCATCGCCCTGGGCAAAACGCAGGGCGATATCCATGACATTGCCCTGGCGCATGACCTGTACAGCGACTTCGCCAAGGTTCGGCAGTTCGAAAACAGCCTCGATGGGCAGGTCATCGGCGAGCGGTGGTTGTTCGTCGATATGTTGTGTGAGGGCATCCCACAGCGGAGCGCTATAAGTCGCGGCGCCAGACTCCGGTTCGAACGATGGCGTGCTGCCGGCGAAGCCCTGGGAAGACCCTTCGCCGGTGAATCCGCCAAGTGCCGGGGAGAACCAGCCGAGATCGGGGCTGATCAGCGTCTCGAAGACTTCACCGTCGTGGCGGATCTCGCTCACAGGCTCGAACGGGGGCGCGGTTCTGGGGAACTCGTTGCGGCCAGGTGTTTCCTGAGGGCGGGTGTTGGCCGTTTTGGTCGGGGCGTGGGCGTGGTTCATGACGCCTCCCGGGCAAGATCGAGCAAGTAATCGAGCTTTTCCACATCACGCAGTCGACGGCTGACTTCAAGGCGACTTTCTTCAGCCCAGAGCGATTGTTGGTCGTGTTCCTTTTGCAGCGCGATGCGTGCCTGTTCGCTGCGCTCGATCCTGCGCAGCGACAGTTGTTCCTCGGCTAGGGAATCTTTGAGTTCCGTCAGCGGCATTGGTTTGTCGCGATACTGTTCGAGCAACTCGAGGCGCCGTTGGTGATGGATCGTGCGCAAGCGCAGTGTTTCGCTGCTCAAGCTGTCGAGCCGGATGCGCATCTCATCGAGTACCTGGCGCTGACGGCGCCAGGCCTGTTCGGCAAGCCTCAAACGTTGCCGACGAATAGGCACCAGCATGTCGACGGTTTGGCCAATCATCGCGAAATCGCCGGCAGGGCAGTCGTCTTGGTCTGCATCAGAGTGGGACATTGGCGGTTACCTGAGCAAGATGATCGAGGGTGTCCTCGAAGGACACCGGTTCGCGCAGTGACTGTTGCAGGAAGTCATTGATGGCGGAGCGCGAGTCCACCGCACAATCGGTCAAAGGGTCATGACCCGGTTGGTACTCACCGAGCTTGAGGAGCATTTCCACTTGTTGATACGCGGCCATTAATTTGCGTATCTGGGTGGCGCTTCTGACCTGTTCGGTTCCCACCACACCGCTCATCGTGCGGCTGAGACTGGCGAGGATATCGACCGCCGGGTAATGGCCGCTTTCGGCGAGCCTTCTGGAGAGAACGATGTGGCCATCGAGCAGCGAGCGGACTTCGTCGGCAATCGGATCGTTCATGCTGTCCTGTTCGATCAGCACCGAATACAGGGCGGTGATCGCTCCGTCGTGGGTTCGTCCGGCCCGTTCGACCAGACGTGGCAGCAGGCTGTATACCGAGGGTGGTAATCCGCTGCGGCCGCTGGGCTCACCGCTGGCCAGGCCGATTTCGCGCTGGGCGCGGGCGAAACGCGTCAGCGAGTCGACGATCAGCAGCACCGATTTGCCTTGTTCACGAAAACCTTCGGCAATCGCGGTGGCGGTGAAGGCGGCCCGGGCTCGCTCCATGCTGCTGCGGTCGGATGTCGAGCAGACCAACACGGTGCGGCTGCGCAACTGCTCGTCGAGTTCATGATCGAGAAATTCACGCAACTCCCGTCCGCGCTCACCGATCAGGCCGAACACGATTGCATCGCATGGGGTATTACGTGCCAGTTCGGCGAGCAGGGTGGTCTTGCCGCAACCGGCGCCGGCGAACACCCCGACCCGTTGTCCTTCGCCGAGGGTCAGCATCCCGTCGATGCTGCGCAGTCCGGTGGGCAGGGGCACCTCTATTCGTGGGCGGGCGGTCGCGGCCGGGGCATCGCGAATCACCGGGATGGCGCCCGGTGTGCCGGCATCGGCGAACGCACTGGGGCCGTCGCCATCCAGGTTGCGTCCAAAACCGTCGAGCACCGCGCCGAGCAGACCGTCGTCGACACACAGACTGTGGGGCTGGAACAACGGTTTCACCGACGCGCCAATGGCAATGCCGTCAAGCGGGCCAAGGGCCGCTAGCAAGGTGTTCTGGCGGTCGAAACCGACGATTTCAGCCATGACCAGACTGCCGTCGGCCCGGTGGATTTCACACAGATCACCCATGCGCGCGTGGGGGATCTGGCTGTGCAGGAGAATCCCGCTGACCGCGCAGATACGCCCGTGAACCTCCACTGGAGCCGCTCGTTGCAGGCGTTCGCGCTCGCCCTGCGCCCAGTCTTCCAAACGCTCGAAAGCTTCACGCATCACCAGCTCAACTCGACTCGGCGCTCACCCTCGAAAATCACCCGGTGATCGTTGATCTCCACCAGACGCATCCCGTCGACCTCATCACCGAGGAACAAGCGGCGCCCATCGTTCGTGACGATATGGGCCAGCCGGCCATTGCTGATCTGGGCCACGGTAAACGGCAGGATCGGTGTCGCGACCGGCAAGGCACTCTGGACCTGGATCGGGCTTTGATACTGACGTTCGAAACGCAGCAGCATCCGTTCGGTCAGCTGCAGCAAGTCGTCTTCGGCGAAGTTGCCATGCAGGAGGATTTTTCCCGGTTCTTCGGTCAAGGTGATGCGGTTTTGCAGGTCTCGCTGTTGCAGCATTTTCAGGACGACTTTGCGCACTTCCTGTGCATCGGCCAGCTTCACTTTGGTGGCCGGTGGCGGTGCGGCGGGTACCGGTGCCTGGCGGTTGAATGCCCACAGCAGGATCCCGAGAAACAGCGCCAGACCGCTGATCATCAACACTGAAGCGATCAGTGAGGGTGGCTGACGGCGCGGCTGCGGGTATGTTGTTTCATCCCGTTGGGCGTTCATGGACAGCAGTTCTGGCTGCTCTTGGGAACCGTCCGGTTGTTCACTGACGATCGTAGGCTTGTCAGGAGGTGCTTGCTCGGCGGTGACGGTCTCGTCTTCCAGCCAGTCGGTGTTGGCGCTGACTACCGAGAGCCAGACGCCGTTCAAGGCAAAGGGGGTATCGGGTTGCAAGGTCGCAATCGCCTCGACGCGGTGCCCCTCGTTGTCGGTGACCACGCCTTCCTGACCGGTCAGCGACCAGGTGCTGTCAACCAGCCGTAGCAGGCAGTGGCGGTGTTTGATCCCGGTATCGTAGAGCGCAAGGTCGGCGTCGCTTGACGAACCGATGCTCCACTCGGCGCCGGACAAGGGCAGTGCCGCGCCACGATGTAAACCGGTTAATACGCGCAATTCATACAGCATGTTGTGCTCCATCAGGCCATTAAGGCCTGGGCCTCTTCCAGGTCGATGCGCCCCAGGACGTTGACCTGCACCGTGGATAACAGCTCGGCGAAGGACAAGACCGGAACATGATTGAAATCATCCTGCAGCAGGCTGCGCATCGGGCTGCGCAAATCCTGGGCAACCAGCAGCACCGGCGCCGGTCTGGCCCGCAATGGAAAGGCTTCGCGCAGTTGTTCGACGAAGGCGCCGGCCAGTTCCTGTTCGAGGGCGAAATAGGATTCGCTCTGGGTCTGGCGTAGCGCGTCGCGTAGCAGCACCTCGGTTTCCGGTGTCACCAGCCAGGCGTGCATGATTCCGCTTTCACTGTGCTGGTGGCAGATCTGGGCCTTGAGGGCGATGCGCACATAATCGGTCAAGGCACTCAAGTCACGTTCATGCTGGCCTTGTTCAATCAGCGTCTCGGCGATCAGGCGCACTGCCCGCAGGGATACCAGTTCGGACGAAAGCCGTTGCAGCACCGCCGAAAAACGCGCCAGGGGCAAGGTCCGTTGCAGCTCCTGGGCAAGTTCAGGTTGCTCGCTTTCGAGCCAGCCGATAATCGCCTTGGTTTCCTGCAAGCCGATGAATTGCGGCCCCGTGGACTGGAAGGCGCGGTTCATGCGTTCAAGAATCAATGCCTCGCAACTGGCTCCTTCAACGTCATCGCGCAGCAGAATGGGATGCTCTGGATCGAACCAGAACCACTGGCTTTCATCGCGCTCGGGCGTGCCCGGTTCACCGCCATCGTCTTCATTGACGTGACGGTAATCCACGGCCAGTTTTTGCGTGGCGAAACTGGCGCGGATCAGTGGAACCTCATACACGCTGAACAGAAATTCGTCGGTTTTTTGCTGCTCGTCGAATTCAATGTCGAACGAGGGCAGGGTCAGGCCAAAACGATGAACCAGGGTGTTGCGCCGTTGGCGGATCGTCTGGATCAATTGCTCGACTTCGCGGCTACCCTGATGGCTGGCGTGGAAGCGCAGCAGATAGGCCCGTGACGGGTTGAAACGGCGGATGTCTTCACGGCCATTCAGCTCGGGGTTCTTGAGTCGCTCTTCTCCGGCGTTGGCCTGTTGGGTGTTTTTATGGCTGGCGCGCAACAGTTGGATCAAGCCACTGGCCAGGCACAGCATGCTGATGGTGATGAACACCAGGCTGGGCATGCCGGGGATGGCCGCAAAGCCGAGCATCCCCACCGAGGAGATGACCCAGGCCTTTGGCTGGCTGGTCAACTGTTCGGCGATTTCGCGGCCGATATTCAGGTCCAGGGACTGACTGTCGGGGGCCACCCGGGTGATGATCATGCCGGCGGTCAGGGAAATCAGCAGGGCGGGGATTTGCGCGATCAAGCCGTCACCGATGGTCAGCACCGAATACAGGTGCATCGAATCCGCTGGTTCCATGCCGTTCTGCAGCACACCGATCGAGAAGCCGCCGATCAGGTTGATGAACACGATGATCAGGCCGGCGATGGCATCGCCCTTGACGAATTTCATCGCACCGTCCATGGCCCCGAACAATTGACTCTCCTTGGTCAACTGCTCGCGTCGCTGGCGGGCCTCGCGGACATCGATCAGCCCGCCGCGCAGGTCACTGTCGATGGACATTTGTTTACCGGGCATCGCGTCCAGGGTAAAGCGCGCAGCCACTTCCGCCACACGCTCCGAACCCTTGGTGATAACCAGGAAGTTGACGATGGTCAGAATCAGGAAAATCACCAGACCGACCGCCAGGTTGCCGCCCACCACAAAGCTGCCGAATGCCTCGACGATATGTCCGGCGTCCTGTTGCAGCAGGATCAGGCGCGTGGTGGCGATGGACAGGGCCAGGCGAAACATGGTGGTCAGCAGCAACACGGCCGGGAACGTCGAAAACGCCAGCGGCCGTGGCAGGTACATGGCCAGCACAATCAGCAAGGACGAGATGCAGATGTTCAGCGCGATCAGTACGTCCACCAGTCCGGTGGGCAAGGGCAGGATCATCATGAAGACGATGGCCATGACCATGAACGCGCCGACGATTTCGGTACGGCGCATCGCCGAAATGGCCAGTCGGTTGAGCCAATAAATTAGCTTGTTCATCACTTGGGCTGCCCCTGTCCATCGGCAAGCCCGAGTGTTTTGCGTTCCTGTCGGGATACCTCGTCCATCAACCCCAGCATCAACCGAAGGCAGTTCTGCCGGGTCTTGTTGTCTTTCCATACCGGCAACGGCAAACGCTGTAACAACGACAACAGGCCATTTAGGAAAATCGGTTGCAGGCGCTGATCGCGGCCAACGGTTTCTTCGGTCAGGGAGGAAAGGTCACGGGCAAAGAAACCATTGCCGCAGAACCGCACGATCCGCCGGGCCAACTGCAGGGTGGTCATCTTGCCGGTAGCGTTCTTCTGCGCGAGTCGCTCCAGCAGCTCGCGACAGATTTGCAGCATATTGCTCAACTGGCTGGAGGCGCTCAGGCCACGCAACATCGAGCGTAATGCCGCGCCGGGTAACGACGGTGCCATGGCCGCAATGTCGTCGGCCAGCGCCCGTTGCAGGGTGCGCAGCACCCGGGGAAATTGTTCTTCGTTGAAGCGTTCGAACAGCGACTCCAGCAGAACGGACAGCGGTTGCTGGCCGACGATGGCTTTGTAATAGAGCTGACGAATGAGCTTGCGTTGGTCGGCGTCCTGACTGAACAAGGCGATGGCGCTGGCGGTGTTCAACCCGGCGCGAATCTTGTCGCCGTGTAACGCTCGCAATTCTTCGATAGCCGTCTGTACGTCAGCGATTTCTTTGTCGTCGCCACTGGCGGTTGCCAGGCGCAGGGTTTGCTGCAAAACGATGTCGGTGCGTGCCGGATCATCCTGAGTCAGTGCCAGCATCGCCTGCATCGAAGGCTGCTGTTGCAGCAGCATCTGCATGCGCCGGGCCTGTTGTTCCAGGCTTGGTTGATCAGGATGATCGAGCAGTCGATAGAGCTCGGTCAGCTTCTCGATTCGCTCCAGACGGTTCGGCGCATGGGAGGTCTGGACGTGGCGTTCGTCGATACTCTTGGAATGCCGTTCGACACTCTCGCTGAACTTCATGCCGATTTCTTCCATGGAGTCCAGCAACGGATTTCTGGGGACCTCCACGAGTTCTCCCTTGGGGGCGGGCGCAGGAATGAAATCCGGTATTGCAGGCGTGTCGTTATAAGCGCCGATTTTCATAAATAAGGAACGCCATGAAAGAGTCTAGGTGTGTTCTGTGTGGCACTTTCCAGCGTTGGGTTCCCTTTGTTTTCACTATTTTTTGTTTCAAAGGTTGTGCAAGAAATTGCATTGGATTTGTATATTTAATGCAACAAATGGCACGGTAGTGCCATGTTTGTCTTATAAATACTCAATAAAATCAGTTGGTTAAAATTTTATAAAGATTGGTACATAAGCTGCTCTATCTCTCTCGCCATGTTGGCAATTTCATTTGCATGAAGCGAGGGATTTATTGTGGAACTAAGCAGCGTTCAGCCTGACGTGATGGGCTCAAAACATCTGGATGTTGGGGCGTTGGCAAGAAACAGCGAGCGCAAGTTGCGCAGCTTTATTACTCAACGGGTATTCAACGCAGCCGATGTCGATGATTTGATGCAAATGACTTATCTGGAAGCATTGCGTAACCAGCACAAGTTCATTGGGGCTTCGAAACCGGAAACCTGGTTGTTCGGCATTGCCATGAATCTGGTGCGCAACCACTTCAAATGCATGTACAGCCAGCCACCGTGTAGCGAACTGGAGGAGTCAGGTGCCGACAACCTTGAACACGGTCATGACCCAAGCCACGTGAGTGATCATCAGCGCATCCTCAGCCGTACGCTGAAGGCCATCGGTGAACTGTCGGAAGACATGCGTAACGTCATGAATCTGGTGGTCGAAACCGATATCAGCTATCAGGATGCAGCGGACAGTCTGGGTATTCCGATCGGTACCGTGCGCTCGCGCTTGTCCCGTGCTCGCGAGCAGTTGAAGGCCAGCGTTTTTGCAGGAGCCGTATACTCATGAGCAGCCTCAAGCAAGGAGTACCTCAGCAAGTCTTGCCACGTGGTGTACGCGAATCCACTGATGCGGATCTTCCTGCCATGATGGCGATTTTCAACGAGACGGCGGACACGGGGGCCAATTCCCCGGTGACCCGACCCATGACCCTGGAGGAGGTCACCTTTTATATCAACCTGTATAAAAACGACGGCTTGCCGGTGTATGTCATCGAGCGTGGCAACGAAGTTGTCGGTTGGTTATCGATCAACCGGTTCAGTTGGGGCACCCAGGCCTGTCGTAACACGGGTGAGGCCGCCATTTATGTGCGCGCAGACCATTACGGTCGGGGAGTGGGGGTACGCCTCGGGCAAGCCTCGGTGATTCTGGCCAGGCAATATGGCCTGGAAACGGTGGTTTCGTGGATCATGGGGGCGAACACGCCGAGCCAGCACATCGTTCAGGCCATCGGAGCACGCCTGTGGGCACGTCTGCCTAATATTGCCCGATTCGGTGAAACCCGTGCGGACGTCCTGCTGTTTGGCTTGCCGCTCTATGAAGAGCTCTCGAACCCGGCGCCGCTGTTCAATCAAAACGCTTGATAGGACGCCGATCAACGTGTGGGAGCGGGCTTGCTCTTGAAGTCAGTGTGGCAGTCGACATGGATGTTTGAATGGACTGGCCACTTCGCGAGCAAGCCTCGCGCCTGCACGGGATTTCGGTTGAGAGTGAAGTTTGTGTCACAGAGGATGGCATTGGCGTGTGCCGATGCCATCCATTTGAGCGTTTAGCGTGCCAGTCTGAGCGCCGGGTTGTCCGGGTTATAGCCTTTGGCGGCGAGCGCGGTTTTCAGCTTTTTCTCCAGCGAGCCACTGCTGCGATCGCTCAGCGCTGTTGTGATGATTTCGGCTCGTGACATGCCATGACTGGTCGAGTCACCCTGGACCGTTTCGGCATAGGCCAGGCCTTTGCCCGCTGACTGCATGCTTGCGGGGGTATGGTCGATGAAGGCCTGCGCTGGCAACATGCTCTTTAGTTTACGGCCCAATTCCTGGGTCTCGGCGTAATCGCTGCGGACATAGAGAATGGCGGAATCGGTTCTTTGGCCGAATATTTCGGGGCCGGCTATTTTTCCACTGAGGATGCTGTTCTCACTCTTGATCAGTGTTGTCATGGCCTTTGCCAATTCGCCGGCATAACGCGGTTCGACACCGATGGTCAGCCGTCCTTCGTCTTCGCCCTCCGCTTGGCGACGTGCGGGTTCAGGCACGATTCGGTAGAAGTCCTTGCCTGCACGAGGATGCTGCTCCATGTAGACACCGAGGAGGCGGTATTGCTTGCTCATGCCGTCCAGCCCTTGGGGGTACAGTTCGATCCCGTCCGTGCGTTCAAGCTTTTTCAACCCCGCCATGTAGGCTTTCTGCGCGTCGGGCGCCATCGGCTTGGTCTTGGGTGCGTCGTTCTTGAAAAGCTCGTAAATGGTCTCTCGCATGGGTTGTTTGAGCTTTTGTGCTTTTTTCGCCCAGGCGAGCAGGCTGGCAAAGGTTTTCTTGCCGTCGGGAATCTCGCCGTCCTTGATCGCGACACGGCTCGTCGCGGAGCTGCTCTGGCCTTGCTCCAGGTTGATCTGTTGCAGATTGAGGCGTCCACCCAGTGGGCGCGCAGCCTGCAGCTGTGCCTCGGCCGCTTTCTCGTTGAGCGTCTGGGCGATCCGCGAGCTCTGGCTCTGTCCGCCGAGGAGGTGGCTGGCGCTCTTGAAGAATTTGTCCACAGCGGCCTGCTTGTCCGGGCGTTGCACGCTGAGCTGCCCATCCACTGCGGCACGGATTTCATAGTGCTTGCCGTTGACCTCGATCCGTCCATGGGCCTTGAGCGCCCGAACATCGACATTCGAATCTTTCAGCGCCTCGACACTGGTGAAGCGTGATTGCACAGGGTTCATATACGAGCCTCGCGCCAGCCTTTGATCCAGTCGCACAGCGTCGCGATTTCGCGCATCAAGACCGCAACACTGAGCTTTTCCCGGGCGATGCTTTGATAGGCAAAATACAAACCGCTGCCGGCGTCCCAGCCGAGCCCGGGGCCGGCGCTGACGAGGGGGTTGAGTGCGCCACCGAGCAAGCGCTGCAGGGGCAGGTCTTTTGGCGTCTCGAGCAGGCCGATCAGCAGCAGGCGCTGGTGAAGGTCATTGCACGCCAGCTTCAGCGGATAGTCGCCATTGACGATCAGATCGCACATCCCTCGGCCATCGAAAGCCAAGGGCTGCATGTCAAGGGCGGCGGAAAGATCTTTGAGCAAGGTTTTGTAGAGGAGGTCATTCACGGCTGAATCCATACATTATGGAGATAAGGCCTAAGTGGTATGGCGGTCGCTGTCAGTTCCATCAATATGTCCCAAAACGTTGGGGAGAGACATTGCGCTCATAACGCGGATGGCTCTTTATTTTCGTGTAGGGGTGCATCTATTAATGATGCCTCCTGAGCATTTAACGTTGTTTAATTCGGCACAGCAATTTTTTCCAATACATCATAAGTCGTTCTTGTTTTCATTTGGCCTCTTTTTTTCGGAAGGCAACTGATGAGTGATCTATTTTGGCCGCGTCGCCAGCAGCATTTTATTCGCATGGTTGAACTAAGTCGACCTAACTCCCTTAATAAAGATGTACTGAATTTGTTGGGGCGTATACTGTCCATGGTTAATGCGCTTCGTAGCCTCCAGTCTCTTGGGGATGCCGGCAAACCCTTGCGTGAAAGTATCAAAAAAACCATTGCGAATCACCTGAGTTCCGCGTCTGGCTTTGTGCAGGATGATGATTCAAGCCGAATGCTGGCTTATGCGGCTGAGGGGTTGACCAGCCCTGACTCCAATCGGGCCATGGGGCCCTTATTGGCAGGCCTCAATGAAAAGGAAGTGGTCGGTTACGTGGGAGGCTTGACGACCTGGCTCGGTAAAACCAGAAGCCTTTTCTACTCGGCTTTCTTTGGAACTCCCAATGCACGGCTTCAGCGAGTGTCCGATATCATTGATGGGCATTTTCAAGAAAGTCTTCTGAGGATAAACGGTCTGTTGGGTTCGTCGCTGCGAACAGTTCCGGGTTGCTCTTATAAAATCATCGACCTGTTTGGCATTGCAGGTGAAGCCAATTCATTTCCTAAACATTTTGCCTACTTTCTTCCAGAAGATAACGGTGTCAAGCACTCGCCAGTCAAGAGAACGGTTGTCTTCGCCAATACCTACAAAAGCCTTTATGAGCATATTTCCCTGGAGCAGATTTCTCTGTTTGGCTGGACAGCCGAGCAGCTTCCTGCTCTGGAGGAAGTTGATGGGTATTTGATCGCCTGGTTTCGAGGACATGACCTTGGCCATTCGATCGTGCTGAAGGATACCGATTACGCGGCTTTGAGCCGATGCGATCGTTGGGGGTCGATGGTTGTACAAGAGGCCGTCGCCGATGTTTTTGGGTTCCTTGTTTCTCAAGACCCCGAGGTTGTTGCGCGACTTGGACTGGATCCTGCAAAAGCCGCGCGGGTTTACATGCTGGAACTCCTCAGGTACCTGAGGCGTGGTCCCGCTCTCTTTCCAGACGCCGGAGCCGCCTATATTCAACTTCGTCTGTTGGAAGAATGTGCCGTCGTTGTCAAAGAGGGTGACCGGTTGAGGGTTGATATCAATCGTTTTCATGTCGGCATGGTCTACATTGCGCAAGTGCTGCTCAATAACGTACTGAATGCAGATGCCGACACATTCAAACAATTCATCTCGCGATACAGCCCGCATTTGCTCGAGAACGCCGGGGAGGATCTGCTTTACGGACAGGACATCTGTGACATGGCTCTCGGTTATCATCAGGCGCTGATCGAGGGTAGTGACAGTGGAGTTCAATAACGGATTTTTGTTAAGTCTTTCGCTCTGCCTGGACATAGGTCTAGCCAACATGGCAATGATCACGATCGCCATTCAAAGGGGTTTTTCGCGGGGCGTCTGGCTTGGAATCGGCACCTGTGTGGGTGATTTGATTTACGCCATTTTGGCGATGGCAGGCATGGCGGTGTTGCTGCAGTTCGAAGTCGTCAGGTGGGTGCTTTGGATCGGAGGCTCGGCGGTATTGTGCTATCTGAGTGCGAAGATTCTTATCTCGACCCTGAGAGCTCAGTCAGAAATGGCTGTAGTAGAAACGGAAGGGGGTATCAGTAACCTTTCTCTATTTTCCCGTGGCATGTTCCTGGCCATGTCTTCCCCCAGTGCCATTTTGTGGTTCGCGGCAGTGGGGGGAGCCATTATCGCCCGCCAGGGTTCAGATGCTGTCAGCGCGGGGTTATTCCTCTCGGGCTTTTTCTCCGCGGGCGTGGTGTGGACGATGGTTCTTTGTACGCTGGCCTATCAAGGCGGAAAGATGCTGGGTAAAAAGATGCTTAAATTTTCACAGTTGGCTTCTGCCCTGATCTTCGCCTACTTCGCCGTTTACGTCATTTATAACGGCTATGCAGAGTTCATCGTTGGCCGTTCAGCGCTATAGCATCGAGGTGTATCTGACAGGGGAAACGCCCATGACCTTGCGAAAGGCGTTGCAGAAGTGGCCTTGGTCATAAAAGCCGAGGTCCATGGCAATCTTCAGAGGCGTTTCCCCTTTGCGCAATCGCCGTCTTCCCTCGATTAACTTCAACTGTTTGAAGTATTGCATCGGGGGTAAATTCGTCGTCTTCTTGAAGGCCCTGACCAAGTGAAACTTGGAAATGTTGGCTTCGCGGCAGAGATGTTCGAGGCTGATGTTTTCCTGCAGATTGTCCCTCATGTATTCGATCAGTCGAGACAGCCTGATTGGCGTGATGGAAATATCAGGCTTGCTTTGAAAACGTGTCATTTCGAAAAGCAAGTGGATGAGCCGTTCTTCTTGTTCGTCGGGCTGTGCCGATTTTTCGAATTCTCTGATGGCGCTCAAGAGCGCGTTATCGGTAATGACCCCTTCCTGAAAGATCGGCTGGTCCTGGTTGCCCAAAGCATTGTTTTCCGCCAAAACCGCTCGCACCTGCTGGGCATCGAGATGGATGCTCATAAAGTGAGTGCCCGTTGGACAAAACTCGGATGATTGTATGGTCAGGGGATTGTAGAGCGTTACCTGATTTGGCCCCACCTCTTGTGACTTTCCATCGAACCAGATCTTTTCATGGCCCGTCAGATTGGCGCTAATTACATATTCGTCATGAGTATGCTTGGGGTAATGAGTCCCGGCGGCATACATCTTTGAGAACTCCGCAAAGGAGTGTTTCGATACGTGTTCCATCACGAGTGTCATAGTGCACCTTTATGCTTTGCAGGAGGGCGGTCATTGAATAAATGATACGGCCTGTCGTGGATCGCACAAGACGGCACATTGTTCGCTGTTACGAACATAGTTGTTCGTAACAGGCCGCGACTTGTACCGCGCGGGCCTCTATCAGGTACTGACACGTACCGTTATTGTGGCAAATAGCGCTGTTGTATGCGCGCCAGGGTACCGTCATTGCGAAGCGTTTCAACCGCCTTGCGCAAGTCTTGCACCAGTTGAGCGGAGCACTGCTTTGAGCAGGCGAGATAGAGCTCCGCATTGCTCATGACGGGGCTCATGAACAGCTTGTGTTCAGTCAGTTTCGGCCAGATGTACAGACTCTCCGGGATACCGTTGAACCAGGCATCGATGCGACCTTTCAAGAGCATCTGCGCAGGGTTGTCGCCAATGGTCAGCGGGTGGATCTGATCGTCTCTGAAGCCTTGGGCACGGAGGATTTCCTCCTGCGCACTTCCCAGGCCGACGCCGATCACCCGATAGGTTTTCTTCGCTTGTTCGAAGCTATTCACTGGCCGGTCAAGGCTGAAAAAAGCGCGCTCCATGGGCATGATCGACGCGATCCAGGTGAAGCGATCCTCACGTTCCGGGGTGCGTGACAAGGGCGCGATCAGGCTGTCCTGCGTCTCGCTGACGTGTTTCTGCGATCTGGCCCAGGGAAGCTCATGGACATGCGCGACATAGCCTGCGTTGGCAATGGCGGTCAGGACGGCTTCTCCGACCATGCCGTGGCCCTGGGGGCCATCGACAAACGTCAGTGGTGGAGCGTCCGGGATATACAGTTCAAGCGGCAAGGGAGCGCCACTCACTTGATTGGCAATCAGCAGCGAGACCGATAGACACAACCTGCAAAGTGACGTTGCCCAGGCAGTTGAGACTCGTGAGCTCCCGCTCATGATTGGATTGTTCAGGCATTGAAAGTAGGGGAGAGCCACAATTCACCAGTGGTATTGAGCACAGGGATGATGAGTCTGATTTTGTATGGGTTCTGGTAGCGACACCGTATTCTACGCAGACTTTGCGGTGGGACACATCCACCCCAAGTGAATGTATTTTGCTGGTGCAGCGCCCCCTGGCAGGGGCGCCCATTATGCTTTAGTCAAGCCTCTAATTGCGCGATCAGTGCGTACAAATACGCTGCGCCTTTCTCGCCGATCGCGTTGCGCAACGTCCTTTCGGCTGCCGTGACTGCGTTATGGCTGGCCGCCCGGCAAAATCGATACACCAGGTCGACGGTTTTTTGCGGGTCCAGTGCCTGCTGTGTTTGCGCATCACAATGGGCAAGCAACAGGTAGCGCAAGGTCAACGTCCGGATCGCCAGTGTGATCGCCCACTCGGTAAGGCTCACACCGTAATCGAGCCCGGCACTGGTACTGGAAATGAACGGGAAACCCGTGCGGGTCATTTCGGCGGCAATGAAACGCTTCAGGATCGGGTCGAGCGTGGCGTGAACCTTTTCCCGGTAAAGGTCGCGATAGGCGGGTTTGAGCAGCCATTGAGCCTGCTCCGGCGTTTCGCCGGGTTCGATGGCCGAGGCGCCGAGAATGTGTTGACGCAATGCCGGCGGCACGCCTTGTGCGTTGAGGATATTCATCAGCACGATCAGCAGCGGGTCAGCTGTGATCGGCTCGCTGCTGACGATGGGCGGTTCATAGCCTGCCGCCTGCAGCGCCAGCTTTTCGGCCCAAAATGCATGGGGCAATGCTTCCAGCCTGGCGGCAATCCAATGCAGACGCAGCAAGACCTGTCCGGTGGACAGGTCCGTCGACAGCGCCATTTGCAGAAGAAAGTCGACTACGGCGTGCCATTGGGACGCGTCCATGCCTGCAAATGCCTGGTGGCTGGTGCCGTAAAGGTGGAAGTCGTCCTGCAGACTTTCCTCGATACGGTACGGATCGTCGCCAAACAGACCCAGGCGGGCGATTTCCGGGCAGCTCATGGTCGCAGATTTGACCAGCGAGTCATTGATCCGGCGATACATGCGTGGGTAGTTGGCACAGGTATCGGTAAGTACCTGTTCGCCCTGCTGCGCATGGATCTGGCAACGTCCGCCCTGAAGCGCTCCACATTGACCACCGGCCCGGCTCATTTGATAGCCAGAATCGTCTTTGACGATCAGGTTCAAGAGTTCAGGGTAAGTGCGGCTATACAAGTCCTGACTGCGCTCACTGACCGCGATACGCCAGTCACCCTTGCAGCAGTTGTCTTCGCAGCGCTCGGCCAAGCACGAGAATTGTTGCACATACCTGAAAGTCCTGGCGGACTGAATGCCCATGAACAATCTCCAACGGATCAAGGTGGGTTTCAGACTGAGTGGCCGTTGTGCCGGAGTTGTTCCATGTAACAAGAGTAAATAGCGACTGCTTCGCAGCCGAACGCAGACTTCGGCTGTTGCTACAAAGAGTGCGTCGCAGCCTGATCGAAGTGGATTGCCTCCCGATTCACCGGCTCAAAAAGTCTGCCCCATAGAGAACTGGAACACTTGGGTATCAGCGTTCTCAGGCTTTTTGACCGGGAACGCCAGGTTGAAACTCAACGGTCCCATCGGGCTGTACCACGTGACGCCGACCCCGACGGAACTGGCCAACTGGGCGAGGTCGACACCGTCACAACCCTGGGTGGTGCTCAGGTAGCACTTGTTGGAGTAGACGTTGCCGACGTCCCAGAACATCGAGGTGCGCAAGGACTTGCTGTCTTTGATGAAGGGCATGGGGAACAGGTATTCGACCCCGCCGGTGATGAGGATATTGCCGCCCAATGCATCGGTGTCCCGATCCGAGTAATACGCCTGGCCGGCACTGGCATAGGTGCCGGTGGCCGGGGTGTTGCGCGGGCCGAGGGTACCGCTTTCAAAGCCACGCACCGAGCCTTCGCCACCGGCCGTGTAGTTTTCATAGAAGGGCAGGCCGTCGGTTGAGCCGTAGCTGTTGCCATAACCGAGCTTGGTGTGCAAACGCAGCGAAGTGGCATTGCTGAGCGGCAGGAAGGTCTGCCCGGTGTAATCGATCTTGTAGAAACTCAGATCACTGCCGGGCACTGTCACCGTCAGGTTGAGGTTCTGCGAATGTCCGCGGGTGGCCAGCACGCCCTTGTTCAGGGTCGATTCCGACCAGCCGAGGTTGGCCTTGAGGTTGTTGAACTCCTTGCCCTCGCGTGCAATGAAATCGTAGATCTCGTCGGCGCTGTAGGTGCCTGGCTCGATGTTGTCGTGTTGCACGGTCAGGCCGAAACTCAGCCGTGAGGTTTCATTGATCGGGTAGCCAAGTGAAGTGCCGGCGCCATAACTGTTGATGGAGTAGTACGAAACGCCGTCACTGTAATAATCGCTGTAGTCGGTGGCGTTGTAGAACAGGTTGTAGCCCAGACTCACCCCGTCCGGCGTGAAGTAGGGGTTGGTAAAACCGATGTTGTACTTACTTTGGTAGTCCGAGCGGGTCAGGCCCAGGCTGGCGTAGTTGCCGGTGCCCAGGAAGTTGTTCTGAGTGATCGACCCCCCGAGGATCAGGCCGGAGCTCTGGGAGAAACCGACGCTGGCGGTAATCGAACCAGAGGCCTGCTCTTCGACGCTGTAGTTCACGTCAACCTGGTCGTCGACGCCCGCCACGGCCGGCGTCTCGACGTTGACTTCCTTGAAGAAACCCAGACGCTCAAGACGGGTCTTGGACTGGTCGATCAGGTAGGTCGAGGCCCAGCCACCTTCCATCTGACGCATTTCGCGGCGCAGCACTTTGTCGTCGGTCTTGGTGTTGCCACGGAAGTTGATGCGGTTGATGTAGGCCCGCTTGCCCGGGTCGACCACAAAAGTGATATCAACGGTGTGGTCGTGATTGTCCGGGGTCGGCACTGCGTTGACATTGGTAAAGGTGTAACCCTCGTTGCCCAGGCGACGGGTAATCAGTTCGGACGTCGTGGTCATCAGCTTGCGCGAGAACACCTGGCCTTGCTGAACCAGCAACAGGGAACGGATCTGGTCTTCAGGCACTTTCAGGTCGCCGCTGAGCTTGACGTCACGAACGGTGTACTTCTCGCCTTCGTTGACGTTGACGGTGATATAGACGTGTTTCTTGTCCGGGGTGATCGATACCTGGGTCGAGGTGATATCCATGTTGATATAGCCGCGATCCAGGTAGTAGGACCGCAGACGCTCCAGGTCACCGGAGAGTTTTTCGCGGGCGTACTTGTCATCGTTCTTGAAGAACGACAGCCAGTTGCTGGTCTTGAGCTCGAACAGGTTGATCAGGTCTTCATCAGCAAAGACCGTGTTGCCCACCACGTTGATGTGCTGGATCGCCGCGACAGAACCTTCATCGATCTTGATTTTCAGGCCCACGCGGTTACGCGGTTGTGGGATCACCTCGGCATCGACCGACGCCGAGTAGCGGCCCTGAGCGACGTATTGGCGCTGCAGTTCGTTGCGCACGCCTTCAAGGGTGGCGCGTTGGAAGATCTCGCCTTCGGCCAGCCCCGATTGCTTGAGGCCCTTCATCAGGTCTTCAGTGGAGATCGCCTTGTTGCCTTCGATCTCGATACTGGCGACCGAGGGACGCTCGACCACCGTGATGATCAGCACATCACCGTCGTGCCCCAGTTGAATATCCTGAAAGAAACCGGTCTTGAACAATGCACGGGTGGACTCCACCAGGCGACGATCGTCCGCTTCATCGCCGACGTTCAACGGCAATGCACCGAACACGCTGCCGGCGGAAACCCGCTGCAGGCCGTTAATGCGAATATCGGAAATTTTGAAGCCTTGGGCGTGCGCAAGTGTGGCGTTGAGCAGTAGTGCAGCCGAGCAGAGCAGGCGCGAAAAATTCATCAAGATCTTATCCAGAACACATCGACAAGCAGCGTAGGCGGGCGCGGATATCTCACAGCAAGACGAGTTACCGCGAAGCGAGCAGGCTGGTGGAGGTGAAGCATAAAAGCTCGGTGCGTTTGATGCGGTTAACCAAGTGTCAAGTTAGGTAAAGGTTTGCCCGGGGCGATGACGCTGTGCAGCACAAGGGCGATAATGCGCGGCCCCCACTCAAGAGCCCGCCAATGATCTCCGTATTGCTCGTCGACGATGACCAGGAACTGACAGGAATGCTCAGCCAATACCTGGAGCGTGAAGGCTTCGAGGCGACTGCCGTGCACACCGGCGAGGAGGGCGAGATTCAAGCACTGTCCGGGCGCTACAGCATTGTGGTGCTGGATGTGATGCTGCCGCGCCTGTCGGGGATCGAGGTGCTCAGGCGCATTCGCGCGGTCAGCCAGGTGCCGGTGGTGTTGCTCACGGCCCGTGGCGACAACATCGACAAAATCACCGGCCTGGAACTGGGCGCCGATGACTATGTGCCCAAGCCCAGTTCGCCGGGGGAGCTGGTGGCGCGTTTGCGGGCAATCATGCGTCGGGTGCAGCCGGTGGGCCAGTCGATCTCTGAGGTGATCAGGACCGGACCGCTGGTCTTGTGGCCCGGCAAGCGCCAGGCCCTGTGGCAGGGGCGTGAGCTGGGGGTGACCAGTACCGAGTTCAGCCTGCTTGAAGAACTGGCCCGCTGTGCCGGGCAGGTGGTGAGCAAACAGGACCTGTCGCTCAATGCCTTGGGCTGTCCCTTGACCCGCTACGACCGGCGCATCGACGTGCACATCAGCAGCATTCGCCAGAAGCTCGGTCCGCGTCCTGACGCCAAGGCCTGGATTCAGAGCGTGCGTGGCCTCGGTTACTTGTTGATCGCCGAATGATGAAACCCAGCCGGCTGTTCTGGAAGCTGTTCCTGGCGTTCTGGCTCGCCACCAGCCTGACGTTTCTGGTCGGGTTGGGCATTCTGGTGCTGGGCAGTCACGGGCTTGGCGATCCTCACTTGGAGGCCATCCTGGCCAGCGAAGAGCAACTGCTGCGCCAGTTTGGCGTCGAGTCAGGAAGGCAGCTGCTGTCGGTGTGGGAGCACCCCGGTGACGAAACCATTGGCGTCTATGACAGTGCCGGTCAACTGCTGGCAGGGTCGCCGGTCCCGCGGCCGGCCTTTGAGCGATCGGTCATCAGCAAGGACGGTTTGACCCTGTCGCTCAGATCTTCACAGCCGCTTGGCAGAGAAGGTGAGCAAGGGCCGGGGCGTTCGATTCCGCTGATCATCGGCACAGTGATGAGTGCGCTGTTCAGCGGCTATATGGCGTACTACCTGGCGTGGCCGCTGGCCTATCTCCGGCGGGCGATGAGCGACGTGGCCAAGGGGCGCTTCGAAACCCGGGTCAAGCCGATGATGGGCGGGCGCCGCGATGAAATCGTCGATCTGGCCGAGGACTGCGACCGAATGGCCAACCAGCTGAAGCTGCTGGTGGAGGCCCAACAACACCTGTTGCACGACATCTCTCACGAACTGCGCTCACCGTTGACGCGCATGCAAGCGGCCATCGGGCTGTTGCAGCAAGATCCGGCCCGCCAGGAAATGGTGGAACGCATCGAGCGCGAATCGGTGCGCATGGATACGCTGATCGAAGCGTTGTTGACCCTGGCACGCATGCAGGGTCGGCCCGAAAGTATCGACCGCGAGCCACTCGACGTCATCGAATTGCTGACGGTGATCGTCGAGGACGCTCAATTCGAGGCGGGAATGAAAGGTTGCCGGGTCAGTCTGCAGGCGTGTCCGGCTTTTGTCAGTCGTGTCAGCGGCGAGTTGCTGTATCGGTGTTTCGAGAACGTCATCCGAAACGCAGTGCGCCATACCAGGTCCATGACGACGGTTGTGGTATCGGCTGAGGTCAATCTTGACCCAGATTGCCTGACGGTGCGGATCGCCGATCAGGGGCCGGGCGTTGAAGAGGGGCGACTACACAGCATTTTTCACCCGTTCGAGCGTGGCCTGAACGAGGCCAGTAGCGGCTTCGGCCTGGGCCTGGCGATCGCTTCAAGGGCCGTGGAAATGCACGGCGGCACCATCGTGGCGCGCAACCAGCCGTCCGCTGGGCTGACCGTGGAAGTCAGCTTGCCCCGTCAGGTGTGATCTTTACACGATATTACATTGGCTTGACGGCTCTGTACGCCTCGCCTCAGTAGACTTCCCGCTCAAACTTACGCAGCGTTTGCTGATGTTTCAGCGTGGAGGTGGGCATGTTTCTGGTTCATAAAAAGGGCTTCGTTTCCGGCAAGAAAATGGTCGACGGGCTAGTGCCCTATGACTTCTTTTGCGAAGACAATCCGGCCATCAATCTGTTTGTGTTTACGGGTTCTACCACGCAGGGCAAAACGGTCGAGGAACAGACGCTCTGGGGCTTTACCCGGCTGGAGCGTTTCGAGGCGCTGACCAGCACCCTGGTATCGAACAAAAAAAATGATGGCTGGTTTCAAACGGTCAATGTGCTCACCGGGCCTGCCCAGAACGGCACCCAAAGCGTGAAATTTCAGCGGGTGCTGAAAATCATCAAGCATGCCGCTGTATCGAGCCGTGTCGCCAGCAAGGTGCAATACGAGATCCTCACGGATGACGGCGACACTTATTTCACCCGTCCGCCCGCGACAGCAGACAGCGCGCAAACCATCATCTATGCGGCAGAGCAATAACTCGTTAGTTAATAGCCGCTTGGGTGTTTACTGGAAATACATCGCACCATACAATGAGAATCATTACTACTAACTCATTGAGTGCAACGTCTTGAGCCATCCCCACCTCTTTGCCCGCCGCAAGGTTTTCATCAAACACGCGCTGCCGACACTGTCCTGCGTGATGTTCGCCGGTCCTTTGTGGGCACAGGAACTGATCGAACTGCCGACCACGGATATTCAGGCGAGTCGCGTCAGTCAAGACACCAGCTACACCACCTCTCAAGCCAGCACCGCGAGCAAAAGCGATGTGCCGATCAAGGAAGAGGCGCAATCGGTCAATGTAGTAACCCGGCAAACCCTGGCCGACTATCAGGTGCGCTCGCTGGACGACGCCATGAAGTTCGTCAGCGGCGTCAGCCAGGGCAACACCCTGGGCGGTTCCCGGGACTCGCTGGTCAAGCGAGGTTTCGGCACCAACGATGACGGCTCGATCCTGCGCGATGGCGTGCGTTCCAACCTGGGGCAAAACTTCAGCGCCACGACAGATCGCATAGAAGTGCTCAAAGGGCCTGCGTCGATGCTGTACGGCGCGCTGGAACCCGGCGGGTTGATCAACGTGATCAGCAAGAAGCCTGAATACACCCAGAGCACGACCCTGAGCGGCTCGGCCTACAGCGAAGGCGGCGGCACCCTGGCCGTGGACACCACCGGGCCGCTGGGCGATACCGGCCTGGCCTATCGCCTGATTGCCGAACGCGGCCACGAGGATTACTGGCGCAACTACGGCGTGAATGAAAGCACCCTGGTTGCACCCTCGCTGACCTGGACCGGCGAGCGCGCCAGCCTGACCCTCAGCTACGAATACAACGATTACTCCAAACCCTTCGACCGTGGCACGGTGTTCACCAATGGTCATCCGGCGGACATCGACTACGACAAGCGCCTCGACGAGAAATGGGCCAAAAGCGTCGGTATCCGTGAATTGGCTACCGCGCGTTTCGAGTATCAGCTGAGTGACGACTGGAAAACCCGCGTTACCTACGGCTGGAACAACGACCGCTACAGCCTCTCGATTGCCCAGCCGAGTTCGTTGACCGGCAACAACCTGCGACGTGCTGCCAACGGCGCTCACTACGATGACGAGACGCGCTACGCCAGCTGGGATTTCATCGGTCAGCAGGAACTGTTCGGCCAGCGCCATGACTTGCTGATCGGCGCGGACACCGAAGCGTCCGACCAATTCCGTGGCAAAACCTACCGCAATACCGCGCGGTCAGGTTTCGACATCACCTCTCCGGTTTATGGTCGTCTGGCCGAACCGAGCCTTGTCAGTGCCAGCCAAAGTGATCTGAGCAACCAGCTGAACTCCAGCTCTGTGTACTTCAAGGATAACTGGCACCTCGATGACCGCTGGATCCTGGTTCTCGGCGGTCGCCAGCAGCATTACGATCAGTACAGCGATCAGGGCCGCGGCAGCAGCTACACCGTCAACCGCGACGATAACGGTGATGCTTTCGTACCGTTCCTGGGGCTGGTCTACAAAGCCACCGATAGCTTGTCGCTGTACGGTAACTACAGCCGTTCGTTCAAGCCCAATACCGATGTCGACGATGCCGGCAATACATTCGATCCGGAGGAGGGGCGCAGCTATGAGGTCGGCGCGAAATACGATCCGCTGCCGGGGCTGAATATCAACCTTGCGCTGTTCGACATCGTCAAGAAAAACGTCGTGACCACCCAGACCGTCAATGGTACGAGCCTTTCGGAAGCCGCGGGCAAGGTCGGTTCGCAGGGCCTGGAACTGGATATCACCGGGCGCGTGGCCGAGCGCTGGGACCTGATCGGCACCTACGCTTACACCCACACGGAAATCCTCGACGACCCGGATGACGAAGGTCACCGCCTCGCTAATGCGCCGAAGCACACCGCGAGCCTGTACCTTACCCATCACCTGAATGTGCCCACGGAGTTCGGGGCCTGGCATGCAGGCGGCGGTGCGCGTTATGTCGGCGAGCGTGCGGCCAATAACGCCAACGATTTCTGGCTGAGCAGCTACACCGTCGCCGATGCCTTCGTGCGCTGGGAGGCGCCGATGTTCGGGTACAAGACTTCGCTGCAGTTCAACGTCGACAACCTGTTCGACAAACAGTACTACCCGTCCTCCACCGGCAGCCAACTGGCGGTCAATGTCGGCGAGCCGCGCACGGCACGCCTCAGCGCCAGCGTGACGTTCTGATCACACTGCCTTGACTCGCTGCCCCGTTCTGCCGGTGGAACGGGGCGGCAGTCATCCTCAGCCTTGACGACGCATCAGACCTCGGCGAGCTGAAACCGATAACCCACCCCATACAACGATTCAATCGGATGCTCCCCCGGGCAGGCCTGTTCGAGCTTGCGCCGCAGATTGCGGATATGGCTGTCGACCGTGCGGTCGGTGACCACCCGGTGATCGGAGTAGATCCGGTCGAGCAACTGATCCCGGGAAAACACCCGTCCCGGCGAGCGGGCGAGAGTGCTCAGCAGGCGCAATTCCAGGGGTGTCAGGTCCAGCGTTATGCCGTCGAGGGAGGCCAGGTACTGTTCTTCATCAATCTGCAGACGCGGCGGTGCAGTCGTCAAAAGCTGCGGGCTACGCCGCAAAATGGCTTTGACCCTGGCCACCACTTCACGCGGGCTGAAGGGTTTGCAGATGTAGTCGTCGGCGCCCAGGTCCAGCCCGAGCAGGCGATCCACTTCCTCGACGCGGGCGGTGATCATGATGATCGGCACGGCACTGAAACTGCGCAGTTCCTTGCACACTTGCAGACCGTCGCGCCCAGGCAGCATCAGGTCGAGCAGGATCAGCCGTGGCTCGCGGGCACGGACCGTCGGCACCACCTCCAGCCCGTTGTCCAGGCATTGGGTCGCATACCCGGCGGCAATCAGGTAATCACGCATCAACGCGGCCAGTTTGGGCTCGTCTTCGACGATCAGGATCGGGTTGTCGTTGACCATGGTTCAGGCTTTCCGTGGCAGGCGCAGGGTCAGCCAAAGGCCGCCCAAAGGAGAATGATCGGCACTGAGGCTGCCGCCGTGAGCCAGGGCGATGCTGTGACAGATCGCCAGCCCCAGACCGGCGCCCCCACTGGCGCGGTTGCGTGAGGATTCGCCACGGTAGAAACGCTCGAACAGCCGCGGCAATTGATCCGCGTCGACTCCGGGGCCGGAATCCAGGAAATCGATGCGTACGTTGTCGCCATCGCTAGCTGCGAGAATACGCAGCACACCGCCTTCATCGGTATAGCGCACGGCGTTTTCCAGCAGATTGCCAAACAGTTGCTGCAAGCGCTTGGGGTCGGCCTCCACCCTCAGTGGTGGTGTCGGCAGCTCCAGCTCCAGACGCAAGTGCCGGGCATTGCAGCGTTCCTGGAACATCGCTGCGCAACTGTCCAGCAGCTCGTTGAGATCACATTCGCTCTTGCGGTAAGTCAGCGCGCCCACATCGGCCAGGGACAGTTCATACAGGTCATCCACCAGTTTACTGAGCATGCCGACTTCGCCTTGCAGTGATTTCATCGACGACTGATCGAGCGTGCGCACACCGTCTTCGATCGCTTCCAGTTCACCTCGCAACACCGACAGCGGGGTGCGCAGTTCGTGGGACACATCGGCCATGAACTCCCGGCGCATTTTTTCGTTGCGCTCCAGCGTATAGGCAAGTTGATTGAAGTCGCGGGCCAACTGACCGACTTCGTCATTGGAGGACACCGCCACCCGGTTGCTGTACTCGCCTGCGGCCAATCGATGCGTGGCGGCGGCCACCCGCTTGACCGGGTCCAGCAGGGTGCGGGCGATCCACCAGGCGATCAGTATCGCCAGCAGCAACGAGAACACACCCATGGCCAGGCTGGTGCGCAACAGGTACAGACGAAAACGTTCGCCGCCGGCTTCGGTCACGTTCTGGAACGGCGTCACCGCCAGCCAGCCGACGGTTTTACCGGCGACCTCGATCGGGCGCATCAGGGCGTCGTCGGCAATCGCCGAGTAACCCATCACCAGCTGCTTTTGCTGGTCCAGCAGGGCGATGCGAAACACTGCGCCGGTCAGGTCGGACGTGGGCAGGTTCGGCCGGTGCAGGTCGGTGAAGTCTACGCCGGGCTCCGGCCGCATGAGCTCGAACCAGCGATCCGGCTGGTTGCGCAGAAATTCCCAACTGCCTTCGCGCTCATAGGCGCTGGCCAGGCGCGGCAGCACCGGGGTCATGCGCAACAGCGCCTGTTCGTTGAGGTAATCGAGAAAACCTTTGCCGAAGCTCCAGCCGTTGGCCAGCCCCATGCTCAGGATGACAAACAGCACACTGGCCAGTACCGCGATAAACAGTTTGGTGGAGATACTCAGTTTCATGGGCTCGGGCAGGTCAGTGAATGGCCCGCCCATTTAGGCCCTGGTGCGGTGAAGATTCAAGGGCGGCGGGCAATCTTCAATTTTCCTGCACATTTGCCTCGCAGTATGGCGTCTGGCTTCAGCCACCCCGTCTTGCAGAGGCATTTATGTCGACCAAAATTCTCGCCAAATCCCTGGTAACCGCCGCGGTTTTACTGTCCTTGATCGTTCTGTTGGTATTGAGCGGCTGCTCCCCCGGCGCATCCGCGCCCGTGGTCGAACCGGCCAAGGTGTCAGTGATCACGGTGCAACCCCAAAGCCAGGCGCTGACCACGGAGCTGGCCGGGCGCACTCAGGCGTTCATGGTCGCCGAGATTCGCCCGCAGGTCGGCGGTATCGTCCAGCAGCGGCTGTTTGTCGAAGGCGCCGAGGTCAAGGCCGGGCAGGCGCTGTATCAGCTCGACGCGTCCTCATACAAAGCCGCATTGGCTGAAGCGCAGGCGACCCTGGCCAAGGCTCGCGCCACATTGAAGTCGGCTCAGGCCACGGCCAAGCGTGATGCCCAGTTGGCGAAGATCGATGCCATCAGCCAGCAGGACAACGAGGATGCCCAGGCCAGTCTGCTGACAGCCGAGGCTGAACTGCAAGTGGCCCAGGCCGGCGTGGATACCGCGCGCATCAACCTGGCCTATACCCGCATCAGCTCGCCCGTCAGCGGGCGCATCGAAACCTCGACGGTCACCCCCGGCGCACTGGTGGTGGCCAATCAGGACAGCGCACTGACCACGGTGCAGCAACTGGACCCGATCTACGTGGATATCACGCAATCGACCACCGAGCTGTTGCGCCTCAAGCGCGACCTCGCCAGCGGTGTGCTGCAAAGCAACGGCGAGGGCGAAGCGCGGATCAGTCTCAAGCTCGACGACGGCAGCACCTACGCCCGTGAGGGCCGCTTGAAGTTCAGCGGGGTCAGCGTCAATGAGGGCACTGGCACCGTGACCCTGCGGGCGGAAATCGCCAATCCGGATCGGTTGTTGCTGCCGGGCATGTATGTGCGGGCGGTGCTGGAACAGGCCCGGGACGATCAAGCGATCCTGATTCCGCAGCAAGCCGTGACCCGCAGCGCCAGTGGTGTGACGTCGGTGTTGCTGGTGGTCAATGGCAAGGTCGAACAGCGTGTGCTGACTATCGATCGCGCCGTGGGCAACCAATGGTGGGTCACCTCGGGCCTGACGGCGGGTGACCAGGTGATTGTTGAGGGCGGGCAGAAAGTCCGGGTCGGCGCCCCGGTGCTGGCGCAAAACACGGGCACTCGCAGCCGCACGCGGCAATCGGCGCCGACTGCCATTGCGCAGGAGGGTTGAGCATGGCGCGGTTCTTTATCGATCGACCGATTTTTGCCTGGGTCATCGCCATCGTCATTATGCTCGCCGGCGCCTTGTCGATCAGCCAACTGCCGCTGGAACAGTACCCGGACATCGCGCCGCCAACGGTACGGATCTCCGCCACCTACACCGGCGCTTCGGCCGAGACCGTGGAAAACTCGGTGACGCAGGTCATCGAACAGCAGATGAAAGGGCTGGATAACCTGACCTACATGTCGGCCTCCAGCAGTTCGGCGGGCAGCGCCAGCATCAGCCTGACCTTTGCCGCCGGCACTAACCCGGATGTGGCGCAGATGCAGGTGCAGAACAAACTGCAACAGGCCGAATCACGACTGCCGCAATCGGTGCAGAGCGAAGGCCTGACCGTGACCAAGGGCGGTTCGGACTTTCTGATGATTGCCGCCCTGGCCTCCGACAACCCAAGCGTCACCGGCACCCAGATCGGCGACTACATTTCCAGCACCTTGCTCGACCAGATCAGTCGTATCGATGGCGTCGGCGACGTGCAGACCCTCGGTTCGGGCTATGCCATGCGCATCTGGCTGAACCCGGCACTGCTGGAAAAGTATGCGTTGATGCCCTCGGACATCAGCAGCGCCCTGGAAGCACAGAACACCGAAGTGTCCGCCGGCCAGCTCGGTGCCTTGCCGGCGGTGGCCGGGCAACAGTTGAACGCCACCATCAGCGCCCGCAGCAAGCTGCAAACCGCCGAAGAATTTCGCAACGTGGTGGTCAAGTCCACCAGCAATGGGGCGGTGGTGCTGTTGGGGGATGTGGCGCGGGTCGAATTGGGCAGCGAAAGCTACGACGTGAGTTCTGCCCTCAACGGCAAACCCGCCGCCGCCATGGGCGTGCAGCTCGCCGCCGGGGCCAATGCCTTGAGCGTGGGTGAGGCCGTGAAGGCCAAACTCAAGGAACTGGAGCCTTTCTACCCGGCAGAAATGCAGCTCAAGAACGTGATCGCATACGACACGACCCCCTTTGTCAGCCTGTCCATCGAAGAGGTGGTCAAGTCTCTGGGCGAAGCCATCGTGCTGGTGGTGCTGATCATGTTCCTGTTCCTGCAGAATCTGCGGGCCACGCTGATCCCGGCGATCACCGTGCCAGTGGTATTGCTGGGCACCTTTGGCGTGCTGGCGCTGTTCGGCTATTCAATCAATACCCTGACCATGTTCGCCATGGTCCTGGCTATCGGACTGCTGGTGGACGATGCCATCGTGGTGGTGGAGAACGTCGAGCGAGTGATGGGTGAGAAGGGACTTTCGGCGCTGGCGGCGACTCGCCAGTCCATGACGGAAATCACCAGCGCGCTGATCGGCATCGCTCTGGTGCTCAGCGCCGTGTTTATTCCCATGGCATTTTTTGGCGGTTCCACCGGGATTATCTATCGGCAGTTTTCGGTGACCATTGTCTCGGCCATGCTCCTGTCGGTGTTGGTGGCGATGACCCTGACACCGGCCTTGTGTGCGACCTTGCTCAAGCCTTCCGATGCCCAGGGCCATGGTGCGCAAAGCGGCTTCTTCGGCTGGTTCAACCGCAGCTTCGAACGCAGCGCCTTGCGCTATCAACAAGGGGTCGGCGGCATTTTGCAGCGCGGGCGTCGGAGCCTGCTGGTGTACGGGGTGATTTTGCTGGCGATGGGCGCTGGTTATGCCAGCCTGCCGACTTCGTTCTTGCCGGACGAAGACCAAGGCATCCTCATGGCGCAGGTCCAATTGCCGGTAGGCGCCACCGATAGCCGCACTCAGGCCGTGATGAAGCAGTTCGAGAGCTACATGCTCGAACAATCGGAAGTCGAGGCGCTGATCAGCATCAGCGGCCTGGGCATGGGGGGCAACAGCCAGAATACCGGCCGGGCTTTCATCAAACTCAAGGACTGGAGCGAGCGATCGGGGAAAGGGCAGGACGCAGCCTCTATTGCCCAGCGCGCGACCCTGGCGTTGGCGAGCATTAGCGATGCCAGCGTGTTTGTCATGCAGCCGCCGGCTGTACGTGGCCTGGGGCAAAGTTCGGGGTTCGACCTGCAACTCAAAGACCTTGGCGGTCTGGGGCATGACGCCCTGGTCGCCGCGCGGGAGCAGTTCATCGAGTTGGCGAAGAAAGACCCTCGGCTGCTGGGAGTACGCAGCAATGGCCTGGACGATACACCGCAGCTCAAGGTCAGCATCGACGATCGCAAGGCCGGCGCCTTGAGCCTGAGCACCAGCGACATCAACAGCACCTTGTCCACCGCGTTGGGCGGCACTTACGTCAACGACTTCCTCAACCAGGGCCGGGTGAAAAAGGTCTACGTGCAGGGCGAGGCGTCGGCGCGGATGCAGGCGGCCGACCTGGAGCACTGGTTCGTGCGCAACAGCAAAGGTGAGATGGTGCCGTTTTCCTCGTTCGCCAGTAGCGCGTGGAGCTATGGCTCGCCGTTGCTGGAACGCTACAACGGCAATGCCTCGCTGGAAGTGGTCGGTGATCCGGCACCGGGGGTGAGCTCCGGGGTCGCCATGGATGCGGTGGAAGCGATCATCAAACAACTGCCCGAAGGCATCGGCTACGAGTGGACCGGGCAGTCATATCAACTGCGCTTGTCCGGCTCCCAGGCACCGCTGCTGTACGGGATCTCGGTGCTGTTTGTGTTCCTCTGCCTGGCGGCGTTGTACGAGAGTTGGTCGGTGCCGTTTTCGGTAATGCTGGTGGTGCCGCTGGGGGTGGTCGGCGCGGTGCTGGCGACTCGGTTCAGTGGTTTGAGCAACGACGTGTACTTTCAGGTCGGGTTGTTGACCACGGTGGGGCTGGCGGCGAAGAACGCGATCCTGATCGTTGAGTTTGCCAAGCACCTGCAAGAGCAGGGCAATAGCCTGAGGGACGCGACGCTGACCGCCGTGCGTCAACGCCTGCGACCGATCCTGATGACGTCTTTGGCCTTCATGTTCGGCGTGTTGCCACTGGCATTGAGCTCCGGCGCCGGTTCAGCCGGGCGCCAGGCCATCGGCACTGGCGTGCTGGGGGGCATGTTCAGCGCCACCGTGCTGGGGATCTTCTTTGTGCCGCTGTTTTTCGTGCTGATCCGTCGTCGTTTCGGTCGCGTATCCACCGCAACAACCGCCAACCCAACCGCGCAGAAAGGTGATGCATGATCAAGTTTCATTGGCCCTTGTTGGCTGCTCTGACGTTGCTCAGTGGTTGTGTCAATCTGGCGCCGCAGTATCAGCGCCCCGAAGCGCCGGTCGCCGGGCAATGGTTGCCGTCGACCAGCGTGCCCTCAGGTGATGCGGCGGCGGATATTCACTGGCAGCAGTTCTTTACCGACAGTCGCCTGGCGCGCTTACAGACCCTGGCCCTGACCAACAACCGTGATTTGCGTCTGGCCAGCCTGAACATCGAAAAGGCCCAGGCTCAATATCGCATTCAACGGGCGGCGGCGTTTCCCACCATCGATGCCGGAGTCAGCGGCACACATAGCCGCACGTCCAGCAGCGGCACGGCGAGCACCAGTCATGAGTACAGTGCGCAACTGGGGCTGAGCAGTTATGAACTGGATGTGTTCGGGAGAGTACAGAACCTTCAGGACGAAGCGCTGGAAGACTATCTGGCACTGACCGAAACCCGGCGCAGCACCCAGATCAGCCTGGTGGCTGAAGTGGCCACGGCCTGGCTGACCCTGGCGGCGGACAATGAGCGTTTGCAACTGGCCCAGGAAACCCTGCGCAGCCAACAGGCAACCTACGAACTGACCCAACGCAGCCATGCCTTGGGCGGCTCTTCCGGCTTGGCCCTGGCCCAGGCGCAAACCACTGTGGAGTCGGCCCGAGGCGATGTGGCGGTCTACGCCAGTCAGATTCTCCAAGACCACAATGCCTTGCGCTTGCTGGTCGGCAGCGATATTCCCGATGAACTGCTGCCCGGCGCGAGCCTGCAATCGGTCGCGCTGCTGGTGCAGGTGCCGGATGAGTTACCGTCCAGTCTGTTGCAACGGCGCCCGGATGTGCTGGCCGCCGAACACACCCTCAAGTCGGCCAACATCGATATCGGCGCGGCCCGGGCGGCGTTCTTTCCGAGCATCAGCCTGACTGCCAATGCCGGTTCTGCGAGTTCGGCGTTGTCCGGTCTGTTCAAGTCCGGCAGCGGCGCCTGGACCTTCGCCCCGAGCGTCAGCCTGCCGATCTTCGATGCCGGCAGCAATCGCGCGACACTGGATGCGGCCAAGGTCGAGCGTGAAATTCAGGTGCAGACCTACCAGCAAACCTTGCAGACCGCCTTCAAGGAAGTGGCCGATGCCCTGGCGGTGCGCAGCACCCTGGACCAACGCCTGACAGCCCAGCAAGCCTTGACCGACGCCAGCCGTAAAAGCTTTGAACTGGCCGACGCGCTCTATCGCGGCGGCTCGCAAAGCTACCTCGAAGCGCTCGACGCCCAGCGTTCGTTGTACAGCGCCCAACAGGACTTGATCACCCTGCGTCTGGCCGAGCAGAGCAACCGGGTGACGTTGTACAAGGTAATGGGGGGCGGCTGGAATTAATGTTCGCGATAACGGACCGGCAGGCGACATGGTGGTTGGCGGTGATGGCCTCATCGCGGGCAAGCCCGCTCCCACAGGGGGTATGTGTCGAGTGAATAGCCGGGGCAATGCAGTTCAAAAAGGTGGGAGCGGGCTTGCTCGCGAAGAGGGCGTGTCAGTCGACATCAATGCTGCCTGAAACACCGCCTTCGCGAGCAAGCCCGCTCCCACAGGGGGGATGTGTCGGGTGAATAGCCGGGGCTATGCAGTTCAAAAGGTGGGAGCGGGCTTGCTCGCGAAGAGGGCGTGTCAGTCGACATCAATGCTGTCTGAAACACCGCCTTCGCGAGCAAGCCCGCTCCCACAGGGGGGATGTGTCGGGTGAATAGCCGGGGCAATGCAGTTCAAAAAGGTGGGAGCGGGCTTGCTCGCGAAGAGGGCGTGTCAGTCGACATCAATGCTGCCTGAAACACCGCCTTCGCGAGCAAGCCCGCTCCCACAGGGGGTATGTGTCGAGTGAATAGCCGGGGCAATGCAGTTCAAAAAGGTGGGAGCGGGCTTGCTCGCGAAGAGGGCGTGTCAGTCGACATCAATGCTGCCTGAAACACCGCCTTCGCGAGCGAGCCCGCTCCCACAGGGGGTATGTGTCGGGTGAATAGCCGGGGCTATGCAGTTCAAAAAGGTGGGAGCGGGCTTGCTCGCGAAGAGGGCGTGTCAGTCGACATCAATGCTGCCTGAAACACCGCCTTCGCGAGCGAGCCCGCTCCCACAGGGGGTATGTGTCGGGTGAATAGCCGGGGCTATGCAGTTCAAAAAGGTGGGAGCGGGCTTGCTCGCGAAGAGGGCGTGTCGGTCGACATCAATGCTGTCTGAAACACCGCCTTCGCGAGCAAGCCCGCTCCCACAGGGGGGATGTGTCGGTTCGAATAAGCGGGGCAATGCTGTTCAAAAATGTGGGGGCGGGCCTGTTCGCGATGAGGCCCGCAACCCCCTGGATCAGTGCCCGCCCACCACCATATGGCTGAACGGCGCCACATACGCCTGCAGCGTCACCAGCCCGCCGACCAGAATCGCCAGCACCACGGAGTGGAAAAACACATAACGCAGGATTTCCCCTTCATGGCCGTACCAGCGGGTGGCGGTGGACGCGACCACGATCGACTGGGCGTCGACCATCTTGCCCATGACCCCGCCGGAGCTGTTCGCGGCGGCCATCAGCACCGGGCTCAGGCCCAGTTGCTCGGAGGTTACCCGTTGCAAGCCGCCGAACAGCACGTTGGAAGCCGTGTCAGAGCCGGTCAGGGCCACACCGAGCCAGCCGAGCAGGGTGCCGAACATCGGGTAGAAAATGCCCGTTGCGGCGAAGGCCAGGCCCATGGTGGCGTCGAGGCCCGAGTAGCGGGTCAGAAAACCCAGGGCGAGCATCGCCACAATGGTGGTGAGCGAATAGCGCACTACCCACAGCGTTCGCAGGTAATGGTGCAGCAGTTGCGGGATGGAATAACCCATCAGCAGCCCGCCAAGGATCGCCGCGAGCAAAATGCCGCTACCGGTGCTGGTGAACCAGGTGAACTTGTAGATCGCGTCCTCGGTTTTCGGCGCAGGCACCACGGGCGGGACCTTCTCGATCTGTTGGTGAATCGTGGTGAAGGTCACGGTCGGGGCAAAGATCGGGTTGGCCTCGCGCATGGGCTTGCCCTGAGGATCAAGCCTGGCCGAGTGGGTTTGCGGATCCATGGCCGGGCGGGTATCGAACAGGTTTTTGAAGCTTTGAGTGCCCCAGGCGAAAACGAACACCGTGAGGATGATCCACGGCATCCATGCGCGCATCACGGCAGGTTTTGCATCGCTGGCAAAGGTCGCGCTGGCGACGGGTTTTTCGTCATGCTCCTCGGCTATTTTGGAGTTGTCGACTCGCCCTGAAAGGGCGGCAGAGGTATGCACGGTGGCTGGTTTCCAGACCCTGAGGAAACCGGTCAGGCAGGCCATGGAAATCAGCGCCGCGATCACATCCACCAGCATCGGCCCGTGGTAGTTGGAGACCAGGAATTGCGGTATGGCGAAACTGACGCCGGCCACCAGGATCGCCGGCCAGATTTCCAGCATTTTACGCCATCCGGCGAAGGCCCAGATCAGCCAGAACGGCACGATCACCGAGAAGAACGGCAACTGCCGACCGACCATCATCGACAGCTCCATTTCATCCAGCCCGGTCACTTTGGCCAGGGTGATGACGGGGGTGCCCAGAGCGCCGAACGCCACCGGCGCGGTATTGGCGATCAACGCCAGGCCGGACGCGGCCAGGGGCGAGAAACCCAACCCGATCAAAATCGCCCCGGTTACCGCCACGGGAGTGCCGAAACCGGCGGCCCCTTCGAAGAAAGCACCGAAGCAGAAGGCAATCAGCAGCAATTGCAGACGTCGATCGTCGGTGATGCGCGCCAGGGAGTCTTGCAGCACTTTGAACGAGCCGTTTTCGGTGGTCAGCCGATGCAGGAAAATGATGTTGAGCACGATCCAGCCAATCGGCAACAACCCGTTGGCGGCACCGAACAGTGCAGCTGAGCCGGCCATGTTCGCGGGCATGCCGAAGGCGAAAATCGCGATCAGCAAGGCCGAACCCAGGGCCAACAACGCCGCCAGATGCGCCTTGATGTGGAAAAACGCCAGGGAGACCAGCATCACCACCACCGGCACTGCCGCCATGATGGTTGATAGCACGGGGTTACCAAAGGGGTCGTAGATTTGCTGCCAGACCATGTTCCACCTCTGCTTTTTATTGTCGGTAGCGCAGGCCCCCCCATGGGGGGTAGGTGGCTTGAGTATAGGTGGCATTACGTTGCTGTCCTGGCGGGCGCTTGTCAGCCCTACGATGCGCTTCAGGTTTCTAGGCTCTCCCGAGGCGCGCGCTTCTTTCGACCATCGCCACGATCGTTTCAAAGAGTTCGTTCTGCGCCTGCACTGCAGTGATTTCTCCGGTCGCAGCCGCATGGGACAGCGCCTCGGCGGCACCGAGCATCGCCCGAAGACTCGCTGGCGCGATATCACCGGTTCCGGCGAAGGGGAGCAGGGCGTTGCGGCACTTGTCCATGAAGATCGCTTCGTAATCGCGCTTGATCTTTTCCAGCTCGGGCGAGCTGGTCAGCGCCGCGATCACACCCGGTATCTCGCGGCCCTGAAGCAAAACGCAGTCGACATAAGACGAGGCGATGACCATTGCCTTGCTGGCCAGTGTCGGTTCACTGGTTTCAAGCGCGGTATCCATGAGCGCGGTCTGACGTGCGTCGAACTCCTGATAGAGCACCGCCAGCAACCCGGGGCGGGTGGTGAAGTGATCGTAAACCACCGGTTTTGTGACCCCCGCCTGTTCGGCGAGCCGGCCAAGCGTCAACGCGTCCGTACCTTCCTCTCGAACGAGTTGCCAGGCGACATCCAGCAACTGGCGCAGGCGCTCCTCCCGCGACATCCGCCGGCGCGGTTGCGGACTGGAATCTTGCTCGGGTGTTTCGGTGCTTGACATGGCTATATACCAAAAGTAGCTTAGTGTGCGTAACTTACCAAAAGTATATAAGGCTCGCCTTTCACCCTCAATCACTCATTCCGTAGCAGGAGATTTTGTTATGCACGCGCTCATCGTTGTGGCTCACCATGACCCCCAATCGCTCACCCATAGCCTCGCGAGGCACGTCGCTGAAGGAGTAACTGAGGCGGATGTCGACCACTCTTTTGAAATTGCGGACCTCTGGGCGCAAGGATTCGATCCGAGATTCGGCGCGGCCGATCTCGCCGTCCATCACCGTGAAGCACCGCCGCCCGCCGATGTGGCCGCCGAGCAGGCGCGAATCGACCACGCCGATGCGCTGGTGCTGGTTTATCCGGTTTATTGGTGGTCGATGCCGGCGCTGCTCAAAGGCTGGATCGACCGCGTGTTCGCGAATGGCTGGGCGTTCGATTTCGCGGCGGATGCCAGGTTGGAGAAGAAGCTTCGCCATCTGCGGGTTCATCTGGTGGGTGTTGGCGGTGCCGACGCAGGAACCTATGCGCGCCACGGTTATGCCGACGCCATGAAGACGCAGATCGACCATGGGATCTTCGATTATTGCGGTGCTTGCGTGGTGACGTCCGAGTTGCTGCTCGAATCGGAAATCCAGGACCCGACAGTTCATCTGGAGGCTGCGCGCGCGATCGGTCGTGAGCTTTTCGCTGCCTCCGGGCGCTGCGACGCGGGGCAAGATGTTCAACGTTGCCGAGCGGTCGGTGCCGAGGCTTTTTGACAGGCAAAAAAAGAGCCTCAAAGCTCTTTGATGGGGAGGAAGTAGAGCCCAGAGGCTCAAGATGCGCATGAAACAAGTGGTGGGCTTATTGGGGTTCAGTTCACCCACCGCTTACGCAGCGATTTAAACCTCCAACCGCTGCGTATCATCATCGTAGGAAGCTGCGGGTTCGGGCTCAAGTACCATTAGTCTACTGAGTCCGGTCGGCCTGCCTGGTGTTGAATCACCCTTTTGATCCTCAACTACCCCTGCCTGAACACCAACGCCTTCAACCCACACTCAACATCGGCATCGGGAAATTCCGGCGGATTTTCCAGCCGCTGCTCAAACCGCAGGCTCGGCGCTTCGCGGGTGACGCCGTCGATGAGAAAGTCCGCGCCAAAGGCCGGGTCGTTCATGCAGGCCAAAACCGTGCCCTGGGGGCTGAGCAGTTCCGGGAGACGGCGCAGCACGCGCTGATAATCCTTGGTCAGCAGAAAACTGCCTTTCTGAAAGGACGGTGGGTCGATGATCACCAGATCGTAAGGGCCGCTATTGATCACTTTGCCCCAGGACTTGAACAGGTCGTGGCCGAGAAAACTCACCTTGCTCAGGTCATGGCCATTGAGCCGATGATTGTCGCGGCCACGGCTCAGGGCTGCGCGGGACATGTCCAGATTGACCACATGCGCCGCGCCTCCCGCAATGGCGGCCACCGAAAACCCACAGGTATAGGCGAACAGGTTCAACACCCGCTTGCCATCGGCGTTGGCCCGCACCCAATCACGACCGTAGCGCATGTCGAGAAACAGGCCGGTGTTCTGTTTGCGGCCCAGGTCCACACGATACTGCAGGCCGCCCTCGGTGATCGTCATTTCCTCGATCGGCTCCCCGAGCAGCCATTCGGTGGTGCTTTCCTGCAGATAGCGATGTTGCAGCAGCAAGGTATGCGCGCCGGAGGTCTTCCATGCAGGCGACTGCGTGAGCACCATCAGCCGCTGCTTCAAATCCTCCAGTTGTGATGCCTGCGGCTCCTTGAATATGCAGACCAGCACCACGCCTTGCAGCCAGTCGACGGTCAATTGCTCCAGCCCCGGCCAGCAGCGGCCACGGCCATGAAACAGCCGACGGGTTTCTGCGGGTGCTGCCGCAAGCGCGGTGAGCAAATGGTCGTGGAGGATGGAGAGGGCGTCTGGATTCATCGGGCAGGGTCGATCATGTGGAAAGGGCGGCATTTTAACCACAATTATGCGCGGACAAGCGGTCATGTTTAGCGGCCTGGAACGCAGAATGCCCTGGATAGGTGTATCAAAAATGAATTTTCCGCGAGGTCCGCTGTTCATACCTGTAGGTGGCGGATTTGAGCCTGCGAAACTATTTGCGCAATCAGGGAGTGGCACAGTCATGAGTCCAGCATCAACGGCGGGCACGCACATGTCTGACGGATTGATTCTTGTGGTTGAGGACGACCCGTTGATCCTGGAGTTTCTTTGCGAAATTCTTCAGGAGGAAGGCTTTACGGTTGAACCACAGATCAGCGCGGACGCCGCGTCGCAGTTTCTGGAGCAGCACGCCCCGCAGGTGGGGTTACTGCTGACGGACATCACCATGCCGGGCAAACTCAATGGCGCGGACCTGGCCAATCAGTTTGGCGACCGTTGGCCAGACAAACCGATCATGATCATGTCCGGCTTTGAAACCCCGAAAAGCTCCGGGGTCAAACATCCGGTTTCGTTCATCAAGAAACCCTGGGCGGTGGGGCAGTTGCTCGATTGTGTGCAAAGCGCCTTGCAGTCGAGCCGAAACCTGTAGCGGATGGTGTACATTGCCTGGCAACACTTGCCTGGTTCTTGCCGAAGGAAACCTCCCTTTTGTCTGTTCAAACATCCCTGCTCAACAGGTCATACCGCGCCTTCCTGTTTGATATGGACGGAACCGTCCTCAACTCCATCGCCGCCGCCGAACGGATCTGGACTGCCTGGGCCGTGCGCCACGGTGTCGATGTCGAGAGCTTTCTGCCAACCATTCATGGTGTTCGTGCCATCGACACGATCAACCGTCTGGCCTTGCCGGGGGTGGACGCTGAAGCTGAAGCGGCGTGGATCACCGAGGCGGAAATCGACGATGTGCAAGGGGTTGTCGAGGTGCCCGGCGCGGCGAGTTTCTTGAAGTCACTGCCCGCCAACCAATGGGCCATCGTCACCTCGGCGCCACGGGCGCTGGCGCTGCGCCGAATGGCGGCGGCCGGTATTCCCGAACCCGACGTGATGGTCACCGCGGAAGACGTCAGCGCCGGCAAACCCGACCCTGCTGGTTATTGGCTGGCGGCTCATCGCTTGCAGGTTGATCCTGCCCAGTGCCTGATTTTCGAAGATGCGGCCGCCGGGATTCGTGCGGGCGAAGCGGCGGGCGCCAATGTCGTGGTCATCACCGCGACCCATGTTCATCCGCTTCAGACCCTGCACGCCACACTGGCCCGTTATGACCTGGTCGAGGCACGAGTGGATCTCGACCGCCACATCAGCCTGTACGCAATCTGATGTGGGAGCGGGCTTGCTCGCGAAGGCGGTGTGTCAGTCGACCTCCATGCTGGATGTTAAACCGCCTTCGCGAGCAAGCCCGCTCCCACCGTTGATTGTGGTCAGCTCAATAGATCCCCGGAATCAATCGCCAGCTACGGGCGCAGTAAGCCTCGTATTCGCTGCCGAACTGTGTGCGTAACAGCGCTTCTTCGGAGCGAATGCGGGCGATCAGCGGTATCAGCATCAGCGCCACCAGCAGCAACCCGACACTGGAACGAAACGCCAGCGCCCAGCCCACGCCATTGATCAGCAACCCCAGGTAGCTGGGGTTGCGCACATTCCGATAAATCCCGTCGGTGACCAGGCGATGCCCCGGTTGAATCGCCACCAGCCCGCTGAAGCGTTTGCCGAGTACAAATACCGGCCACATCCGCAATGCGCCGCCGCCGATGAACAGCAACGCGCCCAGCCAACGCACGCCCTCGCCACCGAAGGTCCAGAAGTCGATCCGGTCGGTGTAGGCCGGCAGATACCCGCTCAACAACCCGAGCACCCCAAAGACCGGCAGAACCCAGCGATTGGCCCGGTCTTCACGTTCGCCAGTGCTCAAATTGCCCTCACTGAACAACGACACGATCGCCATCACCAGGGTCGCAAGCGCAATGACCACCAGCGGTGGATGCGAGAAAAACGCCGCCAACCCGCCCAGCCCGAACACCGCGAGAGCGAGGTAGGCAAGGGTGCTGACGAGGGCGAAAAACGCGAGTTTGGCTGAGATTTTCATAACTGATCTCGCAAAAAGGGCATATCACCAGTGTAGAGGGCAGCCCGTTATGAGAGCGGTAGTCGTCGAGCAGGGTGAACTAAGCTTGGATAAGGATGATCCCGCCCGTTCACTCCCGGTTCATTGAGCGACCTCAATGAACCGGGTCTGCCACAAGGAGCACGCGATGCTTCACATCAGAACGCCGCTGATTCTGCACCCGGGCCTGTCGACTCCGGCCCGGCGAATCTGGCTCAAACTGGAAAACCTGCAACCCAGCGGCTCGTTCAAACTGCGCGGCATGGGCCTTCTGTGCAGTCAGGCGGCGGCGCAGGGCAAGCGCAAAGTCGTCTGCCCTTCCGGTGGCAATGCCGGTTTGGCCACGGCGGTGGCCGCCGCCAGCCTTGGGCTCAAAGCCTGCATCGTGGTACCGAGCACCACCCCGGAAACCACCCGCGCCCGGATCAGGAAAACCGGGGCCGAGGTGATCGTTCACGGCAAGGTGTGGGACGAGGCCAATCAACGGGCGAAAGAACTCGCACAGGGGGCGGACACTGAATACGTCCCGGCTTTCGATCACCCGGTGTTGTGGGAAGGGCACAGCACGATGGTCGATGAAATCCTTGAGGACTGTCCTCAGGTCGATGCGTTGGTGACATCGGTCGGGGGCGGTGGTTTGCTGGCGGGTCTGCTCACCGGGTTGATCCGTCATCAACGTATGGACTGCCGGATTGTTGCGTGCGAAACCCGGGGCGCGGCGTCTTTCGCCGCTGCCATCGCTGCCGGGCACCCAGTCAGGTTGCCGCGCATCGATACCGTCGCCACCTCACTCGGCGCCGCGCAAGTAGCCGCCTGGCCGGTGCAGCACATCCTCGATTTTGCCCACGAATGCGTGGTGCTCAGCGATGAGGAGGCGATCATGGGCGTGGTTCGTTACGCCAACGACCTGCGCCAGTTGGTCGAACCGGCGTGCGGTGTTTCATTGGCGGTGGCGTACCTCGACCATCCGGCGATTGCCGAGGCCCATGACGTGGTGATTGTGGTGTGCGGTGGCGTCAGCATCAGCGCGCAGTTGGTCGCCGGCTGGGCACGCCTGTCTGCCGGGGTTGAAAAACACAGCGCTGAAGCAAGGTAGGGCTGTCACTAGCCCTACCGCTTACGTTTGAGACTTTATTGACCGGCTGGAACACCTTCCTGAACGAGGATCGCTCTGGCCAGATCTTCATCGCTGGCCTTCAGATCGGGATGATTCTGGCGAATCTCCTTCAATACCGACTCCAGGTAAACACCACGGATCGTGCCGCCGCTGGCGACAAAACTGGAGGCGTCATCCCGGGCGGGAACGACCAGTTTATTATCCTTGAACGTCGAGTACAGCGATGCGGAGACCCCGGCTGAGGTGGCGACATCTTTTGCATCCACCCCGGCCATAGCCGAACCAACGGGCAAACAAAGCACTAGCGAAGAGATGAGAAACAGACGGCGCATGACGGCGTCCTCCAAAGCGTGAAGCGTAAAGGAAGTAACACATAATTTAGGATGCCGGGCGGTGGTCAGGAGTTCCCTGTCGATGCGAGATATGCACCGGCGACTGTTCAGAGCCGACTCAAGGGCCGAGAACTCCCTCCGTGCCGCATTCGCTTCGTGGTCATGGACTGGCGATATTCTTCAGCCTGATCGATGATCGGCAGCCAGGGCTGGCTTGAATGAGTGGAGGGCAGGTGAGCATCGATATCGAATGCGTGGTGGTCGGGGCCGGGGTGGTCGGGCTGGCGGTGGCCAGAGCCATGGCCCGCACCGGTCGGGAAGTGATCCTGGTCGAGGCGGGCGAGGGGATTGGCGTGGGCATCAGTTCGCGCAATTCGGAAGTGATCCATGCCGGCATCTATTACCCGAGCGGCAGCCTCAAGGCGCAATTGTGCGTGGAAGGCCGGCAACGCCTGTATGCCTTCTGCGATGAGCATGGCGTCGATTACCGGCGCCTCGGCAAGCTGATCGTGGCCACCGATGATCGCCAGCGTCATGCCTTGCAGGTGTTGCTGGAGCAAGGCCTGCGTAACGGTGTCGATGACTTGCAATGGCTGGATGCCGGACAGGCACGGGCGCTTGAACCGGCGTTGTCCTGTGTCGCAGCCCTTTGGTCGCCGTCCACCGGGATCGTCGACTCCCACGCCTTGATGCTGGCGCTGCAGGCAGACGCTGAAGCGTGCGGTACTTCGATAGCCTTTCATACACCGCTGGAATCGGCCCGTTGCACCGCGCAGGGTTTCGAACTGCACATGGGCGGTGCTCAGCCCATGACCTTGAGCTGTCGTCAGTTGATCAACTGCGCGGGACTGTCCGCGCCTGAGGTGGCCGGCCGGATCGAAGGCTTGTCGGCGCGGCACGTTCCCCAGGCCTGGTTATGCAAGGGCAGTTATTTCAGTTTCAGTGGCCCGGCGCCGTTCCGGCATCTGGTCTACCCGGCACCGGAAAGCGCCGGGCTGGGCGTGCACATGACCTTGGACCTGGGCGGTCAGGCCCGTTTCGGGCCGGATGTCGAATGGGTCGGGCAGGTTGATTACCGTGTCGATTCCCGTCGTAGCGAAGGTTTCTATCAGGCGATCCGCCGTTACTGGCCGGCGTTGCCCGATGGCAGCCTGCAACCGGCCTACAGCGGCATTCGCCCGAAAATCAGCGGACCGGGCGAGCCCGCCGCCGACTTCATCATCAGCGGCCCGCACGTCCATGGCGTGCCGGGGCTGGTCAACCTGTTCGGCATCGAGTCACCGGGGCTGACCAGTTGCCTGGCGCTGGCCGAACGGGTGGTGCAGGCGATCGACCGGTAAGCGCGTGCCAATGATCGGCGGCAGCGATGACGAGCGCCGCGAGGACTATTCTTGGCAATGCGCCCATCGCCATGGGAGACCTCTGATGATCAACGTACGCACTGCCCGCATGCTCACCGATTACAAGCGCTGGGCCGATCAGCGACTCTTCGACAGCCTCATGGCGCTGCCACCGGAAGAGCTCAACCGCAAACGGCGGTCGGTGTTCAACAACATGATCGGCACCTTGAACCAGATCTACGTGGTGGACTGCATCTGGCAAGCCCACCTGGAGGGCCGAGGGCACGACTTCAAAACCTCCCATGACCTGCTCCATACCGAACTCCCCGAGTTGCGAATGGCGCAACAGGAGATCGATCAATGGTTCTGTGGCTGGAGCTCGGCCCAGACGGAGGAGTCGCTGGATAAACCCATCGAATTCACCTCCGTGTCGGGGGAAAGCGGGGTCATGAGCGCCGGCGCCATACTCTTGCATGTGGTCAACCACGCCAGTTATCACCGAGGCTGGGTGGTCCAGATGTACGCCGAGATTCCGGCCATGCCACCGATCACCGATTTGTCAGTGTTTTTGCGCGAGGTTCCGGGGTATTGAGTTCCTCCTGACTCAGAAGAATCCTGTGGGAGCGGGCTTGCCCGCGAATGCGGACTTCCAGTCGACAAAAATGTTGCCTGACATACCGCTTTCGCGAGCAAGCCCGCTCCCACGGGGTAATGCTGTTCACTTAAGTCATTTCAGTCGTGTCGTAATTCTTTGTAGCGGCTGCCGAAGGGTTGCGCACGTCCGGATCTGTGGAAGTAACTGGCCGGTCGTCCCGACTCTCCCTTTACCGATAACCACTCGTCGCTACTATCAGTTCTGACAGTAGCCGCCTCCCTCGTTCCGCTATTTCATAACTCCAGCCCACTTCCATCGTGCCGGAGCCTCACACATGACCGCCCCCGAATCCCCTGACAACACCGTACTCGCGCTGTCCCGGCCCTGGGTGTCGGGCTCGACTTATCCCGTTTCAGGCGCGCACATCGGCGTCTCGCTGGCGATTTATGATTTGGTCCCTGATGGCCAGGGCGCCACCGTTCAGGTAGATCCGCCGTTGACGGGTACGGTTGATCCGGGCGATGAGATAACGCTATGGTTGGAAGGGGAGAGCACGTTCCTGGACAGTAAAATCATTACTGATGTGGACGCGATCACGACCTTGCGCATCCCCAGGGGCCGCCTGCATCCCGACCGGATCAACAAGCTTTTTTACACGATCTCCCGCGGGAGCCAGAACATCGGCACCTCCGATGTGCTGACAGCGCTCTACAACAAAATCCGCCCTGCTCTGAAAGACAGGTTCCCCGATATCGACGGCCATTCCGAGATGGCGTTGTGGTTGTCCGACGCAATCAAGAACGGCGTCGGCGCCGACTTTGTCAGTGCACAGGTGTGCGTGTCCTACCCATACTGCCGGGCCTACGACACGATCACCTTGAAGTGCAACGGCGAAATCATGACGTACACCGTCGGCCCGGATGAAGCGCCACAGCCGCCGAACCCGGGCTCGGCGGAGCCGATCACCGTGTGTTTCATCGTGGACCGTGCGTTCCTGGAGAAGGCGGTAAGACCGGGCGGCAAGCTGGATTTTTCCTGCACCTGCACCGACCAGCTCGGCAACACCCCGGACACCGATGCGGTGTGGTCGGCGACGCAAACGGTGGACGAGGACCTGGCCGGCACGCGGTTCGCGAAGCCGATTCCGCTGGAAAACCTCGACGACTACCCCGGTGATGATTCAAGTCTTATCGAACTGGACAAACTGGGCAGCAAGCCGCTGTCGGTGTTCGTCCAGACCGATGACAACCGCATCCAGATCGGTGACCGGATTGAGGCGGTTTACACCGCAGGGTTAACGGGGTCACCCGACATCGTGGTGCCACTGGGCGGTACCGTCGAGGGCAGGCTGGGGCAGAAACTGCCCTGTGTGCTGGAAGTTGCAAATGACAAGGTTAAATCCGGTTACAGTGTCACCATTGTTTATAAGGTGTTCAGAGGCGAAACGCTGATCGGGGAATCGCGCGTGGCTTATGCGCAGGTTATCGGCGAATACCCGATAGAACTCATTGTGGACACGACTCCTCTTACTATCTCCGGGCAGAATATCTCCATTGCAGGTTCTGGACTTCCTTGGACTCTCACTGGGGTCGATCTTCCCGGCACTTTCGCCCATCGTCCTGCGTCCGGCGGCGTGCCCCCCATCACATTTACATCATCGGATGAGTCCATCGCTTCGGTCGACCGCAGTGGAATGATTCGAAGTGAAGGGAATGGGAAGGCTACCGTCACCGTCTCGGACGCCGGTGGTCAAACAAAAACCATCGACATTTCCTGCGAAAACGTCATCACATACCTGTTCAACCCAACCACTTCCACGCATCAAACGTACGAAGCGTGGCGAACCTCGATCAATGCACACCACCCCATTACCCAATCCGGCGAGGTTATTCACATAGATCTCCTTGTCCGAAAATTCACGTCACACACCCTAACCAACACCTGGGCCGGACCGGTCGTTGTAACCAACCCAATATACGCTTGGGCCTTCACCATCCCCTTCCAGCACATTAATACGCTTCTTCTCACCACCCGTTGCCCCGGCCTCTCATGGCGAGTCATTAATTCTGCTGGGGCTCCTGGCTCCCGATCAGAGGATCAGTAAAACAATATTTCCATCCTGCACTTTCGCGTCGCCTCGCAGGATGGATGCTATCCGTGGCGAGGGAGCTTGCTCCCGCTTGGCCGCGCAACGGCCCCCAAAAAGGCACCGCTGCACAGCCCAACCTCAGTTACCCACTCACCCCAGCAGACTGCCCCTACTTGGGCAGATCAATCTTATCCAGCACCCGGTTCGCGGTGATCTCCGCCACCATGATGCTGTTGGAAATGCCCAGCAGGGCATAGCGCGACTCACCCTCCAGATGATCCACCAACTGGTGGACCATCACATCGACCGAGGCCAGGGTCTCGACCAGAAAAACCGCCAGGGTTTCGGCCGTCGCCTCTGGGGCCACGGCAAACAGTTTGCTGGGTTTGCGCGTGGTGGCTTTGATGTCGGCGTTCGACGGGAAGTGGAAGTTCAGAGCCCGCTCGGCGGCCTCGTTGAGTTTCTTTGAATCGGGTTCGTACGGGGAGGTCGGATCGGTGTCCGGTGGGTTGGGTGTTACTTTGAACATAGTTGCTTACCTTTTGTAGTAGGGGCTGCAACCATCTCGCGACTAAACGAGGGTGGCAGCCGTGCGCAAGTTAGTCGACCGGCAAGGTAAAGCAAAATCCGGCGCGTCCGAAGACGCCTTGCGCACAGCTACCATAAAGTACAGGCGAATACCTGACTGACGATGCTCATGCGACCGCTTTACCTTAGCCGGGCGACTAAACCCGATCACTGATGGGCAGTGACGGGAATCAAGTTACCGAGCGGCCCCAAGGCGCACAAGCCGGCGGATTCTGGCGCAGCCGTAGGCAACGGCGCAAGGATTTGTAGCTTTCAGGAAGTATCCTTGAGGGCGCTTAAACAAGCCCCGTTTCAAGGTTAAACACGAGCAAGTGTCAAGCCTGGGGAATCAGGTCCTGCCGGCAATCGAGCACCAACCGCGCGCCCCCCAACTCGCTGCTGTCCACCTGCAGCGTAAATCCATGCAGGCTGGCAATCGCGGCGACGATCGACAGGCCCAGGCCGAATCCGCTTTGCGGGTTGCCGCCTTCGGCGCGATAGAAACGCTGAAATACCGCCTCGCGCTCGGCCGGCGCAATCCCGGGGCCGGAGTCGAGCACTTCAATGCGCGTATGCCCCGCGTCATTCACCCCACGCAAAATCACTTGGCCACCCGGCGGGGTGAATTTGATCGAGTTGCTCAGCAAATTCGCCACGGCTTCAAACAGCAGCGCACGGTCGCCGTTGAGCCCGGGCAAGGATTCGGGCATTTGCAGCTCAAAGGTCAGTTCGCCTTCTTCCGCCAGCGGCAGATAAAAGTCATGCAACTCCTGCAGCAATGGCACCGGGTCCAGTCGCACGAACCCCGAACGGCGCTGACGATCCTCCAGCTCGGAAATCCGCAACAAGCCACGGAAACGCGCCATCAAGGTGTCCGCCTCGCCGAGCACCGAGTCCAGTTGCACGGCCAGTGTCGATCCTTCATCGGCCTGTTGCTGAATCCGGTACAACTGCGCCCGCAGGCGAGTGAGCGGCGTGCGCAGGTCATGGGCGATGTTGTCGCACACGCCCTTGACCTCATGCATCAAGCGCTCGATGCGTTCGAGCATGGCGTTGACGATGGCCGCGAGCATGTCCAGTTCGTCACGGCGATTGGACAGCGGCAGGCGCCGGGTCAGGTCGCCGGCGACAATGGCTTCGGCGCTGGCCTGGATCGCCCGGATCCGCCGCAGCGGGCGCCGTCGCAATAAATGCCAGCCGGCGATGCCCGGCAAAATCGTCAGCGACACGCCCCACAGCAGCGCGTGCAGGATGATCCGGGTCACGGCAAACAACGAACCGTTGTCCCGCACCAGCACCAGCCAGCGTCCGTCCAGGGTCCGGGTGGCGACGGCGTCGCAACTGTCGGCGGGCAGGGTCGGGTCGTCGGCGTCGACGCAGTCGCCGAGCATGTGAATCTTGCCGTCCAGCGGCAGGCCTTGGGGGATCTGGCGCAAGGCGCCGAAGAGGTAGCGCTGTTGGTCATCGAACAAGCCATAGGCGTCGATGCCGCGAACGTCGAAGGTCATGCTGGCGGCGAGGGCGTCTTCCAGTTGCTCGCCCTGGAAGCGTGAAAACAGATGCTGACGTTGCATCAGCGAATGCTTGGCCAGCGTGTCCAGGTAGCTGGAGACCTCGTAGTACATGACCCCCATGAGAATCCCGCTCCAGGCCACGAACAGCGAACTGTATAGCGCCAGCAAGCGGCTGCTGGAGGAACGCCAGCCTTTAGAGGGGTTCAGCAATGACATAACCCGAGCCTCGCACGGTCCGTATCAGTGGGACTTTGCCTGGCGGGTCGATCTTCTTGCGCAGACGGCCGATGTGCACATCGATCAGGTTGGTGCCGGGGTCGAAGTGATAACCCCAGACCTCTTCGAAAATCATCATCCGCGACAGAATCTGCCCGGTGTTGCGCATCAGAAATTCCAGCAACTTGTATTCGGTGGGCAACAGCGTCAGCAACTGGCTGTCGCGGCTGGCTTCGTGGCTGATCAGGTTCAGCTCCAGATCGGCCACCCGCAGCGTGGTGGCCTGGGCGGTTACGGTGTTCTGCCGGCGCAGCAAGACTTCGACCCGGGCGGCCATTTCATCGGTGGCGAACGGTTTGGTCAGGTAATCGTCGCCGCCGGCGCGCAGGCCGCGCACCCGTTCATCGACGTCGGAGAGGGCGCTGATCATCAGGATCGGCGTGGCCACGCCCATGGTGCGCAAGGTGGTGACAATCGCCAGGCCATCGAGCTCCGGCAGCATGCGATCGAGGGTGATCAGGTCGTAGTCGCCGCTGACGGCGCGCTCCAGGCCTTCGCGGCCATTGTCGACCCAATCCACTTCAAGGCCGTGGTTGCTCAGTTCGGCGACGATTTCCCGGGCGGTCACGGCGTCGTCTTCGATGGTCAAAATACGGGTCATAGGGCTTGCCTGATAATCGGTTCAATACGAAGTTGAGGCATTTTGCCAAGAATTACGTGCGGCAAATTAAATTAACTTTCATGTGGCCTCGTGTGGCTGGTCGCAACATTGATATCATCCGGCCATGACTCTAAAGGGAAGCTGCACTGTGCGCACTTTAATGGTTCGTGGCTGGATGCCAATATCTGTGCTGTTGTTGTGCCTGTTCGGTTCCTCCGCCTGGGCTGCCAATACGCAGTGTTCGGGGAAGAAGGGCGGTATCGATCGTTGCGATGGCGATCTGTTCCTGTGCAATGACGGCTCCATCAGCGGCTCGAAGAAAAGTTGCTCGGCGATGTTTGGCACTCAAGGCCAGGCGCGACCGCAGACACTGTTACAGGAAACCGACGGCTGCGCCTGCGGCACCGGTACGTTCTGCACCGGGCCCAGAGGCGGGGTGTATTGCCTGACGCCCAGCGGCAACAAGAGTTACAAGCGCAAGTAGTTTGGTTGGCGCAATGCATAAAACCCGCCGCCATCGTCGGCTCCTTGCAAAGTGCATGGTCCTGAGAAGTTCATTGTTTTCAACTTCTTGAAATTCAACGATTTATTTAAGTGGTACGACTGGCACGCTGTCTGCAACGGCTCCTTTTGACGAGTTGTAACAACTGCCTGGAGTACAACAACAATGAATAGATCCCCCGATGGTTTTTATCCTGTCGTCGAAGAGTCCAGCACACTATCGGGCGTCTCGTGGCCCGCAATCTTCGCCGGGGCCGCAGCGGCCGCGGCGTTGTCGCTGATCCTCGTACTGCTCGGTTTTGGCCTGGGTTTCACGGCGGTCTCGCCGTGGGCCAATGAAGGTATGAGCACCAAGGGCCTGGGTATTTCGACGATTGCCTGGCTGGCCTTTACACAGATCGTGGCGTCCGGTCTCGGCGGTTACATCGCTGGCCGCCTGCGGGTGAAGTGGGCGTACATGCACGGCGATGAGGTTTATTTCCGTGACACGGCCCATGGCTTCCTGGCCTGGTGTGTGGCGACGCTGGTGACCGCGACCCTGGTGGTCGGTTCGGTCAGTAGCGTCGTCAGCGGTGGTGTGCGGGCCGGGGCAGTGGTCGCCGGCGGTGCCGCCAGCGCCATGACCCAGGCTGCCGGCAGCGCTATCGGCAATCCCGCGAATGATCCGTACGGTTACTTCATCGACAGTCTGTTTCGCGATGACCGCCCGGTGGCTGTCAGTGATGACGCCACCCACGGCACCGTCACCCGCATCTTCGCGCGCAGCCTGAGCAACGACGGTCAACTGGCCGCCGAAGATCGGGCTTACCTGGCGCAATGGGTGGCCCAGCGGACCAACCTCACGCAAGCGGATGCCGAGCGTCGTGTCGATGAAGTGTATGCCCGTACTCAAAAAGCCGTGGCCGACGCCAAACTGGCCGCGCAACAAGCGGCTGACACCGCCGCGAAAGTAGTGGCATGGACGGCTTTGTGGATGTTCATCGCGTTGCTGGCCGGCGCGTTTTTCGCCAGCCTCGCCGCGACCTTCGGCGGTCGTCGCCGGGATGCCGTGGAGTATCTGGAAGCCGACGCCTATGTGACCACCACCACGACCACGACATTGCCACCTGTTCGCTAACCCGGGAGAACCCCCATGCGCTCATTACTGCTGTTCCTGCTCGGCGTGCCGATCCCGATCATCATTCTGATTGCCTTGTTCATGCACTGATCCCTTTGAGGCATTTGGCCTCCGCCGCTTCTGCCTCCGGTAGAAGCGGCGTTTTGCTTTTTGGGAAGCGGTGTTCACAGATTTTGTGTTCGCCCCATGCCCCTGTGGGAGCGGGCTTGCTCGCGAAAGCGGCCTGCCAGTCAGCACTATGTTGGACATTGCGGTCCCTTCACGAGCAAGCCCGCTCCCACATTAGTCCGTCGGTGCAGGTGTTTTTACTGGCCTGGATCAATATTTCCTTCGGCGATATTTCCTAATATAAAACGATCCAGCCCCATCCTGCGGTATCGACTACATTGCGTTGACACGCAGCTGATGCGTTGTCGAAGTACCAGTGCAGACCTTCCCGTTTATCAGTCAGGTGGCCCGCAAGGTGTAGTGCAGCATGGAGCTGATGAAACTCACCTGAACCTTTCACGGATGAACAATCGCAATGCAACGTTTAAACAGAACCTTCGATATCCAGCCCCTGGTGCGGGCGGATATGACTGTGCGCATCAACGGCCAGACCGTCAGCGCCGCCATCGGCGAAACCGTCCTGACGGTCATTCAATCACTGGGCATTCGCCAGGTGGCCCGAAACGATCACGATCAGATCAGCGGTGCCTACTGCGGCATGGGCGTGTGCCAATGCTGCCTGGTGAAAATCGATGGCCGGCACAAACGGCGTGCCTGCCAGACGATCGTGCGTGAGGGCATGAGCATCGAAACCCGGGTCAACCGTATCGCCGGGCAGGAGGTTTTATGAGCCTGCAACCGGTGATCGTCGGCGGCGGGCCGGCGGGTATGGCCGCGGCCATTGAACTGGCACGCCATGGCGTGCGTTGTACCGTGCTTGAAGAAGCTTCGCGCCTGGGCGGGGTGGTGTATCGCGGCCCCTTGCGCGATAACGTTCAACTGGATTACCTGGGGCCACGCTATTCGGAAGCGCTGGCCAAACTGCATGGCGAGTTCCGGGAGCTGTCAGGCCTGATCGACGTGCGCTTGAATCACCGTGTGGTCGGCGCCGAAGGTGCCCGGGCGCTGGTGGTGCTGGATGTCGATGAGCGTTTGCAAGAGGTCGAGTATCCGCAACTGCTATTGGCTGCCGGTTGTCATGAACGCAGCGTACCGTTTCCCGGCTGGACCTTGCCCGGGGTGATTCTGCTGGGTGGGCTGCAACTGCAAATCAAGAGTGGCGTGGTTAAACCCCAGGGGCCGGTGGTGATCGCCGGCACCGGTCCGCTGTTGCCGCTGGTGGCCTGCCAGTTGCACGCTTCAGGGGTGAGCGTCGCCGGAGTTTATGAGGCATGCGCGTTCGGCAAGATCGCCCGGGAAAGCCTCGCGCTACTGAACAAACCGCAGTTGTTCCTCGATGGCTTGAGCATGCTCGCGTACCTGAAAATGCACGGCATTCCCATGCACTATGGCTGGGGAGTGGTCGACGCACAGGGCGAGGATGAATTGAGTTCGGTGACTGTCGCGCCGTACTCCAGCACCTGGGAGCCAGACCTGAGCCGCGCCGAACGGATTGCCGCGCAGACCCTGGCGGTCGGCTATGGCTTCGTTCCACGCACGCAACTCAGTCAGCAAATGGGCCTGGACCACGGCTTCAGTGATGACGGCTACCTGCGGGCCTGCGCCAATGTCTGGCAACAAAGCAGCGAACCGCATGTGCACCTGGCCGGTGACATGGGCGGTATTCGCGGTGGCGAGGCGGCCATGCTGGCGGGAAGGATCGCGGCGGTGTCGATCCTGCTGCAACGGGATGTGCTGGACACGGAACGGGCGCTGGTCAAACGTGACCGTTACCTGTCGAAGCTCAAGTCCATCGTGCGCTTTCGCGCGGCCGTCGACCGTTACACCGAACGCGGCGCCGGGCAGACCGCATTGCCGGCTGCCGACACGGTGATTTGCCGCTGCGAGCACGCGACCCGCGCCGACATCGATCGGGCACTGAAGCAGGGGGTGCAAGACCTGGCCAGCCTGAAAATGCGCACCCGCGTGAGCATGGGCGACTGTCAGGGGCGGATGTGTGTCGGCTATTGCACCGACCGTTTGCGCGAAGCCACCGGCCGGCAAGACGTGGGCTGGTTGCGCCCGCGCTTTCCCGTCGACCCGATTCCCTTTTCAGCGTTCCAGTCTGTCGGCACGGAGGCCGCGCGCCATGAGTAAGTTCTATGACGTAGTGATCGCCGGCGGCGGTGTGATCGGGGCGTCCTGCGCCTATCAATTGTCCAAGCGCAAACACCTGAAAGTCGCGCTGATCGACGCCAAGCGTCCCGGCAACGCGACCCGTGCTTCGGCCGGTGGCTTGTGGGCGATCGGTGAGTCGGTAGGCCTGGGCTGCGGGGTGATTTTCTTTCGCATGATGTCGGCCAATCGCAAGCGCGAAGCCCAGGGCGCGGCGGTGGCGGTGGATGCCAGCACGCCGCATATCCTGCCGCAGTCGTTCTTCGATTTCGCCTTGCAGTCCAATGCGATGTACCCGGACCTGCATCGAGAGTTGCAGGACAATCACGGGATGGATTTCAAGTTCGAGAAAACCGGCTTGAAATTTGTCATCTACGACGATGAAGACCGGCTCTACGCCGAGCACATCGTGGCGTGCATTCCGCACCTGGCGGATCAGGTGCGCTGGCTCGATCAAGCGGCCCTGCGCGAAGCCGAGCCGAGCGTCAGCCATGAGGCAAGGGGGGCGCTGGAGTTTCTCTGCGATCATCAGGTCAGCCCGTTCCGCCTGGCCGACGCCTACACCGAAGGCGCGCGGCAAAATGGCGTCGATGTGTATTTCAACACCAACGTCACTGGCGTACTGCACCACGGCTCGCGGGTCAGCGGCGTGCAGACCACCGAAGCCGGGGTGTTCCATTGCGACACGCTGATCAACGCCGCCGGTGCCTGGGCTGCCGACCTCAGCGAGCAGGCCACCGGCATTCGCATTCCGGTGAAGCCGGTGAAGGGCCAGATTCTGCTCACCGAACGCATGCCGAAAATCCTGCGCGGTTGCCTGACCACCAGTGACTGTTACGTGGCGCAGAAAGACAACGGCGAAATCCTGATCGGCAGCACCACCGAAGACAAAGGCTTCGACGTGACCACCACCTACCCGGAAATCAGCGGTCTGGTGCAAGGCGCGGTGCGCTGTATTCCGGCGCTCGCCGACATCAACCTGAAACGTTGCTGGGCCGGGTTACGTCCTGGTTCGCCGGACGAATTGCCGATTCTCGGGCCGATGAAAGGGGTGCAGGGTTACCTGAATGCCTGCGGACATTTCCGCACCGGTATCCTGACCTCGGCGATTACCGGCGTGCTGCTGGACAAACTGGTGAATAACGAGCCGTTGCCGCTGGATATCACACCGTTTCTGGCGGATCGGTTTGAGGTGGCGCCGGAGGTTGAATCGAAAGAGGCGCAGATGGCTTGACCGCAACCTCACCACAGACGCGCGAGCGCTGTGGTGAGGGCGCTTGTGCCGTCACTCTTTAACGCTCATGAACTCCTTGGCCCAACGAATGTAGTCCTCCGGCTGCGTATAAGTATGCGTCAGTTCGGTGGCGTTCAGGTCGGAGGCTTGGGTGAAGATCTGGCGTTGTTCGCGCAGGCTGTCGTAAGTGGCTTTGATGGCGGCGAAGTAGGCGCCATGGCCGTCGATGGTGACGCGCACGCCCAATTCGGCCAGGCGTTTGTCGTCGCGCAGCAACGGGTTGCCGTAGGTGACCAGCATCAGCGGTACGCTCAGGTGTTCGGCGATCTGTTCCAGATGATCGAAATCCTGCACGCCCACCATGCAAATCCCGTCGGCCCCGGCCTGTTGGTAATGCTGGGTGCGGCTGATGATTTCCTGGACTGGCAGGATGCCTGCGTTGGTGCGGGCGATGATCGCCATTTCCGAATCGACCCGGGCTTCCAGGGCCGCGCGGATCTTGCCGACACCTTCGGCGACCGTGATCAGATCGGTGGACTTGCGACCGAATTGCGCCGGCAGCAGGGTGTCTTCGATGGTCAGGGCGGCCACACCGGCGCGTTCGAGTTCGACGATGGTGCGCATGACATTGAGCGCGTTGCCGTAGCCGTGATCGGCGTCGGCAATGACCGGCAATTGCGCGACGCGGCCGATGCGGGTGGCCTGTTCGGCGAACTCACTGAGGGTGATCAACGCAAAATCGGGAGCGCCCAATACCTGCAACGACGCCACCGAACCGCCCAGGATTCCCACCTCAAAACCCAGGTCGGCGGCGATGCGTGCCGACATCGGGTCGAAGACCGACGCTGTGTGGTAGCAAGTGTCGGAAGCGAGCAGTTGGCGGAAATTACGGCGCAAATCTTGATGAGAAAGCCTGGACATACGAGTTCCACCATATAAAGGAATGGAAGGGCTTGAACAAAAGTGTCAACGCCGAAGGAACAAAAGGCTATCACGCGGGCGGGTAAAGGATGATGACGAATTTACAGGCCAAGGGCATTTCGTCTGGCTTCGCCGGCGGCTATATCTCACGCCGCAGCCACCGCCTGCTGCTGTTGGTCGCGCAGCAGCACGGCACGGACCGAATTGCCAGGTTGCAGTTGCAGGCGTTTGGCGGTGAGTCGGTCGACGATCAGGTTGTTGCCCACCACCCGCGCCCGGGCGGAGGTGATGCGGCAGTTTTCCAGGCGGCGATTGTGGATCAGCCATACCGGTGCCTGGTCGTCGGGCGTGCCGATGTCCAGTACCAGGGATTGACTGTCGCGCACCGTGCGGATTCTCGACACCGGGGCTTCGATCACCGGGCCTGCGTCGAAGATGTCGATGTAACCCTTATGGGCAAACCCCTCGGCGGTGAGAATCTTCAGCGCAGGTTCGGTGTTGGGGTGAGGTTTGCCGATCACCGCTTGGGCCTGTTCGGTGAGCAGGCAAGTGTAAAGCGGTTGACGTGGCATCAGCTCGGCGATGAAGGATTTGCTGCCCAGCCCGGACAAGTGATCGGCGTGGCTGAAATCCATCTTGAAAAAGTGCCGGCCCAGGCTGTCCCAGAACGGTGAGCAGCCTTGCTCGTCGGCACTGCCGCGCAGTTCGGCAATGAGCTTGTCGCCGAACAGCTGGGGGAACTCGGCAACGAACAGCAGACGCCCCAGCGACAGCAGTCGACCGTTACTGCCATAGCGTTGGTCGTGTCGCAGAAACAGCGAGCAGATTTCCGATTGCCCGGTCATCTCGTTGTTCAGGAACAACGTGGGGATCTGGCGCTGTATGCCCAGGTCCGGCGATGAACTGACCGTAAGCCCGACCCGGTAGTTGTACCAGGGCTCCCGCAGCCCCACGGCCCCCACGAGGGCACTGACACCGACCACTTGCTGATCGTCGTCTTCGAGCACGAACAGGTAATCGGCGTCCGCGCGCTCGACCTGGCCGGCGAAGGTGCGCTGGGCCCAACGCACCCGGTGGGTCAGGCGGTCTTCGTTGACCGGCAGGGTGGTGAACCCGGGGCCGGCCCGTTGTACCAGATCCATCAAGGCGGGCAGGTCGGTCATTTGAACCGGACGCAGAATCATGATGCAGCTCCTTCTTCGCGCCTGCTCGGGCGCTGTCGTTGGGCATGGGGCCGGTGGCAGCTCACAGGGCGACCAACCGGATCGCACTGGCGTCGGTGACGTTCAGGGCGGCACACATCTCGGTGCTCAGGGCCACGGGTTGTCCGGCGCGGTAGTCCAGTTCGGCGACGATGGCGCGATAACCCTTCAACGATTCGTTGCTTACCAGGTAACAGCCACGGGCGTCGATGGGCGAGCCTGCTTGCACCGTAGCGGTCTGGCTCCGGGCGATGGAGCGAATGTTCGAGGTGCGTGCATACAACGTCGGCCCCCCATCGAACAGGTCGATGTAGCTGTTGGTCTCGAAGCCTTCGCGTTCCAGAATGTCGAAGGCCTCCTGGCCATCGGGGTGGATCCGGCCGATGCAGTCTTGTGCAGCCTGCGGCAGCATCGGCACATAAATCGGGTACTGCGGCATCAGTTCGGCGAGGAATCTCCGGCTCTGCAGGCCGCAAAGCCGCTCGGCCTCGACATAAGGCAAATCGAAGAAATGCTTGCCCAGCGCATCCCAGAACGGTGACTGCCCCTGTTCATCGCTGTAACCGACGATCTCGGTGATCACCGCTTCGGCAAAGCGCGCCTTGTGTGCAGCGATGAACAGCAACCGCGCCCGGGACAGCAACTCGGAAAACGGTGTGCGTTCCAGCGCCGGGTCAATATGGAAACCGCGCAACAGGGAATGGCCGCTGAGGTCGTGGCACAAGGACAATGCCGGCACCCCATGCTCGATGTTCAGCTCCCGTGAGGCACTGGTGAAATGGCGGTTGCGCAAACTGTAGAACGGCTCGCCGAAGCCTGCGGTGGCGAGGATTTCCGAGCAGCCCACCAGACGCCGGGTCGTCAGATTTTCCAGCACGAAGAAGTAGTTCTCCGGGCCTTGACCCTGAACGTCTTTTTCGAACGAAACGCCGGAGTCGAGAATTTTCTCGCGCAGGCGTTCGGTGTCGTCCGGCAAGGACGTGACCCCCACCAGACTGTCACGCGCCAGTTGCTGCAACTGGGGCAGGTCGGCTATCTCGACTGGACGTAAGACCAGCATGGACATACTCCTGTATCAAAAGGTTCGGCGGCTTGCACCGAACCTGACTATCACTGTCGGTTTCCACGCGTAAAATCGGCAGTCGCCTGAAATCATGTCAGACGTTGCTCTTTTTCTTGTCAGCCGTTGCTTGGGTCGGGCAATGCGGTGCTGGCACCCAGTTTGTTGAGGAAGAACAGATAGACCAGGCCCAGGGCAATCCAGATCAGGCCGAGTTTCTGTGCATCGACGCCCATGTTGTACATGATGGCCGCGACGATGATGAAGCCGATCACCGGGCAGATCAGGTGCCGGATCACTTGGCCGGACTTCTGTCGGCGCCAGTAGTAATTGATCACGGTCAGGTGCAGCAGCATGAAACCGCTCAGGGCGCCGAAGTTCACCAGGGAGGTGAGGGTGTCTACCGAGTTGATGAACAGGTAGCAGATCACCAGCGACAACACCGCCACCAGATAAATGCTCAAGTAGGGCGTGTTGTGTTTCGGGTGCACCTTGGCCAGCACTTTCGGCAGTTTGCCGTCCCGGGCCATGCCGAACAGCAGACGCGAAACCGCCGCTTGGGAAGTAATGGCGACCGCCACGCCCCAGGCCAGCGCGGTGGCGACCGCCGTCAGGGTTGCCAGCCAGCTGCCGGCGGCGATTTCGGCGATTTCATAGAACGCGGTGTCGGCGGACTTGAAGCCCAGGCCGGCGGCCAGGTCGGTGGCAATCCAGGTTTGCACGACGAAGATCACGCCCATGACCACCAGGGTAATCAACGCCGCTTTGCCAACGCTGCGGCCCGGGTCGCCCTTGATCTCTTCGGCCAGGGTGGAAATGGCGTCGAAACCGAGGAACGACAGTACCGCGATCGACACCGCTTGCATCAGCAGGGCGAAGTTGAACGTCTCAGGGTTGTACAGCGGCGCCAGGGTCAGCTGACCGTTACCGCCGCCACTGTGCAAGGCGTTCCAGGCGTAGAACAGGAAAATCCCCAATACCACCAGTTGCGCCAATAGAAAGAGGATGTTCATTCGCGCGGTGAAGGTGATGCCCCGCAGGTTGACGAAGGTGGCGCTGACCAGAAAGGCCAGGATGAAGCCGACTTTCGGGATGTCCGGGTACAAATGATTCAGCGCCATTGCCGCGTACACGTAGAGCAGCGGCGGGATCAACAGGTAATCAAGCAGCATCAGCCAGCCGGCGATGAATCCGACATGTTGGTTGAGGCCGCGTTGTGCGTAGGAATACACCGACCCTGCAATCGGAAACGCCCGGGCCATGCTGCCGTAACTGAGGGCAGTGAACAGCATCGCCACCATGCCGATGATGTAGGCCAGCGGCACCATCCCCGGCGCTTCGGCGTTGACGTAACCATACACGCCGAACGGTGCGATGGGGATCATGAAGATCATCCCGTACACCACCAGGTCCGTCAGTGACAGGCTACGTTTCAACTCTTGCTTGTAGCCGAATTCTTCAATTTCCATGAAGCCGTTCTCCTTGATATGAAAGCAGCGGCACGCTGCGAGTTTGAAGCTGTTTCTATAGCAGCGGCGCCAGATAGTCGGTCCAGCGACTGACGTCCTCGGGGGTGCGCAGCAGATCGTTGCGCACCTCGATCAGCACCGAGTCCAGCCCGCGCGCGTCGCCGTGAACCGGCACCGTCATGTCACTCAGCGGATCGACTTTGTACGGCTGATTACCGGCGACGTTCAATGGGTGCCGGCTCAGGCCGTCGATCATTCGCTGGGCGTACTCCCTGGCCTGGCCGTACAACACGCCGACTTCCACCGACCGTGGCTGGCCGTAATATATCGGCGTAAAGCTGTGAATCCCCACCACTCGCACCGGCCGACCGTGGGCTACACGGTCGTCGATCAGGGTTTGCAGGCGTGCATGAAACGGTTTGAACAGGCAGTGCCGGCGGTATTCACGGGTGGCCTCGTCCAGATCCCGATTGCCTGGCACCTGATAGATCTCGCTCTGCAACGGAATGCTGTCCGGCGCATGGCGCGGGCGGTTGAGGTCGATCAACAGGCGTGAATAGTTGGCCGCCAACAGGGTCGCGCCCAGTGTTTCGGCCAGGCCCTCGGCCAGCGCCAGGGCGCCGATGTCCCAGGCGATGTGTTCGCGGGCGGCCGTCTCGTTCAGGCCAAGGTCATTCAACCCGGCCGGGATAAAACGACTGGCGTGTTCACACACCAGAATCAGCGGGTACTCGGAAGTTTCCCGGCTCAGGGTGTACGCAGGCTGGGTGTAGAGGCCCAGTTCGGCGGATTCAGTACAGGCGCGCATAGTGCTCACAGAGTTCGGCGGGCGAGAGCTGTTCCGTCAGCGTCAATTCCTCGGTTTTCAGGGCGAAATAGGTGTCCAGCAAGGCGCTCGGCAAGGCTTCGATCAGCGCTTCGCTGTGGCGCAGGCAATCCAGGGCCTGGGACAGGGACGCGGGCAGGGCGACGATACCGCGGGCATGGCGTTGCTCTTCGTTCAGGGAGTCAGGGATTTCATCGGTGATGGCGTTCAACGCCAGGCGCTGCTCGATACCCAGGCGTCCGGCGATCAGCAATGCAGCCATGGCTAGGTGCGGCGAGGCGGTGGCGTCCATGGCGCGAAATTCCAGGTTGTACTGCGTCGCCACGGCTTTGCCGCCCAGGCTGACGGTCGGGCAAATCCGCAGCGCCGCTTCGCGGTTGCGTTGGCCGAGGCAGGCGTAGGAAGCGCTCCAGTGATGGGGCTGCAAGCGTTGGTAGGAAACCGGTGTCGGCGCAGTGAAGGCACAGAGCGCTGGCAAGTAATGCAGAACACCGGCGGCCCAATGCTGGCCGAGGGTCGACAGGCCGTTGGTGGTGCCGGCGTCATACATCACCGGTTGGCCGGCCAGGTCCTGCAGGCTCATATGCAAATGCACGCCATTGCACACGGCATGCTCGGCCGTCTTGGGGGCGAAGCTCAGGTCAAGGCCCATTTGCCGGGCGATCTCCCGGGTGATCTCGCGCACGTTCACCGCGCGGTCGGCGGCGGCGACACCGAGGGCCGGACGGCAGGTGATTTCGTATTGGTGCTTGCCGTATTCCGGCAGGAACATTTCCGGCTCCACACCGCCGGCACGCAGCGCACTGAGCAGCCAGCCGCCGAACTCGGCGCCCTGGCGCTGGGCTTCAAGGGAGAACGCCAGGTGCTCGGCCGCACCGCTGTCGAGGTTGAATTCGTGTTCGAACGCGGCGTTGACCTGCAAGCCCAACTCGTCGCGATAGCGCTCCACCTCGTTGTGCAACAGCGTACGAGGACAGGCGCCCCACGGACGGCCATCGGTTTCGCGAATGTCGCCGTGAATGAAGTCCAGCGCCGGGGCGTTGGCATCCGGACCGTTGTTGACGGTCACCCGGCTGCTCAAGTCGGGAATCAGCCGTAAGTCCCCATAAGCGCCCCAAGGGTTGCTGGAGGCGATGATGTCTTGCGGGGTCAGCGCGCTGTTGGCCGGCACCCAGCCGCAGCCGGCCAGTTGATAGGCATCGAGCTCGTCGGTGGGGAAGGAACGGCCGCGCGTCACGCCGATCAGGTCGGTGGTGACGATGGTGGTCATGGGCAACGGCGACAGGCGAGCGCTCATGGCTGCATCTCCTGCAACCGGCCGAGCACGGTCTGGGTGTCGGTGATCCAGCAGTAGCCCTTGATGGCGTTCAGGCAGGCGTGATGCCGTTGTTCGGTGTAGGTGGCGCAGGCATCTTCGACCAGCGTCACCAGATAGCCACGGTCAGCTGCGTCGCGCACGGCCATGTCGACGCATTGGTCGGTGACGATGCCGGCGATGATCAGGTGCTTTGTTTCAAGGTTGCGCAGCACGTAGTCGATGCTGGTGGAGTTGAACACCCCGGAAGAAGTCTTGGGCAGCACGATTTCGTTTTCGGCCGGTGTCAGCTCATCGATGATCCGTGCTTGCGGGCTGCCCTTGGGCAGGTGCATGTCCGAGAGTTTGTGGTCCAGCGAACGGTCGCGACCATCGGCGGTGAGGCTTTCGATGAGCGTGTGCAACACGTTTTGCCGTGCGCTGCGAAACCCGTTGAGCAACTTGCGCTGATTGGGCACCACCTGCATGCGGGCGCGGGTCAGGAAGTAGTCGGCATCCGGCTCATTGAGGTGCGGGTCGAACTGCGGCTCGAGCCAGGCACGCTGCATGTCCACCAGCAACAGTGCGGTGTGGTCGGCGGTAAACGGCAAATTCCGGGGCGAGTGATGGGGGAGCGTGAACATCCTTATTTATCCTCCAGCAGGTGGGTGTCGAAGTCGGCTCGCAGGGCATCGATGCCTTCCAGGCGATCGGCCAGATCGGGGCTGCGCAGGGTCAGGCAGGCAATCAGTGCCTCGACCTGGGCCAGCGCCGGAACCATCGAGTCGAAGGCCGATGCCGACTCTACCGGTGCGCTGATGATCAGGTCGGCTATTTCCCGCAGCGGCGATGCATAGATGTCGGTGAACAGTACAACTCGCGCATGTCGGCTTTTTGCCGCATTGGCGACCCGCAGGGCCTGGGATTGATAGCGCCGGTAGTCGAATACCAGAAACATGTCCTGACGTTGCACGTCGAACAATCGGTCCGGTAACTGTGCGTTGTCTTCCATTACGAAACAGCCGGGCCGCAACAGGCGCAGGTGATTGAGCAAATAGTTGGCGAGGAAACTGCTGAAGCGACCGCCAAAGCAATGAACCTGGTGACGGGTGTCGAGCAGCCACTCCACCAGAATCCGCACATCTTCGGGTTGGGTCAGCGCCTGGGTTTCTACCAGTGTCCGTTGGCTGTCCGCCAGATAGTGACTCCAGGGATCATCTTTCTTGAGTTGGGCGCGGGGTTGCAGCAGGGTACTGGGGGAGCGCAGGCGGTGATCCATGTCACTGAGCAAGGCTTCCTGAAAGTCGGCGTAACCGCTGAAACCGAGCTTTTTTACCAGCCGCACGATGGTCGGATCGCTGACACCGGCATGTTCGGCCAGACGTGACATCGGCCCCAGTCCGTTACGCGGATACTGGTCCAGCAAGGCGCGGATGACTTTGCGTTCCGATGGCGTGAAGTCCAGGCCGGGCTCGGTGATCAGGTCTCTGAGAGGGGGCATCCGGGCTCCTGCTGGATGGGTGTGTCGGTTTCATTTCATAAATCGCTAAAATAGTATTTATGTAACGTGCGCTACATGTCTAGTGAATTTTTGCGCGCGTTTTCAAAGCACCAAAATGGGGCGAAAGCCCCGTGCGTGAAGGGCTACATGGATGTCGACCGGCCTTGTAGGAAATCGACCGCCGGAGCGTGAGGTATCGCCACCACTCAGGAATAGACTGGTGCTGCGAGCATGCCCATCACGTGGAAAGGAATGCGTTCAGGCTGCGCTTCTTGCGGCACAATAAGCCGATTGCTCGCGGCATCGTGCCGTCTTTCATCCCATCGACAGAGAGATCCTTCGTGCAGGCAACCCGCTTGACCCTGATTTGTCACGCTCGAACCGTCGCACAAAAACTGGCGCGTTTTCCTACGAATGAGCCATTGGAAATGGATTGGCAATCGGCGAAAGGCTCGCGCCGCAGTCAGTTCAAGCGAATGCCACGCTTGCTCTGCGGCCCGGAACTGCGAACCCGTCAAACGGCTGAGTTGTATGGCGACAACGTGGAGATTGTCGGGGCGTTGAGAGATTGCGATTTCGGCCGCTGGGCAGGCATGTCGATCGATGATCTGCAGGAATCCGAACCCGCGACGCTCCAGGCCTGGCTCGGTGACCCGACATCGGTGCCCCACGGTGGAGAGTCGGTGGCGCAGCTCGGTGAGCGGGTAGCGGCGTGGTTGAAGACCCTTGAGACGACACCGGGGCATATCGTTGCCATCACCCATCCGTTTGTCATTCGCGCCGCACTGATGCAGGTGTTGCAAGGCGCGGGGTTCAACCAGATCGATGTCGAACCGTTGTCGGCCATTGAGTTGCGGTTCAATGGTCGCTGGCGGCTACGCTTGACGGGCACAGCCCCTGAAGGAGTGCTTTGATGAAAAAGCTTCTGGTCATCGGTGTCGGCGCCGGCAATCCCGACTACATCACCATGCAGGCGGTGAAGGCGCTGAATCGGGTCGACGTGTTTTTCCTCATGGACAAGGGCCAGAGCAAAGACAAACTGATCGACCTGCGCCGCGAGATCTGCGAACGCTACATCACCGATCGCGACTACCGCTTCGTCGAAGCCCACAGTCCCGAACGTGAGCGCGGGGAAGTGGACTACAACGCCAGCGTCGAAGACCTGAACCGCGCCAAGCAGCAGACGTTCGAGCGGCTGATCAACGAGGACATGACCGACGACCAGTGCGCCGGTTTTCTGGTGTGGGGCGATCCGGCGCTGTACGACAGCACCATTCGGATCCTGCAGGCGATTCTGGCGTCCGGTCGTTGTGTGTTCGAGTTCGAGGTGATCCCCGGGATCACTAGCGTGCAGGCGTTGGCGGCGCAACATAAGGTGCCGCTCAATAGCATCGGCCGTTCGATTGAAATCACCACCGGTCGACGGCTGGCGGCCGGGCAGGTGAGCGATGCCGAGAGCCTGGTGGTGATGCTGGATGCGCAAGATGCCTACCATCAGGTGGCCGATCAGGAGACAGAGATTTACTGGGGAGCCTATCTGGGAACGCCGGATGAAATCCTTATCAGCGGCAAGCTCAAAGACGTGGCGGACGAAATTGAGCGGGTGCGCAAGGCGGCGCGGCTCGCGAACGGGTGGATCATGGATACCTACCTGTTGCGCAAGCCTTGATCGTTTTGCGGTGTTTCAGTGCTCCTTGGCTTTCCTGATTCTGATCAAAATAAACAGCAGGATGCACAGTGCAAGCGGGGTCATGGCGAGCATGGCGTCCCTCGCGGAAATGTTCGCGCCCATGGTGTGCAGACCCGAGTAGAACAGCTTGAACAGGCTCAGCAAATAATAGGTGATGGCGATAATCGACAAGCCTTCCACGGCGCGCTGGATTTTGATTTGGGTATCGGCGCGGGCGTTCAGGCTTTTGAGGATTTCCGAGTTTTGCTCTTCCATTTCCACCTGTACCCGCGCCTGTAGCAGATCCCCAAGGTTGGCGACGCTTTTGGCCAGTTGCTCCAGGCGCTGTTCGGTGACGTCACAGTACCGGACGGTGGGTTTGAAACGTCTTTCGATGAAGATACCCAGGCGTTGGCAATCCCCCACGTGAGTTTCCCTGAGTTCACCCAAACGCTCGAAAACCAGTTGCGCATACGCTCGGGTCGCGCTGAAGCGGTGTCGGGTTTTCGCCGTGCTGCTGACGACTTGCGCCGACAGGTTGGCAATGTCGGTCAGCAAGGCTTTCGCATTGCCGGTGTCGGGACCGGCATTACGTTCCGAGAGGTTTACCAGGGTCTTGTCGTAGACGTTGAGCTGAGCGCTCAAGGCTTTTGCGGTGGTGAGGGAAAGCGAAGCCATCATCCGGTAGGTTTCGATTTCCAGCAGGCGGCGGATCATCCGTCCCTGGCGGTAGGCATTCAGGCGTTTGTTGATGAATAGAAAGCGGTTGGTGCCGTCCTCGCTCAGGCGAAAATCGCTCCAGACCGTCGCATCGCCACCGCCGATGCATGAACCACAAGGGTCTTTGAATCCATAAACCGACTGATCGCCGGTAAACGACGCATCGTTGCGAACCACAATCTGCACGGCATTGATCAGGTGCTGCATGAAGGGTTCGACCCGGTCCATCAAGGCCTTGGGTGGCTGGCTCCAGCAAGGTTCGTGACTGGAGGAGGGCACCACCAGCGTCAACGTCAGGAACTCCGCGTGCCGCTCCCACTTCAAGGCATGGCCCTCCAGCTCGGTGATGCCCTGGGCCGCATCCGGGTCGACGGGGCCAGGACAGCAGCGACTCAGCAGGGTGTCGCATTGCCCGTCATTGGCCAGAAACGCCAGATGAAACACATGGGCGGGCTCGTCGAAATACAGGGACGGACGCGCGTGCAACTCGTTGTGCAGGGACAGTCTTTGCGGGTGCATGCTATTGAGGCCATGTTGGAGTTGTTTGTTCTTGGGACTGGGTGCCCCTTTTTTTAGTCACAAACAAAACCTGGCGTTGGTCAGTCTGGCCGCGAAACCTGTGGGAGCGGGCTTGCCCGCGAAGGAGCAGATCGCTGAATTCCAGACCAGCAGCGCGCGCGGATGAGCCTGGCATGAGATGCCCGGGCCGTTGTGAACTATTCTTTTTCAGGTGGCCCCTTCAATGCCGCCTGAAGGGAATCGAGGTTAATCAGGGCCCAAGAGCATTTAAGGGAGGAGCCTGGGCTAACGCCGGGTTCCTGATCTGTCGAAGACGCCATCGCTGACGATGGCAGTGATCGGCGTCGGGGATCCTGTCCGGAGTCAGATCATGAGCCAGTATCAACGGTTATTGCTGATCATCAACCCGCTGCTGCGTCACTCGCCTGCGATAAACCATGCCGCTGCCCTGGCCAAGGCCAGCGGCGCCAGCTTGCATATTGCCGCGCTGATTCCCTCGCTGGACATTCTGTCGCTGCTTGAAGAAGGCGATCGGAAAAAGGCCCGGGCGAGCTACCTGCAGGAACACCGCGACTGGCTCAAGGACCAGGCGCAAAAGATGGAGGGCAGGGGCATCGAGGTGACAACCGAAGTCGCCTGGGCCGACAACATGCGCCAGGACATCCTTGATCACGTCACTGAAATGCAGCCCGATCTGTTGATCAAGCAAGTCCAGCATGAGTCCATGCTCAAGCGCGCATTCTTCACGCCGCTGGATTGGCGGTTGTTGCGCCATTGCCCGACACCGGTCTATCTGGTGGGGGCCGAAGGCCATGCCTTGCCGCAGAAGGTCGTGGCGGCGGTTGATGTGGTCGATACCGAGCCGTCGAACAGCGAACTCAATGACCGGATCATCCTGCAGGCATCCAGCCTTGCGCTGCAGTGCAATGCCGAGTTGCATCTGCTGTACGCGTGTGACATTCCGGTCGCATTCCTGGCGGATCTGGGCGGCGGCCTGACGCTCTCGGAGCTTACCCGGGAGTTGCGCAAAGATCTGGAAACCTCATTCCTCAAGCTGTCCGCCCGCTTCGGCGTGCCCTCTGAATGCCGGCATTTCATCACCGGGCATCCTGTTTCGGCGCTGAGCGAGTTCGCCCACGAACATCAGATAGATGTGATCGTGATGGGCAGAACGCAATACGGCAGCCTGGAGAAACTGCTCGGCAGTACCACCGAACATATTCTTTATCAGGTGCCATGCAGCATTCTGGCGGTCTAGGGGCAGGGCCTCCGACCGGATGACTGCCGGCAAACGAATAGCCGGTTTAGGGGCGCGCGCCCCAGGGAGATGTTCAAATGACTCAAATTCCCTCATTGCAAACCCTCTTGCATGACCGGGCCGAGGCGGGTCGAGGCCTGGTGGAGCCGTTGCTCAAATACGCTAAAAGAGCGGATGTCATCGTCCTCGCCTTACCCCGGGGCGGCGTGCCGGTCGCCTATGAGGTGGCCACGGCCCTGGAGGTGCGCCTGGACGTGATGCTGGTCCGCAAGCTGGGAGTGCCGTCCCACCAGGAGTTCGCCATGGGCGCGATTGCCAGCGGCGGCATCCGGATCGTCAATGACGATGCGCTGCGGGCTAATGGTATCGATCAACCCACGCTCGATGACGTGGTTGCACGGGAGACGCAGGAGTTGTCGCGTCGCGAGCGTGCATACCGGGCATCGCGTGCGCCTTTGGCACTCAAGGATCAGGTGGTGATACTGATCGACGACGGCCTGGCGACAGGGGCGACGATGATGGCCGCGATCCAGGCCGTGCGCCTGCAAGCGCCGTCTCGCATCGTCGTCGCGGTGCCGGTGGCTCCCATGGAAACCGCAGAGGCGCTGCGCGACGAAGTGGACGAACTGATTTGCCCGCTCAGCCCTGATTGGCTGGTATCGATCGGTTATTGGTACACGGATTTCTCTCAGACGTCGGATGAAGAGGTCATCGATCTTTTGCATCGGGCCTGGCAAAGAGAGTCACCGATGAAATGAGGCAAACTGCTGGCCCCCCGATCTCCGGTTCGTTGTCAAACTTGCTTTCTTTTCAGAAGGTTAGGCATTGGCGATATGCGGACTTTGGTATGGATGGCTGCAACGTTTGTCCTGGTGACTGTCTCGCTCGGGGCTCAGGCAAAGGAACTCAGCAAGAACGCTCGCTATGTATGCAGCTGGGGCTCGGAAATCGCCGAGGGCGCGCAAGCCTCGAAACTTTCCGGGCTCACCCTTTACGGGGCGCGCAAGAAGCTGCAATCGCGCAAGTTTCCCCGGCCGTGGATGCGCATGACGGCCATGGGCATCACGGAGCAAACCTACAACAGCCCTTCGCGGCTGAAGCCCGCCGGCATCAGGCAAACGTATTACGAGCAATGCATCCGTCATGAGTTGGCGCAACGGTAGCCCACCGGTCGTGGGAGCGGCGCCTACGACCCCCATCCCTCCCGCACGGCCTTGCGAATCCCCTCCAGCGACATCGCAAACGCCGGGTTGTCCACAGATCGCATTACGGCCAATGACTGGTCATGCATTATCCGGCGCTTCACGAAACCGTTGTGCAAGGCGATCCGCAAACGGATAGAGCGAAAACCAGGGCCTGGCTTCGTCGATCACCCGCAGAAATGACGGTCGCTGGATCAACCGGTCGAAATAGGCGCTCAAGTGTTGATAGTCGTCGGGAAACGGCAGGAGCGTGCAGGCATAGAAAAGCGCCGGGGCAGCGGCGCAATCGGCCATGCTGAAGTCCGGGCTGGCCACCCAGATTCTGGACGCCATCCGGCGATCAAGCATGCCGTACGCGGTCTCCAGCGTGGATCGTTCCCTGCTCAAATCACCGTTGGTCGCGTGTAGTCGATCACTGACAATCCGTTGGATCGGGGTTTGTAGATAATTGTCGAAAAAGCGGTCCCATAACCGCACCTCCAACGCGGCCTCCCAATCGTCCGGAAGCAGGCGCTGTTCACCGGGGTACAGTCGATCCAGGTATTCGATGATGACGCTGGATTCCGGCAGGTTACGTTGGCGAGCATGGTCGCGAATCACCGGAAACTTTCCGATTGGCCACAATGCCTGAAGCTCGGCGCTGTCGGCGGCGTCTGTGAGATCGATGATCCTTCTTTCGAACTCGATGCCGTTTTCATAGAGCGCGATAAGCACTTTGTGGCAATACGACGCCAGTGGATGGTAGTAGAGCGTCAGCGACATTTTTCAACTCCTCGTTGGGCGTGAGGGGCGGGCGGTACAAGGCCATGACCCCTGAGATAAAAAAGCGAGGGGTAATAAATAATCATAGGCGGATGTGGGCGAGGTGTCAGGGCCGCCACTTTCCAGCGTATTTGCTTGCACAAGGAAAAATCCCTGCTTAACTGGAAACCGCTGGTCGGGTTGTGACTCATTGGTCATGGCGTTCATCTCAGCGCCCTTGTACCGTTGTCGCTGGTTTGTGCTGTCAGGCTTGCCCGGAGGAACCCGGACAGTCGATCGAACCGTGTGTCTGGTCCCAATTTGTTCAAGGAATAGAATGAAATGATGCCGAAAACTGCCATCGTCGAGATTGGTAAGAAGTACAAGGTTTATACCGAGCACTATCTCAACGCCGCTGCTGACAAGACGATCATTCTGGTCAATGGCTCGCTGGCAACGACCGCATCCTTTGCGCAAACGGTGCGTTACCTGCGGCCACGCTTCAATGTGGTTCTCTACGATCAGCCCTACGCCGGTCAATCGAAACAACACAACCGGCACGACCAACCGATCCGCAAGGAAGACGAGGCCGAAATACTGCTGGAGTTGATCGAGCACTTTCGCGCCCAGCATGTGCTGTCCTTTTCCTGGGGCGGCGCGGCGACCTTGGTGGCATTGGCCCAGCGGCCGCACCGAATCGAAAAGGCGGTGATCAGTTCATTCGCCGCGCGGATCAATACGCCGATGCGTGAATATCTGGAGAGCGGGCGGCACTTTCTCCAGGCATGCGATCGACGCAATGTCGGGCGTTTGATCAACAGTACGATCGGCAAGCACCTGCCGTCGCTGTTCAAGCGTTTCAATGAGCGCCATGTCAGCAGCCTGGACGAACACGAATACCGGCAGATGCATTTTCACGTCAATGAGGTGCTGACCCAGGACACTCACTGCTACGTGTCCTGTGCCGATGCCATCGAAGTCCCGCTGCTGTTTATCAACGGTGAATGGGATGAGTACACGTCGGTGGAAGACGCCCGTCTTTTTGCCGCTCATACCCGTCAGGCGCAGTTTCAGACCATCGAGAACGCCGGGCACTTCCTCGACATGGAACACCCGACGGCCTGGCATGACACCCAGCGGGCCTTGCTGGGCTTTCTGCAGCCGCCAGCCGTGAAGGCGCCGAGCCAGCCACGCAACCTGGCTTTCAGCGGCAAGTCGTCAGTAATCCCGCCCCTTCAGTCAGCTCACTGGTTGCGGCTTTAACTGACTCAGCAATGCGATCTGATCCGCCGGAACCCGCATGCGCAGGGCTTTATACAGCGCACGGGTTTCCAGCAGGTTCCACACCCGCAGCATGGTTTCCAGGGCATCCAGCGGCTTGCTGATGAAGTCCTTGGCGCCCAGGGCCAGCGCGCGCAGCCGGGTATCCCGGGTGGCGTCGGCGGTGAGCACGAGGATTGGCAGGTATTCGCCGGTCGGGATGCGCCGGTTGAGCTGTTCGAGTACGGCAAAGCCGTCGAACTCCGGCATGTGCAGGTCGAGAATGACCAGGTCCGGCTCAAAGCTGTTGAACAGGTCCAGGGTTCGCAGCGGCTGGGTGCTGCTCAGTACGTTGGTCAACCCTTCGCGGACAAGCAATTGTTCCATCAAATCGAGGTTGGGCCTTTGGTCGTCGATGATCAGAATGCGCAGGTCGGTGTTCACACGGGCTCCGGTAGATGCTGGTCAAGATGGGCGAGGAATGAAGGAATATGAATCGGCTTGGTCAGCACCGCGGTCGCTCCTGCTTCCAGCAAGGCCAGGTGAGTGAGGTCGCTGGCATCGGCGGTAATCATCAACACGGGTGTGGCGCGGGTACTGGAGGACTGACGCAAGCGTTGCAGGACGTTGAAACCATCAATATCCGGCAGCGTTACGTCCAGCAAAATCAATTGCGGTGCATGTTGCCGGGCCAGGTCCAGGCCCATTTGCCCTTGCATGCTGGAGAGCAACTGGATGTGCGGCCGTCGTTGCAGCAGGGTTTCGATCAGGGCCAGGCTCGACAGGTTGTCTTCGATGCACAGCACTTTGCCCTGGTAATCGGGGGCGGCGAGGGTGGGCGTTGCCGTTGGTGGGCTGATCAGTGCCACAGGTGGCTCAGTGGTTGACGGCAAGCGTTCGAAGGGCAGCTCCAGGGTGAAACTGGAGCCGTTGCCGGGCTGGCTTTCGACGGTCAGGCTGCCGTTCATCATTTCCAGCAGGCTCTTGCTCAAGGCCAGGCCCAAGCCAGTGCCTTCCACGTTCGGATCAGTCTCCAGGCGCTCGAACGGCTTGAACAGTTGATCCAGCCGATCGGCCGCAATGCCCTTGCCGGTATCGCAGACCGACACCGCAATTCGTTGTTGCAGAACCCTCACCTCAATGTGCACCTGACCCTGGGGCCGGTTGTATTTGATCGCGTTGGACAACAGGTTCAGCAGCACCTGGACCAGTCGCTGCCGGTCGGCGACGATCCCGCTGTCGGCGGCCAGCTTCGGCAGTTCGAGCAACCGGATGCCCGCATCGCAGGCCATGGGGGAAACCAGCGTCAGGGCTTCTTGCAAAACGACCGCCAGGGGCACGGCTTCGACATTGAGTGGCAGGCGCCCGGCTTCGATCTTGGCGATGTCCAGCACTTCGTTGATCAGGGTCAGCAGGTGTTGTCCGGCCCGCAGGATGTGACCGATCTGCGCTCGCTGCCCTTTGGGCGAATCCATATCCAGCAGTTGCGCGAAGCCGAGAATCGAGTTGAGCGGGGTGCGCAGTTCGTGGCTCATGCGCGACAGAAACTCGCTTTTGGCACGGCTGGCGCGCTCTGCTTCTTCCCGTGCGGTACTCAGCGCGATCTCGGCGGCACGGCGATCGGTGATGTCGCGGGTGATCTTGGAGAAGCCGCGCAGGGCACCACTGCTGTCGTATTGCGCGGTAATCACCACACTGGCCCAGAAGCGGCTGCCGTCCTTGCGGCAACGCCAGGCCTCTTCCATGTAATGACCATTGCATGTGGCCTCGCGCAGCGCCATGTCGGGATGCTGCGGACATTCTTGCGGCAGATAAAATACCGAGAAATGCTGGCCGACGATCTCCTGTTCGGTGTACCCCTTGATCCGTTCGGCGCCCGCATTCCAACTGGTGACGAAGCCTCGTGTGTCGAGGGCGAAAATGCCGTAGTCCTTTACCCCGTCGATGATCAACCGCAAGCGTTCTTCGTTGTCGCGCAGGGCCCGTTCACGTTCAGCCAGCAACAGCCCGGCCTCGACCAGGCGCGTGCCTAATTGACCGATCTCATCGTTCTCCGGCGGTTGCGGCAATAACGGTTGACCGAGTGCCAGCCGTTGGGCGTTGCCCTGAACCTGCTGCACCCGGGCGACGATGCCTTTGGACAGAAACAGCACCGCGACAATGGCGCCGAACAGCCCGCAAACGGCGGCCAGCAGGGTGGAGAACAACAGGCGTTGTCGAGTGGAGGCGGCTGCCGCGGTGCGCTCGGCCAGCAGGGTGTCCTCAAGGGTACGCATGGCGCTGATGCGTTCGCGCAATTCGTCGAGGACATGTTTGTTGTTGATCAGGATCGTGGTGATCGACTCGGGGGTTGCGTTGCGATCGTCAAGCAGTTCAACCAGACCTTCGACCTTGGTGTCGATCAGCGGCGTGATCGCCTCCAGATGTTTGCGCACCCGCTGATCGCGAACGTTGCGGTCGAGCCGTTGCAGGGCCGACTCGATCAAGGGCTTGGCTTGCCGGTAACCCGGCAGGAAATCCTCGCGATGGGTCAGCAGATAGCCGCGCACGCTGGCGGCGGCCTCGGCGAGCAGGGTGTGCACCGCCTGAATATCGCCTTGCACCAGCAGCACGCGGCGCACGTCTTCTTCCGCGCGCGCGGTCTGCCGTTCGGTGGTGTAGATCAGCACCAGCGAGAGCAACAGAATCACCAACGGCAGGGAAATCACCACCAGGGCTTTGCCGCGTAACGGCAAGTCGGCCCAGCGGCGGGCGCTGGATGCTTTCATGATTGGGTCACCAGGCCCAGCGCAATGCCACGGACAGCGGCCTGGGTGCGGTCGGCGGCGCCGAGTTTGCCGATGACCCGCTCCACATGCGCTTTGGCCGTGCCGGTGGTGATGCCAAGTTTTTCGCCGATTTCACGGTTGCTCATGCCGCTGGCCACCAGCCCCAGCACCTGGCGTTCCCGTGGGGTCAAGGTGACGGGGGCGGCGCCGCTGGCGTTGCGCTCGGTCAGGCGGCGCAGCAACTGCGCGCTGACCGAACTGTTGAGGGCCTGCTCGCCGGCGGCGACACGTTGCAAGGCGTCGATCACTTCATTACGGCTGGCATCCTTGAGCAGATAGCCCACGGCGCCGGCGTTCATGGCGGCTTCAAGGTGATCGGGGCTGTCGTCCATGGTGAACATCATCACTTTCAGGCTCGGCAGGCGCTCTTGAAGCAGGCGTGCGGCGCCCAGCCCGTTGAGCACCGGCATGCGGATGTCGAGGATGACGATGTCGGGCAAAAGACGTTCACATAAGTCCAGTGCTTGCTGGCCATTGCACGCTTGGCCGACCACTTCGAATTGCGTCAGGCCGGCGAGCAATGAGACGAAGCCGGTGCGCGTGACTTCATGATCGTCCGCCACCACCAGTCGTATGGCGTCAGTCATTGAGGGGTTCCATTCAGGCCTGAGGGGACAGTGGCGCGCAGTTGCGTTGCGCCGTGCGCATGGCTGATGCAAGTGAATTCGCCGCCCAGCAGGCTCGCGCGTTCCTGCATCGCGGCAAGCCCCAGGTGCCGGGCGCCGCAGGTGTCGAGGGGTTGTTCCATGGCAAAGCCCTGGCCGTTGTCGTCCACCCGCAGCGAGGCTTGTCCTTCATGCAGCTCCAGCGCCAGCACGACGTGGCTGGCCTGCGCATGTTTGAGAATATTGTTGATGCCTTCCTGGGCGATCCTGAACAGGGCGATCTCCACCTGGCTGGGCAAACGTGCTTCGCAACGCGCCTTCCAGTTCACTTTGATCCCCGCCTCGCGCAGGCGATCGGCCTCTTTGTCGACCGCTTTCAGCAAGCCAAAGTCGTCGAGCACCGTCGGGCGCAGGCCGCGGATCAATTGCCGGCCTTCACCGACGCAATGCTGGGCCAGTTCAAGAATCGTCTGCAAGTCCGCACCGAGTTCATCGGGCAATGGCGGGCAACGACCGGCAAAACCTTGCAAGCGTTGATGCAGCCCGGCGAGGGTTTGTGCCAGGCCGTCGTGCAGGTCGTAGGCCATGCGTTTGCGTTCGTCTTCCTGTGCCCGGAACAACCTGTGAACCAGATCGGACATGGTGCGTTCGCGGGTCAGCAATGCGTCGAGCAAGCGCTGGTTTTCCAGGTGCGCGGCGAGCAGGGTGGCGAGCAGTTGCAGGGATTCGAGGTCTTCGGTGTCCGGTGCGCTGATGCTGACGCTGTTGGCCAGCACCAACGCACCGAAGGCGGCACCATCGCCACCGCGTAAAGGCACCCGCAACACATTGGGCAGATCCGCGCTCGGCTGTTCCTGCCATTGCGGTGCGCGCATCGCGGTGTCGGCGAGGCGTTCGAGGCTGTGCAAACGATCGCGGCTACCGTGACTGGCAGTGGTTTTGACCTGCGCATTCTCATCCCATTCCAGCAGTAGCGCATGGTCCATCGCCAGGAAGGCGCAGGCCCGTTGCAACACCCGTTGGCGCATGGCTTCGGGAGCCAGTTGGGTCAGTTCCTGGCCGGTATCCACCAACAGCCGCAGCCGCGCGGCGCGACTTTGCGACTGCCGATACTGGGTACGAATGGCCAGGGCGCTAGCGGGGTCATGATCGGGGTTTTGCATGGGGCGGCTTCCGACACTGGCATGCCCGTTCGGGCAGGGGCGTCATTAAACCTTGTTAACGGGGCAGGGCGCCATCTGCCGAATGGCATAGGCAAATGGCTCCGGTTGGCCGATGGCGGGGCGCGTTCCGGGCGGCACAGTGTGCCCATCGACCATCATTGGAATAGCGCAATGAAACTCAAGACCTCAACCCTCGTCCTGTTGTTCGCCCTGACCGCCCCACTGGCTCAGGCATTAGAGGCAGTCCCTTACGTTTACAGCAGCGTGGCGCAGCAGCCCACCAACGTGAAGGATCGTGAGATCGCCGCCCTGTTTGACCATTGGAACAGCGCGTTGAAGAGCGGCAATGTTCAGAGCGTGGTCGACCTGTATGCGCCGAACGCGGTGCTGCAACCGACGGTTTCCAATCAGGTGCGCACCACGCCGGCACAGATCAAGGACTACTTCGATCACTTCATGGCGCTCAAGCCGGCAGGGCAGATCAACTTCCGTGAGATCCGCCCATTGGGCGCCAACGTGGCCATGGACAGTGGCGTCTACACCTTTACGTTGACCGAAGCCGATGGCAAGACCCGTCAGGTGCAGGCGCGCTACACCTTCGTTTATGAGCAGGTGGGCGGTCAGTGGAAGATTCTTAACCACCACTCTTCGGCGATGCCGCAAACACAGGTGTTGCACGCCGGGAAATAACTGCGATTTCGACGCCCGATCGAAACGGCCCAATGCCAGTCAGTTGAGTACAATCCATGTGGGAGCGGGCTTGCTCGCGAAGAGGGCGGCATACACAACATTGATGTCACCAGATACACCGCTTTCGCGAGCAAGCCCGCTCCCACAGGTTCCGCGCCTGACTGCCATTACCGACACGGCCCACCTACAAGTGGGCCATGTGCGTTGTGCTCAGTTCAACGCCAGGTCGTCTTCAGGCTGCTGCCCGCGTGCCTGCGCCGCGCGTTGCAAGCGGCTGGCGATCAGGGTGTTTTTCAGCAGATAGGCAATGGTCATCGGCCCGACGCCACCGGGCACCGGCGTGATCGCGCGGGCGACGGTACGAGCGCTGGCGTAATCGACATCGCCCACCAGACGGTTGCCGGACTCGTCGGTAATTCGGTTAATGCCGACATCGATCACCACCGCGCCAGGCTTGAGCCAACTGGCGTCGATCAACGCTGGCCGGCCCACCGCCGCGACCACGATATCCGCCAGCCGACACAACGCCGGGGCATCGACGCTGCGCGAGTGCACCACGCTGACCGAACAGTTGGCTTGCAGCAGCAAGGTCGCCATTGGCTTGCCGACAATGTTCGAACGGCCGATGACCACCGCGTGCAAACCGCTCAAGTCGGCACCGCAGGTTTCATGCAGCAGGCGCATGCAGCCGCTGGGCGTGCATGGGGTCAGAACCTCGATGCCCTGCACCAGCCCGCCGACGTTTTCCCGATGAAAACCGTCCACGTCCTTGATCGGGTCGATGGCATGAATCACGGCCTGTTCATCGACAGGGGCCGGCAAGGGCAGTTGTACCAGGATGCCGTTTACCGTGGGGTCGGCATTGAGTTGTGCAATCAGCTCCAGAACCTGGGCCTGGCTGGCGGTTTCCGGCAGGCGGTATTCCAGGGAGCGGATACCGACTTCCTTGGCGCGCAGCAGTTTATTGCGCACATACACATGGCTGGCCGGGTCGTCGCCGACCAGTACGACCGCCAGAGCGGGGTAGATCTGTTGGCCAGCGAGGGCCTGAACCTCTTCCCGGACCTCGTCGAGGACCTTGGCAGAAATGGCTTTGCCGTCGATATCACGGGCAAATGTGGGGGTGCTGCTGATCAAGAGAGTCACCGTTGTCTTGATTGAATGGGGGTGGAGTGATCATCGCGGCGTCTTTGCGCGCCGATGATCCATCAGAGACATGCAGGCAAGGGTGCTCAGGCTATCAGGTGAGGGCAGGCCAATACCACCGCAACACCAGAAGATCAGACACGCAAACGCACTTTTATGAAGCTCGTCGCGCACGGCCTGCACTATGCCAAGGCAAAAACCGAATCGCCCCGAGCCTCGATCGCCCTGAAGGCAAATCACGTTAACCCCCGATAAACCCTTACTGAAACGACGTTTAAAACCGCTCGACCCGCAACTGGCACAAACGCTGCATTACATCGATCAGGGTCCACGCAGTGGGCCGCCCCGTCGATCAACGAAGATCGACCGGCCGAGCAGGTCGTGGGCAACATCGGTGGATCAGGCGAAGGCGCCAGGTCGAACACCGCGAGAACAGGCAAAGACGCCTGAAACCGAGAGGTTTCAGGCGTTTTTTTTTGCTTTTTTAACCGTGATTGGCTTTGGCTGGGTGCTTACTATGAATTCCAATGTTGCCGCGTTGAACAAACTGCAAACACTGATCGTGATCGGCAATGGCATGGTCGGACATCATTGTGTCGAGCAGCTCATCGAGCGCGGCGCCCTCGACCACTACCGCCTGCATGTCTTCAGCGAAGAGCCGATGCGCGCCTACGACCGTGTGCATCTGTCCGAGTATTTCGGCGGTCGCGATGCCGAGTCGCTGGCCCTGGGTGAAGCTTCCCTGTACCAGACGCCGGGCGTCACCCTGCATCTGGGCATGCCGGTGCTGGAAATCGACCGCGCCCGGCGCCAAGTGATCACCGCACAAGGTTGCGTCGCGTACGACAAGCTGGTTCTGGCCACTGGCTCTTATCCTTTCGTGCCGCCGATTGAAGGTGCCGAAGGTGACTCGCGCCTGGTGTATCGCACCCTTGAAGACCTTGATGCGATTCGCGCTGCGGCGGCCAATGCCCGGCGTGGCGTGGTGGTCGGTGGTGGTCTGCTCGGTCTGGAAGCCGCCAATGCCCTGAAAAGCCTGGGCCTGGAAGCCCATGTGGTGGAATTCGCCCCGCGCCTGATGCCGGTACAGCTGGACGAGCAGGGTGGCCTGGCGCTGAAGGCGCAAATCGAGCGGCTCGGCGTGGGTGTGCACCTGTCCCGTGGCACGCAGTCGATCAGTGCCGGTGAGCAGTACCGTTACCGGATGAATTTTGCCAATGACGAATTTCTCGAAACCGACCTGATCGTGTTCTCCGCCGGTATTCGTGCGCAAGACGCACTGGCCCGCCAATGCGCGCTGGACATCGGTCCTCGCGGCGGCGTAGTGATTGACGATCAGTGCCTGACCAGCGATCCGAATATCTACGCCATCGGCGAGTGTGCCGCCTGGAATGGCAGCCTCTTCGGTCTGGTCGCCCCCGGTTACCAGATGGCCCGAGGCGTGGCGTCACTGCTGTGCAATCAAGCCGCCGAGCCGTTCCAGGGCGCCGACATGTCGACCAAGCTCAAACTGCTTGGCGTCGACGTCGGCTCCATCGGCGATGCCCATGCGCAGACGCCGGGGGCGCGCAGTTATCAGTTCATCGATGAAGCGACGGCCAGTTACCGTCGGCTGGTGGTGGATGCGGACAGCAAGCGCGTGCTCGGAGCGGTGTTGGTCGGCGACAACAGCTATTACGACACCTTGCTGCAATACATGCAGAACGGCATTGCCTTGCCGGCGGAACCGGCCAGCCTGATTCTGCCGTCGTCCGCCGGCGCGCCAACCCTGGGTCCGGGCGCGTTGCCCGAGTCGGCAACGGTGTGTTCGTGCCATAACGTCACCAAGGGCTCGATCTGCTCGGCCATCGACGGCGGTTGCACCGATCTGGGCCTGCTCAAATCGCAGACCAAGGCCTGCACCGGTTGCGGCGGTTGCGCGGGGCTGCTCAAGCAAGTGTTCGAGCATGAACTGATTGCCCGTGGCGTCAGTGTCGACAAGAGCCTGTGCGAACACTTCGCCTACACCCGCCAGGAACTCTATGCGCTGGTGCGGGTAGAAGGGGTGATCACCTTCGAAGAACTGCTGGCCAAACACGGTCGTGGCCACACCGGTTGCGACGTGTGCAAACCGGCGGTGGGCTCGATCCTCGCCTCGTGCTGGAACCAGCCAATCATGGACGCCTCGCTGGTGCCATTGCAGGACACCAACGATACCTTCATGGCCAACATGCAGAAAAACGGCACCTATTCGGTGGTGCCGCGCATCGCTGGCGGTGAGATCACGGCGGACAAGCTGATCGCGATCGGCGTGGTGGCGAAGAAATACGACCTCTACACCAAGATCACCGGTGGCCAGCGGATCGACCTGTTCGGCGCGCAGTTGCATCAGTTGCCGGACATCTGGTCCGAGTTGATCGAAGCGGGTTTTGAAACCGGGCACGCCTACGGCAAATCGACCCGCACGGTGAAATCTTGCGTGGGCAGCACCTGGTGCCGTTACGGCGTGCAGGACAGCGTGAAAATGGCCCTGACCCTGGAGGATCGCTACAAAGGCCTGCGCTCGCCGCACAAACTCAAATTCGCCGTCTCCGGTTGCACCCGTGAATGTGCCGAGGCGCAGAGCAAAGACGTGGGCGTGATCGCCACCGAGAATGGCTGGAACCTCTATGTGGCCGGCAACGGCGGCATGCGTCCGCGTCACGCCGAGTTGTTCGCCACCGACCTGGACGACGCAACCCTGATCCGTTACATCGACCGTTTCCTGATGTTCTACATCCGCACCGCCGACAAATTGCAGCGCACTTCCGTGTGGCGCGAAAGCCTGGAGGGCGGCCTGGATTACCTCAAGGACGTGATCATCAACGACAGCCTGGGGCTTGGCGCGGAACTCGAATCGCAGATGCAACTGGTGGTCAACCGCTACGAATGCGAATGGGCCAATGCCCTCAAAGACCCGGAAAAACTCAAGCGCTTCCGCACCTTCGTCAACGATAAACGCCCCGACCCGGACATCCATTTTGTCCAGGAGCGCGGTCAACGCCGGCCGATCATGGCCGCCGAACTCAACCTAATCCCTGTCACCGAGGAGAATGCCTGATGAGCCAGTCCAATACCCAGCGTGTCGATGCCCTTGCCACCGCGGCCAATGCCCAAGCCTGGCAGGCGGTGTGCAGCCAGCAGGATCTGGTCAGCAACTCCGGCGTCGTCGTCTGGCTCGACGGCGCCCAGGTGGCGCTGTTCTACCTGCCACAAGCCGAAGGCCGCACCCTCTACGCCATCGACAATCATGATCCGCAATCCGGGGCGAACGTCATCGGCCGTGGATTGATCGGCAGCCTCAAGGGTGATCTGGTGGTGGCGTCGCCGATCTACAAGCAGCACTTTCGTCTTGAAGACGGCAGCTGCCTGGAGTACCCCGAACAGCGCCTGCGGGTGTGGCCGGTGCGTCTGAACGCCGGCGTCGTGGAAGTCGCGGCGGCTTGACCGCCGCGCTGAACCGTATCGGAGAACGTTGATGAAAACAGCCGCACAGTTGCTGAAACTGAAGATCGTGCAAAACCAGCAGGTGCACAGCATCGCACCGGATCAGATGGTCCTCGACGCCCTGAAGATGATGGCCGAGAAGAACGTCGGCGCGCTGCCCGTGATCGAAGCAGGGCAGGTGGTCGGCGTCATCAGTGAGCGCGACTATGCGCGCAAGGTGGTGCTACAGGGGCGTTCTTCGGTCGGTACGCCGGTGCGCGAGATCATGAGCGCGCCGGTGGTGACCGCCGACAGCCTGCAGAGCATCGAGCGCTGCATGGAAGTCATGACCGACAGTCATTTGCGCCATCTGCCGGTGCTGGAGGGCGGCGAGCTGATCGGGTTGCTGTCGATCGGTGATCTGGTCAAGGAAGCCATCGTCGAGCAGGCCGATTTGATTCGTCAGCTTGAGCACTACATTCGCGGGCATTGAGCCCGCGCATACCGTAGGTCGTAAAAATCGGCTTGCGTGGAAATAAGCCTCAGTAACTGGTTGGAACAGTCGATAACCCAACAGTAGGCAATTAGCCGACCATGCACCTGCCGACAGGGGAACCATCGAGTGTCCATAAAATTACGTTTGATCTTGTTGATCGGCACTGGCTTGCTCACCGCCCTGGTCTTGAGTCTGGTCAGCTATGTGGGGAACACTCGGATGGCTGAAGCGGTGAGTGACAACGAGGTCAGCATGACCGCGCTGCGCAACCACCTCGAAGCCGACATGATGCACGATGCACTGCGCGCCGATGTGCTGTCGGCGATGCTGGTAGGGTTGGACAAGAGCCCCAGCAGCAAGGCCGAGGTGCGCAGTTCCCTCAATGAGCATGCCGCACACTTTCGCGAGATGCTCGGCGACAACCTCAAACTGCCGGTCAACGACACCCTCAAGGCCGCACTGGACAAGATCAAGCCCAGCCTCGATACGTACATCAGTGCCGCCGAGCGCATTGTCGGGCTGGCGCTGGATGATCCGCAGCTCGCACAACAGCAACTGGGCACGTTCAATAACGCGTTCAGCCAACTGGAAGACCAGATGGCCACCCTCAGTGAGCTGATCGAAACCAACACTCAACAGACCAGCGCGGGGACTCGGCAAACCATCAGCAGTGCCAACTTCACCCTCGGCGCCGTACTCATTGCCAGCTTGTTGCTGCTGCTCGCCCAAGGGCGCTCGGTCATCCTGAGCATCATGGGGCCATTGCAAACCGCCAGCCGGATAGCCGACAGCATCGCCCATGGCAACCTGAGCGAGCCTATCGTCGAGCCCACCCGCAAGGACGAAGCCAGCACCTTGATTCGCAGCCTGGCGACCATGCAGCGCGACCTGCGCGGCATGATCGAGGTGGTGCGCAGCAACGCCCACGGCGTGAGCGGCATGAGCCAGCAGTTGAGCAACGGTTGCCATCAGGTCGCGGGCAGCAGCCAGCAGCAAAGCGTCGCCGCCAGCACCATGGCCGCGGCGGCCAGTGAAATGACTGCGAGTATCGAAGAAATCACCCGGCATGCCGGGCGTGCACTGAACATGGCCAACCAAGCCGAGGAACTGGCGAAGGACGGCGGTCGGGTGATTCATCAGGTGGTCAGCGACATGGACGGGATTGCCCGTTCGGCGCAGCAGTCGGCCCAAGTGATCCGCACCCTGGACAAGGAGTCCGAGGGGATTTTCAGCATCATTCAGGTGATCAAGGGCATCGCCGACCAAACCAACCTGCTGGCGCTCAACGCCGCCATCGAGGCCGCCCGCGCCGGCGAGCAGGGCCGCGGTTTCGCCGTTGTTGCCGATGAAGTCCGCAGCCTGGCGGGTCGTACCAGTGCCTCCACCCAGGAAATCGCCACCATGGTCGCCCGCATCCAGCAAAGCACCCGTGAAGCGGTCAGCAGCATGGAGGCGGGCGTTGCACAGGTCGACAAGGGCATGGCGGTGACCGCCGACGTCGAGCGCGCCATCCGCGAAATCCTTCAGGCCACGCTCAGTACCACAGAATTGGTCAATGACATCAGCCGCACGATCGGCGAGCAGAGCCTGGCGAGCAACGAAATCGCGCACCAGGTGGAAATGATTGCCGGCATGTCCGAAGGCAATAGCAAGGTCATTAACCAGACGGCCTCGACTACCGATGAGCTGTCCACCCTGGCCGGACAGCTCTCGCAATCAGTGGATCGGTTTCGCCTTTGAGGCATCGGCTGGCCCTGTAATCGGGGCCAGTCAGCTCATCCAGTTGCCACCATCGACGTTATAGGTCTGCGCCACGATGTAATCGCTTTCGGCGGACGCGAGGAAGATCGCCATGCCGACAAGGTCTTCTGCCGTGCCCATGCGTCCATACGGTACTTCCTGTCCCGCCAGTTTTTTCTTTTCCCCGATCGGCCGGTTCTCATAACGGGCAAACAGCGCATCGACGCCATCCCAGTGCTCACCGTCCACCACACCCGGCGCGATGGCATTCACATTGATGTGATGGGGAATGAGATTGAGGCCGGCCGATTGCGTGAGGCTGATCACCGCCGCTTTGGTCGCGCAATACACCGCGACCAGCGCTTCACCGCGCCGCCCGGCCTGACTGGCCATGTTGATGATCTTGCCGCCGTGACCCTGGCGGATCATCTGTTTGGCCGCGGCCTGCAGCGTGAACAGGGTGCCGGAAACGTTGATCGAGAACAGCCGTTCGTAGCTGTCCCGGGAAATCTCTGTAATGGGTGCGAGATCAAACAGCGCCGCGTTGTTGATCAGGATATCGAGCTTGCCTGTGGTGGTGATGACCGCCGCGATAGCACCGTCGATGGATTGCTGATCGGTCACGTCCATCTCGATCGCATAGGCATTCGGCCCCAGTTCAGCTGCTGTGGCTTGCGCGCGTTCAAGGTTGATGTCGGCGATTGCGACCGTAGCGCCTTCGCGGAGATAGGCTTGCGCGAAGGTTCTCCCGATGCCCCTGGCAGAACCGGTGATAAGCGCGCTTTTTCCTTCCAGACGTTTCATTTTTTTCATCCATTCGTAAGAGCTATAAAGACGCCCCCGTTGAGGGCATTACAAGTCTGCGCAGAACCCTGTGGGAGCGGGTTTGCTCGCGAAAGCGGTATGTCAGGCGACATCGCTGTTGAATGTGCCGCCCTCTTCGCGAGCAAGCCCGCTCCCACACGGACTACCTACTTGGGATAACCAGCGCGCTTCATCTCCCGCTCGGTGCTTTGCTGCGCTGAGGCCAGGGCCTGTTCCACCGGCATCTGCCCGGTGAGCGCCGCAGATACCAGCTTGCCGACTGACGTGCCGATGGCCTGGAATTCGGGGATGGTCACGTACTGGATACCAACGTAGGGCACCGGCTGGACCGAAGGACGCGCCGGGTCGGCGTGCTGCATCATTTTCAGCGTGACACTGGCAAAGGGCGCGGCCTGCAAATACGCGTCGCTGTAGGTGGACATGCGGGTGCCTGGCGGTACGTTGCTGATGCCATCCTTCTCGGTGACCAGTTGGATGTATTCCTTGGAGGTCGCCCAGGTCACGAAGGCTTTGGCGGCTTCCTTGTGTTTGGACGTCGCCGGGATGGCCAGTGACCAGGCGTAGAGCCAAGACGAGCCCTTGTCGGTGACTTCTATGGGCGCGGCCACGAAGCCGACATTGTCGACCACTTTGCTTTGGGTTTTGTCAGTGATGAAGGAGCCGGCGACGCTGGCATCGACCCAGATCGCGCATTTGCCGCTGTTGAACAGGGCCAGCGTCTCGTTGAAGCCATTGCTCGAAACGCCCGGCGGGCCGTACTGCTTGAGGGTGTTGACGTAGAAGTTGGCGGCGGCGGTCCACTGCGGCCCGGTGAGTTGCGGTTGCCACTGCTCGTCGAACCAGCGTGCACCAAAGGCATTGGACAGGGTTGTCAGCAGCGCCATGTTCTCACCCCAACCGGCCTTGCCACGCAGGCACATTCCGTACTGTTCCTTATCCGGCTGATGCAGTTTGCCGGCGAACTCACCGAGCTGTGTCCAGGTCGGGTGTTCGGGCATGGTCAGGCCGGCGTCCTTGAACAGGTCGGTACGGTAATAGGTGATGGTGCTTTCGCCATAAAACGGTAAAGCGTAAAGGGTGTCGTTGACGGATAACCCCTGGCGAACCGAGGGAAAAATATCCTCCAGGTCATAGCTGGCGGGCAGATCTTTCATCGGCTCCAGCCAATGCTTGGCGCCCCACAGTGGTGTTTCGTAAGTGCCGATGGTGAGCACATCGAACTGACCGCCCTGGGTCGCAATGTCGGTGGTCAGGCGCTGGCGCAACACGTTTTCTTCGAGCACCACCCAGTTGAGCTTCACGTCTGGGTGCATCTGTTCAAATGTTTTGGACAACCGCTGCATGCGGATCATGTCGCTGTTGTTCACGGTGGCGATGGTCACCGTTTCGCCAGCCTGGCAGAGCAGGGCAGAGGACAGGCCGGCGGACAGAAAAAGCGCTTTGGGAATGATCTTCATCGTGTTCTCCGCTCTGCGCCTGGGGCGGCAGAAGCTTTATTGTTGTTGTAGTCCACGGAGCGGTCATAGCCGCCACGGGATGACCACAGGATTGCAGCTACCCAAGCGACGAACAAATGAACGGCACACACGCCACTGATACTTTTTTGACCGTGGAAAAAAAGTATCAGCGGGCGCCATATAGCGCGCTAGGCACCGGGCGTCGCTAGTGCGAGTCTCATGTCAGCGTCCTGAGACTTCGACTCGTCCCATGCTTCGCGGTACCTTGATAAAACCAACAAAAACGGAATCGCCCGGGTGATGAACCATCACGCAACCGCAGACAAGCCGCCAGCGCTTGAAGTCATTCTCAACGAGCCCCAGCACAGCTTTCGTTGGTATGAGCACGACTATCCCTTCGACCTGGCGCGCTGGAACCATCATCCGGAATTCGAGATCCACCTGATCCGCGAAGGCAGCGGACGGCTGTTGGCTGGTGACTACATCGGCGTATTCGAGGCCGGTCATGTCGCCTTGATCGGCCCTGGCCTGCCTCATGACTGGATCAGCGACCTGGGCAAGGGAGAGGTGATCACCGGCCGTGACGTGGTGTTGCAATTCGATGGCCAGATGCTGATGCAACTGCGCGACAAATTCCCTGAACTCAGCGAGTTGCAAAACCTGTTTCGCCTGGCGGCGCAGGGCATCGAATTTCATGGCAATACCCGCAAGGAAGCGGCTCGACTGCTGGAAGAGATCGGCCAGTGCCACGGATTGCAGCGGTTGTGCCTGTTCCTGTCATTGTTGCAGTTGCTGGCTTCGGCCCCCGACAGCGAGAGACAAACGCTTGCCAGCCTGCAATACGCGCCTATGCTCGACGCGTTGACAGCCCAGCGCATGAGCATTGTCTTCGACTACATCCTGAACGACCTCGCCGATGAGTTGCGCATGTCTGTCATCGCCCAGCGCCTGGACATGAACGAACCGGCCTTCTCCAAATTCTTCAAGCGCGCCACCGGCCATACCTTCGTCGACCTCACGCGCAAACTGCGAGTCCAGCGCGCCTGCCGTTTGCTGGCGCAAAGCAGCTTCAGCGTGGCCAATATCTGTTTTGAAGTGGGGTACGCCAACTTGTCGAATTTCAATCGGCACTTCCGCCACGAAATGCACGAGACGCCCAGCGAGTATCGGCAGCGGTTGCAACGAGCAGTGGCGGTTGGTCATTGAAGAGCACAAGATCAAAAGATGGACGTTCCCGCGATAGCGCATCTGGAATTATTTTCTTCCAGTTCTTGACATGCCTTTCGAACCAGTCCAGAATTGCGTCCATTCCTGATTCAGGAAGCCGAAAACCCCTTAGATTTCAAAGGGTTGGAAGCTAGATTAGAATCTTGTTTCCAGGTGCAAGTTTACACGTTTGATGTTGAGCTACAGAACATCAGATGTTTGAGGCCGAATAGCAAAATGGTTATGCAGTGGATTGCAAATCCACCTACGCCGGTTCGATTCCGACTTCGGCCTCCACTTTAAACGAGCTCCGTAGATCCATGATCTACGGAGCTTTTTTATTTCCTCGGTCCTGCAAGATTTAGTCTTGAAAAGGATCCTTGCGAACTTGCTTCACCGGGGCGGGATGTATATATTTCCCCCTCTGTTGCACAAGCGTCAGAACTGCCAGGTCGTAACTGGTCAGTCTCCAGACTGCTTCACCGCGCTACCGCCCGAATGGCGAAACTGGTAGACGCATGGGACTTAAAATCCCCCGCTCGTAAGGGCGTGCCGGTTCGATTCCGGCTTCGGGCACCATCTTAAATCAAGGGTTTGCGAGCGAAAGCTGATGCAAACCCTTGATTGTTTCTGGTTTTCTATTTTGGAGTTGGTCCGCAATTCACTTGGTTGGAGTAACTTTCTTGCCTAGGCGATTCCGGATGTATTGCTCGTCATAACCACGGTCGTATGCCCAAGTTGATCTCTCGCCTGCATGATGTCACCAATCGATTCGGCTTTATCCGTACCTGCCTTGGCGCGTAAATCCCGCATCTGAAATGCAGACTTCGCAACACCGGCCGCTTCTCTGGCCAAATCAAACCTTCTCCGCAACATCGCCACCGTCATTGGTGTGCCATCCTCTGTAACGATCAGTAACGATCAGCCGGGTCGAGCGGACCTTGTGTTCTGATTTTCGGGACATGATTCGATCAATCAAAACCTTCAGCTCACCGGTTACTTCTATTCGCCGCTTGGCCTTCTTTTTTCCCTGAAGCACCCAGATTTGTCCGTCGCGGACATCCCGTTCGTCCATCAGTCGCGTGTAAGTCACACGTTGGCCGGTCAGATATGCCAAGTCCATGGCGTCTTGCAAGACTACATCAGCCTTGTCGTGCATGCGCTTGAAGAGCTCATCCTCGACGTATGTGTCACGCCCCGTCTCTTTGTTGCCCTTGATGCCAGCGCAGGGGTTGGCCAGAGACGTGTTTCCAGGGGAGCCGGCGGATCACCACCGATGGTCAAACCATCGCTGGACTGATCACCGGTTCTACCGCGGAGCCATCTCCGCAACTGCGTGAGAGGCTCCAAGTCCAGCAGTTCGGGCACTACCTCTATCACCCAGCGATGACCATGAGCCACGTAATGAATGCGGTACTGCTGATCACTGCCAAGGCCGAGTTGCCAGACCTGACATCAGCCAAGCGCGTGAAGGCTCAGTACCTGGTGACCCTAGCCCTGCAATCTTACAAGGGCGAGGTAGTCGGGACGGCAGAGTGGGGGCCGGCCCGGATCACCGCCGAGATGAAAACCTTCTTCGGCGTGACGATCGATCCGAAGAACTGGACGCGTGACTGGCTCGACCTGTGGGAGTCCCTAAAAGAAGTCATCAAGGAAGTGGATATTCAGGCGCAACAGCCGGTATGGCAGGTCATTCACTCGGAAAAAGATGAAGAGGCGGCACGTGACGGGGTTTGTGCGTACTTTTCCCATAGTGCACAAGTAACGCGAAACGCACACGAAACCCTGAACCCGGCCATCGAGACGGGTTTTCATTGCCCGCCATTCGTCCACTGCCCGGCACTCATAATGTGCTACCGCCTCATATTTTTAAGCATGGATATCCCGTGCCTCTGAACGGAGAGCCAGCATGGACATTGACGAGAATGCACCAGGGAACAGATCACAACAGGAAGTAACGCGCACAACGGACAACGAAACGGGCCATGATCCTAAGCGGAATGAACCTGAGGTTCCGCTGCCGCCGGACGACGAAGCGCCTGTTGATGAAGAAATGGCTGATGTGGATGCCAACAATTCGGTGTCGAGCGAACACCCTAAGCCCTGATGATTACTTCTAGTTAATGAGCCCGGCCACTGTGTCAGGCTTTTTCGTTTTCGGCTCAGCCAACCCATTGCTCCGAGCTGGGAGTGCTGCTGTAGCCGACTTGATTCGGCAAGTTTCACCGCAGCTAGGGCGGTCTAACGGAGGGTTTGGACACTGAAAAGCCGGCAGTACAATGCTCCGCAGTTCTTGCGTCCATATCGACGAACCACGCGGCTTCTTAATTTATTTATTGAATATCAATAAGTTGCATTCTGATGTGTGTAGAGTTTTGTCGATGATGGAGTGATTTAGCCAAAAATATGGCGGCGCTCAACATTTCATAACTGAAGGTCGGCTTTACTTTAAAAAAACCAGTGCTACTCTCAGGTTTCCGTCTGGATTGTATAATGGAAGTAGGCGGGTAAATTGCACAAAAGGAGTATTGTGATGAAAGATATTAGTGTTTTGATTGTGGTTGATGTTGAGAATGCACTGGCAACAAATGATCTGAGCAGTAATGTGTATTTGATAGATAACAACAAGAACTCTGGGTCTAGTTATGAAGGTAATGATGAGCTGGTTACTGCTTGTTCTAACGGGCAGCTCATCAGCTGGAGTGTCGTTGGTGTTGTAGCTGAAAACCAAGTCGAAATTAATAATTTTACTGGCAACATGATTAACGATAAAATCTGTTTGCCTCAGAAGACGCCTAGTCAAGGACGAACTTACTGGCAAGGCCGCGTCAATGATACGGATGTTGGTGCTAAAGTGCAGTACAGCGTGGAACTGCTAATGGATGGGAAGCACACGATGAGTTTTGATCCATTTCTTTTTATTGTAAAACAATCGCAGTAGAAGGGTTGACTAGGGCAGTGCTAGGGCCGCTATATAAGTATTCCTGTAACAACTTATTTAGCTGTTTCAGTGCAACCCCTTAAAGAAAGCCCGGTTACTGTGCCGGGCTTTTTATTGTCCAAGATTCCCAACGCCCTCAGAGCCTCTGAGCGTGAGGCTCAAAGAGGTTTTTTTCGCGCCTCAGCATTGCACAAAAAGACCAGGATCGCCTGCGTGATCGTCTTGCCACTTCTGATTTGCGGCTGTCAGTCCTCCTCGCCGAAAGCGGGATATAAACATGGCTTCGACTTCAACCCTTGGCCGACTACCAGCACACGCCGCGTAAATCAGGAATCAGAGCGGACACCAAGGGTCTCCACCATTGGCACTTTCAACCAGTTTTTCAAAATTTCGTTTGAAAACCCAATTGGCGGCGACAGCAGTCATCGTCGTTTTGCAGGCTGGATTTTTTCCGGAGACGACAATATTTAGATAGTACTGATCACCGTAAATGGTCGGTCCGAACAAAACCATGTCGGTTTTCTCTGCCGTTTTATTTAGATCCAATCTAGTCGATTCGACGATATATGCACCATTCGGCAGGGCGATATTCTTTGCGTGAAAGCAATGATTCAGATAATTCTGGACTCGTTCTTCTACTTGTCCACGGTCTTGCGCCAAGCAATATTCCGGGCTCGCGGTTCCTATGCTCAGCAAATCACTCTTGGTATGAGGGTAAAGCGAACAGCCGCTCAAGAGCAGACAAAATACACCGGTGACCCTCTTGTACATCATTGAAGCTCCAATTAAACGGGTGGGATGGCGAGACATGTGGCCACTACAGTTGTCGGCCACTTTGGGCAGCACTTGAGCAACTGGTCATTTTGTGGGCGTCTTCTCTGTCATGCCTACGGTGGTGTGCCCAAGTTGATCGCGTGCAGCACGAATGTTGCCTGTCGATTCTTCCTTATCCGTCGCGGCCTTCGCCCGTACGCGCATTTGAAAATCAGCCTTTGGAATGCCGGCAAACCTCGCGGGCATCATCAAACGACTTCCTGAGTATGCTCGTCGTCATCGGCTACACCGCCAATGTCGGCAGCGCTGGATGATCTCGGCCGTGGCGCGGGTGATGCTGCAATGGCCATTGCTTCAATGAAGTGATGACTTTAGCGATGATTGTTTTTCCACGTTAATGGGAATCAGTGTTAATTACGAATGATTTTGTATAGCATGCGCCGCAGTTTTTGGCGGTTTTACTCCCTGCATTGGCCTATTCGTAAAGGTTTTTCTCTACATGCGTCGAACCCTGCTTTCCATTTGTGTGCTGCAAGCATTGTCGTCTACCTCATGGGCTGAACAAACGGAGGTATCACCCTCAACGCTTGAGCTGGACGCAACCGATGTTATCGGTACTGCGAATTACGAAAGGGCGGACGGCCCGGTGCAGGGTTATCTGGCTACGCGCTCGGCCAGCGCCACACGCACCGACACGTCGATCCACGAAACCCCGCAATCGATCAGTGTGGTCTCGAAAGATGCGGTCGAGGATCTGGGAGCCACCCGTTTGCAGGAGGCGCTGGACTACGCTGGGGGTGTGGGGCGAGCGAACAATTTTGGTGGACAGGGTTTGACCACGTTTACCGTTCGTGGCTTCACCACTGGCGAGTTTTATCGCAACGGTTTTCCGATCAACCGCGGTTATCCGAACATGCCGGATGCCAACACTATTGAGCGACTCGAAGTGCTACGCGGTCCGGCAACCATGCTCTACGGTCGGGGTGATCCTGGGGGCACGTTCAACGTGGTTTCCAAACAGCCGTTGCCCGAGCGCACCGTCACCTTGGGCAGTCAACTGAACGATCAGGGCATGAAGCGTGGCACGCTGGACGCTTCCGGCCCGCTCGACGAAGAAGGGCGCCTGGCCTATCGACTGAACGTAGTGGGCGAGGGCGGCGACACCTTCCGCGATCACGTCGAAACCGAGCGCTACGGTATCACTCCGGTGCTCACGTGGCAGGCAACCGACGCGACCAAGCTGATTTTCGAAGGCGATTTCATGCGTAACAACGCGCCTTTGGATCGAGGCCTTACACGTTACCCGAGGCAGACGGGTACCGCCTCTCGCGACAGTTTTTTCGGCGAAAAAGATGCTGGCAAACTGCATAACGACAACAACATGGCGCAACTGCGTTTCGAGCACATGCTCAATGACGACTGGACGTTGGGTGGTGGCTTCCAGTGGCTCGATGGTTCGCTCAAGGGCAACGCAGTCGAGGCCAACGGTATTGCCGCTGACGGCCGCACCTTGGGGCGCAACTTCAACTATCGCAAGCTGGAGTGGACCGACAAGGATACCCAGCTCAATCTGACCGGCCATTTCGATACCGCTGGTTTGCAGCACACGTTGCTCACCGGTATCGAGTACGAAGATTATGACTACAAGTCGATCATTCAACGCTCCAGCGGTGCTGTCGATGCGTATCCGATCGACATCTTCGATCCGGTGTACGGCCAGTCGCGTCCGGCACTGACTCGTACGCCGACCCACGACAAGGAAAACCTCAAAACTTATGCCGCGTTTGTGCAGGATCAATTGGCACTGACCGACAAACTGAAGGTGCTGGCAGGGGCGCGTTTCGAACGCTTCGAACATGACTACGAAACCTATGTCCCGGGCGGCAAGAGTTGGCAGGCGAGTGATAACGCAGTGACCCCGCGTATCGGCGTGACCTACGATTTGACCGAGACATTAGCGGTTTATGCCGACACCGCGCGCTCGTTCAAGCCCAACACCGGCGCAAGCCGCCTCGGCGGAGGGTTCGCGCCGGAGAAGGGCAAGTCGTACGAAATGGGTATCAAGTGGCAAGCACTGGATCAGCGGTTGAGTGTCGATGCCGCGATCTACCAGATCGAGAAGCGTAACGTGCTGACCACCGACCCTGTCGATTCCACTTTCAGCGTTGCTGCCGGGGAAGTGCGCAGCCGTGGTTTCGACATCAACGTTGCCGGCAACCTCACTCCCGAATGGCGCGTGATTGGCGGCTACGCCTATGTCGATGCCGAAGTGACCAAAGACAACGTACTGCGCTCTGGCACGCGGCTGCTGAACATCCCGAAAAACAGCTTCAGCCTGCTGAATATGTACGAGTTCCAGGACGGCACCCTCAAGGGATTGGGCTTGGGCACCGGATTCAAGTACGTCGACGAGCGCGCCGGACAAACCGCCAACACTGCGTTTTCGATGGGCAGCTACACCGTTGTCGACTTGCTTGGCTTCTACAAGATCAATGACAAGGTGCGGCTCAATCTTGACGTGAAAAATCTGTTTGATCGCGATTATGAAGAAGGCGCGTTCGGCAACGTTTACGCTTATCCGGGTGCGCCACGAACCGTGCAAGTCGGTATTTCCTACACGTTGTAGTGCGTTCTGCTGGCGCACGCTGCGTTTGCTCGATAACGCGGAAACCGCAGAAAATAGGCGGAAACGATCCAGAAATGATGGAACAGAAATCTAAAGCGCTATAAACGACAAAGCCCTGAATAATCGGGGCTTTGTCGTACATAAGATGGCGAAAGGCGACGGGATTCGAACTCATGGTCCTGTTGCGGTCGACGCATACCTAATACTTTCAATCATGTTCAGACCATTTTGCACGTCAACCACGCCCCCCAGAAAAGGCTGCTGAAGAAACGGGTAGCGTCTCCAAATCCGGCGTCATGCAAGAGTTTTTGAACCGCCGCCTCGGAATGTGGAGGATCAGCACCTTGAAGGATTTTCCCAAGCTTGACCTTCACTTCATCCGGGCTGGCTCCATGCTGCCGCCACCGCTGCCCCCAAGCCGCGAGCAGTAGCGGCTGGCTGGCATAAGCGTATTGATTCCCCGCGACAATCAGCGGCGCACCCGGTTTTAGATGAGCCCGAATGGACCGTAAAATTTGTCGCTTGGTTTCATCTCCATCGAGATGATGGAGTACTCCGATCAAGGTCGCTGCGTCGTATGACTCGTCTGCTGCCAGGTCTTCAACATGCCCAAGATGCATGGCCGTTCTTTCAAGCAAATTGTTTGCCTCTAATTGCTGCTTTGCAGCCTCCAACATCGGCTCGGACGGATCAACGGCCGTGAAGCGCCAACCCGGCTCAAGCTTGGCCATAGCAATAATTTCCTGCGCCGTACCGCCAGCGCCAACTACAAGTATTTTTGCCGAACGTGTAGTGCCCAGGCTTGCCGCCAGCATGCACGCAGCCAAGTCTTGGCAGGCGTCATATCCTGCTAGCGCAATTCGGCTCTGTCGTCCGTACTCATTGGCTCGTGAGGTATCAAATTTTTCTGAGTTGAGAGGGGATGATTTCAAGGCGCTTCTCCATGTCCTGAAATCAAGCTACGCCAGACACAGCAATAATAAATTCATTAATTTTATGTGGCGCATTCCTGAATGGAATGCATGCCTCAAAAAATTGCATCGTCGGATCAAGTCCGATGGCTGTTACCCATGTTTTGACTATTCGAGCGTATTGTCTGGTGGAGAGATGATCCGGATCATCCACAGCAATGCGCGTCGGTCGGGCGCTGCTTTCGGGCGCAAGTCCTGCACCAGGTCCTGGACGAGGACTGTATTGAACACCTTGACCGTGCTGGAGTGGGGCAGATGCTCGGCGAGCAGCAATGGTCAACGAAGGGCCGAAAAGCCACTCAATGTGGTGAGTAGGTTCTCTGGTGGTAGCCGTGCCTGAGTTCAGGCCAGCTGAAAATCCGACTTTTTCAACAGGCATAGGCCGAAAGCAGACGATTTGGAACGCCCCGCGAAGACAGTTTCCCATCCGCAAAACAGGTCCACCAGAGGCACCGTTTTCAGTTTTATCGCAAGACTGCCAGACTCAAACCAAGTCTTCAGGCTGCATCGTCAAAATGACTTTCCCGACGTTCTGGCAAGACTCCATCCGGCGATGAGCATCGGCAGCACGTGATAACGGGAACGTACTGTCAACGACAGGCTCGAGGCTTCCAGCGCCATCGAAGCGATCAAGCCAATGTTCGCGGAAGCGCTTGATCATGTCGTGCTTTTCCGGCTGCGTGCGGGACTTCATGACCGTGCCTATGATCTGCAAGTGTCGGTAGAGGATGTGCTCCAGCTCTACAGTCACTTTGCCGCCACCGCCGAGGATGCCGACCTGAATCAGCCGGCCGCCTTGAGAAAGGGACGCGACGTTGCGTGCGAAGTAGGGCTCGCCGACGAAGTCGATGACGACATCGACGCCTCGACCATTGGTTTTATCGGCAATGACTACGGCAAAGTCCTGCGTCTTGTAGTCAATCGCGACATCAGCCCCCAAATGCTCGACACGCGATAACTTGCTGCCTTCGGTTGTGGCATACACTGTGGCGCCTGTGGCGTAAGCAAGCTGCACGGCGGCAGATCCAACGCCTCCAGCGGCAGCGTGAATCAACACCGAGTCACCGGCCTTGAGTCGAGCCAGATGCATCATTGCTTCATGGGCGGTGACGAACACCTCCGGAATTGCTGCCGCGTGCACATAGTCCAGCTGTGCAGGGATGTGCATGGCCATGCGGTAGTCGATGCGAGCCAGTTCGGCATAGGCGCCGCCTCCAACCACGCCCATCACTCGATCTCCTACTTCGAAACCCGTTACAGCACGACCTATCTCAATCACTTCGCCGGCGATTTCCAATCCGATTATCAGCGAGTCGCCGAAATTCGGATGGCCGTACCCACCGGTTCGATGAGTCAAATCCGCACGGTTCACCCCCGCAGCATAGACACGCACTAGCAGGTCGGTAGGGCGTACTTCAGGAGCTGGAGCATCTGCGAGTTCCAGGACGTCTGCCGCGCCAAACTCTCTGATGTTGATGGCTTTCATGCTTGGTTGTTCTCCGATTCGGTAAACGTGGCATCGGCGATAGCAGACGCGGTGATGGCGCCAGGGAAACCCACATAGAAAGCCAGGTGAGTGAACGCGCGCGCCGCTTCGCGAGGACTGCTGAAATTGATATTGGACATGGGAAGCTCCCTTAAACCTGGCTGATGAATTTGTGGGTCAGATAGTGTTCGATGCCTTCAATGCCACCTTCCGAGCCGTGACCGCTTTCTTTCATGCCGCCGAAAGGAAGCTCGGTAGCGACGATGCGGTATTGGTTGATCCCGATCATCCCGGCCTCCAACCCGTCAGCGACGTCAATTGCGGTGCGCGCGCTGGATGTGAATGCGTACGCTGAGAGCCCGTAGGGCAGGCGGTTCGCTTCTTCCAGGCCATCAGCCAATTCATTGAACGGCATCAGTACGGCGATGGGGCCAAAGGGTTCTTCGTGCATGACTCGGGCGCTCATCGGCACATCTGCAAGAACGGTGGGTTGGAAGAAGAAGCCTTCACGTGACAAGGCTTCACCACCGATCAATACCCGTGCACCTTTCTCGACGGCATCGGCTACCAGTTCTTGCATCTTTGCCAATTGCCTTGGGTTGGCCAGGGGGCCGACTTGAGTGTCTGGATGCAGGCCATCGCCGACTCTCAGGGCTTTGGTAGCGGCGACAAAGTGATCGATAAATGCTTGATAGGCGCCACGCTGGATCAGAAATCGAGTGGATGAAATGCACACCTGTCCGGTCCCGCGAAACCGGTTCGCGACACCTTCGGTTGCAGCCTTTTCAATGTCTGCATCCTCGAATACGAGCACGGGTCCGTGCCCACCCAACTCAAGGGTGATGGGCTTCACGCCTTCGCCAGCTCGGGCAGATAGCAGGCGACCGATGGGCACTGAACCGGTAAAGGTCACTTTGCGAATGATCGGTGAGGCGATCAGATGGCTGGACACCTGATCCGGTACGCCGAAGACCACTTGCAGCACCCCTTTGGGCAATCCTGCGTCATCGAGGGCACGAGCCAGGGCCAGCGCTGTGGAGGGGCTTTCTTCACCTGGCTTGAGGATGACGCTGCAACCGGCGGCCAAGGCCGCCGAGAGCTTGCGAGCAGGGGTAATGGCCGGGAAGTTCCAGGGGGTGAACGCTGCCACTGGGCCGATGGCCTGGCGTTTGACCAGTTGCAGTACTCCAGGACGGTTGGCCGGTACCACACGACCATCGATACGACGGGCGCTCTCGGCGAACCACTCGAAGTAATCCGCCGCACGGGTTACTTCATCCATGCTTTCACCCAGCGGCTTGCCTTCTTCCAGTGTCATTTGCGCGGCAATGTGAGGTGCTCGTTCAATGATCAAGTCGGCGGCACGCTTGAGGATTTTTGCGCGTTTGTCAGGTACGGTCTGGCGCCATTGTTCGAAGCTCAGTCGAGCCACCTCAAGAGCATGATCAAGGTCGCCTGCGGTGGCGAAGGGGACGCGTCCGATATCCCGTCCGGTTGCCGGGTTAACGACGGCAGCAGTATCGCGCCCTTCGGCACTGATCCATTCACCACCGATAAAAAGATAAAGCGGGTCGTAGGAAGTGTTCATGATTTGGCCTTCAGTTGGTTGTCAGAGCTTCTTATGAAGTTCGGCGCCAGAGTGGCTGTGCCGCAGGGCCTGTTCAGGCAGCCTGTGCAACCAAGTCTATGGAAGGAGAGACCTTTGATTTAGTCGGCCCAAAGGGAATCATTGTTGTCAGCAGAGGTAATATCGAGCACCGGGCCGAGCGTGTAGCATCATGGAAAAATGCGGGTTATCACGGGTGGGCGTCAGATCTATAGGAAGGTCGCAATGGATAAGCTTTCGAACATGTCGGTCTACATAAAGGTTGTCGAGATGGGCAGTTTCACCGCTGTGGCAAATCATCTGGACTCCACAGTAGGTAACGTATCGCGTGCTGTTTCTGCACTTGAACACGTGCTGGATGCGCGTCTGTTGCAACGCTCGACCCGGCGCCTGTCGGTCACCGATGTGGGGCGGCGGTTCTATGAGCGGTGCACGAAAATACTGGCTGATCTTGAGAGTGCGGAAGCCGAAGCGAGCAATGCGGCCTTGCAGCCCAAGGGAACGCTACGTGTGCATTGCGTACCCGGACTGGCTCGGCAGCTCGTCACGGGTGCCGTGCTGGAATACCGCAAGCAATTTCCGGATGTCACTGTGGATTTATTGCTTTCCCAACGCATGCCTAACCTGCTGGAAGACCAACTGGATGTCTCGATTCTGATTGCCCGGACGCTGCCGGATTCGGCGTATGTCAGCCAAAAAATCGGTGTCAGCCATTGTGTCCTGGTGGCGTCTCCAGACTACCTGGCCCAGCATGCGGCCCCACTGACGCCAGAAGACCTCCGCGATCACCAGTGTCTGCTGCTGGGCACTGTGGACTATGTAAGGGATGAGTGGCAGCTGAAGAGCAAGGCGGGCGACGCGACATTTGTCCCCGCGGGGCCAAGTTTCAGCGTGAACGATATGGATGCGATGGCGGTGGCTATTCGGGAGGGGGCTGGAATTGGTTTGCTGGCTGGGTTTACGGCCATCGACGACTTGCGCTCCGGGAAGCTAGTGCGAGTTTTGCCTGACTATCATACGTATGAGCGCAACGTTTATGCCGTCTACACCTCACGACAGTTTGTCGACGCAAAAATCACTCGCTTTATTGACACGTTAAAAGACCGGGTTGGCAGTCAGCTGGCAGCCACTGCTCAGGAACTCATCGATTGAAACGCCGTGAGGGGTAAAGGTATTTGCGCCTCAATGAGACAATCCATCATCATGGTCCACGAGACGGCCATTATGTTGTTCTGCTCATTATCAAACATTTATGCTGCTACCCCAAACAGGGTACCCACCGCAGCAGTCAACGCCATTGCCAGGGCCCCCCAAAAGGTGACACGAGCAGTTGAAGCAATCATGGGGGCGCCGCCGGTATGGGCAGCCAGAATTCCTAAGAGCCCGAGAAACAGAAGCGAGCTGCCAGCAACCCCCCACATAAGTGCAGCAGTCGGAACTATCAGAACCACCAGTAATGGTAATGCAGCGCCCACAGAAAAAGTCGCCGCGGAGGCAAAGGCAGCTTGCACAGGACGCGCGGCCAACGTATCGGATATCCCCAATTCGTCGCGTCCATGAGCGCCCAGAGCATCGTGTTGCATCAACTGTGTGGCAACGTTTGAAGCCAGCGCTGTATCCAATCCCCGCTCGACGTAAATGGCAACCAGCTCTTCGTACTCCTGCTTGGGGTTGGCGGCCAACTCTTTACTTTCCCGAAGCAAGTCTGCGCGTTCGGTATCGGCTTGGGAACTGACCGATACATATTCACCAGCCGCCATCGACATTGCTCCGGCGACAAGGCCGGCAACACCTGCGACCAGAATGCTCTTTGAACTCGCACCGGCCGCCGCAACTCCCAGGACGAGGCTAGCCGTTGAAACGATGCCGTCATTCGCGCCAAGAACAGCAGCGCGGAGCCATCCTGTCCGGTGGGTTTTGTGTCTTTCGCTGTGTCTCATGGGGATGACCCCGCAACGGAATGTTTAGTCAGGTGCCCAACGCATAGGCAGACTGGCGTCTGTCAGGCTTTGAGCATTGATATCCAGCGTTTCCATGGCCGCCATTGCGTTAGCGGCGACATTCTCGGTTCCATTTTCAGAGAACCAATTTGTCACCAATGGCCGCACATATAGCGTGCTGATTGTGCAGCAGCAGTGTGAGAGCGTCTGTCATGGCTATGTTCACTTCAGAGCGATCCGGCATTGGTACGGTTCCTGGGTACGTGATGTGATTAGACTAGCTGAACTTGCGCCAGCAGAAGTCATCTCTCTAGACCGACGTCCACCTGCTTTGCCTTGGCCAACTGGAGGCATCGCGGCAGCTATGAGTTCTTCCGCAATTTATTTTGAGGTGCTGATTTTACTGGCTTTAAACGGTGGGAAAATTTGTGAGCCGCTTGAGCAGGCAAAATCCAAAGGATCGAACCGATCGGTCGTGTCCATCCGGATACTGCGCAGGCTCACCGTTTCCAGGTGTGACGCGTATAACGTCTCTGCAAAATAACTGATCAGGATGGAGCGCCGGCGTGCGCCGATCGAGTTCAGGCTACCCGCATGCACTAAATCCACATCAAACACCAGGATGTCACCCGCGGAGCCTGAAAGCTGCACAGACCGGGACTCGTCATTGAAGTCGAAGGGCTGCTCTCCCTGTTCTGGGCGATGGCTGCCGGGGACGATGCGTGTCGCGCCGTTCTCGGGGCCATAATCGTCAAAATAGGCAATGGCGTTCACTATGTCGCCTGGCCGTTGGGCCGACAAGTCGCGGTGCAGTTGCTGATGACCGCCACCTGCAAGGGGCTCGCGACCCTCTACCTGCGAGAGGAAAAACCGCTCTGCGATCAACTCACCCACCACCGCCAGCACCTCCGGCAAACGACACACAGCCTGAACCTTCGAATCCGCGTCCAACAGCGAATGGCGCCAATCCATGCCACGCGGCACTGGCCATTGCTCCGGCGGCTTCACGCCCGCATCGAACACGGCGCGAAGGTCGCTCAGCCATTCGGCCGGGATCGCTCGACGAAGCAGCGCATAACCATCTCGATGGAGTTGCTCGCGGTCAATCATGGATTCCTCGATTTCCTTATCAGCAACGCAGAACGTCCCGGAGCCGGACAACAGCATTGGACAATAATACGGCGATGGGCCGAGTAACAGTATTGAACGGGCACATCCTCGCTCGGGGGCGCTGGATACGAATGACCGTTTTTCCTGGGTGTTCAATACGCCGGGAGAGTTCGAGTATTTTTGTGCGCTGCACCCGCAGATGATCGGGAAGATTGTGGTCACGCAGTAAACGGAGGCGGGGGCGCGGGCAACAACCGGCAAGGAGCAGCCCCCTCTTCAAGCGTTAAGCCACTTTCTACTTCCTGGCAGATTCCGGTGCTGGAATAATGCGCCTTTCCAGTCAATCGGGTGAATTAATCGCCCAACACAAGCAGCCGCCTGGACTCGGCTGCCACCACTACAGGAAGGCGCTTTCACATGTCATACCGACTTGCCATTTTCGACTTTGACGGCACGCTCGCTGATTCCTTTCCGTTCTTTGTTTCGGTGTTCAACCAGGTTGCTGACAGGCACGCTTTCAATCGGATTCACCCGCAAGAGTTGGACTGTCTGCGCAAGCAGGGGGCTCGGGAGATCATGGCTCATATCGGAATGCCCCGCTGGAAGTTGCCTCTGGTGGCGCGAACCTTCATGAGCTTGATGAAGAAACATCGAAGCTCGATCCCACTGTTCAATAACATTGCCAATACCCTGGCTCATCTTGACGAAAGGGGAGTGATTCTGGCGGTGGTATCTTCTAACTCCCAAGAAAATATCACGCAAATTTTGGGCTCCAGCTGTCGCCATATCCGAGCCTTCGAGTGCGGCGTCTCGATTTTTGGCAAGGCGTCTCGCTTGCGTCGTGTGATGCGTAAATTCGACGTGGCGCGAGAGGAGGTTATCTACATCGGTGACCAACCTACGGATGGTGAAGCAGCCGCAACTGCCGGTATCGCCTTTGGTGCGGTCGCCTGGGGATATGGGACATATGATGCATTCCACAGTCTTCAATCCCATGAGTGGTTCGCCGATGTGAGCGAATTACGGCGACTGGCAGGAGGTGATGTGCACCTTGAGTCATGCGCAAGTCTGTAGGCTTGACCACTATGGGGCGATTTCAATCTCAGGTGCACTTCTTTGCTGGGGTAATCGAACCTGACTTTTCCAATGGTCATTCATTTCTGTTTCTCACCGTGGCGAGCTAACAGGACCTGCCCATCCCAATCCGCATCTGCCGTTCCTTCGGTCCGAGAAAGGAGCCGTCCACCGTCAAGAACGGTCGCTAGCGCGCTGCGCCAGGAAGAACGCCGCCAGATAGGCGACATGCGGGTGCGCCGTCAGGAACTCGATGATCGATGAGACCAAGGACGTCATGTTTCTCGACTGCCTGGTGAGGACCAGTGGTGAGGCGATCGAGATGTGTGTCTGCAATTCTCGGCCGCATCTTCTTCATGTTTCAAGGCTGGTGACCGGGCTGGTTGGCTTGTCTACCGACGGCTCCGAATTCAACCGGGGTCTTTATGTAAAACAAGGAGATATCTTCGGCCTCAAGTCGCTCAAACAGGCGAACGAACTCCTCTTCGGTAATTGCCAGGCGGATTTCAGTAGGCTGATCGGCCAGCTCAAAAAAATGCGAGGAATGCAGTTTCCCTGAATGCCCGAAGCCTTCGATGCCCGTTGCCAGGGTGGCACCGCGCAAACCCATCTCTTTGGCCAGATCGACGAGCCATTCACCGAGCATTTTTCCGCGATATCGACGGTTCTGTTGGGTAAAGAAAATCACCAAAAAGCCTTTCATGACTCATCACCTCTCTAACGTGTACCCATCAATTGAAACGAAATAAGCCCGGCAACGGTCATCGCCAGTGAGCCTGCCACGTGTAGCAAAATGGCGCCAATTGCCCAAAGAAGCCTGCCTTCCTGAATCAAGGTGACAGTTTCGGCTGAAAATGTAGAAAAGGTCGTCAGCCCTCCACAGAAGCCAGTGATGATCAGAAGTCGCCATTCAGGACTCAGTGACGGCGTTGCAGCCAGGAAGGCAATCGCAAACCCGATGATGTATCCCCCGATCATGTTGGCAATCAGGGTTCCTGGCGGAACAGTCGGGAACAGGGCATTGAGTTTGATGCCCAGTAGCCAGCGTAACCAGGCCCCAAGGGATGCGCCGACAGCGATGACGAGTAGTGACTTCAGCATAGCTGTCCGTCTCCTCGCAGCATGAGCAGGCGGGAAATCTCTAACAACTGAATGAGCAGATGGGGGGGCAACGGAGAGTTTGTAGTCACGGTCCTGTCCTGAGTAGAGGGACAGGGAGGCACACCTACGCACCCTGTCCAGGGTTCACGTAGGCATCATCAGCACGAAGGCGGTTAAAGGAGGTATGCCATCTCCTGAGCGAATGCTAAACACCCCCGCTTAACTAATCAAATCTGTACGAGATGAACGGTTGAGTCCATATACAAGTGTTCGCATTTGTCCGGCTTCATATCTTTTCACGCGCCATGCAGGCGCCAGTGACAAACGTGACTAGCGCCACTGGCCTAAAGCCGATGTATCCAATGCTTGCCACGCTTGGGAATGACAAAGTTGATCCTTCGTCAGCCAGAGTCCCGCGTGCGGGCACAGGGGCTCGGTGGGAAGTGCCAGCAGGTCGCTCAACTTCATCATGCTGATAGAGCCTCGGTCTGTTTCATCTTCGGCCTCCCAGTCGCGCAGGAATAGACGCACCTTCAAGACATCGGCACTGAAACCTTCAAACTGTGGTCGATTGTGGAGCCACTGAGGTGAATGCCTCAAGGTCCGCTCCTGGACATCCAACAGCAAGATCTGCCATGCCAAGCGACCTCCGTGGTCATCGTCGATGTTGGTATGGAGTCGAGTCAGCGCGAGATAACGTGCATCCTCGGACCAGATCATCGAGGGCGCGAGATGGCTGATGGCGCAACCGGACGCCGTCAGCAAATGCCCGCCCAGACGTGGGCTCTGGACGCGAAGCCAGCTGTCGGCGTATTCGGTTTCACAACCGAACAGCCAAGCGGCATCTTTATCCATCGGTGCTGGCTGGACAAAGTTTCCATCGGCGATTGCAGACTGTGGCCGTTTAACCAGGCGCCAATCGGGGAGGGTGCTCAGGCCTTGTGGGCTGACATTGAGCTCACACCACTCGTAGTAAAGCCGTGAGTCCTGTTGATACTGGCAAAATACAGCGGCATCGCCCGCCTCGGGTGGCGATTGATCAAAACGCTGCAATGGAGTGCTTTGCCGATCCAGATCCAGGCGACCTCGAATCACTGCCAGGCTCAGTGTCGGCCCACGAAAGTCCAACAATCGCGCGACCAACAGAGGAGGGCTGTTCATCAATTGTCGTTCCTGTGCGTCGACTACCACCACATGACCTGCTGTGGCGGGCGGCAGGGTGAACGGTATCAATGCGATGTAACGTCCAGTGTCTGAAACTCGATGATCGAGCAGCCAAACGCCCGGTAACTCCCAGCCCCCAATCCTGCAGGTATAACCCCCGAGCCCCAGGCTGTTGTCTTGCTGCCAGCTGAATTGAGCCCGCGTATCACCCATCAACGGTGCCGACTCGACCATCGTCGCGCCTCGCTGTCCATCACCCACCAGCGGCACAGCCAACCGCACGCGAGTCAGCTGCCGCTGCGCAACCTGCACCCGGCCGTTCGGATCATGGCCCACCTGAGATTCACAGTCGCTGTGTACGCTGTACAAGCCATAACCATAGCGACCGCGATCAGGCTGCGGGTAGTCGAAGTAGCACGATAGCCGCAGGTAGTGGTCATCCAGCTCCAGGGGTTCGCTCCAACCCATGGAGGGTTCGCTGTCGGCGGATCGCCACGGGCAAGGCAATGCTTGCCAGCCTCGGTCTACGTGCCAGAGCCAATATTCGAGGGGTTGCGGTTGCCCATCATCCATTCGTCCATGGCAAGCGAACGAGCGGCCATTGTGATTCCAGATGATTGAGGTATCGGCGCTGATCAACAACGAAGTGGGCTCACCGTTGATGCTCACGCTGTATTCCGGGCTCATCAGCGGGGCACACGGCTGTGGCAATTCGCGCAGGCTGGCCGGCAGCACCAGACAGGCGTCCAAACGTTGCTGACCATCGGGGGACATATGCCGGAACGTTTCGAGCGCAAGTTTTTTTTGCCAGTCACCAGGCTCGACCCACAGGTCAACAACGGGCACCAGGCTGACTTTTTCAGCCGTCGTCAGCAGTTGCTCCAGGCTGATCTCCCGTGCGCCGTTGTCGACCAGAGGGCTGTAACGCCCACTCAGGGTGCCGTCGTTAAAGGCATCCAGTTCCCAAAATTCATCACACGAACACTGGTAAAGCTGACGCAACTGTCGATCCAGAATCACCAACCCCCAGGCTTGGCGCGAGGGTAAAGGCGCGGCGAAATAACGGCCGTCATCCGAGAAGCGAGCCGACGACCCAAGGCCCTGCAGCAGCACCCCATCGGGAAACAGGTAATCGCACAGAACGGGCCCGCCCATGGCGATTTCGCTGTAGTTGAACACCCTGATGGGCTCACCCTCGGGTGTTTGTCGCGGTTCGTCCCCACCCCAGGCACTGGCGCCGTTTGAAGACTGACCAGGCGATAGCGGTGACGAGCCGGCCTGCGTTTTATCGACCAGGCCAAACCGTCTTTCCAGGTGACTGACGCAAGCCAGCCCGAAGAACATCACGACCGCTGCCCCCGCAATGTCCCAGTACGCCGGCAAAGCCCTGCCCAGATTAAAACCCAGGCCTATTGCGGCAGAGGTCATGACCCGGGCCGCCCCTCGGCCGGTACGTTGCCAACCGGCCCGCGCCGTCAGCCACATCATGGCAGCGCAACCCAGTACTACACCGAGCGCCCACGGCAGCGGTAATACCGCGACAAGGAAAATCGGGATCAACAGTACGGCGATTTGCCAAAGTAGATCGAGTAACAATCGAGGCAGGCTTTTTTCGTCAGCATGTTGATCGGAAGAGTGGGTCACCAGTACCTCGATAACAAATGGGCGATTTCAAATAGGCGGGTTTGTGCAAAAGTATCACGCTGAGTCACCAACGATCAGCCTGAAACAGTCGGCGGCTCAACCGGCAAGATCCGTATGGGCCAGGAGAAATACTGTCTAAACCAGCGACTTTTGAATGTGATGATCAAATGTAGCCAGAAAATCGTGCATGCCGATTTCTCCGAGATCCACGGCTTTAGCACCGCCGGCCGCAATAAAGGTGACATCAGTGATGCCCAGGACATTCAGGATCAGTTTCAAGTATTGGCTCGCAATGTCACGGTCTCTAATCGGGGAGTCGTGGGTATATACCCCTCCCGAAGCGAGCAGCACCGTCGCCTTTTTACCGGTCACCAACCCTTTACCATCAAAGCCCAAGGTCAGGCCTTTACGTACCACGTGGTCCACCCAGGCCTTGAGCGCCGCAGGGACGTTATAGTTGTAGACCGGTGTTGAAATAACCAAGTGATCGGTTTCCAGCAACTCGGCCGTAAGTTCATCGGATAACTGCAACACGGCTTTCATATCAGGCGAATGTTGGGTTTGCGGGGTGAAGTAAGCCTGTAACCAGGGGGCCGTCACGAACGTAAGCGCAGTGTCCGTCAGATCCCGTATTTTGACGCTGCCCTCTGGGTGTGCAGCTTCCCATGCGGCCACAAATCGGCGAGTGAGCTGCCGGGAGATTGAGGCATCCCCACGTGAACTGGTTTCAATGGTGAGAAGCCTGGACATGAAAGTAACTCCTGCGCGGTGAGGCGGCGGTATGGTTTGCGTTGTCGCCTTAGGCGATGTGCGACACACTCTACCCAATGCGATCTCTATGCAGGAGTGATGTAAATATGATTGAGTCCATCTGTTTATGTGATGGGTCATGATCGGAAATCTCAGCCTGGATCAGTTGCGGATCCTTGTAACCATTGCGGATACAGGCAGTTTCTCGGCCACCGGACGTCACCTGCGGCGTGCTCAATCTGCCATTAGCCAGTCGATTGCCACACTTGAGTCCGTTCAAGGTGTGAGGCTGTTTGATCGCAGCGGCCATCGTCCAACGCTCACTGAGGTAGGTAGAGTGCTCGTGGTTCAGGCGCGCGCGGTGCTGGCAAGCGCTGCCCAGTTTGAAGCAATGGCCGCAAGCACGGCAGCAGGAGTTGAGCCGGAGTTGGCCCTCGCCATAGATCCTTTAGTCCCCAGCGCACCGCTCATTGAAAGCCTGAGCGCTCTGCGCGAGGCTTTTCCGCATCTGGCAGTGAGTTTTTCTACAGAAGGCTTGGGTGGCGCAGAGCGCCGATTGCGCAACGGCGATGCGGCACTGGCGCTTTGCACATTGATTCCGACAGTGCCCGACGATATCAACGCACTGCCGCTGCTCAGTGTTGACTTGAGGCCAGTAGTCGCCAGCGGACATCCCCTGGCTATGTTAGGCCGTCGGGCAACAAGTGCAGACCTCAAGCCTTATGTGCAACTGGTACTTTCCGATCCGGTTTCTCCCGACGGCCCTAGCTATGGGGTGACGGGCAGTCACCAGTGGCGGTTTGTAGATCTGGCGCGGCGGCTGGATTTTTTGCTCGCCGGGTTCGGTTGGTGTCGAATGCCAGAGCATCTGATTGCGGATCATCTGGCTTCAGGACGCCTCCTGCCACTTGAGTTAGCCGCCGAGCTTCAGCGCACACCAGACACACTTACGATCTACGCCGCGCACATGCAAAATCGCGCTTTAGGGAGAGCCGGCCGATGGCTTCTGAATGATCTGACCCGTCGTCTGTGCAGGTGATGATACGAAGACGACTAACGCCAGCAGCAACGTCAGGAGTGAACCGGGTAATCCAGGTATCCACGCTGATCGCCACCAAAGAAGGTGCTCGGATCCGGCGCATTGAGCGACAACCCGTCGCGAATTCGCCGTGGCAGATCGGGGTTGGCCAGAAACGGTCTGCCGAACGCGATGATGTCTGCGCGGCCGTCGATCAAGGCTTGTTCCGCCGTCTCGGGGTCGTAGCCACCGGCGATCATCAGCACGCCGTCCCACGCGGCACGCAGTTGGCCGATGATTGCATCCCAGCGTGGATCGAAGTTCTCGTCCTTGACGGTGCCGACGACGGCAGGCTCGACGAGGTGCAGGTAGGCCAGATTCCACTGGTTCAACGAACGCACGATATGGCCGAAGGTCGCTTGCGGCGTCTCATCGCCCATGCCCATGAAGCGTCCCATCGGCGTGAGGCGTACGCCCACGCGCTGCGCACCGACTTCGTCGACGACGGCAGCAACCACTTCCAATAACAGGCGCGCACGGTTTTCCAGGCTGCCGCCGTAGCTATCCTCGCGCTGGTTACTGTTGCTGTTGATGAACTGATCCAGCAGATAGCCGTTGCCTGCATGGATTTCCACGCCATCCATCCCGGCATTCAGCGCATTGCGCGCGGCCCGGCGGTAGTCGTTGATGATGTCAGCGATCTCCGAGGTTTCCAGTGCCCGCGGAACCGGCACATCGCCCCACACACCGTTGCCATCCGTGTCGACAATGAACGTCTTGCCCGGCACGGGTAATGCGCTCGGGGCCACTGGAAGGGCATTGCCAGGCTGGAAGCTTGGGTGCGACACGCGGCCCACGTGCCAGAGTTGCATGAAGATCAAACCGCCGGCCTCGTGCACCTGGCTGCTGACTTCGCGCCAAGCCTGTACCTGCTCATCGCTGTAGATTCCCGGGGTCCAGGCATAGCCCTGGCCCTGTCGGGAGATTTGCGTCGCCTCGGTGATGATCAACGCCGCGCTCGCACGCTGGCGGTAATATTCGGCGTTCATGGCCGTCGGGACATCGCCCGGTTGTCCGGCACGAGAGCGGGTCAGCGGCGCCATCGCCACTCGGTGCGGGAGTGTGTATGGCCCCAATGCGATGGGTTGGAACAGTTGCTGCGTCATAGAATTTCTCCAGGTTTCGAAAAGAGGGAGCAAGGCGGCGATGGACGTTTGGCCAGGCACCGTATGGCCGTAAGTTAATCCGCTGCATGCCGCTTGATAATCCGCATCAGCCTCTACGCTGCATTGCGCGAAACGCAACGCTGCGCAGGGTCAGGACGGTTGCTCTGAGCGGGTCAAAGGAAGGTTCAGCCAGCGTCGGCCGGTAGCGTTCGCCACAGCATTGCCGAGGGCGGCGGCCATCGGTCCCTGGACGATTTCGGCGGCGCCGAGAAACGGCTGTCCCGGTTGGTCGAGCAGGTGAACGTCGACCTTTTTCGGCACCTGTGAAAAGCGCAGGATCGGGTAGCCACTCCAGTCGTAGCTGCGTATGCCCCCGGCGTCGTAGGCGACTTTTTCATACAGCGTCCAACTGGTGGACTGCACGATCCCGCCTTCTACTTGGTTGCGCAGGCCATCGGGATTGACGATTTGCCCGACGTCTACCGCCGTGACGACGTGATCGACCTGCACCTCGCCGGTCTGCGGATGTACGCGCAAGCGCACCGCGATCGCGCAATAGCCCATGATGTTTTTGTAGCGGGCAAACGCGAAGCCGATGCCCGCGCCGGGTTCGCTGCTTTTTTGCGACCAGCCGATGGCGTCGCGCACGCGCTCCACCACGGCCCGCGCCCGGGGATCCGCCAGATGGGCAAGGCGCAAGGCCACCGGATCGCTCCCGGCCCTGGCGGCAAGCTCATCGATGCACGCCTCGATCGCGAAGACGTTGATGTGCGCACCCAGCGAGCGCATGGCAGAGGTGCGAAACGGCATCTCAGTGACGAAGTTCATGTTGATGCGCGTGGATGCCAGCGTGTACAGCGGCACGGCATTGCGATCGCCGTCGCCTTCAGGTTGAGCGATGGGCACCGAAGGCGCAGAGGTGAACGGCCGGGCCAGCAGTCGCGCCGGCAGCAACCGGCCCGCATTGACGATGCGTTCGTTATGCGGCGTGGTCCACAGTTCATAATTCCAGTCCTGCAATCGACCTTGCGCATCAAGATTGGCCTGCACTTCAGTCACCATCGCCGAGCTGTAGGGTTCCCAGAGATTTTCCTGCTCGCGCATCCACTGCACCCGCACCGGCGTGCCCGGTATTCGCATGGCAATCAACGCCGCGTCGGCCGCCGCATCGTCTGCGCCGTTGTGGCCGTAACAACCGGACCCTTCGGTGTGGATACAGCGAACGCGCTCGGGCGGTAGCCGCACCATTTCGGCGATCCCGGCGCGCAGCGGATACACGCCTTGGGTGTGGGTCCAGACAGTGAGGGTGCCGTCCTTGAACCAGGCCACGCCGCAGGAAGGGCCGATGGATCCGTGCATCAGATATTGCTTGGTCACGCGCGCTCGATAGCTCTTGTCGGTCGCCACCTGTGGGGTGCCCTCATGGCTGATCGGGTAGCGACGTGAAGGCAGATGTTCGAGCAATGTGTGGATGTCCCGTGACTCGGGGATGGCTTGACCACCGCTCCAGCGCGCCGATTCATATCCGCTGCGCATGGCCTTGATCGCTTGCCATTCATCACGCGCCACCACGGCAAGGTAATTGCCGCCGCGAATTACCTGCACAACCCCGGCCAGCGTTTTGATCGACTCCGCGTCGAAGGTTTCCAGCGTGCAGCCGGGACGAGGAGGGCGAATGACCCGAGCGTGCAGCATGCCCGGCAGACGAATGTCCTGAACAAATGCAGGACCGCCGCTGACTTTTGCCGGAATATCCAGCCGTTGCAGCGAATGCCCGATCAGCTTGAACCCCGTCGCTGGCATTGGCGGCGATTCGGATTTGGCATAGAGGTGCAGATCGACGTTTTTGACGGCGTCGGCGTAGGACATTCGTTGTCCGGCAGGGCCGTGAATGACGCCTTCCTGCGTCGTCAACAGTGGCGGTGCCACCTCCCAGCTGCGCCCGGCCGACTGCAGCAATAACTCACGCACCTGCGCCGCCGCGTTGAACAACGCGGTGCCGCTGTCGAAAATGCTGTGGCTGCCGGCGGTGTAGCCTTCGTTGGGCGTCAGGGCAGTGTCGGCAGTCAGCAAGTTGATCGCCGTCGGCGAAACCTCCAGACGTTCGGCGGCAATTTGCAGCAAGGCTGTTTTGACGCCAGTGCCCAATTCGACCTTGCCGGTGTAGACGGTGATGCCTTCAGGGCCCACGCGGATCCACGCATCGAGGTAGGGATTGGTGCGCAGGCTGCCGGGCAGATCAGGCGCCAGCACCACCGTGCCGAGCGTATCCACTTCGGTGTCGGCCCATGCACGACGCGCCGCCGGCACCAGGGTAAACGCCACCAGCAAGGCGCCTCCACGCAAGAACGCCCGGCGACTGTGGTCGACTTTTTTCTCCACGGTCATGTCGCGCTCCCGTCTTGCCCGGCCACCAGGCTGATGGCCTCGATAATCCGCAGGTGGGTGCCACAACGACACAGGTTGCCTGCCATGTGCTCGCGAATGGTCTGCTCGTCCGGGTGCGGATTGCTTTCCAGCAATGACTGCGCGCGCATCAGCATGCCGGCGATGCAGTAGCCGCATTGGGCCGCCTGTTTATCGATAAAGGCTTTTTGCAAAGGGCCGGGACGTTCGGCGGTACCGAGGCTTTCAACCGTTCGAACCTTCTTGCCTTCAAGGCCTGCGCAGGGCGTCACGCAAGAAAAGACCGGTTTGTCATCGACGATGACCGTACAGGCGCCGCACTGCCCCAAGCCACACCCGTACTTGGCACCGTTCAGCCCCAGATGATTGCGTAGCGCATAGAGCAGCGGCATGTCAGGTTCCAGCTCCAAGGCTTGGGCCGAGCCGTTGACGTTGAGCGTGACTTGGGTCATTTCGTCTCCTGACGGATCGCTTCAATAGTGGAAGAAAGTTCTGTCCAGGGTTGGTCAGGTCTGGCTTGCTGGCGCAGGTAGGACGCCAGGGCGGTGAGTTGAACGTTGTCCAGGCTGGCGGCAAACGGCGGCATGACCGGTCCGGGCACGCCCGGAGTTGCCGGCACACCTTCGAGCACGGTTTTCAGGAAGTTGCGTGCACTCGGGGCTAGCAGCGCCGAGGTGCGATCCAGCCCCGGACGCCCGTCGATTTCGCGCATCGGCGCCGCAGGGGCATGACAACCGGCGCAGGCACTGGCGAACAGCAGGGCGCCGCTGGTCTGGTCCAAGGTCTCAACGCTCCCGGCGCCGGGTTGGATTTCGGTGATCGCAGCCTTGGTTTGCAGGCTTAGCAAATACTCGGCAATCGCCTCTGCGTCGCTGACCGGCAAGCGAGCCAGACTGAGGCTGACCGGGCGCATCGGGCCTGCGGCTGTGCCGTGCCCGTCCACCACTTCTGCCCGCAGATAGTGGACCAACTGCTCAGTGCTCCACGGGTTTGCGCGACGGGCCATGCCGAGCAGCGAAGGTGCCTCCCAGCCATCCACCTCACCGCCCGCGAGGCTCTCGCCGGACTTCTCGGCACCGATCAGGTTCAACGGTGAATGGCAGCCTGCGCAGTGGCCGGGGCCTTCAACCAGATAACGTCCGCGATTCCACGCTTCAGATTGTTGCGCCACCGGCGTCAGCGGCTTTGCATGCAGAAACAGCAGATTCCAGAACGACACCAGCGGCCGGATGTTCATCGGAAAATTCATGTGGTTTTGCATGGCCGGTGAGTTCACGGCAGGGCCGCTCATCAAGTACGCATACGCGTCGGCAATGTCGTCTTCGCTCATGCGCCGGTAGTGCACGTACGGGAAGGCGGGGTACAAGAAGTGGCCATCGCGGGAGATCCCTTCACGCATCGCCCGCTCGAACGCCGGCAGTGACCATTGGCCGATACCGGTCTGCGGGTCGGGTGTGATGTTGGTGCTGTAGAGCGTGCCGAACGGCGTCACCAGCGGCAGCCCGCCCGCCATGTATTGACCGCCCGGACGCGTATGGCACACCGCACAATCGCCGGCTTCGACCACCCGCGCACCGCGCTGCAATTGCGCGGCATCGAACGTTCGCGGGCGCTCAATCGGTGCTATCGCCGGGCGCCACATCAGCAGCGCCGCGCCGATTGCGCCGATCGAAGCGAGGACGGCCGCGCTGATCCAGAGGGGGCTGGATCTCAGGAAGTTGCCCTTCATGAGGATTTGAAACACGAGGGACGCGCGGTGCGCATCGATGAAGGATTCGGGGTCATGAACAGCTCCTTGAGCAACCGGGGGAAGGGCGCTGATGGAGAGCCCTGCGCCAAGTGCCCAAGGGTAGAGAAGACGCGAGCGGCGGAGTATTGCCACGTCGCGCAATAGCGCTTTGCGCCAACAGCAACGCCGGGGTCGTTGCGGATGGCGCATCACTGCATTGCCGGTGGCATGGATTCTCTGTGTCGGCCCATGCCCTTAGCCTTGGCACCACTTTCCTGAACTCAACGAGGTGTCATCATGCTCACGGGTAACCCCGCAGCGGCGGCCAAGGCCGAACAGCCTGCTTCACTCTCCGGCCTGATGGTCGCGTTCCTGGCGTTTTGCTGCGGCGCGGTCGTGGCCAACCTCTATTACGCCCAGCCGATTGTCGAACTGATTGCGCCGCAGATTGGCCTGTCCAGCGCCAATGCCAGCCTGATCGTTTCACTCACACAGTTTGGTTATGCGCTGGGTCTGCTGTTGCTGGTGCCGCTGGCCGACCTGATGGAAAACCGGCGGCTGGTCGTGGGCTTCACCCTCGCGGCGAGCGTTACGCTGTTGTGTGCCGGGTTGACGCACTCGCCGTCGATGTTCCTCGTGTTTTCATTGCTGATCGGCCTGACTTCAATCTCGGTGCAGATTCTGGTGCCACTGGCGGCGCACCTGGCACCCGAAGCCACGCGCGGCCGCGTGGTGGGCAATATCATGAGCGGGCTGCTGCTGGGCATTCTGTTGTCGCGTCCGTTGTCCAGCCTGCTGGTGGACGTGTTCGGCTGGCGCGGGGTGTTTTACAGCGCGGCGGCACTGATGGCCGTCATCGCCCTGATCACCGCGGCTGCGCTGCCGCGCCGTGTGCCGACGCATCAGGCGACTTATGCCGCGTTGATCGGCTCGGTGTTTACCCTTGCCCGTCGCTACCCGGTGCTGCGTCAACGTTCGTTGTATCAGGGGTTGTTATTCGCCAGCTTCAGCCTGTTCTGGACCCTCGCGCCGATTGAGCTGATGCGTCACCACGGTTTCAGCCAGGCGCAGGTGGCGATTTTTGCCCTGGTCGGAGCGGTAGGTGCAGTCGCTGCGCCGATTGCCGGGCGCTTGGCCGATGCCGGTCACGGCCGCCGCGGAACACTGGTCGCACTGCTGCTGGCACCGGCTTCATTGTTGATCGCTGCGCTGCCGGGCAGCAGTTACCTGTGGCTGGTGGTGTGTGCGGTGTTGCTGGATTTCGCCGTGCAACTGAACATGGTGCTGGGCCAGCGCGAGGTGTACGCCATCGACCCGCACAGCCGGGCACGACTCAACGCCGTGTACATGACCAGCATCTTCGTTGGCGGTGCCTTGGGATCGCTGGTGGCGAGCCCGCTCTACGAACACTTCGGCTGGAACCTGTCTGCCGCATCGGTGGCATTGCTCCCGACCCTGGCTTTGGTGATGTTCCTCGGTCGCAAGGCCAATGCCTGAGCGCCGGGTGTGGGGGCGTCCGGTGAAGCACGGTCATACAAGACGGCTGGCGAACGGTGATGCACTATCATCACCGTTTCTTTTTGACCGGATTCCGCTTATGGACAAGTTGCTGGCACTGAAGATGTTTGTTGAAACCGTGCGTTGCGGCGGTTATTCCTCCGCGGCGCGCAAGCTCGGCATCTCGACGTCTTCGGTCACTCGCCAGGTGGCGGGGCTGGAAAACGAGCTCGGCGCCAGCCTGCTCAACCGCACGACACGCAACACCAGCGTGACCGTCGCCGGGCAAACCTATTTCGAAAAGGCTGTGGCGATTCTTGACGCCATCGACGAAGCCGATGCCGTGGTTGCCGACCGTGGCAGCGAGGCGCAAGGACGCCTGCGGATCAGCGTGCCCGTCGAGTTCGGTCGGCGGATCATCGCGCCGCATCTGGGCCGCTTGCTCGAGCGCCATCCGGGACTGGAAATAAGTGTGTCGTTGAGCGATCAGGTCAGCGACCTGCTGAGCGAACAGATCGATGTGTCAGTGCGTCTGGGATCGTCGGTAGTCAGTGAAGACATCGTCAGTAAACGGGTAGGGGCCTTCCAGCGCTGGGTAGTGGCCAGCCCGGATTACCTGAGCCGCCACACGGCGCCGTGTCATCCTCGCGACTTGCTCGAGCACCAATGCCTGCGCTTCGATTACGGCGGTTCGCACCATTACTGGACGTTCCAGGGCGACGAAGAAACCATCCAGCTCAATGTGCATGGCCGCCTGCAAAGCAACAACGCCGACATCCTGCGCGAAGCGGCAATCGCCGGCGGCGGGGTGACCCTGCTGGCCGACTGGCTGGTGCGAGACGATGTCGCCGCAGGCCGGTTGACGCGGTTGCTGGAGCATTACGAAGTCAACCCCGGCAGTGCGAGCAGTTGCATCAATGCGCTGTACTTGCCCAATCACCGGGGTTCCAGCCGGATCAATGTGTTTATCGATTTTCTGGAGGAAATCCTCACGCCTGGTGGATTGAATAGCCGATAGATTCATTGCCCGTCACTTGCTGCGCTCGAACCATAAGCCGGGCACGGCCAAGCGCCTCAGCTACACAAATGGCTGACCAGTAAAACCACGTGGCAGTCTTTGCCGTCCGGGCATTTCGATCAGCCGTTGGGTCCACTCTGAGCGCCAATCATTGGCGGTGTGGGTGGCTTTGGCCTTGCGTGCGGCCCGACGGGCGGCGTTACGTTCGGTTTTGCGCGCTTCTTTGAACGCATCGGTGTTGCGGCAGCTTCTGCATTTGACGCGGTTCAGTATGCTGCTGGAGGTCAAGTTGCTGCCTTTGTGCCCGCAGGCCAGGTGCCCGCCGACTTTGAAGTGAGTGACCATGGGACATCTCCTTCGTGATGTGTAAGCGTTCGACAACCGGCGGATGAGGGCGTTCGTTCGGGATATGGCAGGCAAAAAAATGGCCCGCATGCGGGCGGGCCAGGGGATGTTTTCAAAGGAGCAAGTGAACTGTAGGGGCTCGGTTGTGAAGGCAATGTGAAATGGTCAAAGCACGTATAAAAAAAGCCCGGCAAACCGGGCCGGGTTGGGCGGCAGCGCGAGTCGGGCAGGCAGGCACAACCACGGTGACGAAGAGGTCACCGCTCAGGTGTGCTGGATTGGACTCTGTCCCTGGCTCAAATAACGCGGTCGCCTGATTTGAACCGAGGCAGTGGCGGCTCGACATGTTTGAGTGCAGACAACGCGCTACGAATCTGCGGCGTGTCTTTCTCGATGTCGTTCAAGCGGTCACGAATCCTGAGCGCTGTCGGATGCCCCCCTTGATGATCGACCCAATCGGCGATCTCCTTGCACGCAGCAGCAAGGCGGGCCTGACGGGAGTCAAGCAGGGTGAGCAGGGTGGCGATAGACTCTTTCTCGGACATGACAATCACCTCCGTTCAAGGAAATCGGCTAAAGGGCAACAAAAAGCCCGCGGGGGAGCGAGCTTTCTGCCGATGGGTCGCTGGTCCTTCAGCTCCTTCAAGTATAGACCCGGAAAATGAAAGTGGCCGGCGTCAAGCCAACCCGTGCGACACGGGCGAACTGGCCGCGTTAAGCCGGCGACATTCGCGCCTGGCGTCCTCTTCAAGATCGTAACCGTCACCGATAAAGCCGCGAGTGCGGGTATCGATGATGCGATACCAGACAGCGGCGTCGTGTGGTGGATGAGCGGTTTCTCCGGCCCGGCGGCCATGAACGATGATCTTGTTGCAGCGTTTCACAACGAAAATGTCTTCCATGGCGTCACCGAAGCTGTTCGTGTTCAGATCAAGCATAGAAGCGCTTGGCGATCATGCAAAAAACTGGCGGGTCAGTTCGTCGGTTCACTACCCTTGAAGACGACTCATGGTGTTTCAGCCTTCTCGATAAGCTTCTCCAGAAACACCGCCAGCGCCACTTCCTCTGCCCTGAGCCTTTTACGTCCCCGCGACGGAGGTAGTCCGGCCAATGCGCCTTGCATAAAGCCATCGACGACCGCCGGGTGGATGTAGCACTTGCGGCAAACCGCCGGGGTGTTGCCCAATTGCCGGGCGACATGCTTGACCATGTCCACCACCTGGCGCTTTGCATCGGCTGGCGATTGCCACTGCAACTTGCGCAACACCGCCAATGCCAGTGCGCTGCCAGCCCAGGTGCGGTAATCCTTGGCGGTGAAATCGGCACCGGTCAGCGTCTGCAGGTAGGCGTTGACGTCGGAGGAGCTGACGGTGTGCCGGTCGCCGTTCTCGTCCAGATACTGAAAAAGGTTTTGCCCGGGAATCTCCAGGCAGCGCTTGATGATCCGTGCCAGGCGTCGGTCTTTTACGGTGATCTGGTGCTCGATGCCGCTCTTGCCGCGAAACTGGAACAGGATTGCACTGCCGTTGATCTCGACGTGACGGTTGCGCAGGGTCGTCAGGCCATAGGAGCGGTTATCCCGAGCGTACTGCGTGTTGCCAACCCGGATCAGCGTCGCATCGAGCAAGGTAATCACCGTGGCCATCACCTTGTCGCGACTGAAGCCAGGAGTCGCCAACAGGGTTTCAAGCTGCTTGCGCAGCTTCGGCAGGGCCTGGCCGAACTCCCGCAAGCGCGAATATTTGTCGGCATCGCGCACTTCGCGCCAGCGCGGGTGATAACGGTATTGCTTGCGGCCACGGGCATCGCGACCGGTGGCTTGCAGATGGCCGCGCGGATCGGGACAAATCCACACATCGGTGTAGGCGGGCGGTACCGCGAGGGCATTGATGCGTTTGATCTCATCCCGATCGGTAATGCGCTGACCCGACGGAGCGAAATAGCCGAATGCGCCGCGCAGCTTCTTGCGGGTGATGCCGGGTTGGCTGTCGTCGACGTAATGCAGGTCGGACGGCAGTCCATCGGACAACGCGGTATCTGGCATGGCAGGCAATCCCGGGCGGCGAGTCAGGGTGTTAAGCCATTGACCACGCGCCGTTGCCGGGGTGCCAGGAGAATGTCTGGAGAATGCCGACAGATTTCAGGCCAGCACCGCCACCGCTTTGATTTGCGCCCACAGTTGCTGGCCGGGGTGCACGCCCAGTTGATCCCGGGAGTAGCGGGTGATTCGCGCCAGCAGCGGTGTGCCGGCCGCGTTGAGGCGGATCAGTACGTGAGCGGCGTTGTCGGCGCCGATTTCGCTGATCACCGTGACCGGCAGGCGATTGAGGATGCTGCTCTGTTCGACGCCCTGCAGGCTCAGGCTGACATCCCGCGCCTGAACCTTGCAGCGCAGGGCCTGGCCCTTGGTCATCGGCGCGTGGGCAACCCGAATGCTCAGGTTGGTGTCGGGCAGTTGCAAGGTCAACAATTGATAGTCGGCGTCATAAGCGCTGACGTGTCCTTCGATCACCACACCAGCGTCGTCGCCCAGCGCCAGCGGCAGATCGAGCCGGGCCAGGGTTTCGCCGATGGGGCCGCTGGCCAGGGCCTTGCCGTCGCTGAGCAGGACGAGGTGGTCGGCGAGCCGCGCAACTTCATCCTGGGAATGGCTGACGTACAGCACGGGGATATCCAGTTCATCGTGCAACCGTTGCAGGTACGGCAGGATTTCGTTTTTACGCTGGGTATCGAGTGCCGCCAGCGGTTCGTCCATCAGCAACAATCTGGGGCTGGTGAGCAAGGCGCGAGCGATGCCGATCCGCTGGCGCTCGCCACCGGAAAGGTTCTGCGGGCTGCGGTCGAGCAAATGGCTGATTCCCAGCAGTTCAGTGGCATGGGCCATATCGACCCGGCGCTGTTGGCGGGGGATACGCTTGAGGCCGAACTCAAGATTGCCCCGCACCGACAGATGGGGAAACAGACTGGCTTCCTGGAAGACATAACCCACGGCGCGTTTATGCGGCGGGATGAAAATCCGCCGGTCGCTGTCCTGCCAGACTTCATCGTTGATCTGGATAAACCCCTGTTCGGCGTGTTCCAGGCCGGCGATGCAACGCAGGCAGGTGGTTTTGCCCGAGCCGGAGTGACCATAAAGCGCAGTCACTCCACGGCCGGGCAGTTGCAGATCGACATCCAGGACGAACCCCGAATAACTCAGCTTCAAGCGCGTTTGAATCATCGATCAACCCCAACCCGTTTTGGTTTTACGGCTGGAGTAGAGCGCCAGCAACACCGCAAAAGAGAACACCAGCATCGCCCCGGCCAGCCAATGAGCCTGGGCGTATTCCATGGCTTCGACGTGATCGTAGATCTGCACCGAGACCACGCGGGTCTTGTCGGGAATGTTGCCGCCGATCATCAGCACCACGCCGAACTCGCCGACGGTGTGGGCGAATCCGAGAATGGCCGCAGTGACGAATCCGGGGCGGGCCAGTGGCACCATCACGCGGAAGAACGTATCCCACGGATTGGCGCGCAAGGTAGCGGCCACTTCCAGCGGTCGAATGCCAATGGCGGAAAAGGCATTTTGCAGCGGCTGGACCACGAACGGCATCGAGTACAGCACCGAGCCGATCACCAACCCCGCAAAACTGAAGGTGAGGGTGCCGAAACCCAGTGATTGGGTGAACTGACCGACCCACCCGTTAGGGCCGAGCGCCAACAGTAAATAAAAGCCAATCACCGTGGGCGGCAGCACCAGGGGCAGGGCGACGATCGCCCCGACCGGGCCGCGCAACCAGGATTGGGTCCGCGACAGCCACAACGCTATCGGAGTGCCAATGATCAGCAGGATGACCGTGGTCAGGGACGCCAGTTTCAGGGTCAGCCAGATGGCGGAATAGTCGGCACTCGATAGCGTCATTTAGAGTTGGTAACCGTAGGACTTGATGACAGCGGCGGCTTTCGGCCCCTTGAGGTAGTCAACCAGCGCCTTGGCGGCCGGGTTGTCCTTGCCCTTGTTGAGGATCACCGCGTCTTGTTTGATCGGGTCGTGCATCTCGGCCGGAACGATCCATGCCGAACCGCTGGTGACTTTGCCGTCTTTATAGATCTGCGACAAGGCCACGAAACCGAGTTCGGCGTTGCCGGTGGACACGAACTGGTACGCCTGGGTGATGTTCTGGCCTTCAACGATCTTGTCTTTGACCTTGTCGGTCAGGCCTTGCCTGGCCAGCACCTGAGTGGCAGCCAGGCCGTACGGGGCGGCTTTCGGGTTAGCGATGGAAAGATGCTGATACTGGTTGACGCTTAGAACCTTGCCCTTGGCGTCGACATAACCTTCCTTGGCCGACCACAGCGCCAGGGTGCCGATGGCGTAGGTGAAGCGCGAACCCTTGACGATGTCGCCTTCGGTCTCGAGTTTTTGTGGAGTGGTGTCATCCGCCGCGAGGAATACTTCGAACGGCGCGCCGTTCTTGATCTGGGTATAGAACTGGCCGGTTGCACCATAAGCGGCCACCAGCTTATGCCCGGTGTCTTTTTCGAAATCGGCGGCGATGGCCTGGATCGGCGCGGTGAAGTTGGCGGCAACGGCGACCTGGACTTCATCCGCCTGGGCGGACCCGAAAGCGAACACAGTGAACAGGCACGCGGGGGCAAAACGTGAGGCACGAATGATCATGAACGGCTCCGTCATAGGCGAATGAAACGCTATATAGCGGAATATATAGCGAAATGCCTGAAAACGGAACGTGACGAGATGTTTGTAGGCAGTGCGTCAAACACAAACCTGTGGGAGTGGGCTTGCCCGCGAAGACGGGGGCACAGTCAACATTAATGTCGCCTGACACACCGCTTTCGCGAGCAAGCCCGCTCCCACAGGTTTTGCGCCTAGCGATGGGTTAGCTTGGCCAATCCTTCATCCGCCAATCGCCGGGTCAGCTCTGCCGTGCTCAGTTCAACGCCCAGGGTGAATGCCTGCCCGGCCCAAAGGTTGCTGAAATCCGCTTCCCCTTTAGCCCGCAATGGCATCAGCGCACCGCCCGCCAAGGGGAAGGCCGGTGCCTTGGCGCTTATCGGTCCGAGCTCACGCATCACCCGATTGAGAATCCCGCGCGCCGGGCGCCCGGTGAAAATGTTGGTGACCGCTGTCTCGCTTTCCTTGGCCGTGCGCAACGCCTTGTGGTGGGACGCGCTGACCTTGGCCTCTGGCGTGAACAAATAAGCCGTACCTACCTGAACCGCCGATGCGCCCAACATGAAAGCCGCTGCGACGCCACGCGCATCGCTAATCCCGCCCGCCGCAATCACCGGCACTTTCACCGCATCGACGATTTGTGGCACCAGCGCAAAAGTGCCCACCTGGCTGCTCAAGTCATCACTGAGAAACATCCCCCGGTGACCACCAGCCTCGTAACCCATCGCAATGATCGCATCGCAGCCATGCTGCTCCAGCCAGATGGCTTCATCGACGGTGGTGGCCGAGGAAAGTATTTTCGCCCCAGTAGCTTTTACCCGATCCAGCAAGGACTTTTCCGGCAGGCCAAAGTGAAAACTCACCACTTCGGGACGAAACTCTTCGATCACTTCGCAGGCCGCGTGATCGAAGGGCGCGCGATTGGACACCGGCGTCGGTGCGTCGAAGTCGACGCCCAATTCCCGGTAGTACGGTTCCAGCAGATTTTTCCAGTCCCGGGCGCGCTGCTCATCCGGCAGTGGAGGCTGATGGCAGAAGAAGTTGACGTTGAACGGGCGCTGGGTGTGTTGGCGTATCGTTTTCAATTCTTCGCGCAACTGCTCGATGCTCAGCATTGCGGCGGGCATCGAGCCCAGGCCGCCGGCGTTGCACACAGCAATCACCATGGCCGAAGTCGTCGCGCCGGCCATAGGGCCCTGGATGATCGGCAGCTCGATCCCGAGCAGGTCAAGAATGCGGGTGTCTGGCCATTGGCTCATGTGCAGTGCTCTCCGACGTCGAAACAGGGCAGGGACGGTAGAAGCGAATTTGTATCAGTAATGACTGACACAAGGCCAGTCGAGTTTGAAGATTGGCTTAAAGTCGGCTGCATCGATGTGTTTTCATGTGTTATCTCAACAGCACGACAACTGAACGATTCCACCAGGAGGCAGTGATGTTCAAAGGCATTCTGATCGACAAAGACGACAGCGGTTACCGGGCCACGTTGCAAGAGATCGCTGATGATCAATTGCCTGAAGGCGATGTGACGGTGCGTGTGGCGTACAGCACGCTGAACTTCAAAGATGGGCTGGCGATCACCGGCCGCAGCCCGGTGGTGCGCAAATTCCCGATGGTGCCGGGGATCGATCTGGCAGGCACTGTCGAAGTCAGCAGTCATCCGGACTTCAAGGTCGGTGATCAAGTCCTGCTCAATGGCTGGGGCGTCGGCGAAGGACATTGGGGCGGATTGGCGCAGAAAGCTCGCTTGAATGGCGACTGGCTGATTCCGTTGCCCAAAGGATTCACCGCCGCGCAAGCGATGGCCATTGGCACGGCCGGCTACACGGCGATGCTGAGCATCCTGGCGCTGGAGCACAACGGCGTGAGTCCAGAGCAGGGCGACGTACTGGTGACGGGCGCCAACGGTGGCGTAGGCAGTTTCGCCATCGCGCTACTGAGCAAACTCGGTTATCGCGTGGTGGCCTCCACCGGCCGCACCGCCGAGCACGACTACCTCAAGCAATTGGGCGCCAGTGAAATCATCGACCGCGCCACATTGTCGGAGCCGGGCAAGCCGTTGGCCAAGGAGCGTTGGGCGGCGGTGATCGACTCGGTCGGCAGTCACACGCTGGCCAACGCTTGCGCAAGCACCAAGGCCAACGGCACCGTCGCTGCCTGCGGTCTGGCCCAGGGCATGGACTTCCCGGCTTCCGTCGCACCGTTCATTCTGCGCGGTGTGAACCTGGCCGGGATCAACAGCGTGACCCAACCCAAAGCCCGGCGGATACTGGCCTGGAATCGCCTGGCCAAGGACCTGGATATCGCCTTGCTGCCGCTGATCAGTCATGAAATCGGCTTGAGCGAGGCCATCGACGCCGCACCACGTTTACTTGCCGGTCAGCTGCGCGGCCGGGTGGTGGTCGACGTCAATCGTTGATCGTCTTGGCACCCATCAAACAGACAAACTGTAGTGAAAAGGAAATAGCGACAATGGATGTAAAACTGCGTGAAGTGCTGCCCTTCAGCGTCTCGGGTTTGCAGGTGCGAACCCGCAATGCCGCCGAGCAACAACCGGATACCGCACGTATCGGCCCTATGTGGGAACAATTTTTCGTCGAGGACGTTTTCGACAAAATCGCCCACAAACAGCCGGATTCCTTTATGTACGGCGTGTATTCCAACTACGAGTCCGACGCTTCAGGCCACTTCGATGTAACCGCGGGTGCGGCAGTCACCGCACCCTCCGAGGACTTTGCGCAGATTCAGGTTGAGGGCGGCGATTACCTGGTGTTCAGCGCCAAAGGGGCGATGCCGGACAGCGTCATTCAGGCTTGGGGCTTTATCTGGGCTTACTTCGAAGACAACCCGCAGGTTCGCCGCAAGTTCGCCACGGACTTCGAGGTCTACACCGGCCCGGAATCCGTGGCGGTCTATATCGGCATTCAGGACTCAAACGCGTTTTCGCGCGCCAGCAACTGACGCTTACGCTCCACCCCCCAGCGATAGCCCGACAGGTTGCCGTCGCTGCGCACCACGCGATGGCAGGGGATCGCCACCGCCAAACTGTTCGCGCCACAGGCTTGGGCCACGGCGCGCATGGCTTTCGGTGCGCCGATGCGCTGAGCGATATCGGCGTAACTGGCGGTGCTGCCGACGGGAATCTCCCGCAGGGCTTGCCACACTCGCTCCTGAAACGCTGTGCCGCGTACATCCAGCGGCAAGTCCAGGCCAAGGGCCGGTGCTTCGATAAAGCCGACGACCTTGGCGATCAACTGCTCGAACTCATGATCGGCGCCAATCAGGTTGGCGCGGCGAAACTTGTCCTGCAGGTCGCAGACCAGTTGATGCGGGTCGTCCCCCAACAGGATCGCGCAGACGCCACGCTCGCTTTGTGCCACCAGAATCGCTCCCAGAGAGCACTGGCCGACGGCAAAGCGAATGTCGTTGTTCTGCCCGGCCGCGCGATAGTCGCCAGGTTTCATGCCCAGCAATTGGTCCGCCGCCTCATAGAAACGGCTGTTGGAGTTGAATCCGGCGTCGTACAGCGCGTCGGTGACCGTGCCGCCATCCGCCAGGCATTCGCGAACCTTGCGTGAGCGATGGGCAGAGGCATAGCCCTTGGGCGTCAGGCCAGTGATGGCCTTGAACACGCGATGGAAGTGAAAGCTGCTCAGACCGGCGGCATCCGCCAGTTCATTCAAGGCCGGTAGCGTCTCGGCGGATTCGATGTGACGGCATGCGGCGGCCACGGTGGCGGCGTGTTGCGCGGCGACGTCACTTTGATCCTTCGCGGCCCGCTTGCTGGGGCGATAACCCGCCGCCTGAGCTTGCTCGGCGGTGTCGAAGAACTCGACGTTCTGCGGTTTCGGCAGGCGTGCCAGGCTGCTGGGGCGGCAATAGATACCGGTGGTTTTCACCGCATATACAAACTGCCCGTCGGCGCGAGGATCACGCGCGACCACGGCGGCCCAGCGAGGATCGTTTTCGGTGGCGATTGTTATCGATTGAGTTGTCATGGCTTCATGTCCGTTGACCCGTTTCATGCAGATTAACCAGCCGGTAGAGACGCCACACTCCGGGTCTTGCGGTCGAATTCGACTGTTTCATCCCGCGGTACGAAAGGTGAAGTTGATCCGTTGTTCGCCCAACTGAGGGTGATAACCCTCCTTGATCGGCAATACGCCGTGATAACGCAAACGATCCACGCCGCCCCAGACCACGATATCGCCATGGAACAGCGGCACCCGTTGGCTTTTGGCGCTGCGTTCGAAGCCGCCGAACAGGAACGTCGCCGGCAATCCCAAAGATACCGAGACGATGGGGGCTGTATAGGCGTTTTCGTTTTTGTCTTGATGCAATGACATCCTGGCCCCGGGAACATAGCGGTTGATCAGGCAGGAATCCGCTACGAAACCCACAAACCCGGCCTCTTGCGCCGCGGCCTGGGCCAGTTCGAAAAACACCTTGGGCATTTCAGGCCAGGGGGCGCCGGTCTGCGGATCGTGGCGGGTGTATTGGTAGCCGCTGCGATCGGTGGTCCAGCCCCAGGTGCCGCAACTGCTCAAGGCCACCGACATGGTAAAGCCGCCGGGTGTGATCATTTGCCGAAACGGCGCCGCTGTCAGAACCGTCTCCAGAGCCGGCAGCAACCGGTCTAGCCAGGGCAGGGCGAAGCCTCTGAGGACGCAGGATTGTTCGCCGATCTGCTCGCGCCTCGGCTGCTGTTCGGGTTCGGCGTCGGCAAACAGATCGAAAGTGATTGGGCTCATGGGGTCATAACGCATCGTGAAAGATGATTCCAAGGGTATGCCGTTTTCCGCTGTGCAGACGACTCACGCCGTGACGCAGGGTCACTCGGTAATAGCCGCGAATGCCTTTCACCGGACGCTGACTGACGGCAAAAATCAACGCATCACCTTTCTTCAGGTCAATCACTTGCGGGCGTGACTGCATCCGCGGGCGTTGTTCGGTCAACACAAATTCACCGCCGGTAAAGTCTTCTCCAGGTGATGACAGCAGAATCGCCATTTGTAGCGGGAACACGTGCTCGCCGTACAGGTCCTGATGCAAGCAGTTGTAGTCCTGCGGGCCGTATTGCAGCAATAAAGGTGTCGGCCGTTCCTGACCGGCGGCATGGCAGCGTTGCAGAAACGCTTCATGGGATTCGGGGAAACGGGTCGGCAGCTCCATGCATTCTTACCAGCGATTGGCGATGGGAACCAGTCGAGGGTAGAGCGCACTGCGCAAGCGGGCCACCGGATCCGGCAGCGGGTATCTGAAGTATTTGTACTCGCCACGGCCAAAACCGTGGCGCGCCATTACCACTTTCGAGCGAAAGGGTTCGGGCCGGGCGTACAGGGCGCTGATTTCATCGCAGGTTTCATGGTTTAAAAGCGACCTGACGATTGCGCAGCCATCCTGATCGAGTTGCTGCTCGAGCGCGCCCCAGTCGAGGGCATCGTGGTGAATCGGATCGGTAAGCAAGGGTTCTGACTCCTTGACCAAAAGGTCGAGGCGGCCAGTTTATTGCGCGTTGCAAGAGTGGACACTCCGGCGCTTGCGGTCGAATTCGCGAGGGGAGCAGACGTCCATGTTGCCGCTCCGGATCGCGTTACAGCGCTTTGCTGACGCTGATCTCGCTAATGACGTCTTCGCTCTGACCATGCAGCTTGTCCAATGCAGCCTTGGCTTCTTCTGGGGTGCCATTTTCAAGCTGGGCGAATTCGAAGCGACGCTCGCCGTTGAGTTTGTATTTAATGACGTATTTGGTCGTCTGGGCCACGGTCGTACCTGCTTGTGTTCGTATGGGCTCAGCTCAGCTTCGAGCTGGAGCGGCGGATGATCTTGATCGAGTGCGTCAGGGTCGGCTTGCGGGTCACGCTGATCGGCCGGCGGTTGACCGTGTCGATGGTGATATTCCAGAAACCGGTGCTCGGCGCGGTGATCCGGGCCGGGAAGGTGTCGAATGCGCCGCCGTGGTATGTGTGACGACCGCCGTTCTTGAAGCTGCGGAAGTTGGCGTCGTTCATCAAGCGGATGTTGCACATTTGGGAGCACTGGATGACGACGATGTCGTCTTCGTTGAGGTGCTCGCGCTGGTGGATAAATTTCATGAGGCGCCTCCAGAAGGGCTTTTTCTACAAAATCAAAACGATAGCATGGGCGATTGGCGCAGTTTATCAGCCCGAACAGGTTATTATCTGGCTGTCGGGGTCTGCTTTGACAATTAAAAACAGTTATTCGGAATTCTATGAGCGATAAAAGCAGGGAGCCTTGGAGAAAAACAGCGTTTGTGCTGTCGGAGGGTCTTTATCGGAGGTTTCGTATGAGATGGGGTGTTCTGGTCGTACCGTTGGCATTGGCGGTGGGTGGATGTGCGACGGTCTCGGACATCACTGCGACGTTGCCTACCATGAGCGTGATTTCAGGCAAGAAACCCCACGAATATGCCCAGTGCCTGTCGGAGAAGCTGGCTGATAGCCGTGGGGCGTTGCAAGTCGAACCGCATAAGGAAGGCATGCGGGTTATTGTGCCGCAGAAGTTCTCCTCGGGGCCGGCAGCGGTGTTTGACATTGAAGACCGTTCCGGCGGCAGCAGCATCAAGCTGCACGAGCGTATTTCCAATGTGCCCTTGCGCCCATGGGATGTGCGCAATGCCGCCACCGCGTGCATCTCCGGCTGATAAACTACCCCCGGTCAACATCGATGCCGTCAAAGTCGCGCTTTGACGGCATTGTCATTTCTGGAGTCGAGCATGAAGCGAGAGCAGGTGCGGGAGCGCCATGCAGAGGGTCATATCTCTGCCACCCATGTGATTCAGAACCCGGCGAATCCGGGGGAGTGGATCGTGTTTTTCAAGAAAAGTGCCGGGCGCAGTTATTTCCTGGTGGATGAAAACGATGAAGTCGAATCCTTCAGTCGCCTCGACGATTTGATCGAGACCGTGCGTGGGCTCGGGATCAAATTCGCGGAAATCCATATGTAGGGCAGGGCACCTTACTTGCAGACCACCACCACGCTGCGATTTTTGTAGTTACCGACGTCGACGCCCAGGGTTTTGTCGCTGTCCTTGGTCGAAGGTGTACCGTCGGTACCCACAATCCGATAGCCGGTGCCGGCGCAAGAAGCATCGGCTTTTTCATAGCAGGTGGCCCAGGCGTTGGCTTCGCCGGAGCAGTCGATAGTCAGGCCTTGCTCGCCATTTTTCAGGTAAGTGGTTTCGGACGTGGCACAACCGCTCAGGGCCAGTACCGCAAACAGTGGCAAAAATATTTTCATGTCGTGGTCATCATCAGTGATGGGGGCTAAACGCTGTGACAGCGGCGGCATCGAAAGGTTATAGCGAATGGCCACTGTATTGCAGGCAATCACAAAAAAGCCCTGCGCAAAGACAGGGCTGCGGTCGCGACAGGTTCAGTTCAAGGCTTGTCCTTGCCACGCCGCTTTGGCGCTGCGGGTTGATCTTGCAACACCGATGCCACTTCAATCGCCAACGCTTCTGTGGGGAACGGCCCGGCAATATTCTCTCCGCCGACACTGTCTACCCACCACTGGCCGTCTTTCACCTGATTGATCAGGTACCCGTTGACGCTTTTTGCTGCCGACATCTATCTGCCTCGTTGGCTGGTTCAAGTGGGCAATGATAGCGCCAAATGCCCTCAACAGGTGCCGATGGGTGTAGGGTAGGCGGGTTGTCTTTCGACTGATGGTGATGCAGATCTGTAGATCTCTGCTATCTATAAGAGGTTGTGCAGGTTATCTGCGGAACTATCCATCAGAATATTTCTCTATGTTGGCATCGGTTAGCCAGTGCGGGGCATTGTAAGGTGCACGCCGCCTGATTAGACTGCGCCGAAACTCGTACACACAGCCCTTTCAAGGACTTATATGATCAAGAAATGCTTGTTCCCAGCAGCCGGTTACGGTACTCGCTTCCTGCCAGCGACTAAAGCCATGCCCAAAGAAATGCTGCCGGTGGTAAACAAGCCACTGATCCAGTACGGCGTCGAAGAAGCCCTGGACGCCGGGTTGACTGAAATCTCCATCGTCACCGGTCGCGGCAAACGCGCTCTGGAAGACCACTTCGACATCAGCTACGAGCTGGAAAACCAGATCAAGGGCACTGACAAGGAGAAATACCTGGTCGGCATCCGTAAGCTGCTCGACGAGTGCTCGTTCTCCTACACTCGCCAGACCGAAATGAAAGGCCTGGGCCACGCAATCCTGACCGGCCGTCCACTGATTGGCGACGAACCTTTCGCCGTGGTACTGGCGGACGACTTGTGCGTCAACCTCGAAGGCGACGGCGTACTGACCCAGATGGTCAAGCTGTACAAGCAGTTCCGCTGCTCGATCGTGGCCATCCAGGAAGTCGATCCTCAGGAAACCAACAAGTACGGCGTGATTTCCGGCGAGATGATTCGCGACGACATCTATCGCGTTCACAGCATGGTCGAAAAGCCAAAGCCTGAAGATGCACCGTCGAACCTGGCGATCATCGGCCGTTACATCCTGACCCCGGACATTTTCGACCTGATCGAACAGACCGAGCCAGGCAAGGGCGGTGAAATCCAGATCACCGACGCCCTGATGAAGCAAGCCCAAAACGGCTGCGTCATGGCCTACAAGTTCAAAGGCAAGCGTTTCGACTGCGGTGGCGCCGAAGGCTACATCGACGCGACCAACTTCTGCTTCGAGAACTTCTACAAGACTGGCAAGGCTTACTGATAGCGGCCTGACCTGTTTGTACTGAAAAGCCACCTTCGGGTGGCTTTTTCATTTTCCGGCCCCAAATAGTTTGCAACGCTTGCCCAAAGGCCGCCCGCAGGTATGCTGGTGTCCTGCCGAGGAGATAGTAATGGCCTACGATTTTGACCTATATGTGATTGGCGCCGGTTCCGGCGGTGTGCGGGCTGCGCGATTCGCGGCCGGTTTTGGTGCGAAAGTCGCCGTGGCCGAGAGCCGCTACCTGGGCGGCACGTGCGTGAACGTCGGCTGCGTGCCGAAAAAATTGCTGGTGTATGGCGCACATTTCGCCGAAGACTTCGAGCAATCCCAAGGTTTCGGCTGGACCCCGGGTGAAGCGACATTCGACTGGGCGACGCTGATCGCCAACAAGGATCGCGAGATCAATCGCCTGAACGGCATCTATCGCAATCTGCTGGTCAACAGTGGCGTGACCTTGCATGAAGGCCACGCGAAGATCGTCGATCCGCATCAGGTCGAGATCAATGGCGAGCGTTACACCGCCAAAAACATCCTGATTGCCACCGGTGGCTGGCCGCAGATTCCGCAGATTCCGGGGCACGAGCATGCCATCAGCTCCAACCAGGCGTTCTTCCTTAAAGAGCTGCCTAAGCGTGTTCTGGTGGTCGGTGGGGGTTACATTGCGGTGGAGTTCGCCGGGATTTTCCACGGGCTGGGAGCCGAGACCACGCTGCTGTATCGCGGTGATCTGTTCCTGCGCGGCTTCGACGGTGCGGTACGCAAACATCTGCAGGAAGAGCTGACCAAGCGCGGCATGGACCTGCAATTCAATGCCGACATCGAGCGTATCGACAAACAGGCCGATGGCAGCCTGAAGGCGACGCTCAAGGATGGTCGTCAGCTGGAAGCGGACTGCGTGTTCTATGCCACCGGTCGGCGTCCGATGCTCGACAACCTGGGGCTGGAGAACACCGGCGTCAAACTCGACAAGAAAGGTTTTGTCGAGGTGGATGAGCAGTATCAAACCGCAGAGCCGTCGATCCTGGCGCTGGGCGATGTGATCGGTCGAGTGCAACTGACGCCGGTCGCTCTGGCTGAAGGCATGGCCGTGGCGCGGCGCTTGTTCAAGCCCGAGCAATATCGTCCGGTGGATTACAAGATGATCCCGACCGCCGTGTTCAGCTTGCCGAACATCGGCACTGTCGGCCTGACTGAAGAGGAGGCGCGCGAGGCCGGGCACGATGTGGTGATCTTCGAAAGCCGTTTCCGGCCGATGAAACTGACCCTGACCGAATGCCAGGAGCGCACCTTGATGAAACTGGTGGTCGACGCCAAGACCGACAAGGTCATGGGCTGCCACATGGTCGGCCCGGACGCCGGCGAGATCGTGCAAGGGTTGGCGATTGCCCTGAAAGCGGGCGCGACCAAACGCGATTTCGACGAAACCATCGGCGTGCATCCGACGGCCGCCGAGGAATTCGTCACCATGCGTACGCCGGTCGCGGGTTAATCGTCCTTCCGTGGCGCTGATGCGTCTGGCGCTGTCGCAACGACAGCGGCCAGGCGCGCGCTTTCATCCAGGCTTGCCTGCAACTTGATCAGTTCAACTTCCAGCGCTTTGTTGATGTGCGACTGCTCGTCGATGTTCTGCTTGAGTGACTGGCTTTCCAGCAAGGCAATGCGCAAGCGTTCCTGGAGGAGGGTGCGCTCGCTGTCGATGCGGTTGACCTGTTCGAGCAGCTGATCCTGTCGGCTGTTGGTGTGTTTGAGTTGCTCCTGCAACAAACTCAACTCCCGCAGCGTGCCACGGTTTTCGGTCAGCAGGCGTTCGTTATCGCGATGCAGTTGGGTGATTTCATCCTGGCGCACCAGTGCGCTTTGCTGGGCTTGACGCAACTCCATCTGAATCTGCTGCACCTGGCCTTCGTGGCGCCGCTGTTCCTGTTCGCGCTGGTCTTTGACGGCGTTGCGATAGTGCTCCAGTGCTTCGCGGGCGTGCAGGTGTTTTTCTTCCAGTGAGCGGATCTGCTCGTCCTTGTCCTGCAAGCGCAATTCGAAATCCGCCAGCGCCTGGTTCAGCCCGGCGTTGCGGGTTTGCTCGGTTTGCAGCATGGAACGGGTGTCGTGCAGTTCCGCCGATTCCTGGGTCAGTGCCAGGCTTTGAATTTCGTATTGCTGCTGCAATTCGGTATTGGCCTCGCGGGCCTCGTGCAGCTGGGTTTCCAGTTCTTTTCGTTGTTGCTCGAACTGCGCGCGCGCCTGGTCGATGGGCTCTTGCGCCTGCTCTTTCAGGCGTTGCGCCAGCCGCGCTACCAGCGCTGTCAGCTCATCATCGATCGGCTCGGAAGGTGTTTGCGCGGGCTCTGCACCGTCATCGAGCTCTTTCAGATAGCGATGGATCGTGGTTTTCGAGCCGGTATTGCCCATTTCGATCCGTACCGCGTCGATGCTCGGGTGTTCGCCGCGGGCAAGGATTGCCGAGCGTGCCGCTTGCACCAGTGCCTTGTTTACGCCGCCACGTGCCATGTCTTCTCCTACGATTTGATACTGTGGTACATACCACTAATATACACAATGTACCATGCCACGAATAAAGTTAAAAACTTGTGATAGTTGATGCGGGATATACTGGTATTACCCCGTGTGATCACTGATAAACCGGGTTTTCATATAACTAGGCAGTACGTTTTCGAGCACGAGCCCATGACCGATCTGGATCGCTACCTGCAAGCCGCCACCCGCGACAACACCCGTCGCAGCTATCGCGCGGCCATCGAGCACTTCGAAGTCAGCTGGGGCGGGTTCCTGCCGGCGACTGGCGATAGTGTGGCGCGTTACCTCGTGGCTCACGCGGGCGTGCTGTCGATCAATACCTTGAAGTTGCGCCTGTCCGCGTTGGCGCAGTGGCACAACAGCCAGGGTTTTGCCGATCCCACCAAGGCGCCTGTGGTGCGCAAAGTGTTCAAAGGCATTCGCGCGCTGCACCCGGCTCAGGAAAAACAGGCTGAACCCTTGCAGCTTCAACATCTGGAGCAAGTGATCGCCTGGCTGGAGCAGGAAGCGCAAACCGCCAGGGCGCAAGGCGATCGCCCCGGATTGCTGAGGGCCCGGCGAGATGCCGCACTGATCTTGCTGGGCTTCTGGCGTGGATTCCGCAGCGATGAGTTGTGCCGCGTGCAGATTGAACATGTGCAGGCCCATGCGGGCTCAGGTATCACCCTCTACCTGCCACGCAGCAAGGGCGACCGCGAGAACCTCGGCCAGACTTACCAGACACCGGCCTTGCAGCGCCTGTGTCCGGTGCAGGCCTATATCGAATGGATCACTGAAGCGGCGTTGGTCCGCGGCCCGGTGTTTCGGGGTATCGACCGCTGGGGCCATTTGAGCGAGGAGGGCTTGCACGCCAACAGCGTGATTCCGTTGTTGCGCCAGGCACTGGAGCGCGCCGGCATTGCGGCCGAGCACTACACCAGTCACTCCTTGCGTCGTGGCTTTGCCACTTGGGCTCATCAGAGCGGTTGGGATTTGAAGTCGTTGATGAATTACGTGGGCTGGAAGGATATGAAGTCCGCCATGCGCTATGTTGAAGCCAGCCCGTTTCTCGGGATGACCCGAATCGCTGAAAAGCCGTTGGCGCCATAGATCACGTTTTCTTCTATTAATACGTTCAGCTAATAGCGAAAACCAATCAGTAGCATCAGGTTTGCCAATGAGCCAACCGTCGATCGGGTGGGTAGGATTCACTTCATCAACTTCTTAACCCCTGACGGAGAGTCAACGATGCCTATCATCAACAGCCAAGTTAAACCGTTCAAAGCTACCGCCTACAAAAATGGCGACTTCGTACACGTGTCGGACGCTGACCTGAAAGGCAAGTGGTCTGTCGTTTTCTTCTACCCGGCCGACTTCACTTTCGTTTGCCCGACTGAACTGGAAGACCTGGCTGACAACTACGCCGAGTTCCAGAAACTGGGCGTCGAGATCTACAGCGTTTCCACTGATACCCATTTTGCCCACGCTGCCTGGCACAACACTTCGCCAGCCATCGGCAAAATCCAGTACACCATGATCGGCGACCCGACTCATGTCATCTCCCGCAACTTCGACGTGCTGATCGAAGAAGCTGGCCTGGCTGACCGTGGCACTTTCGTGATCAACCCTGAAGGCCAGATCAAAATCGTTGAACTCAACGATGGCGGTGTAGGCCGTGACGCTTCCGAGCTGCTGCGCAAAATCAAGGCCGCTCAATACGTCGCTGCTCACCCGGGCGAAGTTTGCCCAGCCAAGTGGAAAGAAGGCGAGGCCACTCTGGCTCCGTCCCTGGACCTGGTCGGCAAGATCTAACTCTGTGACGCGCTTCATCAGGGCGGAACTCCGCACCTCCTAAGTAAGCTGCACCGCCCTATAAAAACGCCCGGGCGAGATTCGCTCGGGCGTTTTTTTTCGACTTCTTTTTATCAAATACATGGAAATCGCCCGTATGTTGGACGCCAATCTTAAAGCCCAGTTGAAATCGTACCTGGAACGGGTCACCCAGCCGATCGAGATCGTTGCCTCCCTCGACGACGGTGCGAAATCCCAGGAAATGCTCGTATTACTCAAAGACGTTGCCAGTCTTTCCACCCAGATTACTTTGCTCGACAACGGTGACGATGCGCGTAAACCATCGTTCTCGATCAATCGCCCGGGAGCCGATATCAGCCTGCGTTTCGCCGGCATCCCGATGGGCCACGAATTCACATCCCTGGTGCTGGCCTTGCTGCAAGTCGGCGGCCACCCATCGAAAGCCAGTGCCGACGTTATCGAACAGATCCGCTCGCTCAAAGGCGAGTTCAACTTCGAGACTTACTTCTCGCTGTCCTGCCAGAACTGCCCGGATGTGGTTCAGGCGCTGAACCTGATGGCCGTGCTGAACCCGAACATCCGCCATGTCGCTATCGACGGCGCGTTGTTCCAGGCCGAAGTCGATGAGCGCAAGATCATGGCCGTGCCCAGCATTTACCTCAATGGCGAGATCTTCGGCCAGGGCCGCATGGGTCTGGAAGAAATCCTCGCCAAGATCGACACCAGCGGCATCGAGCGTCAGGCCGAGAAAATCAGCGCCAAACCAGCCTTCGACGTGCTGGTCGTCGGCGGTGGCCCGGCCGGTGCTTCGGCGGCGATCTACGCGGCTCGTAAAGGCATTCGCACCGGTGTGGCGGCGGAACGTTTTGGCGGGCAGGTGCTCGACACCATGGCCATCGAGAACTTCATCTCCGTACAGGAAACCGAAGGGCCGAAACTGGCCGTGGCGCTGGAAGAACACGTCAAGCAATACGACGTGGACATCATGAACCTGCAACGCGCCGACAAGCTGGTGCCGGGCAAAAACGGTGAGCTGCACGAAATCCATTTCGCCAGCGGCGCGTCCTTGAAAGCCAAGACCGTGATCCTCGCCACCGGCGCGCGCTGGCGTGAAATGAACGTTCCGGGTGAGCAGCAATACCGCAACAAGGGTGTGGCGTACTGCCCGCACTGTGACGGTCCGCTGTTCAAGGGCAAACGTGTCGCGGTGATCGGTGGCGGCAACTCCGGCGTCGAAGCAGCCATCGACCTGGCAGGGATCGTGTCCCACGTAACCCTGCTGGAGTTCGACGTGCAATTGCGCGCCGATGCGGTACTGCAGCGCAAGTTGCACAGCTTGCCGAACGTCACCGTGATCACCAGTGCGCAAACCACTGAAGTGACCGGCGACGGCCAGAAGGTCAACGGCCTGCGCTACAAGGATCGTCAGTCGGACGAGCTGCGTACTGTCGAGCTGGAAGGGATCTTCGTGCAGATCGGTCTGCTGCCTAATACCGATTGGCTCAAAGGCACCATCGAGCTGTCGCCGCGCGGCGAGATCATTGTCGATGCCCGTGGTGAGACGTCGATCCCCGGCGTGTTCGCGGCCGGTGACGTGACCACCGTGCCGTACAAGCAGATCGTGATTGCAGTGGGCGAGGGCGCCAAGGCTTCCCTGAGCGCATTCGATCACTTGATCCGCACCTCGGCGCCGGCATAAACGCCGAAGCTGAAAACACAAAACCCCATGAGTGATCATGGGGTTTTTATGTATTGCACATCCCGAATGTGGGAGCGGGCTTGCTCGCGAAGGCGGCCTGTCAGCCAACATCACTGGTGAATGACACACTGCTTTCGCGAGCAAGCCCGCTCCCACACTAGATTTGTGGTGAGTTTTACAGCGGTGCCGGCTGAATGATCTCGACCCAGTAACCATCCGGGTCCTTGATGAAGGCCAGGCTTTTCATGCGGCCGTCGTTCAGGCGTTTCTGGAAATCGCAGCCCAGCGCTTCAAAACGTTCGCACGCGGCGCGGACATCCGGCACCGAAATGCAGATATGGCCGAAGCCGCGCGGATCGGTGTTGCCGTTGTGGTAGGCGAATTCCGCATCGTTCTCGGTGCCATGGTTGTGGGTCAGTTCGAGAATGCCGGGGATCGATTTCATCCACTCGGTGCGTGCCGCGGCATCGGCCGGGATCCGGGTTTTGTCGACCAGCGCCAGGAAATACAGGCTGAACTCGGCTTCCGGAAAATCGCGCTTTTCCACCAGCGAGAAACCCAGCACACGGGTGTAGAAATCCAGGGATTTGGTGATGTCCTTGACCCGCAGCATGGTGTGGTTGAAGACGAACTTTTGGGTGGCGGTGTCGGGTTGGGCGGTCACACCGGGAAATGTATTGAGTTCTTGCAGGCTCATGGGCCCTCCGGAAAATATGTGGGGCTAGGGGGCGTTCTCAATCAGTTTCCCCGGTGCGGCGGGGAAACTGATTGAGAACGCCCCCCTGATGATCACAATGATACGCAAGGGCTCCGACATCACCAAACCAAAACCACAGGCTTGCCTGGCCGTCGGGTGAGGCTCAGACTTTGCGTCTCAATCCGTGAGTGTTCATTGCAATGATCCGATCCTGTCAATTGATGTTCGTCCTGATGTATCTGCTTACAGGTGTTACCAGTGCTCATGCAGAGGCTCCGGTCGTGACTTGGCCAAACGGATGGGTAGTCGAAACCGTCCCGCAAGACGAGGCCAAGCCCCAGGTTTCCCGGCAACGCGCAGTAAAGAACGACCAGAACGGCACACCGGTGATGGTAATGGAGCTGACCATGACTCAAGTGGAAAGCGGTCATCAGGTGAACCTGGAGGGTGTGTTGCTGGAAATGCGCAAGTCCGTGCAGAAGGACTTTTTCCAGGGCGGGTATCAGAGCGTTTGCACCAAAATTCACGCGACTACCTTGAGCCGGCTATCGGCGCTGGAAACTACTTGTACGATTACGCAGAACGGTCGACATGTTCTGTCTCAAACATTGGTCGCCGCGGTGGACGCCGATAAGGCCTATGTTCTTTCCTATGCGGGGCAGGCTGAGGTTTATAAGGCAAGTCAGGAGGACATCGAGGTCGCTCGAAACAGCTTGAAACTTTAGTTCAAGGTTTACGAATCAGCCGATTTCAGCGCACTGAGCTTTTTTAGATAGCCAAAGGGATTAAGCACAAAGTTGATTGGAATTGATCGTCGCATTTAGGCGCCACACATGAAAAAGCCCTGCATTGGCAGGGCTTTTTTATTGCCGCGAGTGCTTAGCCACGCAGCCAGGAATCAACGGTAGCGGCACCGTATTGTTCCTTCCAGGCTTTCAGGCCACGGTGGTTGCCGCCCTTGGTTTCAATCAGCTCACCGGTGTGCGGGTTCTGATAAACCTTGACCACCCGAGCGCGGCGGGTTTTAGGTGCTGTTGCCTGCAGGCCGGATTTTGCCGGGTGCGGGTCGAGGATGGCTTTGATGTCGCGCAAGCTCTTGCCGTAGGTTTTCATCAGCCCCTGGAGCTTTTCTTCGAATTCGATTTCTTTTTTGAGCCCGGCATCGTTCTTCAAAGATTCCAACTGCTTGAGCTGTTCTTGAAGGGCCTTTTCAGCTGCACGGAATTCAGCGAGTCTGGACAATATCTTTACTCCAATAGTGTGTTTGGCTGATACCAACCGCAAACAAAGCTATAAGCCAAGAGCCTTGAAGCGACTCGGTGATAATGACTCACCTGCCGATTTTGCACAGGTATGAAAAATTGTAGTAGTTAATTGGTCAAGAGTAAATCCTGACTTTTTCTTCATGTAACAAGAGTAGTCTTTTGATTCAATTTGGTGCGCATCATGATGGTCTCGGCGCTTAAAGTGGTTAGTTAATGATCACTTAATGCACTAATGAATTCGGTACCGGGCATCGGCCGTCCAAACAGATAACCTTGCAGGAAGTTCACACCGTGGGCGGTCAGATAGTCACTTTGCTCCTCGGTTTCCACGCCTTCGGCGACGATACCCAGATCGAGCTTGACCGAGAGTTCGATGATGCTGTCCAGAATGTGTCGGGAAAGGGCGTCGGCACCGATCATGGCGACAAAGCTCTGGTCGATTTTCAGGAAGTCCACATTGAACTGACGTAAATAACCAAGGCTTGAATGGCCGGTGCCAAAGTCGTCGATGGCGATCATCACACCCAACGCGCGAAGCTGCTCGAACAACTGCAGCGTGATGGCTGTCGGTTCGATGAGTTCACGCTCGGTCAACTCCAGCACCAGGTGGACACTGCCCGGCGCAAAGGTGCCGAGAAATTCACGGCAGTCCTCGACCAGCTCCAGGTCCCGACAGTGCCTGGCGGTGATGTTGATGCTAATGTGAAACGGACCGTCGAACGACGCCGACAAGGGCGCCAGTAATGCGGCGGTCTGTTGCATCAACGAACGAGTCATTGGCACGATCAGCCCGGAATGTTCGGCAAACGGGATGAACAGGTCCGGGCTTACAAGGCCTTCCCGGGGATGTTTCCAGTGCATCAATACTTCGGTGCCAGACCACAGCTTATTGTCGCCATGCACCACGGGCTGAAAGTAAGGAATGAATTCTGCGGCCTCCAGCGCCCGCTGCATTTCACGGCTGGGCGACATCGAGCGCTTCTGCAGCACATGCCCGATCGAACCTGACACCACGCCGAAGAACATCAACAGACTGAACAGTGGCGGGTATTCACTACGCATGTAACGCCAGGTTTCTCCTTCGGGGAAACCGGCGGCCACCGTAAAGGCATAACGCGAGGACGTCAGCGTACTTTGTGCTACCGGCAAGGCGGGCAGGGCGTCCTCGTGAACTTTGCCGTCGGCAGACAACCAGTTGGGACCGACTTGTAGCAACAGTAATGTCTTGCGGCCGATCAGGCGCAATTCGTTGCTCAGGTGATAACCGTTCAGCGTGGTCAATGCCCCTTTATTTCCTTCGCTGAGCCGGTACACCAACAGCGCGGTATTGGGCGTGACCGAGTTGCCGTTCATGAGCCATAACTGACCTTGGGTGTAGTCACCGGGATTGACCTTTTCCTGATATTCACCGAACAACGAACTGCAATAGAGGTTGTCGTCCCACACCAGGTTGGTCGAGCGCACGAAGGGCCGGCGCGTAACTTGTTCGCGCAAGGCCAGTTTGACGTCATTGCAGTTTTTGCCAGCCAGCGGCAGGAGCTCCTGCGCCGCTTGGGCGGTGTTGTCGAGCATCAGTTCGAACTGGCGAATGGATTCTTCGCCAGTCAGTTCAGTACTTTGCTTGAGGGTACGTTCAGCTTGCAGATAGAGAATGGCGACTCCCAGCAACACCGGGAGCAAACCGCTCAAAACAGTCACAGTGATCCGGATGCCACGCTTGCGGCGACTTTTGAGGTTCAGTGGCATTCGCAAATCCATCGCGATAAAAGAGGGCTCTCAACGGTTGGCAGGTCGACATGCCTCCCAAAAGAGTTCAGCCATGATAGTTGGCTATCGGCGCTTATGCCGCTCAACCTTTAATCAATCTTGAGGCCAGTTTAATAAAGGCCAGCGTCGCGGGGGATGACTGACGCTGATCGAGCACCGCCAGACCAACCTGGCGGCTGATGGGGGGTGACAGCGGTTTTTTCACGTAGCGGTTGTCGTTGTCGTCAGGCAGTGAGCTTTCGGCGACGACAGTCAAGGCATCCCCACGGCCTACGACGTCCAATGTGCTGAGCAACTGCGAGCAGCGATAGCGAATGTTCGGTGTCAACCGCGCTGCATTGAATAGGCGCGACACCAGCTCTGAAGACCCGGCTTCGGTCAGTACAAAAGGGTCGTGGCACAAGTCGCTCAAACTCACGCTGTCGCGACCGGCCAGTGCATGATCGGCAGGCAGCAGCGCGACCATCTGGTCTTCGATCAGTGCAATCGTGTCAAAACGTTCCTGGGGTAACACCACGAAACCAATATCGATACGCCGTTCTTCCAGCCACTGGATCACCTGGCGATCCGGCCCTTCATCGATATGAACCTCGATGCCCGGATGCGAGGCGCGGTAGTGCTGCAAGATCCTGGGCAACAGCTTGATCGATGAGGTCGGGCCGAACGAGCCGATACGCAGAGTGCCGGTTTTCATCCCGCGTGAATCGGCCGCCTCCTGGCGCAAAGTGTTGGCCAGCCCGAGCATCGCCCGAGCCCGCATTAATAGCTGCTGGCCGATGTCACTCAACTCGACCTGGGACTGATGCCGACGCAGCAGCTCGACACCCAACTCCTGCTCCAGCGACTTGAGTGCGTGGGAGACCGCAGACTGGGAAATCTCCAAACGATGGGCGGCCGCCGTGAAGCCGCGCAGTTCGGCCACCAGCGAGAAAATCTCGAGTTGAGTGAGGGTCATGAGCTTTTACTCATTTTACGATGATCGATCATTAGTCGAATGATACGCCACATGCCCGATTGCTGGCGGTGGAGACTTATGACTACGTGTGAACAGACCCTTGCGAACTCTTCGGATGTGCCGGTTTATCTGAAACTGGCGGCGGTCACCATGATCTGGGGCGGGACGTTCGTCGCCGGCCGGTTTCTGGCCGACAGCCTCAGTCCGTTATTCGCTGCGAGTCTGCGGTTCCTGCTGGCGAGCGTGGCGTTGCTGTTGTTCCTGCTGCTGGCGCGGGTGCCCTTGGTGCGACCCAGCCCCAGGCAATGGTTGCAATTGGCGCTGTTGGGATTCTTCGGGATTTTCTTCTACAACCTGTGCTTCTTTTACGGGCTGCATTACATCAACGCGTCTCGGGCATCATTGATCGTTGCGTTGAACCCGGCCGTGATCGGCTTGGCGTCGTGGCTGCTGTTCAAGGAGCGACTGAGCCGGGCGAAAGTGGCCGGTATTGCGATCTGTATTGCCGGCGCCAGTCTGGTGATCGTCAGTCGCAATCCGCAATTACTGGCCGGCAACGCCGATGCCTGGATCGGCGATCTGTTGATCTTCGGTTGCGTGCTCGGCTGGGGCATTTATTCGCTGTTCTCCAAAGGCCTGAATCAAACACTGGGGCCGGTGCAGACGGTGACGTATTCGATTTTGCTCGGCACGCTGATGCTCTGGGTGACCAGCGCTGTGCGGGGCGAGTTGAGTGTCGCGGCGCTCACCGGGCTCGGCGCACAACAATGGTTGAGCCTGATGTACCTGGGCGTGCTGGGTTCGGCATTGGCCTACATTGGTTATTACGACGGCATCCGCAAAATCGGCGCGACGCGCTCGGGCGTGTTCATCGCCTTGAACCCGTTGACGGCTGTTCTTCTTGGCGCGTTGTTGCTGGGCGAACAGCTGACACTGGCGATGTGCCTGGGCGGCGGGCTGATCCTGGCGGGGATTTTCCTGTGCAACAAACCGCTTGCGCGGGCCACGAAAAAGGGGATTGTATAAGAAGGCGGACAAACTGATTTACGCTGTGTAGAATCCGGTTACGCATATAAGAATAATCGTCTTCTGGCAGCAGAAGCCTCGCCCGCAAGAGCCTTGGGTCGACAATGAAGATATTTGGGTTTCAATTGATCTACGGTGACTTCCTCGCCCGCAGCGTGAGGGGCATCTCCTGCGCGCCACCCGCCGGTCTCAGCATTGCTAGCAACTAACGATCCGTTAATTCTAAAAGCATGATGAGGCGCCAAAATGGCAGATTTATACGAAAACCCAATGGGCCTGATGGGCTTTGAGTTCATCGAATTCGCATCACCGACCCCGAACACCCTGGAGCCGATCTTCGAGATCATGGGCTTCACCAAGGTCGCGACCCACCGTTCCAAAGACGTGCACCTGTATCGCCAGGGCTCGATCAACCTGATCCTCAACAACGAACCCCACAGCGTGGCCTCGTACTTCGCGGCCGAGCACGGCCCGTCGGTGTGCGGCATGGCGTTCCGGGTCAAGGATTCGCAAAAGGCCTACAAGCGTGCCCTGGAACTCGGCGCCCAGCCGATCCACATCGAAACCGGCCCGATGGAACTGCACCTGCCGGCGATCAAAGGCATTGGCGGCGCGCCGCTGTACTTGATCGACCGTTTCGGTGAAGGCAGCTCGATCTACGACATCGACTTCGTATTCATCGAAGGTGTTGACCGAAACCCGGTTGGTGCCGGTCTGAAGATCATCGACCACCTGACCCACAACGTGTATCGCGGTCGCATGGCCTACTGGGCCAACTTCTACGAGAAGCTGTTCAACTTCCGCGAAATCCGTTACTTCGACATCAAAGGCGAATACACCGGCCTGACTTCCAAAGCGATGACCGCACCGGATGGCATGATCCGCATCCCGCTGAACGAAGAGTCGTCCAAGGGCGCCGGGCAGATCGAAGAGTTCCTGATGCAGTTCAACGGCGAGGGCATCCAGCATGTGGCGTTCCTCACCGATAACCTGATCGATACCTGGGACCGTCTGAAGAAAATCGGCATGCGCTTCATGACGCCGCCGCCGGACACTTACTACGAAATGCTCGAAGGCCGTTTGCCGAACCACGGCGAGCCGGTCGATCAACTGCAAGCACGGGGCATCTTGCTGGACGGTTCATCCGAGCCGGGCGACAAGCGTCTGCTGCTGCAGATTTTCTCGGAAACCCTGATGGGCCCGGTGTTCTTCGAGTTCATCCAGCGTAAAGGTGATGATGGTTTCGGCGAAGGCAACTTCAAGGCGCTGTTCGAATCCATCGAGCGTGATCAGGTTCGTCGGGGCGTGCTCGCCACTGATTAAGCCGGTTCACCTGTAGAAAAGCCTGGTCAGCAGTAATGCTGGCCAGGCTTTTTTTTTGGATGGCGCAAATCCAATGTGGGAGATTCTATGTTGCAGGACAACCCTGCAACGGTCGATTCGGTTGGTATTCGCTCTGGTTTTTCATCAGAGCGAACGCCACCCGGGCGAGTTTTCGGGCAAGGATTACCAGGGCCTGAGTCCTCTTGAAACCTCTGGCCAGGTACCCTTCATAAAATGGTTTCCAGGTCGCTGAACGACAGGCGGCCATGGCCGAGTTGTGGGCCAGACGTCGTATTTCCGGATCCCCTTTCTTGGTCAGACTGCGACTCCCCGTCTTTTTTCCCGAGTCATCGACCCTCAAGTCCATGCCCAAAAAAGCGATGAAGGCATTGCTGTCCTTAAACTCGCCACGCAAAAAAGCCGTCGCAAATCCAGTTGCCGTCAGTACACCAACGCCTTCAATGGCCTTGCAACGCTCAATATTTTCGGCGGCTCCGGCCTCTTTGCTCAGGTCACGCAGCTGTTTTTGAATGGCCAAATCCGAGCGCTTAAACGTCTCCATCAGACATTTCAGCTCTTCTTCCAGGCGCGGCTCATTGGCCCAGCTCTGAGCCAGGCTGACACGCGCCTTGATCAGTGCTGCCCGTCGATGAAGCAGGCTTTGCAGGGCCTTGTAAGCCTTGGGCGGCGGGCTCCAAGCGCGTAACCCACCCTGTTCATGCGCCAGATACCGAGCCAGAAGACGAGCATCACACGGATCATTTTTAGCTCGTTGGCCGACACCGCGGCGGTAATGACTCAAGCGATAACCGTCCACGACGTAGACCTGATGACCCAACTCATAGGCCAACTCAACCGTGTCCAAGTGGTAAATGTTGGTGGCCTCAACGGCAATGCCACTTTTGGCGGGCAGCGTCTTGAGCCAACGTTTGAGTGCTGCTCGATTATTGGAGATGGCTTGTGTGGTTTGCAGATCGGCGCGATAGACGAGCACCTCAGCCTTGGCCACATCAACACCCACGACCGCTTGCGAAGTAAGGATTGTCATGACGAATCCTCGGAGCTAGGGTTTAAGAGCTTGTTGGGGTCTACCGTTGCGCTGGCTTGTCTCTATCGTCGGCCTAGCCGATGAATTCCTTATTGGCGCTTTTAGGTAGAAGGGGTGGGACGAAGTCTCCCACGGTCTGTACTGGCTAGAGTCAGAATCGGGCTTTTAGTCCCACCCACCCCTTCAAGTCTAAACATACAAGCGGGCTTGCTCGCTCCCACAGGGTTCGTCATTGCCTGGCTTATCGTCGATGCCGCATCAAATGCTTGAACCCTTCAAACACCAACACCACCACCGCCAGCCAGATCGGAATGTAGGTCAGCCATTCGCCGGCCTTGATGCTTTCCCCGAGCAGCAACGCAACGCCCAGCAACAGCACGGGCTCGACGTAACTCAACAACCCGAACAGGCTGAACGGCAGCAGCCGGCTGGCAATGATGTACACCACCAGCGCCGAAGCGCTGATTACCCCGAGTATCGGAATCAACAGCGACAGCCACGGATGTTGATCGAATACGTTAAAACCTTGTTCACCTCCCTGCACGAACCAGAGCGCCACCGGCAGCATCAACGCCATGTCCAGCCAGAGCCCGCCAAGGTTGTCCGTGGCCAAGCGTTTGCGCAGGATGAAATAGATTGGATAGCCGATCACCACCAGCAACGTCGCCCAGGAAAAACCGCCGACCTGATACAACTCGTTGAGCACGCCGAGGCTGGCGAAGAACACGGCGATTTTCTGCAGGTAGGAAAGTCGCTCGCCATAAACGATTCGCCCGGTCAGGACCATCGACAGCGGCAACAGGAAATACCCCAGCGACACATCAAGGCTATAGCCGTTGAGCGGCGCCCACATGAATAGCCAGAGTTGCAGGCCCAGCAATGCTGCAGACCCGATCAGGGCGACGAGCAACTTCGGCTTGGCGGCCAGCCGCCGAACAATCTCGACCACGCGTTTCCATTCCCCGGACACCACCATGAACACCGTCATGCAGGGCGCGGTCAGCAGCATCCGCCAACCGAAAATCTCCACGCCGCTCAAGGGGGAGAGCAGTGAGGTGTAGTAATACATGACGGCAAACAGCATCGAGGCTGTGACCGATAGAGCGATACCTTTAGACAAACTGTCCTCGCGTGACATTGATTGAGCATGAAGCGGGCGCAGAGGATACGTGGTTGATCAACACAAACCTAATGTGGGAGCGGGCTTGCTCGCGAAGAGGCCGTGTCAGTCGACGTCAATGTTGAATGCCCCACCGCTTTCGCGAGCAAGCCCGCTCCCACATTTTTGGCCGGTGTCGTACACAGAATTTGCGGTCGACACAAAACCCTGTGGGAGCGGGCTTGCCCGCGATAAATCTCAAGCCGAACGCGGTTTACGCCCTGACACAAAATGGCTCACATCATTGAACCCCGGCGTCGACGCGTGCCCCGATGTCACCAGCGAATCGATAAAGGCTTCATCTTCCGCCGTGATCTTCACCGCCTGCGCCTTGGTGTACGCATCCCACTGTGCTTCGGTGCGCGGGCCGACGATGGCCGAGGTGACGGCGCTGTTGTTCAGCACCCAGGCGATGGCGAACTCGACGATGCCCACGCCACGGTCCCGGGTGTATTGCTGGATCTGCTGGGCAATGCGCAAAGACTCAATCCGCCATTCGGTTTCCAGGATGCGTTTGTCCTGGCGTCCGGCACGGCTGTTGGCGTCCGGGGTCACGTCCGGCGCGTACTTGCCACTGAGCACACCCCGCGCCAGCGGGCTGTAAGGCACCACGCCGAGGCCATAGTTTTGCGCGGCGGTGATCTGCTCGGTTTCCGCCTGGCGGTTGACGATGTTGTACAGCGGTTGGCTGATCACCGGCCTGTCGACGCCAAGTTTGTCGGCCAAACGAATCACCTCGGCGATGCGCCAGCCGCGATAGTTCGACAGACCCCAATAGCGAATCTTGCCCTGACGGATTAAATCGCCGATGGCCGAAATCGTGACTTCCAGCGGCGTGGTGTGGTCTTCGCGGTGCAGGTAATAGATATCGAGGTAGTCAGTGCCCAGACGGGTCAGGCTGGCCTCGATACCATTGAACAGGTGCTTGCGGCTCAAACCGGTACGGTTCGGCACACCGTCCACCGGACCGTAGCCGACTTTGGTGGCCAGCACCCATTCGTGGCGGTGACTGGCGATCGCTTCACCGACGATCTCTTCGGAGCGGCCGTTGGTGTACACGTCCGCGGTGTCGATGAAGTTGATGCCCTGGTCCCAGGCCTTGCCGATGATCCGCAGGGAATCTTCGGTGCTGGTCTGTTCGCCGAACATCATGGTGCCCAATGTGAGGGTCGACACCTGTAAACCCGAATGACCCAGCGTGCGATAGCTCATGACGAAATCCTTTTACCGGTGAGAAAGCCTCAATCAAATACCAAGAACCGCAGCGCGGAGCAATCTGAATTATCGACGCAGTGCCTCACAACGCTCCTGCAAAAACGCTTGCAGCACTTTGACCCGTTCCGACACCTGCACCCGATGCGGGCACAGCAAATTGAACGGCACGCTTTCGCCTTGCCAGTCATCGAACAGCGTCACCAGCCGCCCGGCCTGCACATCGGCGGCGATATCGAGCCAGGCCTTATAGGCGATGCCATGGCCGGCCAATGCCCAGCGGCGGGCAACTTCGCCGTCATCGCTCAGGTAGTCGCCGTGCACATCGACCTCCAGCACCTCATCGCCACGGCTGAAACGCCAATTGTTATAGGGCCGACCATTGCGCAGGTAGAGCAGGGCGCCGTGTTCGCCCAGTTCCTCGGGATGCTGCGGCGTGCCGTGGCGGGCCAGGTACTCGGGGCTGGCGCAGGCCACGCGGCGATGCTGCGGCAGAATCGGCAGCGCTACCAACGTCGAGTCACTCGGCACACCGAAGCGCAGGGCCACATCGACCGTCTCGCGGAACAGGTCGGCATGGCGATCGTTGAGCAATAGCTGCAATTGAATATGTGGGTGTTGGCGCTTGAAATCATCCAGCCACGGCAACAGCACATTGCGCCCGAAGTCCGACGGCGCGGCCAGTTGCAGCACACCACTCAGGCCTTGGGTCTGTTGCTTGAGCGCTTGCTCACCCTCGGCCAACGCGGCGAGCGCCAGTCGCACACTTTCCAGATAACGCCGGCCTTCTTCAGTCAGGCGCATGCTTCGCGTGGAACGGGCCAGCAAGCGGATGCCGAGGCGGGTTTCCAGGCGTTTGAGGGCGATGCTGGCCGCCGCCGGGGTCAGCTCCAGGGCGCGGGCGGCGGCGGAAATGCTGCCGGAATCGGCGGTGCGGACGAAGATCTCCAGGTCGAGAATCGAGCTCATTGGTAAAAATCCTTTAAAGATCCTTCTGATTTACCGGGATTTTTCTTCGATTGGCAACCGGAGAAGATTGAATCTCCCTAACCCGACCGGAGATCGGCTCATGACACAACTCAACGCTTGCTTGCACAATCAGACCGTCGTGGTGATCGGTGGCAGCAGCGGAATAGGCGCAGCCGTCGCCCGGGCCGCAGCCGAGCGTGAAGCCCGTGTGGTGGCGGTGAGTCGCCGCCAGCCAGCGGTTGACCTTGATGCAAACATCCGACACGAAGCGGCGGACGTTACCGATGAAGCGTCGTTGCGACAGCTGTTCGAACGCATCGGCCCTTTCGATCATCTGGTGATCACGGCCGGTCCGGGTGTGAGTGCCAGACCGCTGGCCGACAGCGATTTGCAGCACGCCCAACAGGCCTTCGACGTCAAATTCTGGGGTACGCTGCGGGCGATCCAGGTCGCGCTGCCATACTTGAGCGCACGTGGCAGCATCACGCTGACCTCGGGTTTGTTGTCGCGCAAATTCGTCTCCGGGCAGTTCATCAAAACCACCTTGAATGCGGCGCTGGAGGCTTTGGGCAAGCAACTGGCCAAGGAACTGGCACCGCGCCGGGTCAACGTCATAAGCCCCGGCGTGACCGACACCGAGGCTTACGCCGGAATGGACGAAACCCAACGCGCCGCGATGTTTGCCCGTACCGCCGCCGCATTGCCGGTGGGCCGGGTCGGCACCCCGCAAGATCTGGCGGCAGCGTTTATTCTGGCCATGGAAAACGACTTTATCAGCGGCACCGTCATCGACGTCGACGGAGGAGGGTTGCTATGAGTTGGCACTTTGATCATCTGGCCTTCAACACCCCCGACGGGCAACCGTTGCAGGAGGCCTTCGGTTCGTTGTTGGGATTGGCGCCGGGACGCCGTCCGCCATTCCCGTTCCCCGGACGCTGGTTGTATCAGGATGCGCAGGCGCTGGTGCATGTGATCGAACAGCCGACGTTCGATGAAACGGCGTTGAGCCACATTGCCTTTCGCACCGACGAGGAGGCCGCGACGGTGTTGCAGCGGGTCCGGTCCAGCGGTTTACCGTATCAGGTGGCGCAGGTGCCGGAGGACGGGATCTGGCAGATTTTCGTGCAGATGCCGGGTGGGTTGTTGATTGAGCTGGATGCCAAGGCGGGGAGTCCGGAGGGTGTTTAACGGCGATGTTTAAAAGACATCTCCAGATACTCACTGAGGCTACATATTCTTGCGCCACTGCCTACGACTGCGCCAGAATCCGCCGGCTAGTGCGCCTTGAGCCTGGGCAGTATCGTTTCCTTGTCGCTGAAAAACAGCGATCGGGTTTGGTAGCCCGGGTCTCTAATTGCAAAGCACTGCCTTTTGCCGAGCCTTTTCGTCTCGTCTTTATGGTGGTCATGCGCAGGGCACCTTCGGGTGCGCCGTTTTCCTAGAGCCCGGTCTACCAACCTGCGTATGGCCTCCACCCATCGTTTGGTAGCGAGGGTGATGGCTCCTTTTAAGCGCTTTAGGAGTTTCATCTATGTTCAAACCAACACCCAATCCACCAGCACCCGACGACGTTTCCCCCTACGAATCCCTCGATTCCAAAAAACTCCACGAAGCCGCCGACCGCGCCCTCGACCATTACCTCAAACCACCCATCCCCAAAGACACCCAGCGCAAACCCAGCACCATTTACCATGTCGGTGAAAAGGTCGATAACGAAACCCTGCTGGTCAACGCCTGCGAATCCCTGGCGTCCGCGAGCATGATGCTCAGTGAGTTCGCCGGGCTGATGGACATGCCGCATCGCAACGTGATGCTGGGGATTCAATCGGTGGTCATGCTCGGCGAGCTGGCTGTCAACCGGGTGCTGGATAACCTCGATCCTCAGAACTGATTGATCCATTGTGGAGAGGGGGGCTTGTTGTGGCGAGGGGGCTTGCCCCCGTTCGGCTGCGCAGCAGTCGTCAATCCGGTGTATGCGATTTCTCTGATACACCGTGGTTACAGGTTTTGGGGTCGCTTCGCAACCCAACGGGGGCAAGCCCCTCGCCACGAAAGCAGTGGTGCATCCATGAAATGAAGAACGGCCCGAGAGGGCCGTTTTTATTTTCGCAGCAGCTTAAACCCGCAACGTCCGGGTCATGCGCAACGCCAGCAAACTCCCACACACAATCACACCCGCCAGCAGGTACAACGCCGCATCGGTCGACCCGGTGCTGTCCTTGACCCAACCCACCAGATACGGGCTAAGGAAACCCGCCATCTGCCCCATGGAGTTGATCAACGCCAGACCACCGGCTGCCGCACCCGCGCTCAGCATCGCCGTCGGCACCGGCCAGAACATCGGCAAGCCGGTGAGGGCGCCCATGGTGGCGAGGGTCAGGCCGAGAATTGCGATGGCTGGGGTGGTCGCGAAGTTCACGGCGATCAACAGACCCACCGCGCCCATCAGCATCGGCACCACCAAATGCCAGCGACGTTCTTTGCGCAGGTCCGCCGAGCGACCGACCATCAACATGAACACCGCCGCCAGCAAGTACGGAATCGCGCTCAACCAGCCAATCACCAGGTTGTCGCTGAAACCCAGGTTCTTGATGATCGACGGCAGCCAGAAGTTAATCGCGTAAACACCGCTCTGGATGCAGAAGTAGATCAATCCAAAGGCCCAGATCGCCGGGTTCTTGAACACTGCCCGCAAGGAGTCGGTGGTGGTTTTCGGTTTACTGGCCAGGTCTTCTGCGTGGTCGGCTTCAAGCACTGAACGCTCGTACGGGGTCAGCCACTTGGCGTTGGCATAACTGTCGCTGAGCAGGAAATAGGCGAGGGCGCCGAGAATCACGGTCGGGATGCCTTGCAGCAGGAACATCCACTGCCAGCCGGCCAAACCAGCCTGGCCCGCACCAAAGTGATTGAGAATCCAGCCGGAAAACGGGCTACCCAGCAGGCCCGATACCGGGATCGCCGACATGAACAGCGCCATGATGCGACCACGGCGGAACGTCGGGAACCACTGCGAAAGGTACAGCACCACGCCCGGGAAGAACCCGGCTTCGGCGGCGCCGGTGAACAGGCGCAGGGTGTAGAACTCGGTGGGTGTGGTGACGAACAGCAGGCAGGTCGAGAGCGCGCCCCAAGTCATCATCATCAACGCGATCCAGCGTCGCGGGCCGAATTTGGTCAGGGCCAGGTTGCTCGGCACGCCGCACAACACGTAGCCGATGAAGAAGATCCCGGCACCGAGGCCGTACACGGTTTCGCTGAATTTCAGCGCGTCGAGCATCTGCAGTTTGGCAAACCCGACGTTCACCCGGTCGAGGTAATTGAACAGGTAGCAGATGAAGATGAAGGGGATCAAACGCAGGGTAATGCGTTTGTAGACGGCGTTCTTGTCGTCAGCGTTGGCCAGGGTAGCAGTAGCGCTCTGTGACATGGCGGGCTCTCTCTTTATTATGATTTTTTGCGACGCAAGGGTAACGTTGATCGCCCGGTGAGTCTCGGCCACCCCCTGGGTGGTTGTCTTTGTGCCTGAGCACAGGGTTTGCGACCCTGGCCTGTGCGGGTGAACAACCCATCCCATCACGTTTTCAAGGATCCGCGCTATGTTCGAACTCGATCACGACCTGGCCCAGGACATCGTCGACCGGGCGATGGCCATCCTGCCCTATAACGTCAATGTCATGGACAGTCAGGGGCTGATTCTTGGCAGCGGCGAGCCGGAGCGCATCAACACCCGTCACGAAGGCGCGCAACTGGTGCTGGCCAACGGGCGCGTGGTGGAGATCGACGCGCAAACAGCGATCCATCTCAAAGGCGTGCAGCCGGGCATCAACCTGCCGCTGTTGCTCGATCAGCGTTTGATCGGTGTGTTGGGCATTACCGGCGAACCGGAGCAATTGCGCACCTACGCCGAACTGGTGCGCATGACCGCCGAGATGCTGGTGGCCCAGCGCAATCAGCAGGCCGAGCAGCAATGGCGGCGTCAGCGTTGCGACGATCTGTTGGCATTGCTGTTAAGCGAAGCGGGGGATTCGCCGCGGTTGCTGGATGAAGCGCAGCAACTGGGACTCAAGCCACAGCTGACACGGGTGCCGTATCTGTTCGAGTTGGGCATCGAACACGGCCCGAGCCAGACCGTCGAAGCGCTCAGCGCCTGGTTGACGTCACGCTACCCGGACAGTTGGTGCGTGAGCTCGGCCAAATCTTCATTGCTCTGGTGCCGCCCGGCTACGCCAACCGTTGAGAATGAACGGCTGCTGGAAAAACTCGATGGCCTGGGCTGGAACATTTTGCGCATCGCCGTGGGCGGGCAGGCCGACGGCTTGTCGGGGTTGCGTCGCTGCTATCGGCGGGTCGGCGATTTGCTGGCCTACGGGCGCGATGTGTTGCCGCATTCGCGCTTGTTGATCCTGAACCGTTATCGGCTGCCGGTGATGCTCTGGCGGCACCGCGACGACGATGCGCTGGATGAACTGCTGCGGCCGCTGCGTAAAGTCATCGCCAAGGACGGCAACGGGCAACTGCTGGCGACCCTGCGCAGTTGGTGCGAACACGACGGCCAGAGCCAGGCCTGCTCCGATGCCCTGGGCATCCACCGCAACAGTTTGCGCTACCGCATGGAGCGAATCGCCGAACTCAGCGGCGTCGACCCGCTGAAGCTCGACGGAATGCTCGCACTGTACCTTGGCGTCCAGCTCCTGCCACAAACCGAGCTGCCGACCACCGCTCCGTAGCAGCTGCCGAGCCTGCGAGGCTGCGTTCGGCGACGCAGTCGTCGTAAATTCTATAAATACGGCTTACCTGACACACCGCGCCGCATGATTTCACGACGGCTTCGCCGCCGAACGCAGCCTCGCAGGCTCGGCAGCTGCTACGACGAACAGTGCGGACAAGGGTTTTGTGGAAATGAACAATAATCCACATGGCCGCTTGTGCAGCGGACCGGCGTTATTGTTCAGCCCTGCTGGCAGCATGGACGCATTGGAACTGGAGAATTCGCATGAAAATCGTCATTGCCCCCGATTCGTTCAAGGACAGCCTCAGTGCCCAGGGCGTGGCCGAGGCCATTGCGCTGGGGTTGGCGCAGGTTTGGCCAGACGCACAATTGCTCAAGTGCCCGATGGCCGATGGTGGCGAAGGCACAGTCGAGTCGATTCTGGCGGCGTGCGACGGCGAACTGCGCCGCACCCGTGTTCGCGGGCCATTGGGCGCCACGGTCGATGCCGCTTGGGGCTGGTTGCCGCAGAGTCATACCGCGATCATCGAAATGGCCGAGGCCAGTGGCTTGCAACGGGTGCCGCTCAACCTGCGCGATGCCTGCACCAGCAGCACCTTCGGCACCGGTGAATTGATCCGCGCGGCGCTGGATGCCGGGGCGCAACGGGTGATTCTGGCGATTGGCGGCAGCGCCACCAACGACGGCGGCGCCGGGGCGATGCAGGCCTTGGGGGTGAAGCTGCTGGACGCGCAGGGCCAAACCCTGGCGCCGGGTGGTCTGGCGCTGGCGCAACTGGCCCGTCTCGATCTGAGCGACATCGACCCGCGTCTGGCCGCGGTGCGTTTCGACATTGCTGCCGACGTCAATAATCCGCTGTGCGGCCCTCACGGTGCCTCAGCGATTTTCGGCCCGCAGAAAGGCGCATCGCCCGAACAAGTCCTGCAACTGGATCTAGCCCTCGGGCACTTTGCCGAACATTGCGCGCAAGCCTTGGACAAAGACGTGCGCGATGAACCGGGCAGCGGTGCGGCGGGCGGCCTGGGGTTTGCCGCGAAGGCGTTTCTTGGCGCGCAATTCCAGGCCGGAGTGGAAGTGGTCGCCGAACTGGTGGGGCTGGCCGAAGCGGTCAAAGGCGCCGACCTGGTGATCACCGGCGAAGGCCGTTTCGATGCCCAGACGTTGCGCGGCAAAGCCCCGTTTGGCGTGGCGCGCATTGCACGCCAACACGGCGTGCCGGTCATCGTCATCGCCGGCACCTTGGGCGAGGGGTATCAGGCCCTGTACGAGCATGGCATCGACGCGGCGTTCGCCTTGGCAAGCGGGCCGATGACCCTGGAACAGGCCTGCGCCGAGGCGCCGCGATTGCTGCGTGAGCGCGCCAGCGATATCGCGCGGGTTTGGCGGGTGGCTGCCCGCAAGGCCTGATTAACACGCAGCCCTTGTGGGAGCGGGCTTGCTCGCGAAAGCGGCGGCACAGTCAATATTGATGTTGCCTGGCACACCGCTTTCGCGAGCAAGCCCGCTCCCACAGGTTTTGCGTTTTGACTCATAAGTGTTTCACCGCTGAAACACTGCTGTTCCCCTTGAAAAATATTTCTCCAACCCCCTGCAAAAATCCTAAACCCCGGCCGATACAGCCAATAGGCGTACACAAACCTATTACAACAGTGGCGCCAAACTGAAAGGTGCGCGCCATCGCCCGCCCGACAGTGATCACCGCAAGGATGCTCGCCGCCTCAATTACCGAGATCATCCTATGTCACTGCGTAATCTGAACATCGCGCCTCGAGCTTTCCTCGGTTTCGCCTTCATCGCCTTGCTGGTCATTGTGCTGGGTGTGTTTGCGGCGAATCGCATGTCGATCATCCGACAGGCCTCTATTGATATGGAAGCCACGCAGTTACCCAGCATCGAGTTTCTGGGCAATGTGACAGAAAACGTTCTGCGCCTGCGGATTCTCTCGTTTCGTGTGCTGGTCAACCGTGATCCGGCGGCGTTGCAGGAAGCCCAGACCCGCATCGGCGTGCTCGTCGACAAGGTGCGCAGCGCCCAAGCCAGTTACGCCGCCTTGCCGGCCGGCCCTGAAGAAGCGGCACTGTACAAAACCTTCTCGGCAACTCTCGATAATTACATGCAAGCCCAGAACCAGATGCTGGAGCTGTCGCGGCAGAACAAACTGGATGAGATGCGCACCCTGATCAATACGCGGATCAAGGAAGGCACCGATCAGATGGGCGAGCAGCTGAACAAACTGGTGGCGATCAACGCCGCCGATGCCAAAGCCGCGTCGGCCAAAGCGGGTGAATATTACAGCAGCGCCTTTACCGGTATCGTCGTGGTTGCGGTGATGGCTTCGCTGTTGACCGTGCTGCTGGCCTGGCTGCTGACCCGCAGCATCCTCACGCCACTGAACCGTGCGGTGCTGGCGGCGGAGACCATTGCCGGCGGCAACCTGAGCAAGGTCATCGAAGTCGACGGCAACGACGAACCGGCCCGTTTGCTCGGCGCCCTGGCCACCATGCAGACGAACCTGCGCAAGACCATCGAACAGATCGCCGGCTCCGCGACGCAACTGGGCGCCGCCGCCGAAGAACTCAGTACCGTGACCCAGGAAGCGTCCCGTGGCGTGCAACAGCAAAACAACGAAATCGAACAGGCCGCCACCGCCGTCAACGAAATGACCGCCGCGGTGGAAGAAGTGGCGCGCAATGCGGTGTCGACCTCCGAAGCCTCGAAGCAGTCGACCCAGGCCGCCCGTGAGGGTCGTGACCGGGTGGTGGAAACCGTCGACGCGATTCAGACCATGACCCACGACGTGCAAAACACCGCGTTGATGATCGAAGGCCTGGCCGCTCAGGGCCGCGACATCGGCAAAGTGCTGGACGTGATCCGCGCCATTGCCGAGCAGACCAACCTGCTGGCCCTCAATGCCGCCATCGAAGCGGCCCGTGCAGGGGAGGCCGGGCGTGGCTTTGCGGTGGTGGCGGACGAGGTCCGGGCGTTGGCTCATCGCACCGCGCAATCGACCCAGGAAATCGAGAAAATGGTCGCCGGCATTCAGAACGGCACCGGTGAGGCGGTCTCCTCGATGCAACAAAGCAACCAGCGCACCCAAAGCACCCTGGAAATGGCCCGTGCGGCGGGTGTCGCCCTGGAGCAGATCACTTCATCGATTCAGCTGATCAACGAACGCAACCTGGTGATCGCCAGTGCCTCGGAAGAACAGGCTCAGGTATCCCGCGAAGTCGACCGCAATCTGGTCAACATTCGCGACCTGGCGACCCAGTCGGCCACCGGTGCCCACCAGACCAGCACCGCCACCCATGAACTGTCGCGCCTGGCAGTAAATTTGAACGCTTTGGTGGCGCGTTTCGTGATTTGAGATAGGGTTGAAACTGGAACTCGCGCGTTAGGAGAAGTACATGCGCTATTCAGCCTTGACCCAGCGAATCGCCGGTGATGGAGCCGCAGCCTGGAAGATTCACGATCGAGCGCTGGAGTTGCGAGAGCAGGGCGTCGACGTGCTGCTGCTTTCTATCGGCGATCCCGATTTCGACACACCGCTGCCGATCGTTCACGCCGCGATCGACAGCCTGTTGGCCGGCGATACCCATTATTCCGATGTTCGTGGCAGCCGAACGCTGCGCAGCAGCATCGCCAAACGTCATCAGCGGCGCAGTGGCCAGGAGGTGGACGCCGATCATGTGATCGTGCTGCCCGGTGCGCAGTGCGCGGTGTATTCGGTTGCGCAATGCCTGCTCGATCCGGGTGATGAAGTGATCGTCGCCGAGCCGATGTACGTCACCTATGAAGGTGTATTCGGTGCCTGCGGCGCCAGCGTGGTGCCGGTGGCGGTGCGTCCGGAAAACGGCTTTCGGGTCGAACCGGCGGATATCGCGGCGCTGATCACCGAGAAAACCCGAGCCATTCTGCTCAACAGTCCGAACAACCCTTCCGGCGCCAGCCTGTCCTTGAATATCTGGCAGGAACTGGCGGCGCTGTGCGTGCGGCACGACCTGTGGCTGATCAGCGATGAGGTCTATAGCGATTTGTTGTACGAGGGCGAGCACATCAGCCCGGCCAGCCTGCCGGGCATGGCCGAACGCACCGCGACCCTTAACAGTTTGTCCAAGTCCCATGCCATGACCGGCTGGCGGGTGGGCTGGATGATCGGCCCGAAACCCCTGGCCGATCACGTGATGCATCTGTCGTTGTGCATGCTGTTCGGGATTCCGGATTTCGTCCAGAATGCCGCGCAAGCAGCACTGGATAAAGACTTGCCGGAAGTGGCGCTGATGCGCGAGGAATATCGCCAGCGTCGCGACCTGGTGTGTGCGAGGTTGAGCGGTTGCCCCGGCATCCGGCCGATCAAACCCGATGGCGGGATGTTCGTGATGGTCGATGTGCGCCAGACCGGGCTCGGCGCCCAGGATTTTGCCGAGCGCCTGCTGGAAGGCTATGGCGTGTCGGTGCTGGCCGGCGAAGCCTTCGGGCCGAGTGCGGCGGGGCATATCCGCATAGGATTGGTGGTGGATCAGGTGAGGCTGGCGGATGCGTGTCGGCGGATTGCCTTGTGTGCGGTGGATTTGCTGCAGGCGCGGCGGGCCTGACTGAGTCATCGACTAATTTGATATTGATCAACTTCTTCATCGCTTTGCTGGCTAGACTGAAAATCAATACGACGTAATAAGTCGAGGTTGTACTTCATGTACTGGTTCCGCCGGCACCGCCAACGCCTACTGCGCCTGATCCTCGCAGGATGGGTGGTTGCTGTGGCCGTAATGGCAATCCAGGGGTGTCTGGTACAGCCGATTCACAATTTGGCCGCGCCACACACTGTCGAGCAGCATGTTTTGGATGGTCATGCGCTTCACGCCAATGGTTGCCTTCAAAACTGTGAGGACACTGCCACGGCGATAAAACCTGGATTGCAGACGCCAGCATTGGATCCTGCCCACTGGGCCGCCCTGTTACTGCTCACGGCGGCAGTCATGATCCTGGTGCTTGATCCTGAGCAAAAATCCTCCCACGCCACTCTTGTACTGAAACGTCCCGCGCCGCCGGAAAGCCCGGTACGGCTGATGTTCCTCCGTTTCAACGATTGACCCCCTGCCTCAGAGTGGCGGAGCACTGGTTGCTCTGTCCTGCTGCGTCGCTTTTTCGCGACTCGGTCATTCCTGCTTATCCCCTCACAATCTCAGGAGTTCATCATGCAAGTGCATTCTAAATGGGTTCTGGCTGCCGTCTTGGTTAGCAATGCATTCATGGTCGCTGCCGAGGATGCGCATCACCCGGCTGACGCGCCAGCCGACGCAACCGTGAGCACCGCTCCGGCATCGACGGCCACAACCAAAGCCATGACCGAGCAAATGCAGAAAATGCAGGCGGCACATGACAAAGCGGCAGCGGCTGAAACTCCCGCTGAGCGCCAGGCGGCGTTGCAAGAAGGCATGAAAGCGATGAAAGACAGCATGGCCATGATGAGCAAGGAGCAGAGTGCAATGGGGTGTATGGGTATGTCTGGCGCCAAGGACGGTACAGGCAAAGGAATGATGGACATGATGATGCAGATGATGGAGCAGCAGTCGTCCATGATGGAAATGCCAATGAAAAAGTAAATGTGCGGTAGAGCTGCTGCAAATGACATGGCTCTGGCGCTGGATGGGTGAATGCAGCCAACACCCGTCTGATGTGTGTTGTTGAGGAGCACCCACCATGAACCATACTGAATCGGCCTACGGTCTCTGGTCGCTGGTTATCATCAACTCATTGGTGTTTATCCTGTTTGCCTTCAGCTTCACCCGGCCCAGGACGAGCCGCGATTGGCGCTCCTTTGGTGTGTTCTCGGCGTTCCTGGTGGCTCTGTTTACCGAGATGTACGGTTTCCCGCTGACGATCTACCTGTTGATGCCCTGGCTCACCCGTCACTTCCCTGGCGTCGACTTCCTCTCGCACGACGCTGGGCATTTGCTCGAAGTAATGATGGGGTGGAAGGTCAATCCACACTGGGGTCCATTCCACATTGTCAGCAACCTGCTGATCGCCGGCGGCTTCTGGTTATTGGCAGCCGCCTGGCGTGTGCTCTACAACGCCCAAAGCACTGGCCAACTGGCGCTCGACGGACCGTATTCACGGATCCGTCACCCGCAGTACGCTGGCTTCGTGCTGATCATGTTTGGCTTTTTGTTGCAATGGCCGACATTGATCACCCTGGCAATGTTTCCAATTCTCCTGTTGGTCTACGCCAGGCTGGCGAAGCGAGAAGAGCAGGAGATGCTTGCGCACTTCGGTGATGCCTACCGAACTTACTGTGAACAGACTCCGGCATTCCTGCCCTGGTCAGCCCCCCACAGCCCCAACACTCCGACTGGTAGCCCTCCAGGCTCAGGAAAACAACCATGAACGCTCCCTGGAAAACCGGCATTTCTCTGGCCCTGACCATGGCCATTTCCTACACCATCTGTGCGTTGCTCTATGCGCTATGGCCGGCGCAGGGTATCGCCTTTCTCAGCGCCTTGTTCCATGGGCTCGACTTCAGTCGTCTTCAAGCTCCGCAAGACTACAGTGTGGCGACTTTCGTCGGACCACTGCTGGTCTTGAGTGTATGGGGCGCGGTGGTCGGTACCTTGTTTGCGTGGCTGTCCGCCAAGCTGCATGGCAGGCCTTGATAGCTGCTTCGAGTAGGAGGCCGTGATGAGCGAATCACACATGCAGCACAGCCAACACCAGCAGGCGCTTGCATCAGGGAAAATGGCGAAAGACCCGATCTGCGGGATGATGGTTGATATGACCATGGCGTTGTCACGAGAACGTGGCGGGCGCACCTATTACTTTTGCAGCGATAGCTGCCTGCGCATCTTCGAGTCGCCAGAAAATGAACTGAAGGCGATGAAAACCCGCGTGACTATCGCCCTGACCGGTGTACTGGCCTTGGCACTGCTGCGTGCGGGCGCCTTCATCGCGCTGGCCGCGGGTGCCACCTTGCTGACTTGGGTGCCGATCCCGGCGCTCCCTTGGTTCACGTGGGGTATCTGGCTATTCCTGCTGGTAACACCGGTGCAGTTCATCGGTGGCTGGAGTTTCTACAAGGGGGCGTGGAATGCCATTCGCACCCGTAGCATCAACATGGATTTTCTGATCGCCCTCGGCACATCGGTCGCCTATTTCTACAGTGTCGCGGTGTTGTTCTTCCCGGATGTCCTGCCGGTCAAGGTAGCCGAGCGCGACGTCTATTTCGAGGTGTCGGCGGTCATCATCGCCTTCGTACTGCTTGGCAGGTACATGGAGGAGATCATCAAGAAAAAGTCCTCGGCGGCGGTACGGCGCTTACTTGATCTCCAGCCTGCGATTGCGCATGTGATTCGTGACGGACAAGAGGTCGACTTGCCCGCTGAAAACGTCATGGCCGGGGAGTTTCTGATGGTCAAGCCAGGCGAGAAAATCCCTACCGATGGCGATGTCAGTGAAGGTCAGTCAACGGTGGATGAGTCCATGCTGACCGGCGAGTCGATGCCGGTCGACAAACACCCGGGCAGTCCGGTGATTGGAGGGACGCTCAATGGCAGCGGGGTGCTCACTTTCAAGGCGAGCAGGATCGGTGCCGATACCGCACTGGCGCAGATCATCAGGATGGTTGAGGAAGCACAGACCAGCACGGCACAGATCCAGCGGTTGGCCGATCAGGTCACCGGCTACTTTGTGCCTGCGGTGGTGACGGTCGCGATACTGGCCCTGGTCGGCTGGTCTGTTGCGGGGAGTTTTCCGCAAGGGCTGTTGGCCTTTATCGCGGTGCTGATCATTTCCTGCCCCTGCGCCCTGGGCGTGGCGACGCCCGCTGCGTTAATGGTCGGTGTTGGCAAGGGGGCCGACAACGGCATCCTGATTCGCGGCGGCGAAGTGCTGGAGCGGGCAGAAAAACTGAGTACGGTGGTGTTCGACAAAACCGGCACGATTACCCGAGGCGAACCCAACGTAACCGATGTGATTTCGCTAGGCGCAGCGTCGGAACACGAGGTTTTGATGCTCGCTGCCGCCGTGGAGTCCGGTTCGGAACATCCGCTTGGTGCCGCGATTGTGCGCGCCGCCCGGCATCGCGATATCAGCCTGCCGAAAGCGAGCGACATCAAAGGGATTGCCGGTCACGGCATCGAAGGCAAGATCGACAATCGCACCCTCTGGCTGGGCAACCGGCGTTTATTCGCCCGCCAAGGCATTTCGACCGAGGCTGCCGAGGAGCACCTCATCCGTCTGGAAGCCGATGGCAAAACCGCCATGCTGGTCGGAGTCGATGACCGTTTGCTCGGTGTGATCGCCGTGGCCGATACCATTAAACCTGAAGCAGCCGAGGCCGTTGCGGCGTTGCAGGCCAGCGGCATCAAGGTCGTGCTGCTGAGCGGTGACAACCACCGTACTGCCGAAGCGGTCGCACGCCAGGTGGGCATCGAGCGAGTGATTGCCGAGGTCTTGCCGGACGACAAGGTCGCAGTGATCCGTCAATTGCAAAGCGAAGGGCAGGTCGTGGCCATGGTTGGTGATGGTGTCAACGATGCGCCTGCCCTGGCTGCCGCGGATATCGGCGTCGCCATCGGCTCGGGTTCCGATGTAGCCAAGGAAACCGGCGGCATCATCCTGCTCAAGAACGATGTGCGTGACGTGGTTAACGCGATCAAGCTGTCGCGCGCAACCATGGTCAAGATTAAACAAAACCTGTTCTGGGCATTCATCTACAACAGTATCGGCATTCCAATCGCGGCCTTTGGACTGCTTAACCCCATCATCGCTGCCGCCGCCATGGCACTCAGCTCCCTGTCGGTCATCGCCAACTCCGCGCTGCTTAAACGTGCCCGTATTGGTTTAAGCCAGGAGGCCACATCATGAAACGCGAAGTTTTGATTATCTGCCTTCTGGTCAGTGTCGCAGGTATTTCAACGGTGATTTACCTGTTGGGGCTGACGGGCAAATCGTTGGCCATAGCGGCGATATTCCTGCTATGCCCGGTCTTGGTCGGGGTGCAACTTTTTCGCGGCGTCCGCCAATTCGATAAGGACATGGCCGAGGCCCGTCGCAAACCCCACAGGAGGAATCAGTTATGAGACGCCATGACGCCCCCCTTCGCAGCGCCGGCCGTGTCAACGGGTTCTTCCTCGGCTTTCTTGCCATCGCCGGGTACTTCCTGTTGACCGAGCACCGGGCCCACGTCATTCCCTACCTGCCATTCCTGTTGTTGCTGGCCTGTCCGCTCATGCATTTGTTCATGCATCGTGGACACGGTGGGCATGGCGGTCACGAACAGGCCAATCGCGGTGAGCATGACGCGCACGGTGGCTGCTGCGGCCACCAGCACCGCGACGATCACGCAGGCCATGCGCCCGAATCCGTCGGTCAGTCGGACGACGCGACGCAACGCCCAGCCCCATGAGCGCCGTGCCGTATACCGCATGGAGGACAGCAGTAGTGAACAAGTCCTGGACAGTGGTTTCTTCAGCAAATCGACTTGCTGCGCCAAGGCGCCGAAGGGAGCGTGCTCATGCCGATACGCAGTGCGCTTGAGTTACGCGTCCGCCGGCTCGGCATCGATACCCACCAGCAGCCGGTGGCGTTCATGCCGCGGGATTGTCACGTCTGCCGCTCGGAAGGTTTTTCCGCCTTGTCACGTATCGAACTGGTCAAAGGCACGCGTCGCGTCATCGCGACGCTGATGGTGGTGGATGGACGGTGGATAGCCGGCGGTGAGGTTGGGCTATCGGAATCGGCCTGGCGGCTGCTCGGTGCCCGGGAGGGTGAAAGCGTTGCCGTGCGTCACCCGGCGCCGGTAGAGTCGATGAGCGCCGTGCGCGGGAAGATCTATGGAAGTGCGCTGTCGCGGGAGGCGCTGACCGCGATCGTGAATGACATCGACGCCGGCCGATTCAGCGACGTGGAGCTGGCGGCCTTTCTAACCGGCTGTACCGGCAACCAACTGTCGCTCACCGAGATCCGCTATCTGACCGAAGCCATGGTTGAAACCGGCGAGCGTCTGCACTGGGACCGGTCACCGGTGCTGGACAAGCACTGCGTCGGTGGGCTGCCGGGGAATCGGACCACGCCCATCGTGGTGGCCATCGTCGCGGCCAACGGCCTTTGCATACCCAAGACTTCCTCCCGCGCCATTACCTCGCCAGCGGGTACAGCCGATACCATGGAGACCCTGGCCCCGGTCGCTCTCGATTTGCCGGCGATGCGCAAGGTCGTGGAGCAAGAAAACGGTTGTGTCGTGTGGGGCGCGGCCGTGCAACTGAGCCCCACCGATGATGTCATGATCCGGGTCGAACGAGCCCTGGACTTGGACAGCCAGGGTCAGTTGGTGGCCTCGGTGTTGTCGAAGAAACTGGCGGCCGGTGCCAGTCATGTGTTGATCGATATCCCGGTCGGCGCTACCGCGAAAGTACGCGATCTGCCGGCGGCGATACGATTGCAAACGCTGTTGGTCGAGGTCGGCGGTCGGCTTGGCCTCAACGTCAAGGTGCATGTCTCGAACGGTGATGGCCCTGTTGGGCGGGGTATCGGTCCGGCATTGGAAGCGCGCGATGTTCTGGCGGTGCTGCGCGGCGATGCGCAGGCGCCGTCGGATTTGCGTGAGCGTACCCTCGACCTCGCCGGCCTGTTACTGGAAATGGCCGGCAAGGCGCCGGCCGATAGTGGCTATGCACTCGCCGCCACAACGTTGGCGAGCGGTAGCGCCTGGCGAAAATTCCAGGCCATCGCGAACGCCCAGGGCGGACTGCGAGAGCCACCGCAGGCGCGCTATAGGCACCCGGTCCTGGCCGGCCGTGAAGGCCGTGTGTGCCGCATCGACAACCGCGTACTGTCGCGCATCGGGAAATTGGCCGGGGCACCGGCGGCCCCCGCGGCCGGGCTGGTACTCGGTACGGCGCTCGGAGAACGGGTCGAAGCCGATCAGCCGCTCTATACCGTACATGCTGAAAGCCCGGGCGAACTGGCCTATGCGCTGGAGTATGCGCAGCAGCACCCGGAACTCTTCTTCATCGAGGAGGATGCGTCATGAATCCCCTGCTGTTTTGCCTCGACGGTAATCTGGCCTTACAGACCGGGCTGGCGGCGGCAGCGAGGCTGCAACCCGCCGCCTGCCAATTGAGGCAGTTTCCCGACGAGGAAAGCTATGTGCGTGTGTTGAGCGACGTGCAGGGCCGTGACGCGGTGATTTTGTGCAGCCTGCACTGCCCGGACAAACGGTTCATACCGCTGTGCTTCCTTATGGAAACCCTGCGCGAGATGGGTACCCGCTCTGTGGGCCTGGTTGCTCCCTACTTGGCCTATATGCGCCAGGACCAGCGTTTTCATCCGGGTGAGGCTGTCAGCGCGCGTCTGTTCGCCGCTCTGTTGGCCCCGCACATCGACTGGTTGGTGACGGTGGATCCGCACCTGCATCGTATCCATGATCTTGGCACCCTATACCCGGTACCGCATCGAGTCGTACATGCCGCGCCGGCCCTGGCAACCTGGATCCCCGGCAAGATCGCCCGACCTTTGTTGATCGGTCCGGATAGCGAAAGCGAGCAATGGGTATCGGAGGTCGCCCGGCTGGCGAAAGCGCCATTCATCGTGTTGCAGAAAATGCGACTCGGCGATCGGGAGGTCGCGGTCTCCGTGCCCGATATCCAGCGTTGGCGAGAACACACCCCGGTGTTGATCGACGACATCATTTCGACGGGGCATACCCTGCTCGAAACCGCCGGGCACCTGCAACGAGCAGGCATGCGCCCACCGGTGGCCTTGGCGGTGCACGGAGTGTATGCGGAACACGCCCAACGCGACCTGCAAGCGGCCGGTATTCAGGTCTTCACCAGCAATAGCATCCGGCACGCCAGCAACGCCATCGATCTGTCGACACTGCTTGCACAAGCCATCACGGAGCTTGCGCCATGACTTCCGTACTCACTCATCACGGGCACTCACGGGCTGATCGCAAACAGCGCCGTCGTGCACGAGGTACTGAGTAGACCCGGCCGATCGGAAGGTAACGCGGAGGGGAACATGAGCGTCAGGACCCGGTTCGTCATTTCTGCCTGTGAACGCTTGCACCGGATGAGCGAAGTCGAAATGTGTGAACACAAGGGGATCGGTCATCCGGACAGCCTGTGCGATGGTGTCGCGGAAGCCGTGTCGTTGGCGCTCAACCGCGCGTACCTGCAAGCCTATGGGCGCATTCAGCATTACAACGTCGACAAGGCCTTGTTGATCGGCGGCCAGAGCCAGCCGCACTTTGGTGGTGGACAGGTGCTGACGCCGATGCGCCTGATCCTGTGCGGCCGAGCCAGTTCCTTGCCGGACGCCGGGCTGGCCGAAAGTGTGCATGCAGCCGCACGTCGCTATTTGTCCGAGAACCTGCGCTGCGATCCGGCGTTGTTCGGAATCGAATGTGCGGTACGTAGCGGCAGCCCCAATCTGCAGCAGGCTTTTGTGCGCGGTATGTCTCACGCGCTGGCCAACGACACCTCCTTCGGCGTCGGTTTCGCGCCATACTCACCCCTTGAAAAACAGGTGCTGCTACTGGGGACGCTGTTGCACTCGGCCGAGTTTCAAGCGCGGTTTCCGGCGGCGGGCGACGACTATAAGGTCATGGGGGTGCGGGTTGGCGACAGGATGACATTCACCGTCGCGTTGGCGCTTATCGATCGGGAGATTCACCATGCAGCAGAGTATTTCGCGGTCAAACAGTCGATCACGGAGCATTTACGCGCGACCCTGGCGAGCCCTTGTGATCTAGCCGTCAATACACTCGACGATACGAACGCGATCGGCGTGGACGGGATTTACCTGACCGTCACCGGGTTGAGCGCAGAGCAGGGCGACGACGGCCAGGTTGGGCGCGGTAACCGCATGAACGGCCTGATCACACCTTGCCGCAGCATGTCGCTTGAAGCGGTGGCGGGGAAAAAACCGGTTTCCCATGTCGGCAAGCTGTACAACGCGCTGGCGTGGGAAGTGGCACGCGCCATCGTTGCCGAAGTCGAGGGCGTGGAAGAAGCCACGGTGCAACTGTTGTCGCGCATCGGCCAGCCGGTTGACCGCCCGGCACTGGTTGCTGTCGAACTGGGCTGCCGCATGCCTTTGAGTGCGGCCATGCGCCAGGCCGCGCAAAACCTTGCGTATGCCCACCTGTCCGACATCGAACGTACCACTGCACGTTTGGTGCGCGGCGATCTGCCTGCTTTCTGATAAAAGAAGTCAGCGGGATTGCTCAGCGGCCGCACATCACTGAGCTACCTTTTTCGGCACCTGGCTACCTGGATTCGGCGCATCCGATCAAATGCCTCAACCTTTCCACGCTCGCCCATTCACCAGATTTGCCGGCCGCTGACCCGCCAACGCCGCCAACAAATTTTCGACCGCGCAAGTCGCCATCGCCTCCCGCGTCTCATGAGTCGCCGAGCCGATATGCGGCGTCGCCACCACATTGTTCAACTGCAACAACGGCGAGTCAGGGCGCAGCGGTTCGCGCTCGAACACGTCCAGCCCGGCGGCGCGAATCCGGTTCTGCTGCAACGCTTCGATCAACGCCGCTTCATCCACCACTTTGCCCCGGGAAATGTTGATGAAGATGCTTTGCGGGCGCATCAAGGCAAATTCCCTGGCGCCGATCAGCTTTTCGGTTTCGGCGGTCAGCGGCAAGGTCAGGCAAATGAAATCGGCCTGTTGCAACAACTCGGTCAGGCTGAGGTATTGCGCGTTGAAGCGCTGTTCCACCGCCGGTTTCGGCGAATGGCTGTGATACACAACCGGCATGCCAAAACCGAAATGCCCGCGTTGCGCCAACGCCTCGCCAATCCGTCCCATGCCGATGATGCCGAGCGTCTTGCCGTGTACATCGCTGCCGAAATGCGCCGGGCCGATGTTGCGGTTCCACTGGCCGGCGCGAACCATGTTCGCCAGTTCCACCACGCGCCGGGCGGTGGCCAGGATCAGCGCGAAGCCGGTGTCGGCGGTGGTTTCAGTCAACACGTCGGGGGTGTTGCTGAGCAGGATCCGCCGCTCGGTCAGGTAGTCGATGTCGTAGTTGTCGACGCCCACGGACACGCTGGCAATCGCTTCCAGGTTCGGCGCCAGATCCAGCAGCCCGGCGTCCAGTTTCAGACTGGCGCCGAGCAACCCTTGGGCACGGGGCAGGGCCTGGCGCAGCTTGGCCAGGCCCTCGGCATCGAGGCTGTCGATCAGCGTCACCTCGGTGTGCTCATGCAGGCGAGCCATCAACAGCGGCGAGAGTTTCTTGTACAGCACGACCTGCTTTTTCATCGTCATCGTCTCAACTTCAATTCAAGGGTGAGCAGTCACTGGCGGGTGCGCAGCGGCCTTGGCCACGACCCGGTCACTGGCGCCAGGCTTGAGGAAAATCGTCAGCACCACCGAGAGCATCAACGCGCCGCTCATCAGTAAGTAGGAAGCGCCGGGCGACCCGGTGGAGCTGTTCAGGTAACCGACCAGATACGAACCGCCAAACGAACCCAACGCGCCCATGCTGTTGATCAACGCCATCGCGCCGCCAGCGACATTGGCTGGAAGAATCTCGGGAACAATCGCGAAAAACGGACCGTAAGGCGCATACATGCAAGCGCCGCCAATCACCAGCAGGGTGTAGGACCACCAGAAATGTTCAGCACCCAAGGCGTAGGAACCATAGAACGCTATGGAGGCAATCAGCAGCGGCGGCCAGACGAAACGTTTGCGCTTCTGCAATTTGTCCGAGCCCCAGGACACCAGCAGCATGCCGACCACTGCCGCCAGGTACGGCAACGCCGACAGCCAGCCCGCTTCGATCATGTCCATTTGCGCGCCGGCCTTGAGGATCGACGGCAGCCACAGCACGAAGCCGTAGACGCCAATGCTCCAGCAGAAGAACTGCAACGCCAGGATGATCACTTTCGGCGAGCGGAAGGCTTCGGCATAGTTCTTCACCGCTTTGATGCCGACCTGTTCGGCGGCCAGGGCGCTTTCCAGATCTTGCTTCTCCTGGCCGGTCAGCCATTTGGCCTGGGCCGGACGATCATCGGCCAGACGCCACCAGATAAACGCCCACAGCACCGCCGGTAGCCCTTCGATGATGAACATCCAGCGCCAGCTGAAATGCTGCACCAGATAGCCCGACACCACCGACATCCAGAGCATGGTCACCGGGTTGCCGAGGATCAGGAAAGTGTTGGCCCGCGAGCGTTCGGCACGGGTGAACCAATGGCACAGGTACACCAGCATCGCCGGCATCACCGCGGCTTCGACCACTCCGAGCATGAAGCGGATCACGATCAGCCAGTAAGCGTTGGAGACGATCCCGGTCAGTGTCGCCAGGCCGCCCCAGAGGATCAGGCTGACGAAAATCAGTTTCTTCACGCTGTGCTTCTGGGCGTAGATCGCGCCCGGAATCTGGAAGAAGAAATAGCCGAGAAAGAACAGGGCGCCGAGCATTGACGACAGGCCGGGCGTGATCATCAGGTCGGCGGCCATGCCCGAAGCGGCGGCGAACCCGTAGTTGGCGCGGTCCAGATACGCCAGGCTGTAGGTGATGAAGACGATGGGCATGATGTACCACCAGCGGCGGGTGGCCAGTGTTGCGGTTTTCATAGTGATGCTCCTGAGCTTGTTGTTTTTGTCGCAGCAGGTAACGGTTTGGGTTCAGATCATTCAGTGACTGTGATGGCCTCTTCGCGAGCAAGCCCGCTCCCACATTGGATCGGGTTCAGACACAGATCCCCTGTGGGAGCGGGCTTGCTCGCGAATGACGGCCGCAAACTCGGCGGACATTTCCAGTCGATTGGGCAACCCTTCCATATCCCCACGGCTCTGTACCGCGCGGCTGCCGATCCAGTTGGCACGCTGCACGGCTTGGGCAACGCTGTGGTTCTCCAGCAGGGCGCTGATCAGGCCGACGGCAAACCCGTCACCGGCACCGACCGTATCGACCACCGTTGCCACGGGCACGCCGGCAACGAAACCTTCATCCTGATGCGTGCGGTAATACGCACCGTGCGGGCCAAGCTTGATCGCCACGGCTTCGGCGCCCTGGTCGAGGTAAAACGCCGCGATGTCAGCCGGTTCCTCGAAACCGGTCAGCAACCGTCCTTCACTCAACCCCGGCAGTACCCAATGGGCGAGGGCGGCGAGGCGGTTGATCTCGCTGATCATCTGCTGTTCGCTGGCCCACAGGCTCGGCCGCAGGTTCGGGTCGAAGGACACGCTGCGCCCGGCATCGCGCATGCGGGTCATCAGTTCGAAGGACATTGCCCGGGCCGACGCGGATAGCGCCGGGGGAATGCCGGTGGCGTGCAAGTGCCGGGCGTTGAGCAGCGACAGGGAAATCGACTGCACCGACAAGTGACTGGCCGCCGAACCGCGACGGAAATACTCGACCACCGGATCGCTGCCGTCATCTGCGCGGGATTTGAGTTGAAACCCGGTGGGGTGCGCCGGGTCGATGTCAACGTGGCTGCAATCCAGGCCTTCTTTCTCCAGCGTATCGATGACGAACCGGCCAAGAGAATCAGCGCCCACCCGGCTCAGCCAGGCGACGTTAAACCCCAACCGCGACAAGCCAATGGCGACGTTGCTGTCCGCCCCGGCAATGCGTTTGTGGAAGTGGCCGACGTCGGCCAGATCGCCATTCTGCTCGGCGACAAACATCGCCATGGTTTCGCCGAACGACAGGATATCGAACTCAGACATGCGCGTTCTCCAGACGTAATTGGCCGAGACAGGCGAGGGTGGCGACATGTTCGGTAGTCAGTTGCACCAGGTCATCGCCTTGCAATGGATACTCCGCCGCGCGCATCACCCCTTGGGGCATGTGCCGCAGCAGTTGGCCCCACAGATGCAGGTCACTGGCGGCCGGTGGCACCGCCACCAGTTTGCCGTCGGCCCGGCGCGCCACTGCCTTGCAGTGCACGTAGCCGACATGCCGACCGAGCAACCGCGCGGCGCTGGCGGCGGATTGGTCCTGCCATTGCCAGTTGCCGATGTCGAAAGTCATTTTGATCGGCAGCTGATGTTGTTCGACATCGGCGAAAAAGCGCTGGAACGGTTCGATGCGACCGCCGTGCAAGGTCTGGTCGTTTTCCACCAGCAGCTGTACCGGGCTCCGGGTCAGTGCGCGACTGAGGGTCTGGAGGTCATTCTTGTTGGTGAAGTAACCCAGGGAGACCTTCAGCCATTTGGCGCCGAACGTTTCGGCGCGCGCCAGGGTGGTGATCAGTTCGGGATTGGGTTTCGACTGACCCGCCAGCCATAGTTCTATCGGCGAGGAATAGATGCTTTCCAAGCCTTGGGACTGGGTGTCGGTGGCCAGTTGCAGCGGGCTTTCGTCCGTCAGCAACTCTTCGCGCCACTCGATGTGCGTGGCATGGGCAGCGGCCAATACCTCGATGAAACTGCCTTGGCCGCGTTGGCGGACGAGTTCTGCGCCGTAGCTGGACAGGCTGATGGAAACGGGTGGTTTGTTCATTGTTCTACACCTCTGAAACCGGTTTCATTTTTGTTCAAAAAAATATTGATGTTGAGTTATGGGGGGTTCTTCAGGGCCCCATCACGGGCAAGCCCGCTTTCACAGGTTTTGTGAACGCCATAGATCCCTGTGGGAGCGGGCTTGCCCGCGAAGAGGCCAGTCCAGTCACTGAAGATTTCCAAGGGTCGACCCCCGCACAACCAACTGGGCCGGAAAATCCAGAGTCCGCACCGGCCCGTCATCCCCCCGTAACCGCTTGAGCAAACACTCAAACGCACTCGCGCCAATGTCCTCGGTCGGCTGGGCAAGGGCGGTAATCCCGCTGCCCACCAGCGGATACCAATCCAGATCATCCAGGGCGATCAGCCCGACATCCTCGAACAGATTGCACTGCAACTCACGCAACGCGTGGGTACTGGCCAGCGCGGCGATGCCGTTGGCGCAAAACAGCGCTTTGGGGCCAGGGCCGGGAGTTTGCAGAAAGGTGTTCAAACGCGCGGTCAGATCGCCACCGGTTTCCACCACCGCGCCCGAGAGCGCCGTACGTTGCTCGATCTGCGCCTTGAAACTGCTGACCCGCTCGATCCGCGAACTGGTGCCGTCATACGGCTCGGTCACCATCAGCACATCGCGATAACCGCGTGCTTCAAGGTGAGCAACGGCCATCTCGACGGCGGCCGGATTATCCAGCCCCACCAAGTCGCTATCGAGCTGCTCGACCTTGCGATCCACCAGCACCATGGGCATTTCCCGATGCAGCTCGCGTAACTCATCGCGGTGATGACCCAAGGTATTCACGATCAAGCCTTCGATGTTGTACGAGCGCAGCAACGCCAGGTGCTGCCGCTCCTGTTCGTCATCGCGATCGGTGTTGCACACCACCAGGCTGTAGCCGTGTTGACGGCAGGCGGTTTCCACCCCGTGCATCACGGCAATCGAATAAGGGTTACGGATATCGGCCACCAACATGCCGATCAGGCGGGTGCGCCCACGCTTCAGGCCACGGGCCATCTGGTTGGGGCGATAACCGAGTTCGGCAATCGCCTGCTCGATGCGCAGGGCCGTGGCATCGGAGAGCAGGGCGCGGTCGTCGCCGATGAAGCGCGAGACGCTGGCCTTGGAGACGCCGGCGTGTTCGGCGACGTCGAGCATGGTCACGCGGCTGCGCTGGGCGGCGGAGAAGTCATTCACGGTATGGACCTTATTATTGGCGCTATTGACGTTGCTTCCGTCAAGCGACTGAAACCGGTTTCAGGAAACCCTATTATGGGCCTCGCCGTCAACTGAGTTCCGCTGAGCGACAGGCACGGCATTTAAAAATTCCCGACAGACGGTCGATTTACCTGTCAGATATGACAGTAGCCAGCGTTGAGGGACGAGCGCTTAATTTCACCCATGTGATGGGGCAATTATTCAAGCGCGAGAAATGCCGATGCCAGTGCCTAGTGATCCTGATAAAGCCGCAACCGCGAACACCTCCGATGCAGGTGTATTGCTTGATCTTCCGCGAGTGGAGGGGGTCGACGCTTCGGATCCTGCGGGTACGTTGCCGGCAGATGCGAAACAGAAGGGCATCGGCGTCATCATTTCCCGCTGGCTGGCCTTCCCGGTGGACGCTCGGATTGACAGGGTCCAAATTTACATAGTGGGAACACCGGATCCAGTCAAGGAGCGCTTCTACGGGGCTGCCGATGACGCACTGGAGTTTCTTATCCCGGTAGAGCCGACATTACTTCCTGATGTGCCTTCCTTCGAAATCAGGTACATGGTTCGGTCGGTCAACGATACGACGTCCCTGCCGCGGCGTTTGACGTTTGCAATTACGCCACCGCCCAAAGTTCTTAAAGAGCCGACTTTCCCCGATGCCACTCCGTGGGGCTATATAAATTGCACTAAAAACAATCCCCATGATCCTGATGCTTTATTTGTTTGGGAGGGTATACGCGTATCCATTCCGTTCGACGATCGTTTTCAAGCGCAGGATGCCATCGAATTGAAGTGGCAAGGGTGGGACTCTTTAAACGGCTCGGGTACGGCATTGACGCCTCTGGTGACGTTTACAAAGACCATCACTGCAGCAGATATAAGGGATAAAAAACCGATTTCGATTGTGATAGAGCCATTCGCCACTCATATCGAACCAATGACTAACAATGATTCTGCAGTTACAAGTTATGTGTTGGTGCGTAATCGCGTTCCGATCTTCAGCTCTTATACAGGGCTTGTGAAGATAGACAGGGTTATTCCAGGCGAGAGTGGCTTTTGTTCGGATGCAAGCTGGATGTAGCAAGTACGTTGTTGTAACTGAAAAAGCTGTAATGACTGATGTTGGCGGCAAACGCTTTTATCGATGAGGTAAGGATTGATATTCAATTTTCAGCATAATGGAGAAAGCACATGACAATTTATCAAGTTGGGGTATCGGGGCAGGATAACGGAACACTGGTTGCTCCTACACCTGAATTACCAGATGGTCGCGGCCCCACCGCCGACATTATTCCTGTAGCCGCAATTCCTGTGGGACGCACTCTCGATCTTTTACTGGATACAGGCGTCTGGTTGTCGCCGAATGATCGTGATCAGGTGGCGCTGGAGGTCACACGAACCCAGCCACCTGACAACCCACAACCCTCAGACTTCACAAGGCTTTCACGCGTGAATCTCGGTGTCGTAGCGAACAGGCCTCGCAAATTCACGGTCACATTACCTACCGAATATCTGGGAGAAGATGCTACGCCAGATGGCCCGACACCGATCTGGGTCAGATGCGTTCTTTTTCAAGGGGGCCTCAATCCGCTGACATCGCCTGTCATGCAGTTGTTCATTGACCGTACCGCGCCGTGGCAAGCGAAACCGGTGCAGACGGGCACCAATCCCGGGCAAACACCCGGCGTTAAATCAACTCCGCGGGTGACGTTTCCCAATGCTCCCGGCGACCTCGACGACAACTGGGCGAGTCTCCCGGAAAGCGCAATGGGGTTGAGGGTAGCGATTGACACCAATTACGCCAATGCTCAGCCAACAGACCACGTGCGACTGTATGTGGCAGGTCAACGAACCAATCCTCCTCAGGTTTCGCCCTTCTACGATAACGCTATGCCTGCCGATGGTGAGGTAGTGATTCCAACTTCCGAGTTGAGAGGAATAACCACCGGCAGGGCCTTCATCTGGTTCATTATTACTGATGATGCAGGCAACGAAAGTGCTTGGTCAGTGAATTTCAAAAACACTCGTTTTCTGCCGCTGCCAGAATTGGGTCCATTGGTCGTCCCGGCAAACAACGATGGTCTGATCGATCTGAAGGATGCGCGTGAAGGTGTAACGGTGGAAGTGGCTCGGCCGAATGACACACGCAACGACGACGAGGTGAGTGTCAAGTGGGGAGCCCAGCCGGCCCAGGACTTGCCGTTCAGCACCCTCAACAAGCTGATTTTCACCATTCCCTGGGAGGGTCTGAGCAAAGAGTATTTCGATAATCAGACCGGCACAAATTACGAGCTGCCTGTTCTGGTCAAGGCTGACTTGATGCGTAGCAATTTATCCGTCAGTAAAGTGGATACGACGGTCAACACGGATTTCTCGACGAACCCTCCCTATATCGTCGATCCATCCAACCCGCCTCCTGAGGTCAATCCTGATTTCAGGCCATTGATTGTGCGGGGACAGGCACCTGTCACGGATAACGTGCTAGGCCCACACGACGCCAATCAAACGGCTATAGCGTACATCGATGTTTCGCCTGCGAGTGGCGGTACATTTCCAGACCCGGCACCGGGTGATCAGGTAACCCTGAAGTACCATGGCGATAAGGACGAGGTGGTTGTAAATTCAGAGCCGTTGTCCGATACAAATATCAATACAATCATTCAAGTTGAATTGCCTTACGATGTTGTCAGCCAAGGCGGTCAGGGGACGAAACAAGCATGGTGGGAGTATGAAAACCCCAACCGTAACAACACTCAACCGTCGGTCAAAACGCCTGTAACGGTCAACACCGTAGTCATCAACCTTGATCCGCCGCAGTTCGTACGGCCAGCCGGAGATGGCACAGCAGATCCATTCATCATTTGCGAGAGTCTGACCGGTGCGGATCATGTGGCGAGATTCCGGATCCCACCAAATAACCACTTCGTCCAGGATATGGAGATCACCTTTAACTGGCGTGGATTCCACAAGGACGATTATACAATACCGGCGCCGGCTGATACTGAGTTCACCGAAACCCGGAAAATTACCGCTGCCGAACTGACGGCCGGGATGATCTTTGATGTTGGGCCTTATAGTCCGGTGATTCGCAATGTTCCAGTGCCCCCACCGGAAACCCCGGATCCATCAGATTTTTACGCTGGCTATGTAAAAGTCTGGTATTCGACACCGACTGTTCCCACGTCAGGGGTAACGGAAATGACGATTTATTTGCTCAATGCCGACTTCTTGTACTGTGAATCGGAACCGGGTTGGGATCCCGCGCCATAACCAACGTATAAAAGTTCAGAGCTGCATTCGCCGGGAGAGACCGACTCTCCCGGCAGTGCTGTCGCTGTCTGTCGTAAAAACACAGATGTATTTCAAGGGTAAGGGATAAATCCCACTTATAAAAGGAATAGTCCTACATAGAAGGTTCCGGGTTGTAGGTATTCTCCGACGCCGCCAACGACGGACGTCTGATGGAGCATTTGTTTGAACCGTCTTTCTACCGTCCCGTCAAAACTCAGAGAGTAGTGACTATGAAGTTTGAAAAGATACTGGGACTGACAGTTATGAAGTTCACAGGTGTGCTCTCTTATGCAGTGGCAATCATGGCCGCTTCAGAGTCCGCCTATTCGCGAAATCTTCTGCCGGGAGAGGTGGAAACCGTCTCCAGTGGTGCAACACCCGAAGCGTGGTTTATCCCCGCAACGGCAACTCTAAACATTAATGGTGCCGGCGCGCTGAATATCTTAGTCGGTGGTGGAACGCTCAACGGCGACACCGCTGCCACATCACAGATAGATGCATCTTCAGGTGCCCGCATCAATCTGGCCCGATCTACGGTGACCAGTACAGGTTTTGATACCGCACTCGCATTGACTGACAGCTCGGCCACTGTCATAGGCAGTACGTTGACCAGTCAAGGCAGGGCAATGTCCTTGGCTCGGGACCTGCAGATACCTGTGGGATCAACCGCGACCGTGACCGGCAGCACGTTGCTTGGAGGTATTTCAGGTGCCGCAGTGACGTCGCTCAGTACTTTGAACCTCGCCGATACCCGGGTGGAGGGAACGGATCCGGATGGCATTGGTCTGGAGCTGGTCGGCGGCCACGCCAATGTCAGTGCCGGCAGCCAGATCATCGGCGGTCTCAATGGCGTCATGTTCGGGGAGGATACGGTGCTGAATCCCGGCGACCGGACCGGGCAGAGCCAGTTGAAGTTGGACGGATCAACCGTGCAGGGCCGTACGGGTGCTGCGATTAATGTCAATTTCGCAACTCCGGCGGGCCAGCCGGTCTTGATCGAAGTAAACAACGGTTCCAACCTGATCGGAGGCAACGGCAACCTCCTGGAGGTGATTGAGGGTGCCGCTGCCCGATTCCAGGTCGACAACAGCAAGCTATTTGGCAACATCGAAGTCGCTGAGGGTGGACAAGCCAGCGTGCTGTTGCGAAACGCTGCAAGCCTTGACGGCAATTTGGTTAACGTTGATTTGGTGACACTCGATACCCGAAGCGCGCTGACCGGCAACATCGAAGGTTCCGGAGCTGGCGTCGTGACGCTGGACAATAATGCGATCCTGCAGGGTGCCGTCACGGGGGTCAGCAACATGTCGATCAGCCGTGGTGCGGAGTGGAACATGGTGGGCAGCAATGCTCTCACCAGCCTTGATATGCAGGGCGGCAGCGTACGCTTCGGAACGAATCAGGCGTTCACACGCCTGGACATCGCCAACCTGTCAGGCAACGGTCAGTTCTTTATGGGCACGGATGTTGCCACCGGCAATACCGATTTTTTGAATGTCACGGAATCGGCATCGGGCAAGCATGAGTTGGTGGTGGCTGCCACTGCCAGCGAAGCAGTCAACGGTGCGCCGGTCAAGGTGGGTAACATCGCCTCGGGAGGTGCGGAGTTCTCCTTGAAAAACGGTCAGGTAGACGTTGGCGCTTTAGCCTACAAGTTGGTGAAAAAAGACCAAGGACTGTTCCTGCAACCCGATGCGGCGACGCCAAGCACGGGGTCGAAAACAGCCATGGCAATTGCCGGTACTGTTCCCACAGTGATTTATTCTGAAAGGACCACCCTCAATACCCGTCTCGGCGACCGCCGAATGGCCGGCACCCAGCCTCGGACGAGGTCCTCCGCTGTCCTGGACTCGGACACTCAAGGCTCGATATCCGGTCTCTGGATACGTACTTACGGAAATCAGTACAACGTCAAAAACGCGTACGGTGACGGTTATAAACAAAATCAGACGGGTGTCTCCGTGGGGGTGGACACGCCACTGCCTGTGGGTGACGGCCAATGGCTGATCGGTGCTTTTGGTGGTTACAGTACCACTCGCCTGAATCTGGCGCGTGGCAGCTCTGGCACGATCGACAGCATTTATCTGGGTACTTACCTGACCTGGTATGACGAAGACAGCGGGTATTACGTTGATACCGTCGCCAAGGTCAACCGTTTCAATAACGACGTTAAAGTCACGCTGAGTGATGACACTCGTACAAAGGGTAACTTCGACAATGTGGGCGTGAGTGGTTCCGTCGAAGTCGGCAAGCACATCGTTTTGAACAAAGGATATTTCATCGAGCCTTCTGCACAACTGGGTGCCGCGGCCGTGGAAGGTAAAACGTACCGTTTGGACAACGGATTGCACGTGGACAGCGATGAGACCCGCTCTTTGCTCGGCAAGGTCGGCATGACGGTTGGTCGTGAATGGGTTTTGGACAATGGCAGCAAGCTTCAACCCCGCCTGCATGCCGCGGTCAGTCATGAGTTCGTCAATAATAATCGTGTCAGTGTGAACCGCACTAAGTTCAACAATGATTTGTCCAGCACCAGCCTGGAGTTGACCGGCGGACTGAACTGGATACCTGCAAAGAATAAATGGCAGGTGTATGCCGAGGTCGGAACCAGTCGTGGCACTAAAGTTGACCAGGCGCTGGGGGGGAGCGTGGGGTTAAATGTTAACTTCTAAGTAGAGTGACGGCGTAAAAAAGGAAGCTTGAAAGCTTCCTTTTTATTATGGGCTGTTGGCGACTTATTTTCGGCTCCGGATCAGATCGTAGTTAATAAGAAATTCTCCTTGGATCGGAAACAGACTGTTGCCATCTGCCCCGCCATGATCAAACAAACCGCTCCACATTGCGGTCAGGGTTTGTTCGTCTCTATCATATTGAAGCGTGATGCTACCGCTATCGGCTACGTGTAAATCACCATTCACAGGATTTGAGTTGTAAGTTACTCTGATATCTTCAATGTCCTTGGATATTGAAAAGATTCCCGGTGCAGGTTTTGTGAAAAAAACAAATTCGATCGTTTGTGTCATGCCATTTTCAGTGTGTCCAGCTCTTAACCAGTAATGCTGACCATCGGGGAAATCCTTCAATTCTATTGAAGGGATAGAGGTAGAGCGAAACTCCTTGAATGCGGGGATTTTGACGTGTCTGAAACTTGGATTGGAATCGCCATTGATGGTGGCGGACAAGTATGCTTGCGCTTGAATATTTGTCGCATAGGCTCGGGCTGCGAAGCTCATGAGTTTATCTCCATACATAATGGTTTAGAGGCATCCAAAGACTGAGCAGTCCTAATTCTGGATGTTGTATGGAAACTTAAATAGGACTCGGTTGTAAACTGTCAGGGTTGACAGTTTACAACCTTTTTTTTTTGTGATTTTTTTGCCGCTTTTGCGCTTTTTTCTTCCATTACAAGACTTTATTCAGGGCACTTGTGCAGATTTGCCGTTACGAACAGCATTCTGCAGGGCCGCAGCAATAAAAGAAGAGCGAAAATTCATTCCCGTGGAGCCGACTTTTACGGTCAAAGAATCACGCGTCTGGAACATTTGCGCAGCACTTGCGGCACAGCGCTGGCGTCAACCCATAAGCCTAGCGTGTAGCAGGGGGACAATATCTAGAAGCTTTGTGCGACGAGTTACGGTTGATAGATCATCCCACAGGCATGCGTTGGATGGTTCATGCCTGTGGGCGGGCAGGGCGAGGCCTGTGGAATACGTCGTCTAAGCCTGCTTTTATGTGCATTGAATAATCAGTTGAAAAGCCCCGCCGCAATATTGATCGAAAACCCCAGAATCGCAGTATTAAACACAAACCCGATCAACGATTGCGCCAATACTATTTTGCGCAAGTCCCGAGTAGCCACTCCGACGTCCGAAGTTTGCACGGCCACACCGATGGTGAACGAGAAATACAGGAAGTCCCAATAATTGGGGGTTTCAAGCCCCTCAGCGAAGCGAAGCGCCAGGTCTTTGCCGTCCCAGGTGTAGAACAGGCGGGCATAGTGCACGCTGAAAATCACGCCGATCAGTAGCCATGAACCGATCACCGTGAGGGCGGTGAAACCGTAGTGCATGAGCTTGCGGGTGGTTTCCAAGTCCTTGCTGCCTGCCAGTTCGAAGGTGATAGTCGCCAGACTGGCCAGCGCCGCGATGCACACCACGAACAACACCAACCCAGCGTTTTCATCTTCGATCTCGGCAATGCGCCTCACGTCCGGGGCTTTGGCGCGTGTGGCGAGCCAGAGCATCAGGATCAGATAAGTCCAGACCCCGACATTCCAGCCGATAAGAATTTTACTGATGACCGAATCGGCCGGAGTCAGAATGCCTGCCGCGACGCCAAAGGTGGCGGCGGCGGACAGGCGAGGGTGGGTGCGGGCGAGGAAGGGCATGGGGGCTCACGGTCAGGGGCTTTTCAGCACCTTAGCAGCCTTGTCGTGAGTTGATACAGGGAGTAAGAGGTTATTGAAGTTCGTCGAATCACCGAATGCCCTTGCAACGGCTCAAACGTGTGCTGTTTTCCCCTCGATAAGGAACGTTCCGCTTATAAAAGAAATATTTTTTATTCCATCCGAGGTATGCGCCTCGCCCTTGTAGTCGTTGATGACGCCTTTCAAGATACCTCCCGACGACCCCTTCGGCGGAACCGATTCAAGCGTCAGGCTCCCACTAATTGTGCTGAAAGCTATGGCGCCGGGATAAACATCCATGTAAAGCACGTGAATTTTATCCTTGTTGGTATCAAGATCGTACGTGCCCACTGTTAGATGATCCGCGATTTTGACAGAAAGTACACTTTGGATCCCAGCTGGGATTTCGGACGAATGACAAGCAGACCATCCTGTCCAATTGTCATAAGGCATACCAACTTCCATCTTTTGCTTCCAGGATAGATCAAACAGGTTTGCATCGTATCTGTTGTGCTGCGCACCAGAAAGTTCAGGAATGGATACTTTGTTTTCACTTTCCGAGCGGACGCGAATACTATCATCAAAACCTTTAAGATCACAAAGTCCTTCGCTGATTTCAACTTCGTCCGCCCCCCACTTGGCGCTAAACTTGAAAGAGCAGGTTGCTGTCTGGCTTGCCATGTTAATGTTGACGAGGGTCAGCTCACCTGAATGCGCGACATAAGGTTGTGCGCCGGCTGAAAAAACGATATATGACGCCTTCGCAGTGGTGGTGTCGTTGTAGTCGTCGTCAATTTTGTAGGTCTCGTTGGTGACATCTCCGTTATAGGGGATTCGTAAACTGATCATGCCTTCATAGTTGGAATCCAGGTAGTGGGACGACATCGCATGTAAATAATTGTCTTTGGGGTTGAGGTAGAGTTTAAAAAACTTATTGGCGATATAGTCCGGACGATCTTTTATCTTCGCTGTAACAGTGCCGGTAGTGTTCCTGCTCATAAGTACCCCTGAATTAGCCTGAATTGTTTAACAAACTGGCGAATGCAGCTTATGAGCTCATGGCTATTTCCGATACTGTCAAATGTGGCAGGTGTAAGAAAATCGTTTCTTATAACAATTATGTATGCCAATTTAGTCTGCGGGCGACATTGGCAACCGTCGCCCGAAGGACCCCAATCACGCTTTGGTCAAGCGCTTCACCCACGTCATCACCACCACAAAAAACACCGGTACAAACACCACCGCCAATGTCGCCGTGATCATCCCGCCGATCACTCCGGTACCAATGGCTTGCTGACTCGCCGAGCTGGCCCCGGTAGCAATCGCCAACGGCACCACCCCGAGAATGAACGCCAGCGATGTCATCACAATCGGCCGCAACCGCAGGCGCGCCGCTTGCAGCGTGGCATCGATCAGGTCATGACCTTCGTCATACAGGCTCTTGGCAAACTCGATGATCAGGATCGCGTTCTTCGCCGACAGGCCAATGATGGTGATCAGCCCGACCTTGAAGAACACGTCATTGGGCATCCCGCGCAGGGTTACAGCCAGGACCGCGCCGAGCACACCCAGCGGCACCACCAGCAGCACCGAGGTCGGAATCGACCAACTCTCATACAGCGCCGCCAGACACAGGAACACGATCAGCAGTGACAGCCCGAGCAGCATCGGTGCCTGGCTACCGGACAAGCGTTCCTGCAGCGACAACCCGGTCCATTCCTGACCCAACCCCGCCGGGCCTTGCGCCACCAGCCGTTCGATTTCCGCCATGGCTTCGCCAGTGCTGTAACCGGGCGCCGGTTCGCCGGAAATGCTGATGGCCGGGTAGCCGTTGTATCGGGTCAATTGCGCCGGGCCCTGGGTCCAGTTGGCCCGGACGAAGGCCGACAGCGGCACCATTTTTTCAGCGTTGTTGCGCACGTGAATCTTCAGCAGATCGGCGACCTGGCTGCGTTGATCGCCCTCAGCCTGGACCACCACTCGCTGCATTCGCCCCTGGTTGGGAAAGTCGTTGATGTAGGCCGAACCGACCGCCGTGGTCAGCACATTGCCAATGTCGGCAAAGGATATGCCCAGGGCGTTGGCCTGTTTGCGGTCGACTTCCAGCTGAACCTGTGGCGCTTCGGCCAGGGCGCTTTCGCGCACATTCATCAGGATCGGGCTTTTCTCGGCGGCGGCGAGCAATTCGCTGCGCGCTTTCATCAGCGTGGCATGGCCGAGGCCGCCACGGTCCTGCAAGCGGAACTCGAAACCACTGGAGGTGCCGAGACCGTCAACCGGCGGCGGCAGCACCGAGAAAGCCATGGCATCCTTGATCTGGCTCAGCGCGATGTTGGCGCGATCGGCGATGGAACTCGCCGAGTCGTCGCTGCCCCGATCCGACCAGTCCTTGAGCGTGGTGAACGCTAACGCCGCGTTCTGCCCGCTGCCGGAAAAACTGAAGCCGAGAATCACTGTGCTGTCGCCGACGCCCGGTTCGGTGGCGTTGTGTGCTTCGATCTGCTCCACCACATTTATTGTGCGATTCTTGCTCGCGCCGGGTGGCAGTTGGATGTCGGTGATGGTGTAGCCCTGGTCTTCCACCGGCAGGAATGAGGAGGGCAGGCGACTGAAACACAATCCCAGGCCGACCAGCAGCACGCCATAGATCAACAGGTAACGACCGGTGCGTTTCAACGCATAGGCGACCCAGCCCTGATAACGCTCGGTCAGTTGTTCGAAGCGCCGGTTGAACCAGCCAAAGAATCCGGCTTTTTCGTGATGCTCGCCCTTGGCAATCGGCTTCAACAGCGTCGCACACAACGCAGGGGTCAGCGTCAGGGCGAGGAACGCCGAGAACAGGATCGACGTGGCCATGGACAGCGAGAACTGTTGGTAAATCACCCCGACCGAGCCCTGCATGAACGCCATCGGAATGAACACCGCCACCAGCACCAGGGTGATACCGATGATCGCCCCGGTGATCTGCTTCATCGCCTTGCGCGTCGCTTCCTTGGGCGACAGGCCTTCGGTGGCCATGATTCGTTCGACGTTCTCCACCACCACAATCGCGTCGTCCACCAGAATGCCGATGGCCAGCACCATGCCGAACATGGTCAGCACGTTGATCGAGAAGCCCAGCGCGAGCATGGTCGCAAACGTGCCCATCAACGCCACCGGCACCACCAGCGTCGGGATCAGCGTGTAGCGGATGTTTTGCAGGAACAGGAACATCACCGCAAACACCAGCAGCAGCGCCTCGCCGAGGGTGTAGACCACTTTGGTGATCGAGACTTTGACGAAGGGCGAGGTGTCGTACGGGATCTTGTATTCGACACCCGCCGGGAAGTAGCGCGCCAGTTCATCCATCTTCGCCCGCACCAGCGTTGCCGTGCTCAGGGCATTGGCGCCCGGCGACAGTTGCACACTGACGGCGGTGGACGGTTTGCCGTTCAGGCGCGTGGAGAACTGGTATTCCTGGCTGCCGATCTCGACCCGTGCCACATCACGGATGCGCACGGTGGAACCGTCGGGATTGGCCTTGAGCACGATGTCGGCGAATTCTTCAGGCGTCGACAGCTGGCCTTTGACCAGAACGGTCGCGGTGATTTCCTGAGTGGTGCGGGTCGGCAAGTCGCCGATGCTGCCTGCGGAAACCTGAGCGTTCTGCGCAACGATGGCGGCGTTGACGTCAGCCGGGGTCAGGTTGAAGCCGATCAGCTTCTGCGGGTCGATCCAGATCCGCATCGCTCGTTCGGCGCCGTACAACTGGGCTTTGCCGACGCCATCCAGACGCTTGATCTCGTTCATCACGTTGCGCGCCAGGTAATCGCTGAGCGCCACGTCATCGAGCTTGCCGTCGCTGGAGGTGAGGGTGATCAGCAACAGGAAACCGGCGGAGACTTTCTCCACCTGCAAACCTTGCTGGGTGACCGCCTGAGGCAGGCGCGACTCAACCGCTTTGAGGCGGTTTTGCACATCGACCTGGGCCATTTCCGGATTGGTGCCCGGCTGGAACGTCGCGGTGATGGTGGCGCTGCCGAGGTTGCTCTGGGATTCGAAGTACAGCAGATGGTCGGCGCCGTTGAGTTCTCCCTCGATCAGGCTGACCACGCTTTCGTCCACGGTCTGCGCCGAAGCGCCGGGGTAGGTGGCGTAGATTTCGACTTTCGGCGGCGCCACGTTCGGGTATTGCGCCACGGGTAACTGCCCAATGGCCAACGCACCGGCCAGCAGGATGAATAAGGCAACCACCCAGGCGAACACCGGGCGGTCGATAAAGAACTGCGGCATAAAAAGCGTCCTGCTTACTGACCAGAAACCTGGGCAAGTGGAAGAGGGGTATTGTCGATCTGGACTTTTTCACCGGGGCGCGCGTGTTGCAGGCCTTCAGTGACGATGCGGTCGCCGGGCTTGAGGCCGCGGGTGACGATCCAGCGATCGTTCTGCACCGCGCCCAGCTCTACCGGTTGCTGACCGACCCGCTGCTCGGCGTCGAGCAACAGCACTTGGGCGATGCCGGCACTGTCACGCTGGATGGCCCGTTGCGGCACGCTGATGCCTTGCTGATTGAACGCTTGCTCCAGACGCACGCGAACGAAGCTGCCCGGCAGCAAGTCGAGGTCCGGGTTGGGGAACTCGCTGCGCAGGATGATCTGGCCGGTACCCTGGTCGACGGTGATGTCGGTGAACAACAACTTGCCGGGCAACGGATAAAGGCTGCCGTCGTCCTGGATCAGCGTGGCTTTGGCCTGGCCCTGGCCGACTTGCTGCAGTTGGCCGGAACGGAAGGCCCGGCGCAGGTCGTTGAGCTCACGGGTCGATTGCGTCAGGTCGGCGTGGATCGGGTTCAACTGCTGAATCAGCGCCAGCGGCGTGGTTTCGTTCTGCCCCACCAGCGCGCCTTCAGTCACCAGCGCGCGGCCGATGCGCCCGGAAATCGGCGCGGTGACGGTGGCATAGCCGAGGTTAAGTTTCGCCCGCTCCACCGCGGCTTGGTTGGCGGCGACATCGGCGGCGGTTTGCCGGGCGTTGGCGCGGGCATTGTCGTAATCCTGAGCGCTGATGGCGTTGCCTTCGATCAACTGGGCGTAACGCTGCTCCTGCAATCTGGCCTGGAACGCGTTGGCTTCGGCCTTGCGCAGCGCGGCTTCGGCGCTGTCCAGGTCGGCCTTGAAGGGGGCCGGGTCGATACGGAACAGAACGTCGCCTTTTTTCACGTCGCTGCCTTCCTGGAAGACCCGCTGCAGCACCACACCGGCGACACGGGCGCGGACTTCGGCGATGCGCGGCGCGGCAATCCGCCCGCTCAGTTCGCTGCTGATCGACAGAGGGCGGGCTTCGATGGTTTCGATGCGCACCGTGGCCAGTGGTGCTTGCTCTTCGGCGGTCGAAGACTGGTCACAAGCACTCAGTGTCAACGCCAGGGCAATCAGGCTGAGTGTGGCAAGCAGGTTCTTTGACATGGAAATACCCCAATAATGACTACCCGCATCCTACGGGGAGTCGATGAGGGTAGCGGTGAAGCTTTGTAGGTGCTGTGTGAAATTGTGTAAGGGTTTTGCTCGCGTGTGCGTGAGGGCGTATATCCTTCGCAGCTTGAAACTTTTTGCGACGGTTATGCCGCCTTCGCGAGCAAGCCCGCTCCCACATTTGATCTTCAGTGCGACACAGATTCCATGTGGGAGCGGGCTTGCTCGCGAAGAGGCCGGCCCCGTCGCCACAGCACTTTCTGGAAACACCATGCCCAACATCCTCCTGGTCGAAGACGACACCGCGCTCTCCGAACTGATTTCCAGCTACCTGGAACGCAATGGCTACTCAGTCAATGTGATCAGCCGCGGCGATCACGTCCGTGAACGAGCGCGGGTGAATCCGCCGGATCTGGTGATTCTCGACCTGATGCTGCCCGGGCTCGACGGTTTGCAGGTCTGCCGCTTGCTGCGGGCCGATTCGGCGACCTTGCCGATCCTGATGCTCACCGCCCGGGATGACAGCCACGATCAAGTGTTGGGCCTGGAAATGGGCGCCGACGACTACGTCACCAAACCCTGCGAGCCCCGTGTGTTGCTGGCCCGGGTGCGGACCTTGCTGCGGCGCAGCAGCCTCAGCGAACCGCTGACCGCCAACGACCGCATTCTGATGGGCAACCTGTGCATCGACCTTTCGGAGCGCACCGTGACCTGGCGCGGGCAATTGGTCGAGTTGTCCAGCGGTGAATACAACCTGCTGGTGGTGCTGGCCCGGCATGCCGGCGAAGTGCTGAGCCGCGACCAGATTCTGCAACGCCTGCGTGGTATCGAGTTCAATGGCACCGATCGCTCGGTGGACGTGGCTATTTCCAAGCTGCGACGCAAGTTCGACGACCATGCCGGAGAGGCACGCAAAATCAAGACCGTGTGGGGCAAGGGTTACCTGTTCAGCCGTTCCGAGTGGGAATGCTGAACATATGTTCAGAATCCTCTTTCGCCTGTATCTGGTGACCATTGTCTCGTTCAGCGCGGCGATCTACCTGGTGCCGGACCTGGTGATCAAGGCCTTCCATGAGCGTTTTGTGACCTACAACCTCGATTATTCCCGAGGCTTGCAAACCCTGATCGTCAAACAGTTTCGCGGTGTCCCTGTCGAGCAATGGCCCGCAATGGCGGCGGAGATGGACAAGGAGTTCCAGCCGCTGCACATCATTTTGGCCCGCAACGACGATGCCGAATTTACCCTGGATGAGCGCGAACGCTTGCAGCGCGGGGAGAACGTGGTACGCATCGGCGACTGGGGCTGGCGCACCCTGGCGGTGACACCGTTGAACGAGCAGATGGTGGTGGAGATGGTCGTGCCACCGGACCCCACGGATGTCAGTTGGTTGTACTGGAGCATCAACGTGCTGATCGGTGCGACGATGCTGGCCTGCCTGTTGTTGTGGCTGCGCCCGCACTGGCGCGACCTGGAACGTCTCAAAAGCACCGCCGAACGCTTCGGCAAGGGCCACCTGAGCGAGCGCACGCAGATATCCTCCAGCTCCAACATCGGCAGCCTGGCCAATGTGTTCGACACCATGGCCGGCGACATCGAAAACCTGCTCAACCAGCAGCGCGACTTGCTCAACGCCGTGTCCCACGAGCTACGCACCCCGTTGACGCGGCTGGATTTCGGCCTGGCCCTGGCGCTGTCCGACGACTTGCCGGCTACCAGTCGCGAGCGGTTGCTGGGGCTGGTCGCGCACATTCGCGAACTGGATGAGCTGGTGCTGGAATTGCTGTCCTACAGCCGCTTGCAAAACCCGGCGCGGCTGCCGGAACAGGTCGAGGTGTCGCTGGATGAATTCATCGACAGTATTTTGGGCAGCGTCGATGAAGAGCTTGAGTCACCGGAAATCGTCATTGATGTGCTGCTGCACGGTCAGCTCGAACGCTTCTCGCTGGACCCGCGGTTGACCGCCCGGGCGATCCAGAACCTGCTGCGCAACGCCATGCGCTATTGCGAAAAGCGGATTCAGATTGGTGTGCAGGTGTGCCCCAAGGGCTGTGAGATCTGGGTGGACGACGATGGCATCGGCATTCCGGAGGAAGAGCGGGAGCGGATCTTTGAACCGTTCTATCGGCTGGATCGCAGCCGGGACCGGGCCACGGGCGGGTTTGGCCTGGGGCTGGCGATCAGCCGCCGAGCGCTGGAAGCGCAGGACGGCACGCTGACCGCGCAAGCATCGCCATTGGGCGGCGCACGGTTCCGTTTGTGGCTGCCCAACTCAGCCTGACGCATTCGTTGTAGCAACTGCCGAGCCAGGCGAGGGAACGATCTGCAGTTCAGTCGAGTAGTGCGGTTGACTCAATCAACCCGACCCCCGCCACCTGCATCCGCTCAATCGCAGCCGCCAGCGAACCTTCCAGATCAATCGCGCGGCAAGCATCCATCACCACAAACGCATTGAACCCCGCCGCCCGCGCATCCAGCGCAGAAAACATCACGCAGAAATCCAGTGCCAGCCCAACCATGTAAACCGTGTCGATGCCGCGTTCTTTCAGGTACCCGGCCAAACCAGTGGTGGTGGTTCGATCCGCCTCCAGAAATGCCGAATAACTGTCGATGTCCGGGTTGCAGCCCTTGCGGATGATCAATTGGGCGTGGGGCAGGTCCAGCTCCGGGTGGAACTCGGCGCCGGGCGTGGCGCGAACACAATGCTCCGGCCACAGCGTCTGTTCACCGTAAGGCAACTGAATCACGTCGTAAGGCTTGCGCCCGGGGTGGCTGGAGGCGAATGAAGCGTGGCCGGGCGGGTGCCAGTCCTGGGCAATGATGACCTGTTTGAACTGGCGGCCGATGCGGTTAATCAAGGGCACGGTCAGGTCACCCTCCGGCACCGGCAGTTGCCCACCGGGAATGAAGTCGTTCTGTACGTCGATAACCAGCAAGGCAGCGCGTGAAGAAATCGGCATGGGGTAGGTTCCTCCTTGGAAAGTCAGGTGCAGCATAGTGATAAGTTCGCTGGAGTGCTAAGCCGGCTTCTCAATAACTTCGCCGTACCCTCCAGTGCCGCCTTGATGCCCAATCAGCATCAAGGCGTGTTCGATGCTCGACCAATAGACAATGGTCATGACCCCATGGGCGATGAACGGTGAACACCGCGGTGTGAAAAATTATTCATTTTTTTCTGACAATCATTGCAAGGAAAGCGCAAATCGAGGCGCTATCCTCGACAGCGTTCGTTGTCCATTTGGAGAACTGCCATGAAAGATCAGGTCCATCACTCTGCGGCCGCAGGGTATAAAGTCGGTGCCGACACTTATGTCCGTGGTCGTCCGGATTATCCAGCCCAAGTGGCTGATTGGCTTACGGTTACCCTTGAGTTGAACGCCGATAAAACCGTGCTCGACCTGGGCGCCGGTACCGGCAAGTTCACCGGGCAGCTGGTGGCGACCGGGGCGCAGGTGATTGCGGTGGAGCCTGTGCCGCAGATGCTGGAGAAACTGTCCGAAGCCTTTCCTGAGGTACTGGCAGTGAGCGGCACCGCCACCGACCTGCCGCTGCCGGATGCGTCGGTGGACGTGGTGGTCTGTGCTCAGGCCTTTCACTGGTTTGCCAGCACCGAAGCGTTGACCGAGATTGCCCGGGTGCTCAAGCCCGGCGGCAAGCTGGGGCTGGTGTGGAACCTGCGCGACGCCAAGGTCAGCTGGATGCCAAAACTGGATGCGATTGTCAACGCGCTGGAAGGCGACACACCGCGTTATTACACCGGCGCGTGGCGCGAAGCCTTTCCACATCAGGCATTCGGGCCGTTGCAGGTGCAGTATTTCAGTCATGGTCATACGGGGTCGCTGGAGGATGTAATTTTCAATCGGGTGCGCTCCATCAGTTATATCGCTGCGTTGCCGGTGGCGGAGCGGGCGAAGGTTGATGCACAACTTCGGGCACTGATCGCCGGGGAACCGGCGCTGAGGGGGCGGGATGTGGTGACCGTGCCTTATGAAACCGTAGCGTTTGTGGCGGTGAAGGACCGTTAGATCGGCGGTGCGGCCTTCGCGAGCAAGCCCGCTCCCACAGGGGATTTGTGAGCACCAAAGACCTCATGTGGGAGCGGGCTTGCTCGCGAAAGGGCCGTTCAGACGCTAAAAAAACCTGAGACCAGTCCCGCATTTGGCCGAACCGCTGCCTTACTGCCGGCACGGCTGCCTTGTTATAGTTCGGGCCTCATTTTCTGTCCGGTAAAGGATCACTGCCATGTCTCAATACACCGCCTTCAGCGTCGAACTGGCCGATAACATCGCCCATGTGCAGATCAACCGTCCGGACAAGATCAACTCGATGAACGCCGCGTTCTGGAGCGAGATCATCGAGATTTTCCAGTGGATCGACGATACCGATGAAGTGCGGGTGGTGGTGCTCAGTGGCGCCGGCAAGCATTTTTCTTCCGGCATCGACCTGATGATGCTCGCCGGTGTGGCCAATGAGCTGGGCAAGGACGTCGGCCGCAATGCGCGCCTGCTGCGGCGCAAGATCCTGGCGCTGCAAGCATCCTTCAACGCCGTCGACAACTGCCGCAAACCGGTGCTGGCGGCGGTCCAGGGTTATTGCCTGGGCGGCGCCATCGATCTGATTTCGGCCTGCGACATGCGTTACGCAGCCCAGGACGCGCAATTTTCCATCAAGGAAATCGATATCGGCATGGCGGCGGATGTTGGCACTTTGCAACGCTTGCCGCGGATCATCGGTGACGGCATGCTGCGTGAACTGGCTTACACTGGTCGCACCTTTGGCGCCGAAGAAGCGCGTAACATTGGCCTGGTCAATCGCGTCTACAGCGACACCGCCAGCCTGATAGAAGGCGTGATGGGGATTGCCCGCGAAATCGCCGGCAAGTCGCCGATTGCCATCACCGGTACCAAAGAGATGATCAGCTACATGCGCGACCATCGCATCGACGACGGCCTCGAATACGTCGCCACCTGGAATGCCGCCATGCTGCAATCCACCGATCTGCGCGTGGCCATGGCCGCCCATATGAGCAAACAGAAACCCGAATTTCTGGATTGATTAACCATGATTTCACGCTGGACCACCGCAGTACTGGACACCGATCAACCTGGCGGCTGGGCCGTGGCGCGCAGCCCCGAAGGTTTTTTGTTCGATGACAATGGCGCACTGTTTCCACGGGAATGGCTCAAGCGTCAGGACTTGTCGATTCTCGCCGAGCATGGCATCGGTCACCTCGATGGTGAACCGGTGTACCTGCTGGAGCTGCGCAGTCACAGCGAAGTGCCGGGCTGCAACTGGAAAGGCCTGCGGGCGTTCATGCTCGACGGCGATCACACCGTCTACAAGGTACTCGGCTATGCCGCGCAAATCGGTACCTGGGCTCGTGAACATCGTTTCTGCGGCAACTGCGGGCAGGCGATGATCCAGGTGCCGCGTGAGCGGGCGATGTACTGCGAACCGTGCGATTTACGCCACTATCCGCGCATTTCGCCGAGCATGATCGTGCTGGTGACCCGTGGCGACGAGGTTCTGCTGGCCCGTTCGCCGCGTTTTGTCAGCGGGGTCTACAGCACGCTGGCGGGGTTTGCCGAGCCGGGTGAGTCGGCCGAAGATTGCCTGATTCGCGAGGTTCGCGAAGAGGTGCAGATCGAGGTCAAGAACATTCAGTACATGGGCAGTCAGTGCTGGCCGTTCCCGCATTCGATGATGCTCGGTTTTCATGCCGAGTACGCCGGTGGCGAGATTGTCTGTCAGGAAGATGAGATCGAAGACGCCCAGTGGTTCAACGTGCACGAGCTGCCGCCGCTGCCGGCGTCACGCTCGATTGCCCGCTACCTGATCGACGTCTACGTGGCGCGGCGCTTAGGCCACGCTGAACCAGTGCTGCCAGGCTAGGCGCACGGTCAGGCCCAGCACCACGGTGATGAACACCGGGCGAATGAATTTCGCACCGCCGCTGATGGCGGTGCGTGCGCCGAAGAAGGCGCCGACCATCACCGACAGGCCCATGCTCAGGCCGATAATCCAGTCCACTTGCCCGGAAAAGATGAACACCGACAGCGCCGCAATGTTGCTGACGAAGTTCATGCTGCGCGCCACGCCGCTGGCCTTGACCAGGTCGATGGGGTAGAGCAGCAGGCTGCTGACGGTCCAGAACGCCCCCGTTCCCGGCCCGGCCACGCCATCGTAGAAGCCGAGACTGAAGCCCTGGCTCGATTGCCACTTCTTCCTGATCGGTGCATCGCTGTCCAGCGGCGCTTTCGGCGTGCCACCGAACAACAGGTACAAGCCGCAGGCGAACACAATCACCGGCAGCATCTTGTTCAGCCATTCCGCCGGCAAGTAATGAGCGACCACAGCGCCGGTGAGTGCGCCGACCAGTGTGCCGACGATGGCGTGCATCCATTGCCGAGGATGGAACAGCTTGCGCCGGTAGAAGGTGAAGCTGGCGGTGGCCGAGCCGAAGGTCGAACTGAGTTTGTTGGTGCCCAGCACCAGGTGCGGCGGCAGGCCGGCGGTCAACAGCGCCGGGGTGGTCAACAGACCGCCACCGCCGGCGATGGCGTCGATGAAACCGGCAATGAAAGCGACGAAGGCCAGAACGGCCAAAGTAGTGAGGTCAACGCTGAGTTCGAAAGGCATGGAATGGGCTTATTCGGCAGGGCGCAGAAGAGGGGCTGCGGGGGAAGGCCGGTATCTTACCCATATCCAAACTTTGCAGCGACCGGTCTGGCCTATTCGCGAGCAAGCCCGCTCCCACATTTAATCGCATTCCTCTGAAGGAACTCGGTCGAATGTGGGAGCGGGCTTGCTCGCGAAGGCGTCAACTCCAACAACACATCACTTGCGCACAGGCCCATTACCGATCTGCCACACAAACGGCGGTTCGGTCCCGTTAATCGCCCAGTCCCCAACAATCCGAGCCTTGTAGATCACCGGATTGTGCGATGACACGGTCCGCGCATTGCGCCAATGCCGATCCAGCGATTTACCTTCGCGAACATCCGAAGCGCCCAAGGCGTTGAACAGCGCCGTAGTCGCCCGCTGGATCAATTCCGAGACCACCACCTGAGCTTTGGCCGATTCAATCTCCGCCGCCACATTCGCCGCGCGTTCCAGCGCTTCATCCCCTGAGAACCGTGCCAGATAAGCCCGCTGCGCCGGTTGTGCGGCTTTCAGGGCACTGGCTTCGGCGGCATACACCCACGCCGCCACTTCACCCACCACCTGCTGCACTTGCGAATCCTCGCTGACCCGCTGCGCATTGCCATGGCTATAGATGCGTCTACGCTCGCGCACCTGATGCGTCACATCGCGCAAGGCAGAGCGGCCGATGCCGGCCAGGGTCGCCAGCAGCACCAACTGATAAAACGCCGTCTGGTATTTGAAACGGGTGGCGAAGTCGATGATGTTTTCAGCCTCCACTTCGGCATCGGTAAAGCGCGAGGTGCCACTGCCAGTGGTGCGCTGGCCGAAACCGTCCCAGTCATCGCTCTGCACAATCCCCGGCTGGCGTGTGCGGACGGCGGCGATCACGTCGCCACCGGTATCGCTGCGTTGGGCATAGACGTCGATCCAGTCAGAGAAAATGCTGCCGGTGCTGTAGAACTTCTCGCCATTGAGCCGCCACTGCTCGCCATGGGGAGAAACCTTGGTGATCACTTCGCCGATTGCCACGGCGCCGATCTCGGTCCAGGCATTGCCGACGATGTCTCCGTCAACAAAGCGTTTGAACCACAGATCCCGGCCCGGCCCCGGGGGTGAGTTCAAGCGGTCCTCGGCAAAGGCGAAATGCCCGCGCAGGGCCTGGGGTACGTTGGAGTCGGCTTCGGCCAGTTCGATCAGCAATTCGAACAACTGTGGCAAGGATGCGCCGCCACCGCCGTATTCAACCGGCACTCGCACCGCGCCGAAACCGGCGTCCTTGAGCCACTGAATCGGCTCGTTCGGCAGGCTGCGGCTTTGCTCGCGCTCGACGGCACCGGCGGCGATGCGCTGGAAGATCGGCCGAAAGCGTTCGGCCAGTGCTTCATAGTCAGTGCCGGTGGACAGCGGGTTGATTACCTGGTGATCGGTCATGGGACAGCTCCTTGGCGTGGTAAAAAAATCGGCGGTGAAAGGCGTTGCATGCCAAGGGCGATTGCACGGTCCATGCCGAAGCTCGCAGGTATAGTTTATTGGAGGGTGTGGATTTCGGCGTGGCCTGAATTGTTGCTGTGGCAACAGTGCATCAGCAAATTGCTTCAGGTGTACCCGGTTACCTGCGGGAGCGGGCTTGCTCGCGAAGGGAGGTTAACATTCAACTTATTTATTGGCTGGCATACCGCTTTCGCGAGCAAGCCCGCTTGTATGTTTAGACTTGAAGGGGTGGGTGGGACTAAAAGCCCGATTCTGACTCTAGCCAGTACAGACCGTGGGAGACTTCGTCCCACCCCTTCTACCTAAAAGCGCCAATAAGGAATTCATCGGCTAGGCCGACGATAGAGACAAGCCAGCGCAACGGTAGACCCCAACAAGCTCTTAAACCCTAGCTCCGAGGATTCGTCATGACAATCCTTACTTCGCAAGCGGTCGTGGGTGTTGATGTGGCCAAGGCTGAGGTGCTCGTCTATCGCGCCGATCTGCAAACCACACAAGCCATCTCCAATAATCGAGCAGCACTCAAACGTTGGCTCAAGACGCTGCCCGCCAAAAGTGGCATTGCCGTTGAGGCCACCAACATTTACCACTTGGACACGGTTGAGTTGGCCTATGAGTTGGGTCATCAGGTCTACGTCGTGGACGGTTATCGCTTGAGTCATTACCGCCGCGGTGTCGGCCAACGAGCTAAAAATGATCCGTGTGATGCTCGTCTTCTGGCTCGGTATCTGGCGCATGAACAGGGTGGGTTACGCGCTTGGAGCCCGCCGCCCAAGGCTTACAAGGCCCTGCAAAGCCTGCTTCATCGACGGGCAGCACTGATCAAGGCGCGTGTCAGCCTGGCTCAGAGCTGGGCCAATGAGCCGCGCCTGGAAGAAGAGCTGAAATGTCTGATGGAGACGTTTAAGCGCTCGGATTTGGCCATTCAAAAACAGCTGCGTGACCTGAGCAAAGAGGCCGGAGCCGCCGAAAATATTGAGCGTTGCAAGGCCATTGAAGGCGTTGGTGTACTGACGGCAACTGGATTTGCGACGGCTTTTTTGCGTGGCGAGTTTAAGGACAGCAATGCCTTCATCGCTTTTTTGGGCATGGACTTGAGGGTCGATGACTCGGGAAAAAAGACGGGGAGTCGCAGTCTGACCAAGAAAGGGGATCCGGAAATACGACGTCTGGCCCACAACTCGGCCATGGCCGCCTGTCGTTCAGCGACCTGGAAACCATTTTATGAAGGGTACCTGGCCAGAGGTTTCAAGAGGACTCAGGCCCTGGTAATCCTTGCCCGAAAACTCGCCCGGGTGGCGTTCGCTCTGATGAAAAACCAGAGCGAATACCAACCGAATCGACCGTTGCAGGGTTGTCCTGCAACATAGAATCTCCCACAGGGTATCTCGCTCGACTCAAGACGCCAGTGTCACAAAACGCGATTCAAGCGATGGCACGGTTGCTGCTCTGGCCAAGGACTTCCCTGAAAACCCGAGGACACGTCCATGAGTCAGCAAGCCGTCAAATTTGCCTACTGGGTGCCGAACGTCAGTGGCGGGCTGGTGGTCAGCAAGATCGAACAGCGCACCCATTGGGGCATCGACTATAACCGCAAACTGGCGCAACTGGCCGAAGAGGCGGGGTTCGAATATGCCTTGACCCAGATTCGTTTCACCGCTGGGTATGGCGCCGAGTTTCAACATGAATCGGTTGCGTTCAGCCATGCACTGCTGGCCGCGACCAGCAAGCTGAAAGTGATTGCGGCAATCTTGCCGGGGCCATGGCAACCGGCGTTGGCAGCCAAGCAACTGGCGACCATCGATCAACTCACCAATGGCCGGGTGGCGGTGAACATTGTCAGTGGCTGGTTCAAGGGGGAATTTCAGGCCATCGGCGAACACTGGCTGGAGCACGACGAGCGTTATCGCCGCTCCGAAGAATTTATCCGCGCACTCAAGGGCATCTGGACCCAGGATAATTTCACCTTTCGCGGTGACTTCTATCGCTTCGACAACTACAGCCTCAAACCCAAGCCGTTGGGTCGACCGGAAGTCTTCCAGGGCGGCAGCTCCCGTGCTGCCAGAGACATGGCGGCGCGGGTGTCGGATTGGTATTTCACCAATGGCAACACTCCTGAAGGCATCAAGGCCCAAGTCGACGATATTCGCGCGAAAGCGAGCGCCAATAATCATTCGGTGAAGGTTGGAGTGAATGCCTTTGTCATTGCCCGCGACACCGAAGAAGAGGCGCGGGCGGTACTGGCGCAGATCATCGATCAGGCCGATCCGCACGCGGTGAATGCCTTTGGCGATGCGGCGAAACAGGCGGGCAGGGCGTCACCAGAGGGCGAGGGCAACTGGGCCAAATCGACCTTTGAAGATCTGGTGCAGTACAACGACGGTTTCAAGACCAACCTGATCGGTACGCCGCAGCAGATTGCCGAACGGATCGTCGCGTTGAAAGCGGTGGGGGTGGATCTGGTGCTGGCGGGGTTTCTGCACTTTCAGGAGGAGGTGGAGTACTTCGGTAAACGGGTGTTGCCGCTGGTGCGGGAGTTGGAAGCCAAAGCACAGCTCGAGCAGAGCACCGCAGTCGCCTGAACACCACAAAACATTGTGGGAGCGGGCTTGCTCGCGAAAGCGGTGTGTCAGTCGACATCAATGTTGAATGTCAGTCCGCCTTCGCGAGCAAGCCCGCTCCCACATGGATCTCTGTGAAGTTACAGGCCCAGGTCGGACAAGCCCGGGTGATCATCCGGCCGGCGGCCCAGCGGCCAGCGGAACTTGCGCTCGCTTTCCTTGATCGGCAGGTCGTTGATGCAAGCGTAACGGTTGAACATCAGCCCGTTCTCGTCGAACTCCCAGTTCTCGTTGCCGTAGGAACGGAACCAGTTGCCCGAGTCGTCGTGCCATTCGTAGGCGTAGCGCACGGCAATGCGGTTGTCGCCGTGGGCCCAGAGTTCCTTGATCAGCCGGTAGTCCAGTTCCTTGGCCCATTTGCGGGTCAGAAAAGCTTTGGCTTCTTCGCGGTTGTGGGCGAACTCGGCGCGATTACGCCATTGGGTGTCAAGGGTGTAGGCCAGGGACACCCGCTCCGGGTCGCGAGAGTTCCAGCCGTCTTCGGCCAGGCGAACTTTTTCGATGGCCGATTCACGGGTAAACGGTGGCAATGGCGGACGAACTTCGGCAGTAGACATATTAAGTCTCCCTATCAAATTAACGTTCAAGCAAGTTGTCGGGCTTATTTAAAGTGTTACAGGTCCAATAACTTTCGCGCCATGCATTGCGCATTATCGGCGGCACTGTGATCACCCGTCACAAGCGCTACGGTAATGGCACCGTCGATCAGGATCAGCAGCTGTCTGGCCAGCGTCTCCGGGTCTGTTGCGCCATATTCGGTACAGAGCTCGCGCACGTAGTCGAGCAGCTTCTGTTTGTGTTCTTTGGCGACCAGGCGAACCGGGTCTTGCGGGTCGCCGGTTTCGCCACTGGTATTGATGAATGCGCAGCCGCGAAAGCCCTCGGAGGCGAACCAGGCCTTGAGCACGGTAAACAGGTCGAGCAGCCGCTCGGCGGGGGTTTGGCCCTTGCCGACTTCGCTCCGATACCAGTTCATCCAGCGCACATCACGGCGTTGCAGGGCCGCGACGACAAGCTCCTCCTTGTTGGCGAAGTAGCGGTAAATACTTTTTCTGGAAACGCCGGCGGTTTTCACCAGAAGATCCATGCCGGTGGCAGCAATGCCACTTTTGTAGATCAACTTTTCGGTGACATCCAGAATGATGTCGCGTGTGTCATTGCTAGTGATTTCGTTCATGTGGCAAACAGTAGAATGATCGTTCTTCTTGGTCAAGAAAATATTTTTCTGTCTGCGAAATTGCTATCGCGGGCAAGCCCGCGCCCACAGGTACCGCGTTATCCTTGTGGGAGCGGGCTTGCTCGCGAAGGGCTCTTTACAGACACTGACAAGACCCAAGGCAATCCATGGTGTAAGCTCTCTGACTCTTCGGATTCGACCCTTTGCGAGCCTTATGCCGTTGCTTTTCAAACGCTCTCTGCTGCCTAAATTGCGCAGTTTTCCGCTGACCGCCGATGCCGTCACCATCCTCTCTGGCGCTGCCGAGTTCCGTCGTTGTCTGCTGGAAAAAATCGCCCAGGCGACCCGGCGCATCTACATCGTTGCGCTGTACCTGCAACAGGATGAGGCCGGCCAGGAAATCCTCGATGCCCTGCACGCAGCTAAACTGGCACGCCCGGAACTGGACGTGGTGGTGGTTGTGGACTGGCTGCGTGCCCAACGTGGCTTGATCGGTGCCGGCAAGCAGCCGGGCAACTCGGCCTGGTATCAGGAAACCACCCGCACCCACGAAAGCGAAGTGCCGGTGTACGGCGTGCCGGTGCAGACCCGCGAGCTGTTCGGCGTGCTGCATTTGAAGGGCTTCGTGATCGACGATTGCGTGATCTACAGCGGCGCGAGCCTGAACAACGTTTACCTGCACAAATTCGACAAGTACCGCTTCGACCGTTATCACCTGCTGCAGAATCAGGCGCTGGCCGATTCGATGCATCACCTGATCCAGCACGGTTTGATCACCTCCAAAGCGGTGCATCGCCTCGACCTGCCGAACCTGCCGACCACCCGCAGTCTGCGCCACGACATCGGCGACCTGCGCAGCCGTCTCAAGCACGCGGCGTACGACACCACGGCGGGTAGCACGGCAAAGGGCGGTTTATCGGTCAGTCCGTTGCTCGGTGTGGGCAAGAACAACCCGTTGAGTCGGGTGATCTGCGAGCTGATCGCCAGTGCGCAGCATCAGCTGACCATCTGCACGCCGTACTTCAACCTGCCGCTGGCGGTGACTCGGGAAATCAATCGGGCCCTGGCTCGCGGCGTGAAGATCGACATCATCGTCGGCGACAAGACCGCCAACGATTTCTACATCCCGCCCAGCGAGCCGTTCAAGGTGATCGCGGCGCTGCCATACCTCTACGAAATCAGCCTGCGACGTTTCGCCAAGCGTCATCAGCGCAACATCGACAGCGGCAAGCTGAACCTGCATCTGTGGAAGGATGGTGATAACACCTATCACCTCAAGGGCATGTGGATCGATCAGCGCTACACCTTGCTGACCGGCAACAACCTCAATCCACGGGCGTTCCGTCTCGACCTGGAAAACGCGTTGCTGATTGATGATCCGAAAGGCGAGTTGCTGGAGCCGCGTGGCAAGGAACTGGCGGAGATTTTCCAGCACACTCGCCGTATTGAGCGTTACCTGGATCTGCAAACGCTGCCGGATTACCCGGCGGGGGTGGCCAAGTTTCTCAAGCGTGTGAGTCGCGTCAGGATTGAGCGGTTGTTGTATCGGATTTTGTAGGGTTCAAAAGCAAAGATTGCAGCCTTCGGCAGCTCCGCGCCTGTGGGCGCCGCCGAAGGCTGCGATCTTTTCACAGACAACGCCGATATTCAGTTCAACCCCAACTTCCCCCGCAACATCGACAAGTCCTCAGCCAACGTATTCACCGGCCCGACCAGCGCTTTGCGGTCGCTGTCCTTCACCTTGTCATACGTTTCAAAACCACCCCCTGTAGTTTTGTACTTGGCTAACGTCTTGTTCACCGTAGCGAAGTTCTTGTCGACTTTGGCCATGAATGCCGCGTCTTGCTTCTCGATCTGCGGACGGAACAGGTCGACGATTTTCTTCGCGCCGTCGATGTTGCCCTGGAAATCATAGAGGTCGGTGTGGCTGTAGCGATCTTCCTCGCCGGATATCTTGGTGGCGGCCACTTCTTCAAGCAGCGCAGCGGCGCCGCCGACGACTTTTTCCGGTGGGAAGGTCAGGCCGGCGACGCGGGTTTGCAGGTCTTTCACGTCTTTGTTCAAGCCGTCAGCCAGCGCGTCCAGACCCTGGGTGCTGTTCTCCGAGAACAATGAATATTCGATGCGATGGAAACCAGTGAAGTCTTCGGCCTTCACGCCTTTTTCGTGGTCGTCGACCCGCGAGTCGATGGACGCATCGAGGTCACTGAACAACTCGGCAATCGGTTCGATCGACTCGTAATAGACACGGGTCGGTGCGTAGAGCTTTTTCGCGGTGGCCAGGTCGCCTTTTTTCACTGCATCGGTGAATTGCTGAGTGTGGCTGGCGAGTTCATCCAGTTGTTCGGTGACGTAGATCTTGTAGTCAGAGATCGGCCCCACTAACTCCAGCGGCGCCGTCGCCGCGAAAGCCGAAAACGGGGTGTTGAGCAAACCAAGGGTCAGCAGTAACGCGAGGGGCGACTTTTTCATGGGACGGTTCCGTGGAGTGGTAAGGGTCAGACTGAGGCTTTGGGTTGTGTGGCGTTGAGCAGCGAGCGGCCGATGAAGTCCTTGTCGCCGGTCACACCCGGCAGGGTGAAGAAGTACCCGCCACCAACCGGTTTCAGGTATTCCTCCAACGGCTCGCCATTGAGTCGGGTCTGCACGGTGATGAAGCCTTTTTGCAAATCCGCCTGGTAACAGATGAACAGCAAACCCATGTCCAGCTGACCGTTCTTGTTCACGCCGTTGGAGTAGTTGAACGGCCGGCGCAGGATCAGGTTGGCCTGGGTTGCGGCGGTGCGCGGGTTGGCCAGGCGGATGTGGGCGTCGAGTTTGGTCAGCTTGCCTTCCGGGTCTTTGGCGTAATCCGGGACTTGGGTTTCATGCGCACCATCCATCGGTGCTCCGGTGCTCTTGACCCGGCCGATAATGCTTTGCTGTTCTTGCAGCGGCGTGCGGTCCCAGCGTTCGACGAAGTTGCGGATGATCCGCACCGCCTGGTAGCTGCCGTTGACCGCCCAGGCCGGTTCGTCGCTGCCGGGCTGGACCCAGACGATGCTGTCCATGGCCTTGGCGTCGTTGGAGTCGGGGTTGGCCGAGCCGTCGCGAAAACCCAGAAAGTTGCGTGCGCTTTGCGCCGGCACGCCGGGTTTCGTCGGGGCTTGCGGAGGCACGCTGCCTTCCTGTTTCCAGCGCACCAGCAACAGATCCGGCAGGTTTTTCACGATGTCGCGCAGGGCGTGGATGTTGGTGTCGGCGGTGTTGGAGCAGAACTGCAGGCTAAGGTCGCCGTGGCAGCAGTCGGCCTCCAGTGCGTCGTTGGGGAAACCGACCATGCGGATCAGCCGCTTGGGCTTGGCGCCGGCCAGACCGAAGCGCTCGTCGAACAGCGACTCGCCCACCGATACAGTGATGGTCAGGTTGTCCGGTGTGACCACCGGGCCAAGAATCCCCGAGTCCAGCGGCGGCAGTTTGGGGTCGACCTGGGCCACCGGACCGCCCTGCATCAGGAACGCGATACGCTCGTTGAGCGTGCGAAACAGCCGCTCCAGATCTGCGCGGTCGCTGGCCAATACGTCGAACGACACCAGCATGCCGGATGTTGGGCGCGGGGTGACGATGCCGGTCTGGTGCGGGCCGTGGAAGGCGTGGCGGTCCTCGGTCTTGTCGCTGCTGGGTGCTTCGGTGACTTGCGCGGGGCTGGCGGCCATGGCCGGGCAACTCAGGGCCGAACCAGCTATCGCCACACCGGCGGCTCCCATACCCATCAATACACGACGGCGTTGTGCTGAAAACTGTTCTGAGTCGTTCATCTGTCTGAGGTCTTCTGATTACAGGCCGGAAAGGCCAAGGGCGGGATCGATTCCATCGAGTGCATCGGCCAGAACCTTGGCCTTGTCGGCGATACGTTTGCGCTGTTCGGCGCTGACAGTGTCGTAGCTGGCGTAGCCATCCTTGACCTTGAAACCGTTGAGTTCGGCGTCGAAGGCCGTGAGCGCGCTGTCAATTTTCGCCAGTAGTTCAGCGGCAGGTTTGCTCAGCAATGGCCGCAACAGGTCGACGACTTTGCGGGTCGCGTCGAGGTTGGCGGCGAAACCGTTCAGGTCGGTGTGGCTGTAGCGTTCTTCTTCGCCGCTACTGGCGCGTACCTCGGCGAGGCTGTTGAGGTTGCGCACCAGCATGCTCACCAGTTGTTCCGGCGGCAGCGACTGGGCCAGCAGTTGCTGTTTGAGGTTGGCGACATCGATGCTCAGGCGTTGTGCAACAGGCGTCAGACCGTCGAGGTTGCGTTGTTGGAACAGCGCGTATTCGAGGCGGTGGAAGCCGACGAAGCCCGGATCCTGCTCGCGCTTATCGAAGTAATCGGCGCGGGCATTGATCGCGTTGTCCAGCTCCGCCAGGCGCTGGGCTGCTGGAGCCAACCGTTGATAAGCTGCGCGAGCCGGCACATACAAGGCTTGCGCCTGGCTCAGGTCGCCGGCCTCGATTGCTTGCTCAAGCGCGGCGACGGCTTTGATCAATGCGGTGCTCTGGCTGCTCAGGTACACGCGAAACTCCGACAATGGGCCAATGAACGCCACCATCGACGGACGCGCCTTGGCCGCCGCATCGGACGCGGCAGTCGAGCTGACATGCAAGGTGCCGCGCGGGTTGCTCAGCAAGCCGCAGGTGATGGCGTAGTCGCCGGGCAACAGGTTGGCGTTGATCACCTGGCTCAGGCCAGGGGCGATGTTCTCGCGCTCTTCGACCACCAGCACGCCGTCAAGAATTTCCCATTCGACGGCACGGTCCGAGCGGTTGACGATACGGAAACTGGTGCGACCGGCCGGAACCGTCAGCGCATTCGGTTCGCAGCTGTGCGGGTGAAGGGTGACCAGCACTTGGTCGTGGTTGCTTTGGCGCTTGGCGGCGGCCATTTTCGAGGCGTAGTAGAACAGGCCACCGGCGGCGATCATCACGATCACCGAACCGGCTACCGCCCAGCGCAAGGCGCGGGGCGGGGAAGCCACTGGAGGAACTGGCGTTGACATGAAGGCCCTTACTGGCTGGAAACGGAGGAGGGTGTTTGCGCAGATGTGGCTACGGGAGCCGGGAGAAAAAACATCACCAGTGCCACCAACAGATAAGTCAGATATGCCCCGAGGGTGCTGACCGTCGGTGCGTCCTGGTAGCCGAACATCCCGGCCAGCACCGAGCCCAGCGGGCCGTCCATCGGCAGCGTGGCACTGAAATCGAAGAGCACGGTTTGCAGGTGATTCCACACGCCGGCTTCATGCAGGGCTTGCACCGAGTTGGAGAGAATCCCGGCGGCCACCACCAGGATGAACAGACCGGTCCAGCGCAAGAACGCCGAGAGATTCAGGCGCAGGCTGCCGGTGTAGATCAGGAAGCCGACGATGATCGCCAGGGCCAGGCCGAGCAGGGCGCCGAGCGGTGCGGCCGGGCCTTCGCTTTGCTGGAACACGGCGAGCAGGAAGAACACCGTTTCCAGGCCTTCCCGGGCGACGGCGAAAAACACCATGGCGATCAGCGCGGTCACTTGATGCCTGGAGCCGGTCAGCGCCTGATCGAGGGAAACGTGCAGCGAATGCTTGATCGAACGCGCCACCTTGCGCATCCAGAACACCATGGAGCTGAGAATGCCGACGGCCAGCAAACCGACCACACCTTCAAACAGCTCTTGCTGCTTTTGCGGGAATTCAGCACTGACCAGTTCCAGGCCACCGCCGACCAGCAGGGCCAGCGCGGCGGCGAGGAATACGCCGACCCACACTGCCGGCATCCATTGGCCGCGACCGGTCTGCTTGAGGTAACTGGCGATAATGCCAACGATCAACGCGGCTTCGATGCCTTCGCGCAGCATGATCAGAAAAGGAACGAGCATTCAGCACCGGGGAGTAATTAGATAGGGTGCTAATTTGTAACATGATGAAACTCATTCTCATATGGTAGTTATTGCTAATTGCCTGAACCTAAGCTGAACAACCCTGAAGATCCCACCATCCCTTAGGAGCGAGCGGTGCGCTAATATGCCCACCACTCCAATAACAAGGCTCACCCCGGTCAATGTCGGAAAAAGACACCATCGCCATTCAACTGGTGCGTGAAGCACTGTTGCAAAGTTGCGCCCCGGGCGCTGCCACCGCAGAGGTGTTGAACAAGGTCGGCATCGATCCAGCGCTGTTGGACAGCACCGACGCCCGTGTCCCGGCCACGGCCTATGCGCGCCTGTGGCGTTTGCTGGCCCGGCGCGGGGACGATGAGTTTTTTGGCATGGACCCGCGCAAGCTCAAGTCCGGCAGCCTGGAGTTTCTCTGTCGCTGCTCCATGGTCCAGCCGAGCCTGGCCGCCGGGCTGACTGCGGGGCTGGGCTTTCTATCGTTGATGCTGGAGCGCATGCCCGCGCAGCTGGTTCGCCAGCAAAGCCTGGCGGAAATCGTCCTGCTCGAAGACGACGAAGAACCGCGTCGCGCCTTCACCTATTTCACTTACTGGATGATCGTGCACGGCGTTGCCTGCTGGCTGGCGGGCCGACGGATTCCAATCCTGGCTATCGAACTGCGCTGCCCGGCGCCGGATTTTTGCGACGACTACAGGGTGATGTTTTCCGAGAACCTGCGATTCGACCGGCCGCGTACGCGGATGATTTTCTCCGCCGACTGCCTGGATTTGCCGATCAAGCGCAGCGCCGAAGAGCTCAAGCGCTTTCTGGCCCATGCGCCGGCGAACATTCTGGTCAAGTACCGCGATCCCGAGAGCCTGGCCAGCCGGATCAAGCAGGATCTACGGCAACTGCCCGCCGAGCACTGGCCGGAAACCGAGGCGCTGGCGCAGCAACTGTGCATGTCGGCCTCGACCCTGCGCCGCCGCCTGGCCGAGGAGGGCCAGACCTATCAGGGGCTCAAGGACAGCGTGCGCAAGGAACTGGCCATCGTCTGGCTGGCCGAGCCGGCCATCAGCTTCGCCGAAATCGCCACCCGCCTGGGGTTTGCCGATGCCAGCTCGTTCTACAAGGCATTTCGCAAGTGGTCGGGGTCCAATCCGGGGCATTATCGGAGTTTGATTCTTAACGAAGCCGACTGATCCGGATCATGGGGTGAGTGGTCTGGCGCCTTCGCGAGCAAGCCCGCTCCCACAGTGGATTTGTGTCCGATCACCTATCTGCAACCCACATAAAACCCATGTGGGAGCGGGCTTGCTCGCGAAGGCGTCCTCCCAGGCGCCGCATCCTGTGAACCATGGCCAAACCAGTCACGCAACTTGATAGCTTTGACCATTGTCCCGCTCCCCGCGCAGAGCGAGTATTTCCCTGTTGATTACGGTTCCCCCAACCTAATAAAAATACAGAGGGATTCTGGCAATGCGCGATTACTTGTCTGCTACGTCACAGTTCAATTATCAGCACACCGTCGATGCCGCGCTCACAGGGTCGTTGACCGCGCTCAACGCCTGCGTCGAGTGTTGCGACCGGCATGCCTTGCCGGGGCGCATAGCGCTGTTCTGGGAAGGTCGCGACGGCAGCAGCGCGACCTACACCTTCAGCGACTTGCAGGATAAGGCCGCACGCTTTGCCAATTTCCTGCTGGCCCAGGGCGTGAAGAAGGGCGACAAGGTCGCAGGCCTGCTGCCCCGCAACTTCGAATTGCTGATCACCGTGTTCGCCACCTGGCGCATCGGTGCGGTTTATCAGCCGCTGTTCACTGCCTTCGGCCCCAAAGCCATCGAACACCGTCTGAACAGTTCCGGCGCCAAAGTGGTGGTCACCGATGCGGTCAATCGCCCGAAACTGGCTGAAGTGGCCGACTGCCCGACCATCGTCACCGTCGGTGGCGCCAAGGGGCAGGGCATCGTGCGCGGCGACTTCAGTTTCTGGGCGGAACTGGCCAACTACTCCAGCGTCTGCGAACCGGTATTGCTGACCGGCGAAGACCCGTTCCTGCTGATGTTCACCTCGGGTACCACTGGCCCGTCGAAAGCGCTGTCGGTGCCGCTCAAGGCCATCGTTGCGTTCCAGAGTTACACCCGTGACGCAGTGGATTTGCGCCCCGAAGACGCTTTCTGGAACGTCGCCGATCCGGGTTGGGCCTACGGCATTTATTTCGGTGTCACCGGGCCGATGGCGATGGGGCATCCGATCACCTTTTACGATGGCCCGTTCACCCTCGAAAGCACCTGCCGGGTGATCAACAAATACGGGATTACCAACCTCACTGGCTCACCGACCGCCTACCGCTTGCTGATTGCCGGTGGCGATGAATTCGCCCGTTCGATCAAGGGCAAGCTGCGCATCGTCAGCAGCGCCGGCGAGCCGCTGAATCCGGAAGTGATCCGCTGGTTCGCCGACAACCTCGGCGTGGTGATTCACGACCATTACGGCCAGACCGAACTGGGCATGGTGCTGTGCAATCACCATGGACTGGAACATCCGATCCACATGGGCGCCGCCGGTTTCGCCTCGCCGGGTCACCGTATCGTGGTGCTGGATGACGAATACAAAGAACTCCGCGTCGGCCAGCCAGGCATCCTGGCCATCGACCGCACCCAGTCGCCGATGTGCTGGTTTGGCGGTTACGAAGGCGTACCGACCAAAGCGTTCGTCGGCAATTATTACCTGAGCGGCGACACCGTCGAGTGGAACCCGGACGGCAGCATCAGCTTCGTCGGCCGCAGCGACGATGTGATTACCACCTCGGGGTACCGCGTCGGCCCGTTCGACGTGGAAAGCGCGCTGATCGAACACCCGGCGGTGGTCGAGGCGGCGGTGATCGGCAAGCCTGATCCAGAGCGCACCGAACTGGTCAAAGCCTTCGTCGTGCTCAGCCCGCAATACCGTGCTGAACCTGCGTTGGCCGAAGAACTGCGACAACACGTGCGCAAGCGTCTGGCGGCGCACTCATACCCCCGTGAAATCGAATTTGTCAGCGAATTGCCGAAAACCCCAAGCGGCAAATTGCAGCGCTTTATCTTGCGCAACCAGGAAATCGCCAAGGCTCAAGAGGCCGCCGCGAAGAACGTTTCAGCTTGAATCCAAGGAAACAATGATGCAGATCGAAAACAAGGTTTTTCTCGTCACCGGCGGTGCCTCCGGCCTCGGTGCCGCCACCGCTGAAATGCTGGTGGCCGCCCGCGCCAAGGTGATGCTGGTGGACATGAATGCCGAAGCCGTCGCGGCGCAGGCTGCACGTCTCGGCGCGCAAAGCGTGGTAGCCGACATCAGCAATGAAGCGGCGGCAGAAGCGGCGGTGCAGGCGACGGTCAAAGCGTTTGGCGGCCTCAATGGCCTGGTCAATTGCGCCGGCATCGTCCGTGGCGAGAAGATCCTCGGCAAGACCGGCCCCCATGCCTTGGCCAGTTTCAGCCAGGTGATCAACGTCAACCTGATCGGCAGTTTCAACATGTTGCGCCTGGCTGCAGCGGCGATTGCCGAGACCGAAGCCGATGCAGACGGCGAGCGCGGGGTGATCATCAATACCGCCTCGGTCGCAGCCTTCGACGGCCAGATCGGCCAAGCCGCGTATTCGGCCTCCAAAGGCGCGATCGCCAGCCTGACCTTGCCCGCCGCCCGTGAACTGGCGCGCTTCGGCATCCGCGTGATGACCATCGCGCCGGGCATTTTCGAAACGCCGATGATGGCCGGCATGACCCCGGAAGTACGTGATTCACTGGCCGCTGGGGTGCCGTTTCCGCCACGCCTGGGCAAGCCGAGCGAGTACGCCGCGCTGGCCAGGCATATCATAGAAAACAGCATGCTCAACGGCGAGGTGATCCGTCTCGACGGTGCCTTGCGCATGGCCGCCAAATAAGGAGTATTTGTCATGACACTGTCCAACGATCCGATTGTTATTGTCAGCGCCGTCCGCACCCCGATGGGCGGTTTCCAGGGCGAACTGAAAAGCCTGACCGCGCCGCAACTGGGCGCCGCAGCGATTCGTGCCGCGGTCGAACGCGCCGGTATCGCCCCGGAATCCGTGGAAGAAGTGCTGTTCGGCTGCGTGCTCTCCGCCGGCCTCGGCCAGGCCCCGGCGCGGCAAGCGGCACTGGGTGCCGGGCTGGATAAGTCGACCCGCTGCACGACGCTGAACAAAATGTGCGGCTCGGGCATGGAGGCGACAATCCTGGCCCACGACATGCTGCTCGCCGGTAGCGCCGAGGTGGTGATCGCGGGTGGCATGGAAAGCATGTCCAACGCGCCGTACCTGCTGGACCGCGCCCGCAGTGGTTACCGCATGGGCCATGGCCGGGTGCTCGATCACATGTTCCTCGACGGCCTCGAAGACGCCTACGACAAGGGCCGCCTGATGGGCACCTTTGCCGAGGATTGCGCCGAGACCAATGGCTTCAGCCGTGAAGATCAGGACGCGTTTGCCATCGCGTCGACCACCCGCGCCCAACAGGCGATCGAGGAAGGTAGTTTTAACGCCGAGATCGTGCCGCTCACTGTGACTGTCGGCAAACAGCAAGTGCTGATCAGCCACGACGAACAACCGCCGAAAGCCAAACTGGACAAGATCGCTTCGCTGAAACCGGCGTTCCGCGAGGGCGGCACGGTGACGGCGGCCAACTCCAGTTCGATTTCCGACGGCGCGGCGGCACTGGTGCTGATGCGCCGTTCCGAAGCCGAGAAACAAGGCTTGAAGCCGCTGGCAGTGATTCACGGCCACGCGGCGTTCGCCGACACCCCGGGGCTGTTCCCGGTGGCACCGGTGGGTGCGATCAAGAAGCTGATGAAGAAAACCGGTTGGTCCCTGGACGAGGTCGAGTTGTTCGAAGTCAACGAAGCTTTCGCGGTGGTAAGCCTGGTGACCATGACCAAACTGGAAATCCCCCACGAGAAGATCAACGTCCACGGCGGTGCCTGTGCCCTGGGCCACCCGATTGGCGCGTCCGGTGCGCGGATCCTCGTGACCTTGCTCTCGGCGTTGCGCCAGAAAGGCCTGAAACGCGGCGTGGCAGCGATCTGCATCGGCGGCGGCGAAGCGACGGCCATGGCCGTGGAATGCCTGTACTGAAGCTGACGCCAATCCCTGTGGGAGCGGGCCTTGTGGCGAGGGGGCTTGCCCCCGTTCGAGTGCGCAGCGCTCGCAGATTCTTGGGTCCGCTGCGCGGCCCAACGGGGGCAAGCCCCCTCGCCACAAGGCTCCCACAGGTCTTGCGTTTCAACTTGAATTTTAAGGACTTGGCATGATCCCCAACGACGAACAACTTCAGATCAGCGACGCGGCCCGGCAGTTTGCCCAGGAACGGCTGAAACCGTTCGCCGCCGAATGGGACCGCGAACATCGCTTCCCCAAGGAAGCCATCGGCGAGATGGCTGACCTGGGCTTCTTCGGCATGCTGGTGCCGGAGCAGTGGGGCGGTTGTGACACCGGATACCTGGCTTACGCCATGGCCCTGGAAGAAATCGCCGCCGGCGATGGCGCCTGCTCGACCATCATGAGCGTGCACAACTCGGTGGGTTGCGTGCCGATCCTCAAGTTCGGCAACGACGACCAGAAAGAACGTTTCCTCAAACCCCTGGCCAGCGGCGAGATGCTCGGTGCGTTTGCGCTGACCGAACCGCAAGCCGGCTCCGATGCCAGCAGCCTGAAAACCCGTGCCCGGCTGGAAGGCGATCACTACGTGCTCAACGGCTGCAAGCAGTTCATTACTTCCGGGCAAAACGCCGGGGTGGTGATTGTGTTTGCGGTGACTGACCCAAGTGCCGGCAAACGCGGGATCACCGCGCTGATCGTGCCCACCGATTCGCCGGGCTATAAAGTCGCGCGGGTCGAAGACAAGCTTGGTCAACATGCCTCCGATACCTGCCAGATCCTCTTCGAGGATGTGAAAGTGCCGGTGGCCAATCGACTGGGTGAGGAGGGCGAAGGCTACAAGATCGCCCTGGCCAACCTCGAAGGCGGACGTGTCGGCATCGCCTCGCAATCGGTGGGCATGGCCCGCGCCGCGTTCGAAGCGGCCCGCGACTACGCCCGCGAACGCGAGAGCTTCGGCAAGCCGATCATCGAGCACCAGGCGGTAGCGTTCCGCCTGGCCGACATGGCCACCCAGATCGCCGTGGCCCGGCAGATGGTGCATTACGCGGCGGCGTTGCGCGACAGCGGCAAACCGGCGCTGGTCGAAGCGTCCATGGCCAAGCTGTTCGCCTCGGAAATGGCCGAAAAGGTTTGTTCCTCGGCGTTGCAAACCCTTGGCGGTTACGGTTACCTGAACGACTTCCCGCTGGAGCGGATCTACCGCGACGTGCGGGTGTGCCAGATCTACGAAGGCACCAGCGACATTCAGCGCATGGTCATTTCGCGCAATCTTTGAGAAGGAATCCCTCTGTGAGCAATAAAGAGCTGAACTACGAAACGATTTTGCTGGAAACCCACGGCCGTGTCGGCCTGATCACCCTCAACCGTCCGCAAGCCTTGAACGCGTTGAATGCCCAAATCGTCAGTGAACTGAACCACGCCCTCGATGGCCTGGAAGCCGATTCGAATATCGGTTGCATCGTGTTGACCGGCTCGAAAAAAGCCTTCGCCGCCGGTGCCGACATCAAGGAAATGGCCGAGCTGACCTACCCGCAGATCTACCTCGATGATCTGTTCAGCGACAGCGATCGCGTGGCCAATCGCCGCAAGCCAATCATTGCCGCGGTCAACGGTTTCGCCTTGGGCGGTGGCTGTGAACTGGCGCTGATGTGCGACTTCATCCTGGCCGGCGACAATGCAAAATTTGGCCAACCGGAAATCAACCTCGGCGTCTTGCCGGGCATGGGCGGCACCCAGCGCCTGACCCGCGCCGTGGGCAAGGCCAAGGCCATGGAAATGTGCCTGAGCGGGCGCTTGATCGATGCGGTGGAAGCCGAGCGTTGCGGGATTGTCGCGCGCATCGTGCCGGCGGATGATCTGGTGGACGAAGCACTGAAAGTCGCGGCGCTGATTGCGAAGAAATCACTGCCGATTGCGATGATGATCAAGGAAAGCGTCAACCGCGCCTTTGAAGTCAGCCTGTCGGAAGGCGTGCGTTTTGAGCGCCGGGTATTCCATGCGGCGTTTGCCACGCAGGATCAGAAGGAAGGGATGGCGGCGTTTATTGCCAAGCGTGAGGCGGAGTTCCAGGGTAAGTGATGTAGCGTTCTCACGGACGTCTTCGCGGGCAAGCCCGCTCCCACATTTGATCCAGGTTGTTCACAGATGCTGTGTACATCGCAGGACTAATGTGGGAGCGGGCTTGCTCGCGAAGCTTTTAAGGCTTCAAACCAGGTAGTGCTTGAGCTCCCGGGCAATCACCATCCGCTGTATCTCGCTCGACCCTTCATAAATCTGCGTGATCCGCGCATCCCGGTAGTAGCGCTCCACCGGGTAGTCCTCCAGATACCCATACCCGCCATGAATCTGAATCGCCGACGAGCAGACTTTCTCGGCCATCTCCGAAGCAAACAGCTTGGCCTGTGAAGCCTCAGACAGGCACGGCTTGCCGGCACTGCGCAAGCGCGCGGCGTGCAGGATCAGCAAACGCGCGGCGTTCAGTCGGGTGTGCATGTCGGCCAGCATATTGGCGATGCTCTGGTGTTCGATGATCGGCTTGTCGAACTGCACCCGATCCCGCGCATAGGCCAGCGCTGCTTCGAACGCCGCACGGGCGATGCCCAGGGCTTGCGCGGCAATGCCGATGCGGCCGCCTTCGAGGTTGGAGAGGGCGATGGCCAGGCCTTTGCCGCGTTCGCCCAACAGATTGGCTTCAGGGACGGTGCAGTTGTTCAGGGTAACGGCGCAGGTGTCGGAAGCGCGGATGCCCATCTTGTGTTCACTGCGGTCGACGATGAACCCCGTCGTTTCGGTTGGCACCAGGAACGCCGAGATGCCGCGCTTGCCCAGCTCAGGATCGGTCACCGCGAAAACGATCGCCAGTTTCGCCCGTTTGCCGTTGCTGACGAATTGCTTGGCGCCGTTGATCACCCACTGGCCGTCGCGCAGTTCGGCGCGGGTGCGCAGGTTATGGGCTTCGGAACCGGCTTGCGGCTCGGTCAGGCAGAAGCAACCGATGGCCTGGCCGCTGGCGAGGTCCGGCAGCCATTCCTGTTTTTGCTCTTCGGTGCCGTAATTGAGCACTGGCCCGCAGCCCACGGAGTTGTGGATGCTCATCAGTGCACCGGTGGCGCCGTCACCGGCGGAAATCTCTTCCACCGCCAAGGCGTAGGCAACGTAGTCGACATAAGTGCCGCCCCATTCCTCGGGTACCACCATGCCCAGCAGACCCAGCTCACCCATCTTCGCCACCAGACCGTCATCGATCCAGCCGGCCTTTTCCCAGGCTTGTGCGTGGGGCGCGATTTCGCCGCGGGCAAAATCCCGGGCCATGTCGCGGATCATCACTTGTTCTTCGCTCAATTCGATATCGTGCATGGCTCAGCTCCCGCTCTGGTCAAACCCGGTGAAAAAACTCGCGACGTGCTCGGCGTCCAGCGCCTGCAAGGTCGGCGGATTCCAGCGCGGGCTCTTGTCTTTGTCGATCAGCAAGGCGCGCACGCCTTCGATCAGGTCGCCGCGTTCGAACCACTGGCGATCCAGGTGCAGTTCAAGGGCGAAGCACTGTTCCAGGCTCAGGTGCCGACCGCGCCGCAGCATTTCCAGGGTCACGCCCATGGCCAGTGGTGAACGGCTTTCCAGCAAGTCGGCGGTGGCCATGGCCCACTCGTGGCTGTCGGCGACGGTCACTGCACGCAGTTGTTCCACCATACTCGGCACATCGGGCAGGGCGAAGAAGTGGTCGATGACCGGCCGCAGCGCCGCCAGCGGCGCTGCCGGCAGTTGCCGCACGGCGAGTTTCGCCAGCGCGCCTTGCAGGTCCTTGAGCGGGGTGTCGTGCCATTCCAGATGGTCGAGTCGCTCGTCCAGCTCGCCCAGGCTGGCGCTTTCCAGATACCAGTCGGCCAGGCCGCAATAGAGCGCATCGGCGGCGCGGATCTGCACGCCGCTGACGCCGAGATAGATGCCCAGCTCACCGGGAATGCGCGGCAGGAAGTAGCTGCCGCCGACGTCCGGGAAATAACCGATGGCCACTTCCGGCATCGCCAGACGGCTACGCTCGGTGACCACCCGCAAATCTGCGCCTTGCACCAGCCCCATGCCGCCACCCAGGACAAAGCCGTCCATCAAGGCCAGGACCGGTTTGCGGTAGTGATGGATCGTGAGGTCGAGGGCGTATTCCTCGACGAAGAAATCTTCGTGCAGGGTGTCGCCGCTTTTGAAGCTGTCGTACAGCGAGCGGATATCACCGCCGGCACAGAAGGCTTTCTCGCCAGCACCGCGCAACACCACCGCATGCACCTGCGGATCCTGTGCCCAGGCATCGAGTTGCTGTTGCAGGCGGCGGACCATGTCCAGGGTAATGGCGTTGAGGCCGGCGGGGCGGTTGAGGGTCAGGTGACCGATGTGATTGCGAACCTCGGCCAACACTTCGTTTTGCGTGGCATCCATGGACGGTGTCCCCGGGGATGAAACCTGAGCAGTCATCACTAACTCCCTGCTTTTATTGTTCTTTCTAGAGAAGCTCGCGCGCGAGCGATGCCGGATCGTAACAGTGCAAATTTGCCCTGTACAACCGGGATACGTGCAGGTTCTTTCTGCATTTTTACCTTAGTGCAAAATCAAAAGATCGCAGCCTTCGGCAGCCTGACTCCGTTTTGAATCAACCTTGAATTTGTGGCGAGGGGGCTTGCCCCCGTTCGACTGCGCAGCAGTCGCAGATAAGGGCAATGAGGTATGCCTGGAAAAACTCGTTAGCAGGTTTTGGGGCTGCTTCGCGACCCAACGGGGGCAAGCCCCCTCGCCACAAAGATGCCTTTAGGTTCTGCTGCTCAGCACTTCACCGATACTGCGCCGCTTGGCATGCAACTCACTGGCATGAATCAACTGCTCGAGGTCTTCGGGGGTAACGTCGTAGAAGGCCTCCATATCGGCGAGCGCCCGTCGCAGATCTTCGGCAGTGATCGCCTGGCTGTCGCTCGCCGGCATGAGGAGGGCCGGTTCAGCGGGACGCTTGGGATAACGAATACGCGTCAGGTTGTTGTAGGCCAACGCGCTGAGCAGCATCGCCGAGCCGCTGAGCATCACCGGTCCGAGGGCTTTCCAGCCCATGGCGACGGTCGCCGGATCTGCCACCACAATAAGCAACGCCAAGGCACCGGCCGGAGGGTGCAGGCAACGCAACCAGCACATCAGAATCAGCGCCATGCCCGCCGCCAGACAGGCGCTGCCGAGGGTGCGCCCGAGTACGTGGGCGACCAGCAGCGAGACCACTCCCGCACACAGGTAACCGCCAAGAATCGACCACGGCTGGGCCAGTGCGCCCGAGGACACGGCGAACAACAGCACCGCCGAAGCACCCAGCGGCCCGATCAAATGCAGTGCCACGTCGATGCCGAACACCTGGCCGCACAGCCAGACGCTGAACATCGTCCCCAAGGCCATGCCGATGGCGGCACGGCTCCATTCGGTGGGGCGGGTGTTGATGGCGGCGGGCAACCAGCGAGCGAGCATGACTGAAATCGATCCTTTGACGAAAACCGGGGGCAAAAAAAAGGCTTATCCGGATACCCGGAAAGCCCTTGAAGTGGTTCCAACTATTGGGGGAGGAACGGCGCACAGTTTGCCGATCATTACTGATGCTGACAAATTCATATTAATGCAGTTTCAATGCATTATTTTTGCAGTATGGCGACGCGTCGACCGCTCATGAAACAGAGAAAACCGCCCATCGCCGTTAACGCACTCAGGGCATAGAACATGGTGGGCGCGGGCGTGTGCATCAGCAGGAAGCCGCAGATCACCGGGCTCAGCGCACCGCCGAGAGCCGCGAGGTTCTGCGCGCCGTAGTAGCTGCCGCGCAATTCTTCCGGGGCCAGGGTGTCGACGAAGAGGAATTCGGCCGGGTAGATGATCATTTCACCGAGGGTGAAGATGAACATCGCGATGCACCAGCTCACCAGGCCGTCGGCCAGGCTGAAACCGATCAAGCCGAGGATGAATAGGCTGCTGCCGCCGACAATCCAGTAACGCAGTTGTTCGCGCTTGAGAAACCGGCCGATCTGGTATTGCAGCAGGATCACGCTGATGGCGTTACAGGCGAGCAGGGCGGCCATGGTTTCCAGCGCTCGTTTGGAGTCGTGGGTCACCAGCAGGTATTGCGACAGGTACAAGGTAAAACGACCGTGGACCACGGTGCTGAGCAGGCAGCCGCAGGTGAACATGATCAGCGTGCGGTCGTTTTTCAGGGTGACCAGGGTTTTGAGAAAACTTTGGGGCTGGCCGATGGCGGATGTCTGGGCCGGGTCCTTGGGAATGCCGCTCATCAGGAAAATGCTGAAAAACGCGATGCCGCCGGCGATCAGGAACGGGGCAATCGGGTACACGCCGGCGATCACCACGCCGAGCATCGGGCCGGTGGCGTAGCCGATGTTGGTCAGGGTGTAGCGCAACGAAAAGGCCTTGGCCCGCTGGCCCACGGGCAGGTTATCGCTGAGGATTGCCTTGGACCCGATCAGAAACAGCGCCGAGGCGGTTTCGGTGATCACCAGGGTGGCGGTGGTCAGGTAGAGGTTTTCGGCAAAGGTCAGCAGCACAAAGCCGATGGCACTGGACAGCATGGCGAGGATCAACAGACGACGCTTTTCGAGGCGGTCGATGATGTAACCGCCATAGAGCGCGAGCAGGGTGGCGATAAATACCGCGATGCCCAGCAACAGGCCAACGTCCTGTTGGTTGAGGCCGAGTTTGGTGCTCAAAAACAGGGTGAGCAACGGACTGGTAATGGCGCGGCTGACGACGATGGTCAGCGAGCAGATCATCAGCCGGCGGATAACGAGGGAGTAAGTGGCCACGGTGGGGCAAATTTCCTTATTCAGATTCAGTGTTTGGCGCAAGACCGAGTCGCTGCCATTCGCGAGCAAGCCCGCTCCCACATTTGAAATGCGTTCCCCTGTGGGAGCGGGCTTGCTCGCGAAGAGGCCTGCACAGACAACACAAGACTCAACTCAGCCACCGATCAAGGCTGCGAACCGATTCCAGTTCTTCCAGCCGCCACAACTGCGCAAGCAATTGCTCAGCCCGCTGTCGCGGCATCCCCCGTCCCGCCAGACTGAAGAATTTCTCCTCCAGCGCCCCATCACTCAGCGGATTGCCCGGCGCCCCCAACGGCACCTCAACGCACAGGCGCGCTTGCCGACCGTCGACGGTCCGCAAGCTAACAACAGGCTCGCCATCCTCGGACAGTTGCGGGTCGACTTCAAGGCGAATGCGCGACATCCAGTGGGCAATCCGTGGGTGGCGGCGCGGTTCATCGTCGTAGGCTTCCAACCGGCAATGCCCATGGACCAGCCGGGCCGCCAGGGCATATCGCAGGCTCATCTGCGCCGCCGGCAATGTGCTGACGTCCTGACCGCCGCACATGTCCTGAAGGAATCCGCACAACGACACCTGAACGTCCTCGACCTGATCGGCGCTGGCCTGCAATTGATCCAGCAACAGGCCCAATGCGTCGATCGCCGAATGCGTCCCTCGGCAGGCTGCGTAAGGCTTGATCGAGCAACGGGCAAGTTTCCATACATGGCCCAGTTCGGCGTCCAACGCCTCGGGCACGGCGGTGTCCGCCGCGAGGGTCTTGAGGAAGCCGCCCCAGACATCATCGAACAGTTTTGTCGGGCCGGTGATGCCTTGTTGAGCAAACCGCGCGGCCAGCAATCCACCTTCGGCGGCGCGCCCGCTGTGGAGTCTCTTGCTTTGCGAACCGTCATGGATAAACGCCCACAGACCACCGCTGAAGCTGCCGGCAATGCCCAGTGCCGACAAGGTTTGCTGTGCATCCAGCCCCAGAATCCGTGCACTGGCCGCCGCCGCGCCAAACACTCCGCACGTCGCCGTGGAGTGCCAGCCGGCGCCGTTATGGGCTGAGTAACTGCCGCAGGCTTCGAGCACCCGACGGCCGATTTCGTAGCCGATCACCACCGCAGTGATCAGTTCGCGGCCGTCCACGGACGCTTCAGAAACCGATAGCGTTGACATCGACAGCGCCGCCATCACCGCCGGCAGCACCACCGCGCCGGAATGGTCGCAGCCGCCGGTATCGTCCAGCTCCAGGGCATGCGCGGCGATACCGTTGAGCATGGTGGCTTGCGCCGCGCCGACTCGCTGACCGGTGCCCCAGACCAACGTGCTGCCGGTTTCCCCCTTGAATACCTGACGCGCCTGTTTCGCCACATCGCTGTCAGCCCCGGCCAGGGCTGCGCCGAAGGTGTCGAGAATGTGTCGCTTGGCTTGCTCCACCAACGCAGCGGGTAAATCTTCGAAACGCGTATCGACGCAGAACTGCGCCAACCGCTCCATCCGCATGCCCCCCTGATCTTTCATACGCCGTAATCCCGATAATGCCGCTCATATACAGCGGCCGGGTGATCCTCAGTCACCGGCGCTGCCGACTCGGCCCACCATTGAGCAACCTCGGCACCGGTGGCAATCCACACGTCGTCATGCTGTTGAATGCTTTGCAGCAATTCACGCAACACACCGATCCGCCCCGGCGTGGCGATGATTTCCGGGTGCAGCCGCAGCACGTAACACAGCCCGAACCGGTGAAACCCGGCGAAGTCCATTTGCAGGTTGCCCAGCGTGTGGCTGTAAGAGGCGATGCGCGATTGCGCCGGTGGCACCGCCGGGCTGAGGTTGAAGGCGAAATAGGGCTCGTCTTCCAGTTCGTAATGCAGCGGCAACTCGATCACCTCGGGGGCCGTCGGGTGGGCGAAGGGCAAATCATCGCCGCGCCATGACGAGGACCAGCGGATGCCGTGCTCGCGCAACGCCTCGATGAAACCCGGCGCACCGTTGCCGGCGGGGATGCGAAAGCCTGTCGGACGTTGACCGGTCAGCGCGCTCAAGGCCGCACAGCCCTTGGAGATCTCGGCACTTTGCTCGGCCAGGGTCAGGTTGTCGTAGTGCTGATGGCGATAGCCGGCGCAGGCAATCTCGTGTCCGCCGGCCTGGATCGCCCGGAGGTGTTGCGGGTTTTCCTCGGCGACGATGCCGGGAACAAACCAACTGCTGGAAACCCCCAGTTCTTCGAACACGCCAAGCAAACGCTCGACCCCGCGCTGGGTGCCGTAGCGCCACACCGACAAGGTCTTGTCGCGCCCGGCGACTTCCGGCGCCTGGGTGAGGATGCCGTGGATATCGTTGTAATCGACGGTCAGTACCACCGCACAGCGATAGCCGTCGGGCCAGACAATGGAATCAGCCATGGTGATGCTCCTTCAGCCACCACTGGGCGACATCGCGGCAAGTGGCGAACCACACGTCGTCGCGCTGGCGCATGTGTTCGAAGAGTTTTTCCAGGAGCAGGATGCGTCCCGGTTTGCCGGTGATCTTGGGATGGAACAGGGTGGTCAGGCACAGGCCTTCAGCCATGGCGCCATCGAACTCGCGGCACCAGTTATCGAGGGTCAGTGCGTAGCTGGCGGTTCGGTCCAGCCCGGAAGGGAAGTCCGGTGCGCGGGTGTAGGCGAGGGAGGCGTAGTCGTCCATTTCCCAGCGCCCGGGGATTTCCACCAGCGGGGTATCGAAGCCCGGCACTTTGACCAGGTAGGGCCGGTCATCGCCGCGCATGCTGCTGGAATAGGTGACGCCGGCTTCCACCAGCATGGCCGGCGTTTCGGCGCGCCAATCGCCGGACGGGGTGCGGAAACCTTCGGCGCGGATGTTCAGGTACTTCCAGAACACCTCGCGGGATTTGTGCATCACGTCCTTCTGCTGCTCCAGCGTCAGGGCGTAGAAGGATTCGTGTTTGTAACCGTGATAGGCCACCTCATGCCCGCGCTCGACAATCGCCTGGCACTGTTTCGGCCAATTCTCCACGACCCAGGCCGGGACGAAAAACGTGGTCGGGATCCGGAACTCATCCAGCAGATCGAGAATTCGCGGCAGCGCCCGATAGGGGCCATAACCGCCGAAACCGAAATACTCGGGCTTGCGCCAGATCGAGCCATTGAGCATGGCATCGCCGGTGGGGCCATCGAGGTCGAAGGCCAGGGCGAGGCAGGCTGTGTGCGTGCCGGGCCAGGTTGGCTGAAGCGAGGAGGACATCAGTGGCGCTCCGTTCATCTATAGGTAAAACACTGAACTCTGTGGGAGCGGGCTTGCTCGCGAAAGCGGTGTGTCATTCAGCACCGATGTTGACTGACAGGGCCTCTTCGCGAGCAAGCCCGCTCCCACAGTTTTCCGGGCTAACCACAAAATCGTGATCGACCCGGATCCAGTGTGGGGCGGGCTTGCTCGCGAAAGCGGTGTGTCATTCAGCATCAATGTTGACTGACAGGGCCTCTTCGCGAGCAAGCCCGCTCCCACAATGGGCATCATTCGGATGCTTATTTGCCGGCGTTAATGGTCACGGTCTTGATCGCACCCAGTTCCAGGTCCCATTTCTTCAGGATCGCCTGATAACTGCCGTCATCGACCATGCTCTGCAACGCGACTTTCACCGCTTCGCTCAGCTCGGGTTTTTTCTTGCTCACACCCATGCCCGAGAACTGCTTGGAAATCGGCAGGCCCACGGTTTTGTACATGTCCTTTTCCTGGGTCTTGAGGTACGGCAGGGTTTCGCTGCCCTGCATGGCCGCGTCGATACGGCTCTGGCGCAGTTGCGCGCGAGCGTCGGCCGAGCCTTCGGTGCCGATCACGTTGATCGCTGGCTTGCCGGCGGCTTCGCAGTTGGCCTTGCTCCACTCGGCGATTTCCGCCGGGAAGGTGGTACGGCGGCTGGTGCCGACTTTCTTGCCGCACAAGTCGACGATCTCGTTGGTGTCCTTGTTTTTCTGCAAGGTGTAGAACTGCGGACCGCTGGTGAAGTAGTCGACGAAGGTCACGCTGGCCTGACGCTCCGCGGTGTCGGTCATGCCTGACAGCACCATGTCCACGCGGTCGGTGGTCAGCGCATTGATCATTTGCTCGAAGCCGGTTTCCTGCCATTTGATCTTCACGCCCAGACGTTCGGCCAGGGCGTTGCCCAGGTCATAGTCCAGGCCAGTGAGGGTGTTGGTGGCCGGGTCCTTGAAATCCATCGGCGGGTAGTTCGGCATGATCGCAACGACGATCTCGCCCTTGTCCTTGATGCTGGCCGGCAACTCGGCAGCGAAGGCGAAACCGGATGCCAGGACGCTGGCAAGTACTGCAGGGATTACTAGGTTCTTCATGGTCGTTCTCTTATGAGTGTTGTGAGCGTCAAAGGACGCTTAGGTTCGAACGGCAGAAATGAAGCTTTGGGTGCGTGGGTTTTGCGGACTTATTAGTATTTCTTCGGGGCTTCCAGCCTCCACGATCTGCCCGCCGTCCATGAACACCATGCGGTTGGAAACCTCGCGAGCGAAGCCCAGTTCATGGGTGACGACGATCATGGTCATGCCGGTCTGCGCCAGATCGCGCATCACCGACAGCACCTCTCCGACCAGTTCCGGGTCGAGTGCCGAAGTGGGTTCATCGAACAGCATCAGCTTGGGGCGCATGGCCAATGCACGGGCAATGGCGACACGTTGTTGCTGACCACCCGACAGTTCGATCGGGTAGCTGTTGCGCTTGTCGGCCAGGCCGACGCGAGCGAGCAGTTCCACGGCTTCTTCGTGCGCTTCTTTGGGCGAACGTTTGAGCACCTGGCACGGCCCTTCGATGATGTTTTGCAGCACAGTCATGTGCGGGAACAGGTTGAAACGCTGGAACACCATGCCGGTGGCCAGGCGCTGGCGGGCAATCTGCGATTCATTGAGCTCGTGCAGTTTGTTGCCGACGATCCGGTAACCCACCAGTTCGCCGTCGACCCACAGGCCGCCCTTGTCGATTTTTTCCAGCTGATTCACGCAGCGCAGCAGGGTACTTTTGCCGGAGCCGGACGGGCCGATGATGCACAGCACTTCGCCTTGCTCGACTTCGATGTTGATGTCCTTGAGCGCGTGGAAATGGTCGTAATACTTGTTCAGGCTCACGGCCTTGACGATGCTTCTCATGTCGGATTCCTCAAGAACGCTTGCCGGCGCCGCGAGCGAAACGACGCTCCAGACGGCTTTGACCAAAGGACAGCACGGTGACCGTGGCCAGGTACCAGATACCGGCGACGATCAGCAGCTCCATCACGCGGGCGTTGGCGTAGTAGATGTTCTGGGCGTTGTAGAGCAGCTCCGAGTACTGGATGACGCTCGCCAGGGAGGTCATTTTCACCATGCCGATGAACTCGTTACCGACCGGCGGAATGATGATCCGCATGGCCTGGGGCAGGATGATCCGGCGCAGCGCTTGCAGGCGCGGCATGCCGATCGACTTGGCGGCTTCGTACTGGCCGGTGTCCACCGACAGCAGGCCGGCGCGCACCACTTCGGCGGTGTAGGCGCCCTGGTTGATGCTCAAGCCGAGGAGGGCGGCCACGAAGGGCGTCATCAGGCTCACAGTGTCCATTTCGAACAGACCGGGGATGCCGATGGTGGGGAAAATCAGCGCCAGGTTGAACCACAGCAGCAGCTGCAGGATCAGCGGCGTGCCACGGAACAGCCAGGTGTAGGTCAGCGCCACATAGCGCAGGATCGGGTTGGCCGACATGCGCATGATCGCCGTGATCACCCCGAAGACGATACCCAGCGCCATCGCCAGCACCGCCATGACAATGGTGTTGAGCAAGCCCCACATGATCGCTTGCGAAGTGAGGAACTGGCCGATGTACGACCATTCAATCTTGCCTTCGGCGAAGGCTCGCACCAGGCCGACAATCGCAATGACGATGACGGTGGCGAAAAAAATCCGCCCGTAATAACGCCGTGGCACGTGTTGATACTGGGTGATATCGAACTGGTTTTCCGCCAGTTTACGCTCCGCCTGGAGTCGTTCTGCCTGTGTCTGGCTCATGTTGCTTCTCCGTACGCCGCCCTCGATTCAGGCGGCGTGTGTGGTTTATTCGTTGCAGCACAATCCCTGTGGGAGCGGGCTTGCCCGCGAAAGCGGTGGGTCATTCAGCATTGATGTCGACTGATACGGCCTCTTCGCGAGCGAGCCCGCTCCCACAGGTTTTGCGTCCTACTTCAAAGACGGAAGCCCTGATAGTTCTCGGTCCACGCTTGCTGCGCGGCAAGGGCGGTTTTCAACCGGCCGATCTGCTCGCGCACCTGATGCGGCGCGGTGCCACCCCAGCCACTGCGGGCGGCGATGGCGGCTTCGAGGGTCAGGCTGTCGCGCACCTCTGGCGTCAGACGTGGATCGATCTCGGCCAGCAGCGCCGGCGAGGCTTCCCACAGTTCGATATCGTGTTTCTCACAGGCCTGGACCAGTGCGCCGGTGATTTCATGGGCTTCCTTGAACGGTACGCCGCGTACCGCCAGCCAGTCGGCCACTTCGGTGGCGAGGGTGAAACCCAGCGGGGCCTGACGGCGCAGTTCTTCGACGTTGACCTTCATGGTCGCGACCATCCCGGCCATGGCCGGCAGCACCAGCAGCAGGGTGTCGACGCTGTCGAGCACGCCGTTCTTGTCTTCGCTCAAGTCACGGTTGTAGGACAGCGGCAGGGATTTCAGGGTCGACAGCAGCCCGGTCAGGTTACCGATCAAGCGGCCAGCCTTGCCCCGGGCCAGTTCGGCGATGTCCGGGTTCTTCTTCTGCGGCATGATCGAACTGCCGGTGGCGTAGGCATCGTCCAGCGCGACCCAGCGAAATTGTCGCGACGACCACAGGCAGAATTCTTCGGCAAGGCGGGAAATGTTGATCCCGAGCATGCTGGCGATAAACAGGAACTCGGCGACATGATCGCGGCTGGCCACGGCGTCGATGGAGTTTTCGCACACGCCGCTGTAGCCCATTTCCCTGGCCGACTGCTGCGGCAGGCGAGCGATGGCGGAACCGGCCATGGCCGCCGCACCCAATGGCGACAGCGAGGTGCGCGCGTCCCAGTCCACCAGACGCTGCACGTCGCGCAGCATCGACTGGGCGTGGGCCAGCAAGTGGTGAGCGAAGACGATCGGCTGGGCTTGTTGCAGGTGGGTGAAGCCCGGGCAGATGCTCTCGATGTGTTGCTCGGCCTGATCCACCAGCGCTTGCTGCAAGGCCAGCACTTCGACGGCCAGGGTGCGAACGTGATCACGCAGGAACAGCCGCAGGTCATTGGCGGTCTGGTCGTTGCGCGAACGGCCGGCGCGCAGCTTGCCGCCCAGTGCGCCGAGGCGTTCGGTCAGCAGGCGTTCGATGAAGGTGTGGACGTCTTCGTCGTCCAGGGTCGGCGCGATGCTGCCGGCTCGGAAGTCATCACCGATGCGCTGCAGGGCATCGAGCATGGTCTGGGTTTCCTGCTCGTTCAGCAACCCGGCGCGCTGCAATTCCCGGGCATGGGCCTTGGAGCCGGCGAGGTCGTACGGGGTGAGGCGAAAGTAGCGCTCGGGGCAACGGGACAGGGCCGCCAGGGCTTCGGACGGGCCGCTCTTGAAGCGGGCACCCCAGAGGCGGTCGGTGGTTTGAGACATTGTTGTTTTCCTCGTCGGTAAAGCGAACTGAAATCGGTGTGCCAGGCCCTGAACACTTGCCTTGGTTGAATAGATTCAACGGGGCGTAGTTAGGCCAAAGCAGTTTCCAAGAGGGCAGTTGAATCGTTGCGAGAGCTGATCGAAGTGTCAGCTTTTAATAGTTCAAAATCAGTGAGTTGGCACTGATCGGCGGGATTTATTAACGGTTGCCAAGCCTTGCTTTCTGTGTTCATTATTATTGGTCGGCTATGTTTTTGTTGTTGGACACAGATTGTTGAATAGGGCGCCAGAGGTAAATAAGCATTATGGAAACCCCACTTTCCAATTCCGGAAACCCGCCGCCAAAAACGGTGCATCGGGCACCGCTGACCCTCAGCGGTCTGGACTTCAAATTGCTCAAAGTATTCAAGGCCGTAGTCGAGGCCGGTGGCTTCAGTGCTGCCCAGAACGAGCTGAACGTGGGCCTGGCAGCCATCAGCAAACAGATTTCCGACCTTGAAATTCGCATCGGCATGCGCTTGTGTACCCGGGGGCGGGAAGGGTTTCACCTGACCGAAGAAGGGCGTCTGGTGTATCAGGCGTCTATCGATCTATTTGCCTCGGTCGATAACTTTCGTGACCGCCTTAGTTCGGCGCAAAACGAACTTATTGGCGACCTTGGAGTGGGCGTTATTGACAATACAATTACGGACTCGAATTCACCGTTAGTTGCAGCGCTTAGAAGGATAAATGAAGAGTCACCGAAAGTAAGATTTCAACTTCAGGCGTCTCAACTGGATGAGGTGGAAAGAGGTGTAGTTGAGGGCCGGTTAGTCGCCGGGATCGTGCCGGTTTATCAGAAAAGAGAAGAGTTCGATTACTTCCCGCTTTATGAAGAACGCTCGTATGCGTATTGCGCTGTCGGCCATCCGCTGTTCTCGGTGCCGGAGGCGGAAATGGGCGGCAATGTGCTGCAGGATTACGAGTGCATCAACCACCGCTACGCGATCCATCGGGACAAACTGAATTTTGCCCGCTACGACAGCTTTTCCGCCTCGGCGACTCAAGTGGAAGCTGTGGCGCTACTGGTCAAGACGGGGCGTTTCGTCGGTTTTCTCCCCGAGCATTACGCGGCAAACCTGGTGGCTCAGGGACAGTTTCGGGCGGTGCGTCCGGACCTGATCAACATCGTCACGCCGTTCAATCTGATCCTGCGCCACAACACTGTGCGCAGTCCGTTGGTGAAGGCGTTTGCCCAGGCGCTGGGGGTGGATTTGAAGGCGCCGGTTTAACCTCAAACGTAGGCGTTCAAGTGTGGTTAACAGTAACTAAAGGACAATACATGGATACGCAGGAGCTACTGCAGGCTGCGATCTTTGATCTTGCTCTTCAGCAACATCGAAACCATCAAAAGATCGCAGCCTGCGACAGTTCCTACAAGGGCGGCGTGTGCAGCAATACGAAATCGTTTTTATCGAAACGTCCGCTCAATACCGGTGGCTGGGCACCCAGCGGAGTGCCTTGCAAGGCGTTGTAGTCGTTTCGGTCCATCATCAGCCAGGCCGGCCCCGAGAGGGCTTCCAGCTCCTGAATCGATTCGGTGAACACCGGTTGAAAGTCCTGCTCGATATTGACCATGAACTTGATTGCCTTGGCGTCTTTGCCCATGCCGTGCAGCACCAACGGCGCCGGGGCTTTTTGGATCTCTGCGAACGCGGCTCGGCTGAAGGTTTGCGTGTCGTAAAGCTGACGCTCCACCGGTTCAAACACCAGGATATAAACCGACCACAGTGCCAGGACTGCGCACCAGGCCAGCACCTCGGCTCGCCAGTGGGAGCGGAACCACGCCGCCAGCGTGATGACTTGCAGGGCCGCAAGCACGATCAATACCGGCACAAAGGCAGTTGGTTGTGCTGGCAGACGCCGCTGAACGATCAGCAATGCGACAATCAGCACCCCCGGTATCACCAACCACAGCCCCTGCATCAAACCCCGCAACCAACCGAACACTCGCCCCTGCGCCACCTGAAACGGGTACGCCGCGATGATCGCCGCCATGGGCAGCATCGGCAGCAGGTAACGGGCCTTTTTCGCCTGGGGAATCGATAAGCCGATCATCACGATCAACCCGGCCGCCGTGCAGTATTGCAACAGGCGTAATGCAGGACCTGCCTGTCGTGGATTCGTCAGCCAGACCGCGGCCAATACCAGCAGCGCCAACGGATAAGCGAGCGCATAGTTGCCTAACGACGCGGTGAAGTAATACAGCGAACCACTGACGCCTTCGCTGCCGTCCATGCGCCCCATGAACTGCATGCGCACCACGTCATGCATGAATTCCGTCCCGCCACTGGCTTCGGCCAGCCACAGCAATGCAGCGACGCACACCCCCAGCAACACAGCCGCCAACAGGCCAAAACCGAACAACCGCGACCATTGGCGATTGAGCAGGTAGTAGCTGCATAGCATACCGGTGGGGATCACCAGCCCGATCGGCCCGCGAATCCCGAAGCCCAACAGCAGCAACGCAAAAATCAGCGGCCACCGACGGGGCATGGCGAAATGATCGGCGGCGTACCCAAGGTAGAACACCGAAAAAGCCACGGCCGCCAGCATCAGGTCCTGGGACACGGCACGGGTTTCAGTGACAAACGTACTGGTGAGCAACATCAACGCGATGCTCAGCAGCGCCCAGCGTGTGGAGCAGGGCGCGAGCAGCCGGTACATCAACGTGACGATCACTGCGGCGCCGATGGCGCTCGGCAACCATGCGGTGAGGCTGTTGACCTGCCCGAACGGCAGGGACAGCAACCAGACGAACAATGTCGACAGCGCCGAGTAATCGGCATAAGGCTGGCCATAGGTGGTCGGGAAAAACGACGGCCCGTGGCGCAGCATTTCCTGGGCGAACAGCACGAACCGCGAATCGAAACCTATCGCTGTTTGCTGGTAAGCCCCGACGATGAACAGCATCAGCGTCAGCAGCCCGATACCCAGGGACTGCCGACGAATGCCGGGTGATATCGTACTCACGCGACAACTGAGGCCGCTGGCCATTGCTGCAGGGGAATCGGTAACTTGCACGATTCACCACGGCCCATCGGGAAGTACAGGAAACCGCTACGGGCCAGGCGCTCGGCGTCGTACAGGTTACGCCCGTCGAAAATCACCGGTGCATTAAGACGTTGCTGGATCAGGTCGAAGTCCGGCGCCTTGAACTGCTGCCATTCGGTGCAGATGATCAACGCGTCAGCACCCGCAAGCACCGATTCGGGCGTGCCCATGAGCATCAGCTTCGGTTCGTCAGGGTAAAGTTGTTGGGTTTCCTGCATGGCTTCCGGATCGAACGCGCGCACATTGGCCCCCGCAGCCCACAGCGATTCCAGCAGCACCCGGCTCGGCGCATCGCGCATGTCGTCGGTGTTGGGCTTGAAGGCCAGCCCCCAAACGGCGAAGGTCTTGTCGCGCAAATCACCCTTGTAGAACGCGTTGATGCGTTCGAACAGTTTGTGTTTCTGCCGCTCGTTGATGGCCTCCACCGCTTGCAGCAGGTCGCTGTTGCAATGGGCTTCTTCGGCACTGTGAATCAGTGCGCGCATGTCCTTGGGGAAACATGAGCCGCCATAACCGCAGCCGGGATAGATGAAGTGGTAACCGATGCGCGAATCGGCACCGATGCCCAGCCGTACCGATTCGATGTCGGCACCCAGGTGTTCGGCCAGTTCGGCGATCTGGTTGATGAAGCTGATTTTGGTCGCCAGCATGCAGTTGGCGGCGTATTTGGTCAGCTCGGCGCTGCGCAGGTCCATGAACATGACGCGGTCATGGTTGCGGTTGAACGGTGCATAGAGGTCGCGCATCACGTCGCGCACTTCATCGCCTTCACAGCCGATGATGATGCGGTCGGGACGCCGACAATCGGCCACGGCCGAACCTTCTTTCAAAAACTCCGGGTTGGACACGATATCGAACTGCAACTGCCGGCCGGCCTTGAGCAGGTAGTCTTCGATATGGGCGCGCAGCGTATCGCCGGTGCCCACCGGCACCGTGGATTTCTCCACCAGGATCACCGGCTGTTCACGATGACGCGCCACCGCTTCACCCACGGACAACACGTATTGCAGATCCGCCGAGCCATCCTCCCGGGATGGCGTGCCGACGGCGATGAACACTACCTGGCCATGTTGCACAGCGAATTTTTCGTCCGAGGTGAAGTGCAGCCGCTTGGCGTCCAGGCTTTCACGCACCAGGCTGGCCAGCCCCGGTTCGAAGATGCTGACGTGGCCTTGTTGCAGCAACGCAACTTTTTTCTCGTCAATGTCCATACACACTACATCGTGGCCGACTTCGGCCAGGACGGCGGCTTGCACCAGACCAACGTAACCGCTACCAAATACACTGATTTTCATGATGCACTCCTAAGTTCGGGCGCGCGAGCAGGTCGAGAATTAATAGTGATAACACCGAGGATGACCAGCGCCACCCCCAGCGTTTTTGAAAGACTGAAGGATTCGTTGAACAGCGGCAGGCTGGCGGCCAGCACATACACCAGCGCGTAACTGATGCTCAGCAGCGAATAGGCACGGCCCAGGGGTACATCCCGCAGGGCGGCGAGCCAGGTGAGCATCGACACCGCATAGGCTAGGATGGCCGCCAGCACGACAATCACAGCAGACACATCGACGCTGCCGCTGCTCAAGGCCGCTAACCATTGTTCGGGATGCGGCAAGCGAGTCATGCTCCAGCGCATACCCAGCTGCGCGACGGTGCTCAACAGCACGCTGCCCAGGGCGAAGGCGATTCCGCGACGCAGGCTCATGCGTGTTGCCCCAGGAGCGCCACGCCACCAATCACCAGCGCTACGCCCAACCAGTGACGGCGGTCGATGACTTCGTGAAAGACGAAACGGGCGACCAGTGTGATCAGCACGAAATTCAGGCTGAGCATGGGATAGGCGATACCGACTTCAAGGCGCTGCAGCACCAGCAGCCAGACCAGCAAGCCCAATCCCAGAGAAACTAGCGCCAGCCACAGCCACGGCGAGCGCAGTTTTTCGCCCCAACCAGTGGCCTTGCCGCGCCAGCTTTCCACGGCGTACTTCTGGGCGATCTGGCCCAGGCAGGTCAGCAGGGACGCGGTCAGTAGCAGCAACAGGCTCATGACGCATCCCGAGGGAAGATCAGAATCACCAGGTTGCCTTGTTCATAACGTTTGCCATCTTTGGGTAGCAGTTCGATTTCTTGCAGTTCGTCATCCCCTTTGACCCGCATCACCACGCCGACCGAGCCACTCTGGCGCGCTTCGCGCATCCACTGTTGCACGTGTTCGAGATCGACCCGCTGCTCGATAGCGTCGGGATCAGGGTAGGCGAGGCCGTATTTCAATTCACCTATCGTGTTGTACAACGCCACCTCGGGGCGTTTCAAGCGCCAGGCCAGGGCCGAGGCGGCGCCCAGGTCGTTGCTCAATAGCTTGTCGGTCTGCGCCAGCTCCTGGGCGTGCTGGAGGATGAACTGGTCGGGCATTTTGTTTGCCACAACAGAATCGGGCATTCCGGCCGGGAGCACGCCGATCAGCAGCAAGCTGCCAAAGGCCGGTGCCGCCCAGCATTGCAAGGGACGGAAGGCCTGCAGCAGGTTGGCCATGATCCAGCCGATCAAGCCGATGAACACCAGGACGAGGTTGTGCAATTCATGGTCATACAATGGCTTTTTCAGTTGCAGCCAGACCAGCGCAATCAGGGTCACCAGGCCCAATGCCAGGTTGAGCAGACCATTGATCCCCAGCACCCGGCCCTGTTCCAGCTTCAGTCGGTCGGCCAGGGTATGGCCCAGCAACAACGCCAGAGGCAGCAGGCAGGGCATGATGTAGGTCGGCAGTTTTCCATTGCTCAGGCTGAAAAACAGCAAGGGCATCAGCAACCACAGCAGCAGGAACGCGATATTGGCTTGACGCCGGGTCTGCCAGGCCTGTTTCAGCGCCGATGGCAGCAACGCCGCCCATGGCAGGCTGAACGCCACCAGCAGCGGCAGGTAGAACCACCATGGCGCATCGTGTTGAGCGTCATCCCCGGCGAAGCGGCGAATGTGTTCGTGCCAGAAGAAGAACCGCCAGTAATCGGGTTCTTGCGCGTGCACCGCCAAGGCCCACGGCAGGCTTACCGCGATGGCCACCACAATCGCCACCGGGCCGCAAGTCAGCAGTTCCCGCCAGCGTTTCTGCCAGAGCATCCAGGGCAGGGCGACCAACACCGGCAGCAGCCAGGCGAGGAACCCCTTGGTCATGAACCCCATGCCGCAGGCCAGCCCCAGCACGGCCCACCCGAGCAGACGCTGGCCGCGGCTGGTGCTGTCCAGCGCAAACCACAAAGCCACCAGACTCAGATTGACCCAGAAGGTGAATTGCGGATCGAGGTTGGCGTAGCCGGCTTGCCCGGCGACGATCGCAAAACTCATGTACAGCAGCGCACAGGCAAAACTCTTGCGCGGCTCGTTCCACAGCCGGTGAGCGATCAGATAACACAGCAACACGCTCAGCCCGGTACTCAGCACCGAGGCAATGCGCACACCAAACAGATTGTCGCCAAACAGCGCCTGGCCGATGGCGATCATCCAGTAGCCCGCGATGGGCTTTTCAAAGTAACGCAGGCTCATGAAGTGCGGCGACACCCAGTTACCGCTCAGGAGCATGTCCTGGCTGATCTGCGCGTAACGGGTTTCGTCGGGAATCCATAGGCCGTGAGTGCCCAGCGGCAATATGTACGCCAGCACCAGAACCACCAGTAACAACGGCAATGCCCAAGGTTTGCTCATGCGCCCTGGACCCCTAGCCAGCCTTCGCGACCGTCAAGGGTACCGCGTACGACCCGACCCAGAGGCAAGAGGGCGGGGGACTCGGGCAGCAGATTGCCCAGGGGTTGGAAATGAATATCACGTTGGCGAGCATCGGCCAGTAATTGGCGAAAATCGTTGGCCATCAGAATCCCTTCTACTTCGGCATGCACAGTGTAGACGTTGAGTTTTTGCGGGGAGAACCGCTCAAGAATGAAGGTGTTGAAGTCTTTGGCTGAGACGGTCGGGCCAACCACTTCGTCGAAGGTCGGCAGGTCCACCGGAACTTGCGGAGCCCCCGGACTACCATCGGTCAGGATCGGCTGGAACAGGTGATGGCCTCGACAATCGCTGTTGTAGCGAAAGCCAAAACCTTGCTTGGCTTCGATCACACGCTCGTCCGCGCGCCAACCGGCGGACGCCGAGCATTCGACTTTTTGCCCGAGGATGTCACTGAGGCTGTCGACACCACGGCGGATCTGCTCGATCAGTTGCGCTTGGCTCCAGCGTCCGGCATTGGCCTGCCAGCCGTGGTGATCCCAGGCGTGCAAGCCGACTTCATGCCCGGCCGCCTGAGCCTGACGCATCAGGTGCCCGAGGTCACGACCGATCGGTTTGCCCGGCCACGCAGTGCCGGCCAGCAAAATGTCCCAGCCATACAGACCGGCGGCGTTGGAACGGAGCATCTTCCAGAGAAACTGCGGACGGATCAGGCGCCACAAGTGGCGCCCCATGTTGTCTGGCCCGACGCTGAAGAAGAACGTTGCCTTGACCTGTGCTTCATCAAGCATTTCGAGCAACCGCGGCACCCCTTCACGGGTGCCTCGGTAGGTGTCGACATCGATTCGAAGGCCTGCCTGCATCAACGTTTTTTGTCCGCGATTTCGAGCATCGCCTCGCGCAGGAAGAAGTCCAGCGTGTTACCGATGGTCTCCTTCATCTCCACGGTTGGCGCCCAGTCCAGCAGGCGTTTGGCGTTGGCGATGCTCGGTTTGCGGTGAGACACGTCCTGATAGCCAGTGCCGTAGAAGGCCTTGCTTTCGATATCGCGGAAACCGGCGAATGGCGGGAAGTTGTCGCGCAACGGGTGAGCCTCGAACTGACGCAGCAACTCTTCGCCCAACTGACGAATGCTGGCCTCGTTGTCCGGGTTGCCGATGTTGATGATCTGGCCGTTACAGACATCGTTGTCGTTGTCGATGATCCGCGCCAGGGCTTCGACGCCATCGGCGATGTCGGTGAAGCAGCGTTTTTGCTCGCCGCCGTCGAACAGGCGAATCGGCGTGCCTTCCACCAGGTTCAGGATCAACTGGGTGATGGCCCGGGAACTGCCGATACGCGCCGAGTCCAGACGGTCCAGGCGTGGGCCCATCCAGTTGAAAGGGCGGAACAGGGTGAAGTTCAGGCCTTTCTGGCCATAGGCCCAGATCACCCGGTCAAGCAGCTGCTTGGAGATCGAGTAGATCCAGCGTTGCTTGTTGATCGGCCCGACCACCAGGTTGGAGCTGTCTTCGTCGAAGTTGGCGTCCTGGCACATGCCATAGACTTCCGAGGTCGAAGGGAAGATCACACGCTTGTTGTATTTGACGCAGTAGCGAACCAGTTTCAGGTTCTCTTCGAAATCCAGTTCGAACACACGTAGCGGATTGCGGGTGTATTCGATCGGCGTGGCGATCGCTACCAGCGGCAGGACCACATCGCATTTTTTGATGTGGTATTCGATCCACTCCGAGTGGATGCTGATATCGCCTTCGACGAAGTGGAAACGCGGATGGCTGCGCAGGCGCTCGATGGCATCCGAACCGATGTCCAGGCCGTACACTTCATAGCGGTCGTCACGCAGCAGACGCTCGGACAGGTGATTGCCGATGAAGCCGTTGACGCCAAGGATCAGCACTCGGGTGCGGCGCGGTGCACGGCCCGATTCGGCGCCACGCAGTACCGACCCATCGACCAGTCCCAGCTCGTTGGCCAGTTGCGGACCGCTCAGGTACAGGCCGTTATCGTTGCGCTGGCCGGCGTGGATCACCAGCGAGTCTTCGCCGCAGGCGATTCGCAATGGATCGACGCTGATGACCCGGCCTGGCGCCTGGCCTTCATTGCCCTTGACGACGTCGGCGCTCCAGACAATCAACTTGTGCTCGCCCACGGCGCAGAAAGCACCCGGATAAGGCTGGGTTACGGCACGCACCAGATTAAACAGTTCTTCGGCCGGTTTGCTCCAGACCAGTTTGCCATCCGCCGGAGTACGACGGCCAAACACCGTGGCTTTGGATTCGTCCTGCGGCGTTTCGCTGACTTTGCCTTGAAGCAGTGCAGGCAAGGTGTCACGCAGCAGATCGGTGGCGGCCTGGCGCAATTTGCCGTGCAGGGTCAATGCGGTGTCGGTGCGCTCGATTGCCACCCGTTGCTGGGCGATGATTGCGCCGGCGTCGGCACGCTTGACCATACGGTGCAGGGTCACGCCGGTTTCGGTTTCACCGTTGACCAGCACCCAGTTGGCCGGTGCGCGCCCACGGTAGCGAGGCAACAACGAGCCGTGCAGGTTGAAAGCACCTTTGCTGGCCGTGGCCAACAGTGGTTCGCTCAGCAGATTGCGGTAGTAGAACGAGAACAGGTAATCGGGGTTGAGCTTGCTGATGCGCTCGATCCACAGCGGGTGGTTGGCGTCTTCCGGAGCGTGCACCGGGATGCCTTTGCGGGCGCACAGTTGCGCAACCGAGCCATAGAATGCATTTTCCTTCGGGTCGTCGGGATGGGTGAACACCGCTGCAATCTCGAAACCGCTGGCAAGCAGGGTTTCAATGCCGGCGCAGCCAATATCGTGATACGCGAAGACAACAGCTTTTGCACTCATGAGAGAACCTGATCTGAAGAAGTGGAAGTAAGACCGTCAACGGTGACAACGGGAGCAGGAGCAGGGGGGGTGCTACGCAAAACCTTTTCGATAAAGAACCGTGGACGCGCCCGGACGTCGCTGTACATGCGGCCCAGGTACTCGCCCAACAGGCCCATGCCAATGAATTGCCCACCGGTGAAAACGAACAGCACGGCGAACAGGACGAACGTGCCGCCACCGGCCCATCCGGCGCCGAAAACCATGCGCAGCACAATCAACGCGATGGCGAACAGCACACCGAGCGTCGCCATGCCGAAGCCTACGATGCTCAATAATCGCAGCGGTGTGGTGGTCATGCAGGTGATCAGATCGAACATCAGATTGATCAGGCGCATCGGGCTATATTTGGATTCGCCGTGTTCGCGCTCGGCGTGGGTTACCAGAATCTCGGTGGTGTGCCGGGCGAAGCTGTTGGCCAGGATCGGGATGAAGGTGCTGCGTTCGCGGCAGGCGAGCATGGCATCGACGATGGTCCGGCGGTAGGCCCGCAGCATGCAGCCGTAGTCGGTCATGGCAACCCCGGTGGAACGCTGCACGGCCAGGTTGATCAGTTTGGATGGCCAGCGACGCAAGGCCGAGTCCTGACGGTTGTTGCGCACCGTGGCGACCACGTCGTAGCCCAGTTCGGCCTGCGCCACCAGCCGCGGAATTTCTTCCGGCGGGTTTTGCAGGTCGGCGTCGAGGGTGATGACCACATCGCCCTTGCACTGTTCGAACCCGGCCATGATTGCCGCGTGCTGGCCGTAGTTGCGGTTGAGAATGACCGCCACCACCGGGCTGCAATCACGACTGGCTGCGTCCTCGAGGATTTGCGCCGAGTTGTCGCGGCTGCCGTCGTCGACCAACACGATTTCGTAGTCATGGTGCAGTTGCTGGCACGCCGCTTCGGTGCGCCTGAGCAACTCGGGCAGGCTGTCCTGCTCGTTGTAGACCGGGATGACGATTGATACGCAACGGATCGGATAAGGTTTCACAGGCTTGCATCCAGTGTGTTTTCAATGGCGCCGACGACACGATCGACATCATCGGTGGTCATGTCGGGGAACAACGGGATCGAACACAGCCGCGCTGAATTCCATTCGGTGTTGGGCAGGTAGATGTTGGGGAAACGCTGGCGGTAGTAGGTATGCAGGTGGGTAGCGATGAAGTGAATACCGGTGCCGATGTTCTGCTCCTGCAGCGCCTTCATGAAAGCCTCGCGGTCCAGCCCGCAACGTTCGGCATCGATGCGCAGGATGAACAGGTGCCAGGCGTGCTGTTGTGCATACGCCGGAATGGCCAGCGGTTGTACCGACAGGCCTTCGAGGCGTTGCAGGTAAGTCTGCGCCAGCTCCGTGCGCTTGGCGTTGATCGCGTCCAGACGCTCCAGTTGCACCAGGGCGATGGCGGCATTGATGTCGGCCAGGTTGTACTTGAAGCCGGGTTCGATCACCTGGGCCTGGGGCTTGCGGCCGTGGGTGAGGCGGTCATAGGCGTCGACGCCCAGGCCATGAAACTTGAGCATGCGTACCCGATTGGCCAGGGCTTCGTCGTCACTGACGAACATCGCGCCCTCGGCGCAGGTCATGTTCTTGATCGCGTGGAACGAGAAGATCGCCGTGCCTTGGGCACCGACGTGCCGCCCTTTGTAGAAAGTGCCCGCCGCGTGGGCCGCGTCTTCAATGACGGCGATGCCATGTTTGTCGGCCAGGGCGTAAAGCGGATCGAGGTCGAATGCCGCGCCGGCGTAATGCACCGGAATGATCGCCTTGGTGCGAGGCGTGATCGCTGCTTCGATACTCGCCACATCGCTCATCAATGTGTCGCGGTCAACGTCGACGAAAACCGGCGTCGCACCGAGCAGACAGATCATGTTGGCGGTGGACACCCAGGTCTGCGACGGAGTGATGACTTCGTCGCCAGGACCGATCCCCAAGGCCAATAAAGTAATGTGCATGCCACCGGTCGCCGAGGACAATGCAACGGCATGCCGACAGCCAACATAGTTGGCGAAGTGTTCTTCCAGTTGCTGGTTTTTCGGCCCGGTAGTGATCCAGCCGGAGCGCAGTACTTGCTCTACCGCAGCAATTTCTTCATCGCCGATACTGGGGCGGGAGAAGGGGAGAAACGCCTGACTCATAGGCACCTCGGTACTGAAAAATAAATAGCCTGGCAGGCATATCCAATGGATCCAACATCAGCGTAGACGCTAAAACAAAAGCCACATCAAGCAGTTGCCATAAATTTGTGACAAATTACATCGTTTGATTTTTTTTGTCATGATCGGCTGGCTGGACGCCATCAAGACGCCATCTCATACCGTGAAGATTAAGCGCGATTTTGTGAAAGGAACATGAAAACCCGGTCGGGGAATCGTTTATTTGAAACCCATACAGGCACTGTTCAGGCTTCTGCCACTCATCGCGCTTTTTGTCGGAAAAGACGTACAGAACTGTCCGCCTTAATGGACTTGTGTGCCTGGCTTAGTTGTTTTTTTGCAGTGTTTTTATACAAGACGATTTCGCTTGATTGACTTGCCTGTTACCGAGTCAAAGGTCTCAAAAACCAACCTGTTGACCCAATGCCAGTCAGTCAGGCGCGGAACCTGTGGGATCGCTGAGTACATGAGCATGGCCGATGGTCGACACATGAACTTCGCTGCCAGCGGGTGGCGCGTGCATGCCGGAGCTGCGCACCAGCAATGAACGCCCCGGACGTGTATCAGCGGCCAACGCCTGCAATTCCACGGTCAAGGTGCAGGTATTACCACCGAAATCGCATTCGGTGACCACGCCGCGACAGCCGTCCGATTGCGCCAGGCCGTGGGGCGCGCTGATCAACTGAAGTTGCTCGGGGCGCAGCATGATTTGCGCTGATTTGTTATTTCTGTGGTTATTGACCGGAATGCGACCCAAATCACAATGGGCCCAGCCCGCTTCGATTGTGGCGGGCATGACCACGGCATCCCCGAGAAACAGGGCGGTTTGTTCATCAACGGGATAGCGGTAAAGGTCCAGCGGATGTCCGGATTGCACTAACCGGCCCTGACGCATCACCGCCAACTGATCGGCGAACGACAACGCTTCACTTTGATCGTGTGTTACCAGAATAGTCGTGACACCGGCGTCAGCCAGAAGCCGTGCGACCAATTTACGCATGGCGGCGCGCAAACCGGTATCGAGCGCCGAGAAAGGCTCGTCCAGCAACATCAACCGTGGTTGTTGCGCCAGGGCCCGGGCCAGCGCGACACGCTGTTGCTGGCCGCCGGAGAGTTCGTGCGGCCAACGATTGGCCATGCTCGAATCCAGCGCCACACTGTCCATCAGCTCAGCGATACGTTCCTGTTTGGCAACGCCCTTGGCTGCGAGCCCGAAACCGATGTTGGCGGCTACGGTCATGTGCGGGAACAGTGCGCCATCCTGCGGAACATAGCCGATCAACCGTTGATGCGCGGGGACCTCATGGGTGCCGTCGACCAGCGTCTGACCATTGAGCGAAAGGCTGCCCGAATCCGGGAATTCGAAACCGGCTATCATTCGCAGCAAGGTGGTCTTGCCCGAACCGGAGGGGCCGACGATCACCGTACGGCTTCCTGTCGGCACCGACAGGCTGATGTTCTCCAGGGCTCGGTGAGAGCCGTAGGACTTGCAGATCGAGTGGAGTTCAAGAGCGTTCATCGGCCAGCCGTGCGTTTGGATTGGTGATAAAGAAGTCCGGTTAACGGAAGCGACAGCAGAATCATGAGCAAGGCATAGGGCGCAGCGGCGGCATAGTCGATTTCACTGGTCATTGCCCAGAAACCGGTGGCCAGGGTGCGCGTGCCGTTGGGGGCGAGTAACAAAGTAGCGGTCAACTCATTGCTGACCGCCAGAAACACCAGCGCAGCGCCCGCGGCAGCACCGGGTGCGGCCAGACGCAGGGTGATCAGCCACAACGCCCGACCGGGCGAACGGCCGAGACTGCGGGCCATGTTCTCAAGTTCCACCGGCGCCTGGGCGATGCCCGCGCGCAAACTCACCAGGGCGCGGGGTAAAAACATCAGTAAATACGCCAGCAGCACCGTGATGGTGGTTTGGTAAATCGGCCGGGCAAAATGAATCGTCAGGGTCACCAATGCCAGCGCAACGACGATCCCCGGCAGTGCGCTGGTAATGTAGTTGCAGCTTTCCAGCACACGCTGCAACGGGCCCGGCGAGCGAATCGACAGCCAGGCAATCGGAATGGCCGCGCAGGTGGTAATGAGCGCGCCGGCGGCCCCGAGCATCAGGGTTTGTTCCAGCGCCGGCAGCAGTTCGCTCAGCTGCCAGACTTGCGCGCCGCCGGCGATCAGCCACTTTCCAAGGGTGATCAACGGTACACCGAGTGCCAGGGCACAGGTGATGCCTTGCAGCATGAGCGCAAGCAGGGTAGTGCGCAAATTCAAGCGCACGATTCTTTGTTCACGCGCGCTTCCCGACCCGACCCGGGCGTAACGCGCCGAGCCACGGGCAGCCGACTCGGCCGTCAGCATGGCCAGGCAACAGAGCGCGAGGACGCCGGCCAGCATATTGGCGGCGGGCCCGTTGAAGGTGGACTTGAACTGATCGAAGATGGCCGTGGTGAAGGTGTCGAAGCGAATCATCGCGTACAGACCGTACTCGGCCAACAGGTGCAGCCCCACCAGCAAGGCACCGCCGCAGATGGCCAGACGCAACTGCGGCAGCACCACGCGAAAGAATACCGCCCAGGGCTTGAGCCCCAACGACTCGGAGACATCTTCGATGGCTGGATCGAGCCGGCGCAAAGTCGCTGCTATCGGCAAGTAAAGAAACGGGAAATAGGCGATGACCGACACCAGAACGCCGGCAAACAGCCCATGAATCGGTGGCACCAGACTGACCCAGGCATAGCTGTGCACGAATGCCGGCACCGCCAGCGGCGCCGTCGCCAACAGCGACCACCAGCGCCGCCCCGGCAAGTTGGTGCGTTCCGTCAACCAGGCCAGGGCCAGCCCCAGTGCGATGCACAAGGGAATGGTGAGCAATACCAGCAACACGGTGTTGATCAGCAACTCGCCGACGCGTGGGCGCCATACCAGCGTCACAAGCGTCGCCCAGCCTGTCTGCACCGACACGCCGATGACGAAAGCAATCGGCAGTAACGCCAGCAACGATACCAGCACCGACAGACCAATCACCCATGCGCCGCCACGGCCCACGAACACTCCGCGAGAGCGTACGCGCAAGTGTGCAGAGGACGCCGCAGCGACCTCTACCGGTAGAGTTTCAGGAAGCAATTAGAGCAACCCGGCCTGGGTCATCAGCTCTACAGCCTTTTTGCTGTCGAGCTTCGAGACATCGACAGCCGGGGCGTCGAGTTGCTGCAGCGGTACCAGTTTCGGGTTGGACTCTGCGTTCTTGCCCACGGCGTATTCAAACGAATTGCCGGTCTTGAGGATCGCCTGACCGTCTTTGCCGGTAATCCATTTCAGGAATGCCTGGGCCTGTTCCTTGTGTTGACTGGAAGCCAGAACGCCGCCACCGGACAGGCTGACAAAGGCACCTGGATCCTTGTGTTTGAAGTAGTACAGTGAGGTGTTCTTGCTGTTCTCGCCGGTCTTGGACTGATCGACGAAGCTGTAATAGTGATAGATCACGCCGCTGTCGATCTGACCGGCATTGACTGCCTTGAGCACGGCGCTGTTGCCCCGGTAGGCGGTAAAGTTGGTTTTCATGGCTTTCAGCCAGTCAAGAGTGGCGGCTTCACCCTTGAGTTCCAGTACGGCAGCAACGATGGCCTGGAAGTCGGCACCGGCCGGCGAAGCGGCCCAGCGACCTTTCCAGTTCGGTGCGGCGAGGTCCATCAGCGATTTTGGCAAATCTGCTTCGGCCAGCTTGCTCGGGTTGTAGACGAACACCGTGGAGCGTGCGGCAATCCCGACCCATTTGCCATGCGCCGGACGATAGGCCGCGCCCACTTGTTCCAGCGTGCTTGGCGCAACCGGTGCAAACAGCCCCGCGTTGTCGACCAGCACCATGGCCGGGGAGTTTTCGGTCAGGAACACGTCGGCCGGGGAGGCTGCACCTTCTTGCACAAGCTGATTGCCCATCTCGGTATCGTCGCCATTGCGCACGGTCACTTTGATACCGGTTTCCTTGGTGAAGCCTTCGACCCAGGATTTGGTCAGGCTTTCGTGTTGAGCGTTGTAGACCACGATACCGTCAGCCTGCTCAGCGGCATACACGTGACCGGCACTGAGGAAAGCAGTGGTCAGCAATGCTTTTTTAAGGAACGAGGGGATGCGGGAAATCATTCTGTCGACGGCTCCTGTTTTTTTAGTCAACACGCGCGGATTCACTCAGCGGAACAATGCGAATCATTTGCATGTTTAAGTCGCCGCGAATGTAGAGAGCCAAATGAGAAAAAAACGTCAAAAAAACCGTTAATAGTTGTCATTTTGCTGTCGACGGAAAACCGAGTCGACGCCATGGCGGACAAAAGCATGCACTGACGCTTATTCACCCCCGGGGAATAAACGCCACGCTCTGGTCTTCACGGGCGTGGAATATCCGTTCGCCGTTGGTGGGCGTAGTGGTGATGACCTGATGGTCGGCACTCAGGTAGTCCAGCGGTAACGCATCACCGTTGCGGTACTGGGTGATAACGATGGTGTGCTGTGGGTCCCAGTGCTGGCCGCTGGTGTTGTCCAGCCAGGTCATCAGCGCAGCGGTATCGCCGGTGCGAGGAAAGTCCTGGGTTTGCTGCACGTAATAGAAGGGCGCGCCCCCGGTTTGCAGGTACATCGGTACTTTGTTGTCCACTTCGATCATCACCATGCGCCATGTATTCAGAGGGGCGCGCTTGCTGGCCTCCAGCCTGACCGTCTCACCGAACTGAACCACGCCGCCACCACCGTTGGTCCAGGGATAGAAGACCCCAAGCACCCCCATCAGCAGCACAGCAGACAGGCCGAAACCGATTTGCAACCGGCGACCGCCGAACCTGCCTGTGGCGTGGCGTTCGGCTATTCGCCGGGTGATCCACCAGGCGCCCAGCAACTGAGCGAAGGGCACCAGGGGCAACACGTAGTAACTGCGTCGACTGCCACTGGCCGTGAAAAACAACATCAACAAACCCAACCCCCAAACCAGCCAGCGAGTATGGGGTTCGATGCCGCGCCAGTGGCGCAGCGCATACCACAACGCCAGCAGCCAACAAGGTGCCCACGGCAGGGTGTAGACAGGGAGGTAAAGCAGATAGGTGTAAATCGGCCCGATGTTGTCGAAGGGCTGGAAAAACCGCACGACGTTTTCCCGTAATACCAGGCCCAGGCCGCTTTCGCCGTAAGTCGGTGCGCCGTAGAGATGCGACAACATGAACGGTGTCATGTAAAACGCCCCGGCGATTAACAGAGCCACACACAGCCGCAGATTAAGGTGCTGTTTCCAGCGACCGTCCCGCACCACATGCGGTATCAGCAGCAAGCCCGGCAGAATGAACCCGATCAGGCCTTTGAACAATGAGGTCAGGGACAACAGCAGGAAGAACACCAGGTAACGGCTGAAACGCATGTCCTGGGGACCGCGCCAATACCACCATACCGCCGCCAGCACACCGCAGACGGTGAGGATGTCGGCGGTCGCGACCCGTGCCCAGAAGACGAAATAGAAGGTGGTTGCCAGCATCCAGCCGGCAATCAACCCCGTGCCTTTGTGCCAGAGCTGCTCGCCGATCAGGTACACCAGCCAGATGCTCAACCAGGCAGCAATCACCGATGACATGCGTAATGACCAGTGCCCCAGGCCGCCGGTCAGCCACGCCGTGGCGGTGATCAGCCAGTAGGAGGGCAGCGGCTTGTCGTAATACGGCCCCCCCTTGAGGTAAGGATCGAAATAGTCACCGCTCTGCAGCATTTGCAATGCGATGTTGGCCCAGCGGGTTTCCGGCCCCCATAACTCCCGCGAACCCAGTCCCAACAATAAAATCAGCGCAGACACACCCAGCAGGAGCACTAATGCGCCCCTTTCACTTGCCCAAAACTTCATAGCGGTTTCCTGTAGGAAGAGCAGCGTCAGGGTTTGCTCTGTGGGAAAACCAGAATCTCCAGGTTACCGCGCTGGTAACGCTTGCCATCGACAGGCAACATCTCGACTTCCTGCATTTCCGCGACACTGTTAACCCGCATCACCACTCCGACCGCGCCTTTTTTGCGGGCTTCGGTCATCCACTGTCCAATATTGCCCAGAGTGACTTTACGTGAGGCCATGGCGGGGTCGTCGAGGCCATATTTAAGCTCGCCGATCGTGTTGAAAAGATCAACCCTCGGCCGCTTCAGGCGCCAGGACAAGGCTGACGCCGCGCCAAGATCGTTACTGAGCAGCGATGTCGTCTGACTCAAGGCATCCACATGCTCGGCGATAAACTGATCGGGCATTTTGCTGTCGACGATCTGTGACGGCATTGCCGCCGGCAACAACGCCACCAGCAGCCAGATGCCGAGTGCGGGCATAGCCCAGAACACCACCGGACGCAGCACCTGCAAGGCATTGGCAATGATCCAGCCGAGCAACACGATGAACACCAGAGACAGGGCGAACATCTCGGTATTTTCGTAGACCTCTTTGGTGGCTTGCAGATAAAGCAGGGCGATCAGGGCGCAGCTGGCCATAACGACATTGAGCACGCCGTTGATGCGAATGACTCGGCCTCGTCCTTGATTCAACAGCTCCACCACTGCGTGCCCCATCAGCAATGCCAAAGGCAACAGGCAAGGCATGATGTAGGTCGGCAGTTTGCCGCTACTGAGGCTGAAGAACGCCAGCGGCAACAGCATCCAGAGCAACAGAAAACCGATCACGGGCTGGCGCTTTTGCTGCCAGGCCTGGAGGAGTGTCGTTGGCAACAAGGCAGCCCACGGCAGGCTCGACGCGACCAGCAGCGGCAAATAGAACCACCACGGGCGCGCGTGTTGCGCATCTTCGCCAGCGAAACGGCGGATGTGTTCGTGCCAGAAGAAAAACCGCCAGAAGTCCGGTTCCTGATGATGAATGGCAAGCACCCATGGCAGGCAGACCACCGTCGCCACGACCACCGCCAGCGGCCCGTAGCGCAACAGTTCTCCCAGGCGTCGCTGCCAGATCATGTAGGGCAGGGCGATCAACACCGGTAACAACCAGGCGAGAAACCCCTTGGTCATGAAACCCATGCCGCAGGCAACGCCCAGCAGCGCCCAGGCACCGAGTTTACCGCGAGGGGAATGACTATCGATGGCAAACCACAATGCGACCAGGCTCAAGTTCACCCAGAGCGTGAATTGCGGATCGAGGTTGGCGTATCCAGCCTGCCCGGCGATCAGGCCGAAGCTCATGTAGAGCAAAGCGCAGGCGGCGCTTTTTCGCGGGTCGCCCCAGAGGCGTCGGGCAATCAGGTAGGTCAGCCAGATGCTCAGCCCGGTGCTCAGTGCCGAAGCGATACGCACACCGAACAGGTTGTCGCCGAATACCGCCTGACCGATGGCGATCATCCAGTAACCGGCGATGGGTTTTTCGAAGTAGCGAATGCCCATGAAATGCGGCGAGATCCAGTTGCCGCTCAGCAACATTTCCTGGCTGATCTGGCCGTAGCGGGTTTCGTCGGGAATCCACAGTCCATGGCTCATCAGCGGCAGCAGGTAGAACACCACGAACGCCAACAGCAAGCCGGGCACGATCCAGCGATCGGTCATGGGTAACGCACCGGTAGTGCTATGGGATAAAGAACGGGCAGGGTGGGACAGCAGATTATTGGGCGTCATGACTCGACCTTGGCGCAAAAGGATGTTGCTCCGCTCGGTGCTCTCGCGTGCCTGCGAAACTTCTTACATAACGGAAGCGATTTGAACTACAGAAATAGACATCAGCTACTTACTGGGTATGGAAAAGTTATAGTCGGCCCATGTAAAAGTGCGCTCTCGATATGTAAATTTAGCAATGGCTATTGTTTCAAGGTTTTACCTTGCAACAGAGACTGCCAGTCAGTGGCATTCACAACTCCGAGTACCTGAAGTTGCCCGTCGGCGGCAATGTGCACGAACAAAGAACTGCCATATTTACTGGTTTTTGCGTGTTCAAAACCGGCCTGGGCTTCGAAATCGCTGATGCAACCACTGTGCGTGACCAACACCAGATTTCGACGGGTTTGCTTGTGCGCCACCACATCGTTACGCAGGGTTTTGCCGCAGCTGACCAGCCATTCCTGGGTAACGGCATCTTTGCCGAACATGTAGTGCGAGGTTTGCGCCGTGCGGGTGGCGGGGCTGCTCAACACATCGGTCTGCGCCATGCCCAGATGCATAAAGCCTTGGCCCACGGCTGTTGCGGCGTCGCTGCCGACTCGAGTAATGCCGTCGGCGGGGCCTAGGCACGGATTGCTGGACTGGTCGCAGCGTTCCGTATGGCGAACCAGTACCGCCACTTCGCCGGCTTGCCAGCGATCGACCAGGCTGCTGGTCACTTCGGAGCCGGCCGTCGCCAGATTGATCGGAGATCTGGGCCACAAGACAAACCCCATCACCAGCACAGCGATAACCAGAGTTGTCGTTGCCGTTACCAGTTTGATGAGCCGCGATGTAAGTGCAGTTGGCAGTTTGCGCGATAATTGATCAAGCACTTTTTTACCCATCAGTACGCCATAGAGAACAACTTTCAAATACGGCCTCGCATGACAACGCAAAATGGCCATGGCGAGACCCTAGATCAAGCCAGGTGTCGGCGTAGTGAAAGGAATGTGAAAAATTTGCGTAAAGATATTTCAGCGTTCATTAAGTGAGTTGAGGTGCATTTATTGAGCCGCTGGGCAGGCTTTCGACGTGTCGGCGGTGGTCTGGCTGATGGCGGCGGCTAACCGTTTCACATTGTTTTGATGGGCCACTACCAGCTCATCGATGCTCGCGCCGGAAGGGGTCTGAAACGTGCTGCGACAGGTGACGAGTTCGGCATCGCCGTTACCGAGATTGCGCAGCCGCCATTTAACGTCGATCAGCGCGTATTGACCGGGTATCGAGTCGAAGCGTTGCACAACCAGACGCAACGACACTTTGCGCCGTGGGTTACGGTTGACCAGCTGATCGATCAGAGCACTGCGCAATTCATCTGACAGGCTCGCCCCCCACCATTGTGTTTCGAGGATGGCCAGGCCGGCGTTGCCCTGACGAATGACGATCTGCGGGCGGTCGACCTGGGGCGGCACGGTTATGCTTTCGATCTGAATGTCGGAACCACCGCCCCCGCCCGGTTGAGCCGGAGTCAGGGTATGGAATTGAATCGGGTCGCTACGGCAAGCGGTGAGAAGCAGCAACGCGGCGACCAGCGTGATCTTCAGCGACGAAACCATGGGTGTTGCTCCTGTGGTCAGTTGCGCGGTGGCCCTTGCAGATCCATCGGCGCGGCATTGTCGGGGCGGCCGCGAATCAGCGATTCCGGATGCCGCCCCATGTAGTCCGAGAGTTCACGCAACGAGCGCGACATGCGTCCGAGCTCGTCCAGGGTCTGGCTCAATTGCTCCCTCTGCGGTGAATCGTCGGCGAGGGTCGAGCTGGCCGACTGCAAGGTCTTGCTGACGTCCGCCAAGGTGGTTTGCACGCCGGGCAGGGTCTTGGCGTTGAATTGTGCTAAGCCTTTGCGCAGTTCGACGAGGTTGCTGTCGAGGTTGCCGGCTATGCGTTCGATGGGCAGCTGGTTGATCTTGTTGACCATGCTCTCGAGTTTTTCCTGCAACTGCTCAAGGCTGCCGGGAATGGTGGGAATAGAGATGGGGCGGGCCGACGGATCGAACGCGACTTTCTCCGCCTTGGGATAGAAGTCGAGCGAAATGTAAAGCTGACCGGTCAACAGATTGCCGCTACGGGCCTGAGCTCGCAGGCCGTTTTCGATGAAGGAGCCTAGCAGGCGCACGGTTGCAGATTCGTCATTGGGGTCATGCTTCAAGGCCTCGAGCATTTTGATGTGAGCCTTACCGAGGCGTTGCGGGTAGATCACGATGCCGACATTGACCGGAAAGCTGCGTTTTTTCGCGTCGAAATCCAGATTGACCGCCACCACCCGGCCGATCTCCACACCAAGAAACTCCACCGGTGCATCAACCTTGAGCCCGCGCAACGCCTGATCGAAACGCAAGCTCAGGAACTGCGCCTTGCCGTTGGGCGGGGCGAGGGCGGTGTGCTCATCCTCGAACAGGTCGAAGGCTTTATCCTCGATGGCCACTTCATCGTTAGGACTGTATTCCGGCGCGCGAAAGGCGACGCCGCCCACCAACAAGGCTGACAGGGATTCGGTCTTCACCGAAAAACCGTTGGCGCCGACATTTACATCAATACCGCTGGCGTTCCAGAACCGGGTGTTCTCGGTGACGAAGGCGTCATTGGGTGCATGCACGAAGATCTCGATGTTCACCCCTTTGCCGTCGGCATCCAGTGCATACGCCACCACTTGCCCGACGGGGATCTTGCGGTAATAGACGGGGGAGCCGATGTCCAGCGAGCCGAGGTCCTGGGTGTGCAGCATGAAGCGTTTACCCGGCTCGCCATAGGTAATGGGCGGCGGGTTTTCCAGCCCGGTGAAGTGTTTGGAGCGGGCATCGGCCTGGCCGATGTCGGCACCAATGTAGTCGCCCGACAGCAAGGTATCGATGCCCGAAACGCCACCGGCACCGATGCGCGGCCGCACAACCCAGAATTGCGAGTCTGCGCGAGTAAAGCTTTCAGCCTGTTTGTCGAGCTGGATCGTGGCGTCGACGCGTTTCTGGTCGCCGCTCAGTTTCACCTCCGAGACACGGCCGATAACCACGTTGCGGTATTTGACCTCGGTCTTGTTGGCTACCAGGCCGCTACCGGTCTTGAACGTGACGGTAATGGTCGGGCCTTCCTGCAGCCAGCTGTGCACCACCAGGGAAATCCCCACCAGCACCGCAACGATCGGCACTATCCACACCAGAGAAACGCTGAAGCGACGGGTCTTGATCGCGGCCTGGCCAGGGGCTTGCGGACCGTCAGTGGCTTGGGACTTCATCCATGGGCTCCTCATCTTGTGGGTTTTGCAGCGCTTTATCCCGCTCGTTATCCCAGATCAGCCGCGGGTCGAAACTCATCGCCGACAACATGGTGAACACCACCACCAGACCAAAGAACAGAATGCCCGGGCGCGGTTCGATATCGCCCAAAGCCTGGAATTTCACCAATGCGGCCACCAGCGCAACGACAATGACGTCGAGCATCGACCAGTAGCCGATCAGCTCGACGAAACGGTAAAGCCTCGAGCGTTCCTTGCGCGCCCAGAAGCTGCCGCGTTGCACTGTGATCAGCAGCAGGGAGAGAGCAACGAACTTGATGCCCGGCACCGCGATGCTGGCAATGAAAATGATCAGCGCAATGTCCCACGCACCGTGTGCCCAGAACTCCAACACCCCGCTCATGATGGTGCTGTCGGAGCCGTTGCCGAACAGACTGGTGTTCATTACCGGCAGCAGATTGGCCGGGATATAAAACACCAGTGAGGCCAGCAGATAGGCCCATGTCCGGGTCAGTGAATCAGGTTTGCGGGCATGCAACGGCGCACAGCAGCGTTCGCATTCGTGAGGTTGCTCAGTCATGTCGCAGGCCATGCCACAACTGTGGCACAGGCACAGGTTGAGTTCGCTGGCGAGCGGCGGCCTGTTCACAGGGTGTCCCACAAATCACGCACATCGCGCCCGGCGATGCGGATCAGCAACAGGCTGAGGACGGCCAGGGCAAACATGCCGATACCCGGCAGCACATCCAGCAACCCGGCGAGCTTGAACACCGCGACCATGGCCCCCAGCAAGCAGACTTCCAGCATGCTCCAGGGCCTGAGGGTTTCCAGCCAGCGCATGCATAGCTTGAAGCCTGGGGAACGTTGGGAGGCGAGGGCGAAACTCAATACCCAGATCAGCAGGAGCAACTGGAACATCGGCGCAATGATGATGGAAATCGCCGCCACCAGCGCAATGAAAGTGATTGGCCCCTGGCTCAACGCCACCACCGAATCCCACAGCGTCGCGCTGTTCTTCATGCCCTTGAGGCTGATGCTCATGACCGGATAGAAATTGGCGAAAGTCCACAGCACTGCCGCCGTGAAACTCAGCGCCAGGCGTTGTTGCACCGACAAACCGTTGTAACGCGCAAGCACGCCGCCGCAACGGACGCACAGGGCCTTTTGATGTTTGGCGAGCGTGACTTTTTCATACACGCAGTCGCAGTGCTCGCAGATGATCAATGGGGCAGTCGTCGCCATGGGCAGCACTCGCCGGGAGGCAGAAAAGTCAGAGCACTCCCTCAATATAGAAGTGACTTGCGATTGAGCAAATCTAAAGGCTACTCCAGGGATAACCCGAATGCGGCACTAGAGGGCATTTGTAGCAGCTGGCGAAGCCGGCGTTCGGCTGCGAAGCAGCGTGAATCCGGCTAACGCGGTCTGCCTGATACACCGCAGTTTCCGATTTTACGACTGCTTCGCAGCCGAACGCAGGCTTCGCCAGCTGCTACGGACTGCACTTCGGCTTCAGGGTATGTGCAAAGCCATTACCACGAATCTCAGCCAAGCAATTCGCGCAACCGGTACCAGAACATGCCGAGGGCCAGCAGCGGTGAGCGCAGGGCTCGTCCGCCGGGAAAGGTCATGTGCGGCACGGCGCTGAACACGTCCAACCCCTGGCTGTGGCCGGCATGAATCGCTTCGGCCAGCAGCCGGGCGCACCAGTGGGTCACGTTCAGGCCATGACCGGAATAACCCTGGGCGTAGAACACGTTCGGGTACTGGCGCAAGCGTCCGGCCTGGGGGAAACGGTTGGCGGTGATGCCGATCTTGCCGCCCCATTGATAATCGATGCGCACATCCGCCAATTGCGGGAAGACCTTGAGCATTTTCGGCCGCATATAGGCGCCGATGTCCACGGGGTCGCGCCCGGAATAATGGCAGGCGCCGCCAAACAGCAAGCGTCGATCCGCCGAGAGCCGGTAGTAATCGAGGCCGACTTTCTGGTCGCACAGCGCCAGGTTCTGCGGGATCAGTTGAGCGGCCACTTCGGGTGCCAACGGTTCGGTGGCGATGATGTAACTGCCCGCCGGTAGCACCTTACCGCTCAGGCGCGGTTCGAGTTCTTCCAGATGTGCGTTGCACGCCAGCACCAGGCTACCGGCACGCACTGTACCGCCGGCGCAGCGAACCTGCACGGAGCTGCCGTGGACCAACTCCTGCACCGGGCTTTGCTCGAAAATCCGTACCCCGAGGGATTGCGCCAGTTGCGCTTCGCCGAGCACCAGATTCAGCGGATGCAAGTGCCCCGAACCCATGTCGATCAGGCCGCCGGCATAAAGGTCCGAGCCCACCACTTGCTGGCGGATCTGCTCGGGGCCGACGAGTCGGGTTTCATGGGCGTACTCCAACTCGGCGAGGCTTTGCAGCTCAGCCTTGAACGCAGCGAACTGCGCCGGGGTATTGGCCAGCTCACAGAAGCCCCAGCGCAGGTCGCAATCGATGCCATGTTCACGGATGCGATTGCCCACCAGCTCCACGGACTCGATGCCCGCGCGCTCCAGATAACGCACGCCTTCCTCGCCGACATAACGGACGAACCCGCTGACGTCATGGCCGATGCCACGGATCAACTGCCCGCCATTACGACCGCTGGCACCCCAGCCGATCCGCCGGCCCTCCAGCAGAATCACCGAGAGCCCGCGCTGCGCCAGTTCGATCGCGGTGTTGACCCCGGTGAACCCACCGCCAATCACGCACACATCGGCCTCAAGATCCGAGTCCAGCGTGGGGTAGGGCGCCATGCCATTGGCCGACGCGGCGTAATAGGAGCGGGCGTGTTGGTTGTCGTACGGATTCATTGATTGGACTTCACTTTGCTCCAGGAACGGGTCATCAGCCGCATGATCGCCTGGGGCGGGGTGGTCGAAATGTAGAGCTTGTCGAGAACGTCCTGGGGTGGGTACACCTCTGGATTATTGACCAGTTCAGCATCCATGTAGGGCTTGGCCGCCGGGTTCGGGTTGGCATAACCCACCGAGGCGCTGACCTTGGCGATCACTTGCGGGTCCAGCAGGTTATTGATGAAAGCGTGGGCCTGTTTCGGGTTGCTGGCGTCGGCAGGAATCGCCAGCAAGTCGAACCACAGGTTGCTGCCTTCCTTGGGGATCGAGTAGGCGATGTTCACACCGTTCTTCGCTTCCTTGGCCCGGTTCGCCGCCTGGAACACATCACCCGAGTAACCGAAGGCAACGCAGATATCACCATTGGCCAGGTCCGAGACGTATTTGGAGGAGTGGAAATAGGTGATGTAAGGCCGGATGGTCAAGAGTTTGGCTTCGGCTTTTTTGTAGTCCTCGGGATTTTCACTGCGTGGGTCCATGCCCATGTAGTTGAGGACTGCCGGGAAGACTTCATCGGCCGAGTCCATCATCGACACGCCGCACTGGCTGAGTTTTTTCAGGTTCTCGGGTTCGAACAGCACGGCCCAGGAATCGATGTGATCGATGCCCAGCACTTGTTTGACTTTGTCGACGTTGTAGCCGATGCCGTTGGTGCCCCACAGGTACGGCACTGAATGCGCGTTCTGCGGATCGTTTTTCTCCAGCAGCGTCAGCAATTTCGGGTCGAGGTTTTTGAAGTTGGGCAGCTGCGAGCGATCCAGTTTGAGGAACGCGCCAGCCTTTACCTGGCGCGCCAGAAAGTGGTTGGACGGCACCACCACGTCATACCCGGTGCGGCCGGCAAGCAGTTTGCCCTCCAGGGTTTCGTTGGAATCGAATACGTCGTAGATCACTTTGATCCCGGTTTTCGCCTGAAAGTCGGCGAGGGTGGTCTCGCCGATGTAATCGGTCCAGTTGTAGACGCTGACGCTCGGCTGCGCCTGCGCCCCGGCGCTGAACAATACCGCCAGCGCGACCGGAACCACGGATTTCAATAGACGCATATCGACACCTCTTTGAATTATTCGGTTATTCAGGTGGTGTTCTCTCTGTGGGAGCGGGCTTGCTCGCGAAGGGGGCTGTCAGTCAACGATGATGTTGAATGTACTGGCCTCTTCGCGAGCAAGCCCGCTCCCACACAGGAACGATCATTAGGGGGGTTAGACGCTGAGCAATAAGAATTCCCGCTCCCAGGAGCTGATCACGCGCTTGAAGTTCTCGTGTTCGGCGCGTTTGACCGCGACATACCCCCGGACGAATTTGCTCCCCAGATAACGCTTGATGGTTTCGCATTCCTCCATGCGCGTGAGGGCGTCTTCGATGGTGATCGGCAGACGCAGGTTGCGTCGCTCGTAGGCACGGCCCTGTACCGCGGCGCTCGGTTCGATCTGTTCGACCATGCCCAGGTAGCCGCACAGCAGGCTCGCGGCAATCGCCAGATAGGGGTTGGCGTCGGCGCCCGGCAAACGGTTTTCCACGCGCATGGCGTCGGGGCTCGAGGTCGGCACGCGCAGGCCGACGGTGCGGTTTTCTTCGCCCCATTCGACGTTGACCGGTGCCGAGGTGTCGGGCAGGAAGCGGCGGAACGAATTGACGTTGGGCGCGAACATCGGCAGCACTTTGGGGATGTACTTTTGCAGGCCGCCGATGTGGTGCCGGAACAGCGCGCTCATCTGCCCGTCGGCATCGGCGAAGATCGGCTGGCCAGTGGCGATGTCGACCACGCTTTGATGGAGATGCATGGCGCTGCCGGGCTCGTCACCGATGGGTTTGGCCATGAAGGTCGCGGTGACGTTGTGCTTGAGTGCCGCCTCGCGCAGGGTGCGTTTGAACACGGTGATCTGGTCTGCCAGGTGCAGCGCATCGCCATGACGGAAGTTGATTTCCATCTGTGCCGGGCCGTCTTCGTGGATCAGCGTGTCGAGGTCCAGGCCCTGCAGTTCGCACCAGTCGTAGACGTCTTCAAACAGTGGATCGAACTCGTTGGCGGCGTCGATGGAAAACGACTGACGACCGCTTTCCGCGCGGCCTGAACGCCCCAATGGTGCCTTGAGCGGCAAGTCCGGGTCTTCGCAGCGCTGGGTCAGGTAGAACTCCATCTCCGGCGCGACAATCGGCTGCCAGCCTTTGTCGGTGTAGAGCTGCAGCACTTTCTTCAGCACGTTGCGCGGCGACAGTTCGATGGGGTTGCCGAACTTGTCGAAGGTGTCGTGGATCACGATGGCGGTGGGTTCGATGGCCCATGGCACCACGTAAACCGCGTCGGCGACGGGCTTGCAGACCATGTCGATGTCGGCCGGGTCGAGCAGGTCGTAATAGATGTCGTCGTCGACAAAGTCCCCGGTTACCGTTTGCAACAGCACACTTTCCGGCAGGCGCATGCCTCGCTCATGCAGGAACTTGTTGGTGGGTGCAATCTTGCCGCGAGCAATGCCGGTCAAGTCGCTGACCACACACTCGACCTCGGTAATCTTGTGATCTTTCAGCCACGTGAACAGCTGATCGAAAGGGACATTCATAAAGACCTCATTGTGGGTTTGATTAACGCCGGGGAGGGCGGTCTCATCCACCAGACACTTCCCCTGTGGCGCGTTGACGACTATCTTGGGTGAGCCTCGCCATTCCATCTATCCACTTTCAGCAGCACCAAAACGCACCAAACGAGTGCGTAAGGTCATCCCATGACAGCGTGCAATCCGTTACAGGTTCAAGCGTTCAATACCGCCGACGTGGCCGAGCAGATCCGCGCCACACCGGGTTGGGTGCAGCACTATCAGCAGATGTCGCCGGGGCATTTCGCCGGGCGGGTGCGCTATCTGGACTTGCAAGGCGTGGAGATTTACGAAGAACAGATGAACACTCGGGTCGAGCAGAATTTCAGCGCTCCCGAAGGCTCGCTGGCGTTCTGTTTCGATCGCAGCGATAACTCGCTGTACGTGCTGAACGGCGAAAGCCGCAACATCTGGATCACCCCGGAGAACTACCAGGAAATCGCCGTGGTGTTCGGGCCGCAATTCGTTCATCAGCATGGCCTGGACGTGGCACGGCTCGAAGGCTTGTTCATGTCGCCGCTCAATTGCGGGCAGAACGCGCTGTTCAGCCGCTGGTTGAGCGGCACCTTGACGCGACTGGAGCAGACGCTGGATCCGCCGAGCAAAGAGGCGTTGACCCAGCAATTGCTGGAGGACTGTTTGTACATCCTCGATAACGCCTGTGTGTGCCTGGATCGCGCAGGCTTGCAGCGCCGGGCCGAAGAGCGAACGGTGATGAAACGCGTTGCCGAATGGGCCGCCGATACCCCGGAAGACACCCTCAACTTGCTGGAACTGTCCCGGGTGGCCGGGGTGTCGTTGCGTCAGTTGCAGCATGCATTCAAGGCGTATACCGGGATGACACCCACGCATTGGTTGCGCTTGCGTCGGCTCAACAGCGCCCGCCGTGAATTGCTCAGCCGAACTGACAAGGAAACGACGGTCGCGCAAGTGGCGATGCACTGGTCGTTCTGGCATTTGGGGCGGTTTTCCAGCAGTTATCGAGCGTTGTTCCAGGAGCTTCCCAGCCAGACGCTCGCCCGCAAACACAGTGGACCTGGTCGGAGATCATCATGAGTCGGTTATCGTCTTTTAGTCTGTGTGTCGTAGTGTCGATGGCCTGTACGCAGGTCCAGGCCGAAACGGTTGTGCCGTTGAAAGGGCAGAGTTCGCAACAAACCCAGCTGGACATCAACGATTGCCGCAACGTCGCGGCGAGTCAGAGTTCCTCAACCCCACCACCCTCGGGCGGGCGACTGCGCGGTGCTGCGGTGGGTGCCGCTGCCGGGGCGGTGGGCGCTGAGGTGCGGGGGCGTCAGCATGACGAGTTTTACGAGGGGGTCGATGACGATGTGAAACAGGAATATCGCCAGAACCGGGCCGGGCAAACCGCAACGGCGGGCGCAGTGGTTGGTGGCGCGCGCCAGCGTCAGGAGCGTCGGGCGCAGCAACAGACCAACGCGTCGACCAGTTCAACCGCCTATACCAGCTGCCTGCAAGGGCGGGGTTATCAGGTAACGCCCTGAGCCCCTGGCGTTCTCTGCCGCTGTTCGATCAGGTGAACCATCAGGTCGGCATAAAGCGTGAGGGCGATAAACAGTCCCATGCGCACGGCGAAGGCGGTATAGACGTCTTTGCCGGCAAGACTGTCCTGAACCGATTGGCCAAGCAGAATGATCAGCGTGACCAGGGTGTTGAGCCAGAACCCCGGGGTTTGTCGAGTCGGACTCAGGGCATAGAGCTTGCGCGCCAACAGCAAGCCGAACAGCAGCATCCACAGAAAGAACATCCACAAGTGCACGAACAGGCTGAGCGCGCACCAGAACACAATGGCCAACAGCCCGCCCATCAAGGTCGAGCCGAGCAGTTCGCGACTGGCATTGCGCGTCGTTACCGTTGAACTCTGCTGGCCCAGACTGACCGCTTTCAAAATGATCGGCAGATAACTGGCCGGGTCGATCAGCGCCAACAAGAACGCCGGTATGACGATCAGGGTGGCACGCAGCGCAATCCTCGCCACTTCCTGCGCCGGCAGAGTGCTGGCGGCGGGTGGGGAGGGCGCATTGGCCGGGTCGGGAAACAGCCAGTGACTGATCGCGACGACGATGACGGCGAGGAGCAAGGCCTTGACCAGGGCACCGATGACCATCATCGCCAGATCGAACTCGGCAACGCCGGCCGAGGAAATCATGGTCAGGCCGATGATCAGAAAGGTCACGATCAAGGCGTTGCCGCCACGTAGCCCGAAACCGAAGGCCAGAAACAGGCTGACACCGATCAGCAACACACCGCTAAGGGGGTAGTAACGCAAGACCGGGATCAGCAACAGGCCGATGCCGGTGGTCAGCATCGCAACCACTGCCAGCATCACGCCGGCCTTGAATGGCAGGGGTTTGTTAAGCGTGGCCAACAGCAACACGCAAAGCACCGGCGCAATAAACGGAATCGGCAGTGCCAGGCCGAAGCTGATGGCCAGGCACAACGCCGTGCCAATGGCCAGACGCGGCGCCCGTTGAAATCCGGGCGGACGATCAGTAGGCATAAGACAGCCAGCTCATCAGCCACACAAACAAGCGCCCCAAAGGATTCAGCAGATTGTTCTGCGCAGGGAAGGCCATGACTTCGGCCTGGCCCCCGGCACGAATGGCGCGATTGTCACGTAGCGCCTGCATCGCCTCGTCAGAAAACTCGATTACCACCGGGAAGCGTTGGGCCGGACGCAACCAGTCGCGACTGTTTTGCACACTGGGCAAGGTGCCCGGCGCCGGCGTCTGCCCCACGCTGACGCCGTAGCCGACGCTGCGCACCCGCCCCTCGAAGACCTCGCCCGGCAGCGCGTCCAGCACGATCGCCACCGGAGTTCCAGGCTTGACCCGCCCCAGGTTGTTCTCGGTCATGTCCGCACTGATCCACACATCGTGGATGGCAATCAAGGTCATGACCGGCGTGCCGACCGCGGCGAATTGCCCGACGTCGGTGCGCAGGTCAGTAATCAAACCCGCCGAGCGAGCGCGGACTTGGGTGTTGGCCATGTCGAGTTCGGCTTTTGACAACGCCGTGGCAGCGCTGCGCAAAAGTGCGTTGTCTTCCTCACTGCCGCCTTCCTGTTCCCGTGCGCGCTGGACTTCGGCACGGGCCGCGGCGACCTGGCTGACAGCCTGTTCACGGCTGGCCCGCGACGCTTCAAGCAGGCGCACGGAAATGGTGCCGGGGTCTTGGCGGTACAAACTTTCAAGGCGTTGGTTATCTTGCCGAGCTTTGAGTTCATTGGCCTGGGCCGCCCGCAACGAGGCTTGCGCGGAGGCAATGCCGGCGGTGCTGGCACCGATCTGGCGGCGAGTAGACTCAAGGTCAGCGCGTGCGCGGTCGGCGGCTATTTGATAGGGCTGCTGATCGACCTCGAACAGCACATCGCCGGCCTTGACGTCCTGGTTGTTGCGCACGTTCACGCGGATCACGCGGCCCGCCACTTCGGCCGCCACCGGAATCACAAAGGCACCGACCCTGGCCTGTTGCGTATACGGCGTGAAACGGTCAGCCGACAAGTACCAGGCCAGGCTCAGGACGATCAGCAGCATCACCCATTTGATGCCCTTCTTTGCGGGATCGGCAGCCGGTTCGGGCGCCTTGGAAGAGGGCGCTTCAGTGGCGGGCGGTGAGGGTTCACTCATCGGCTTTGACCTTGTCTGACGTGGAAGAGGGGGCTCGCGAAGGAGCCGGTTCTTTCAGGAGGTTGTCCCAGTCGGTTCGGTGTTCCATTTGTCGGCGTGTGTCTGGGTCGACGGTTGGCTGGGCGCTGTACCAGCCACCACCAAGGGCTTTGTACAGGGCGATCAGGTTACTGACGGCATTGCTGCGACTGATCAGGTAATTGTCCTGTTGTTCGAGCAATGCACGTTGGGCATCCAACACACGCTGGAAGTCCGAGTAGCCTTCGCGGTATTGGGTGTTGGCCAGGCTCAGTGAACGCTTGGCGGCGGTCTGCGCTTCACGCAGGATGCGCTCGCGCTCCAGTGATTTGCTCAGGCCGCTGGCGGCATCATCGGCCTCGCGCGCGGCCTGGCGGACTTTTTCGCGATAAACCTCGATCAGCTGCTGCAACCGCGCATCCTGTACCCGCACGTTGTTGCTGATCTGGCCGTGATCAAACAGGTTCCAGCGCAAACTGGGGCCACCGATCAGGTCCAGGCTGTTGGAGGTGCCCTTCAGCGTGTCGGTCGACCAGACGATGCTGCCGAGCAAGGTCAGCGATGGATAGAAGTCGGTTTCTGCCACGCCGATCAGTGCCGACTGGGCAGCGACGTTGAGTTCGGCGGCGCGTACGTCGGGTCGACGCAACAGCAGGCTGGCGGGTACGTCTTGCAGTACGGCCCGGTCGACCAGCGGAATCAGTCCCTGGTTTTCGAGCAATTGGGGCAGGGTGTTGGGCGGTTGTCCGATCAGCACGGCCAATGCGTTGCGGGTACGCAGTACTTGCCCCTCAAGCTCGGGAATGCTGCTCAAGGTGCCGAGGTACTGGGTCTTGGCTTGTTGCAAGTCGAGCTCGGCGCTCTGGCCGCTGTTGAACAGTTTCTCGGTGATCTCGAAGTTGCGCTTTTGCTGTTCGGCGTTTTCTCGGGCGACACGTAATCGCGCTTCGGTGGTGCGCAATGAGAAGTAAGTGTCGGCCACTTGAGCACGCAGCAGTACCAGTACGTCTTCATAATTGGCTTGAGCCGCAAAGTAACTGGCATCGGACGACTCGATAGCGCGACTGAAACGCCCCCAGAAATCCAGTTCCCAGCCGACATCAAAGCCCACGCTGTGTTGCCAGAAGTGGCTGTCTTGCGGGTTGCTGCCGCCGGATTGCCGGCGGTTGAAGTACAGGCTCTCGGCACTGGCCTGTTGCAGTTGCGGATAGCGTCCGCTTTGGGCTATCCCCAACCGGGCACGGGCTTCCATGACGCGAAGGCCGGCAACTTTCAGGTTGGAATTGTGCGCATCCGCTTCGGCGATCAGCCCGTCGAGGACCGGGTCGGCGAACACTTGCCACCACTGGCGCACATCGGGATAGGCGCGTCTTTGGCTGGCCTGTTCAAGCGCAGGGCTGCTCCAGAGTTTTGTCCAGGCCTCGCCTGGGGCCTGGAAATCCGGTCCCAGACGCACGCAGCCGCCAATAGCGAGGGCAACCAGTAGAAGCAGCGGACCCGGGCGCGTCAGCATCGCAGCACTGTAAGTTGGTCACGGGAAAACCTCATCCGAGCGTCCCTAATGTTGAATGCCCTGGCTGTTGGGCGGGCTTGAACCGGTTTTGATTAGGTTAGTACAGCCAAGACAAACACAAAGTCATGTTTGACAAACAGGGCATTGAGCAACTGCTACGCTTTTGAAAGTTATTCATTCGGGTGAATAAGAAGGGTACGAAGACCATGACCAGTCCCCAGGACGAGATTGCCCCCAGCTCCACCGGTTGGCGTTTCAAAGCAGGCATCGGGATTCTCAGTTTGACAGTGCTCGCCTGGCTGTTGGTGCCGCTCGCCGCCGCTGCGGATGTGCCCGGCCCAAAGATCGCGGCACTGACAGGCATTTTGTTTATCAGCAACAAGATTCTGCTGATCCTTGCCATCGCCGTCATGGGAAAGTCTGGTTTTCAGCAACTCAAGCGCAACGTGTTTGGCTACGTTTCCACGCTCGCACCGACTGAACTGGAAGTAGGCCCGGCTCGCCATCGAATTGGCCTGGTGATGTTTTGCCTGCCGCTGATTTCATCATTTCTCGAACCCTACGTGGACACGCTGTGGCCGGGGCTGAGACCGAACCTCTGGCAGGTCCAGGCGCTGGGCGATGCCATGTTGGTCGGCAGCTTTTTCGTGCTGGGCGGGAATTTCTGGGACAAGGTGCGCGCGTTGTTTATCCGCCGCGCGCGGGTGGTGAATACCAGTGCGATGTGATTGTTTCTAACGGGAAATGATCCCGTGATCGATCGCGTATTTTACGAGGGCGGCGGGTTTGTCGATGTTGAGTTTGCGGCGGATGCTCAGGCGATGGGTTTCCACCGTGCGGACGCTGATGTCCAGCTCGCGAGCCATTTCCTTGTTGTTCAACCCCTGAGCCATTTTGTACAGCACCTGGCTCTCGCGCGGGGTCAGTTCGTTGTCGGTACTTTTATCGGCGATGAGCCGTTGGGCGATTTCGGCACTGTAGAACGTCCCGCCACTGACAATGGCTTCGATGGCCGCAATGATTTCCCGTGAAGGCGCGTTCTTCAGCACATAGCCGCTGGCCCCCGAGCGCACGGATTCACTGACGTATTCGTAGTTGTCGTACATGCTCAGCACCAGCACCTTGAGCGACGGGTACTGGCTGCGCAACAGCCGGGTCAGCTCGAGCCCGTTGATATCCTTCAGGCTGATGTCGACCAGCAACAGATCCGGCTGACAGCGCCCGACCATCTCAATGGCATCGGCGCCATTCTCGGCTTCGCCCACCACTTCAAGCGGCGCCATGACCGCCAGCAGCGATTTGATTCCATCGCGGACCAATGAGTGATCGTCGACCAGGGCAACGCGGATCGGGTAGGGCAGGTTCATTGCAGGCATTCACTCTAATTGTTATGGGTTGAGTCAGCGTTCTGCACCAGGTGGTTTCATCGGCAGCAGCACGTCCAGCTCACTTTTTCCCGGCATCGAGGTCAGGTCGAATCGACCGCCAAAATGCTCGACTCGCTCACGGATATTGCGCAGGCCAATGCCGGCCTGGCGACGCTCGACCTGGGCGACATTGAAACCGATGCCATCGTCGATCACCGTCAACCGTACGGACTTTTCGCAGCCGTGCAGGGTAATGATGACGTGTTTTGCCTGGGCGTGGCGTTCGATGTTGGTCAAGCCCTCTTGCACGATGCGAAACAACGAGGCAGCGGCGCCATCGGCCAGGTGACAGTCGAATTCGTTATCGTTGAAGGTTACAACAAGACCGCTGCGTTGCTCGAACTCGGCGGCGAGTTGACCGATTGCCGCCGGCAGGCCGAGGGTGTCGAGCAGCGACGAGCGCAGGTCGTGGGAGAGGCTGCGAACCTCACCGATCGCTTCCCCCAGGCGCTCGGTGGCGTCTCTTAAAATGCTCAAGCCCTTGTCTTGGCCGTTCTCCAGCACATGGCTGGCCAGTTCGAATTGAAACTTGATAGAGACCAGCAGCTGGCTGATGCCATCGTGCAGCTCTCGGGAAACCCGTGACCGTTCTTCCTCCTGCAAGCTGACGATGCGTTGGGTCAGACGCTGCAGTTTTTTGTCGGCCAGACGATGTTCGCTGACGTTCAGTGTCATGCCGCTGGCGAACACAAACAGCACCGCCACGAGGGCCACCACGGCAATCGCCAGCATGGTTTTGCGAATGCCTTGAGCTACTTCGGCACGCGCTTGCTGGGTGGCGCGTTCAACGTCCTCAAGGTAGATGCCGGTGCCGAGCATCCAGCCCCAACGATCGAGCATCACCACGTAGGCGAGCTTGTCGGTCACTTGGCCGGAGGAGGGCTTGTTCCAGGCGTAACGCTGGAAACCTTCACCTGATTGCGCACTTTTGAGCAACGCCTGGATCACCGGCAGGCCGTGAGGGTCGGTCATGTCCCACAGGTATTTGCCCACCAGCTCTGACTGGCGTGCATGCATCAGACTGCGACCCTCATGGTCATAAACGAAGAAGTAGCCATTGATGCCAAAGCTGAGTTTGCGCAGTTCTTCCAGTACTTGTTGCTGCGCGTGCTCATCGCCTCGACCCTCGTCATACAGCGGCGCGATCAGGCTTTGCGCCATTTCGACGTAGTTTTTCAGCTCCGCGCGCTTGCTGGCCAGAATGCTGTCTTCGATCAATTGCGCCTGTTGATCACCCAGTTGGCGGTTCAGGGAAATCACCAGCGCGCAGATGACCGCGATGGCCAACACCAGCGGCAGAATCCCGAGCGCGACGATTTTGTGTTTGAGCTGCATCTCTACTCCTGGCCAGACCGAGGGAAGGCGAAGGCCGGGCATCATATGCCAAAGATACGCGCCTGCGGCTGTGATGGAATGCAAAACCTGTGGGAGCGGGCTTGCCCGCGATAGCGGTTTGTCAGTCAACGATGATGCTGAATGTACCGGCCTCTTCGCGGGCAAGCCCGCTCCCACAGGTGTTGCATCAGCGGCGCCTACGTAGAACTACGTAGACGCCGTGTACGTAGTAACGCGGATTTATTTGTCGACAGCATGGGCGGATATTGGGTCCGCTCCGTACAGCGGACACAATTATAATAATTACCGCCGCGGCCACTGGCTGTCGGCAGGAGACACGCTATGCCCCGTCTGGCTAAACACCTCGCCTGGTTTGCCGTGGCTGTCTTGGGAGCGTTTGCGCTGAGTGTCGTGGCCCTGCGCCGCGGCGAAGCCATCAACGCCCTCTGGATCGTAGTCGCAGCAGTCGCTATCTACCTCGTCGCATACCGCTATTACAGCCTGTTCATCGCCACCAAGGTGATGCAACTCGACCCCAATCGAGCCACTCCCGCCGTACTCAATAATGATGGTCTGGACTACGTGCCGACCAACAAACACGTACTTTTCGGTCACCACTTCGCGGCCATCGCCGGCGCGGGGCCGCTGGTCGGTCCGGTCTTGGCGGCGCAGATGGGCTACTTGCCCGGCACGCTGTGGCTGATTGCCGGCGTGGTGCTGGCCGGTGCGGTTCAGGACTTCATGGTCCTGTTCATGTCCACCCGCCGCAACGGTCGCTCCCTGGGCGACATGGTGCGTGAAGAAATGGGCCGCATCCCCGGGACCATCGCGCTGTTCGGCTGCTTCCTGATCATGATCATCATCCTCGCGGTGCTGGCGCTGATCGTGGTCAAGGCCCTGGCCGAAAGCCCGTGGGGCATCTTTACCGTGATGGCGACCATCCCGATCGCGATGTTCATGGGCGTCTACATGCGCTACATCCGCCCGGGCCGCATCGGTGAAATCTCGGTGATCGGCGTGGCGTTGCTGCTGGGTTCGATCTGGCTGGGCGGGCAGATTGCCGCTGACCCGGTGTGGGCCAAGGCCTTTACCTTCACCGGACTGCAGATTACCTGGATGCTGATTGGCTACGGTTTCGTGGCGGCGGTGTTGCCGGTATGGCTGATCCTGGCGCCGCGTGATTACCTGTCCACGTTCCTGAAGATCGGCACCATCGTTGCCCTGGCGATCGGCATTCTGATCACCATGCCCGAGCTGAAAATGCCGGCATTGACCCAGTTCATCGACGGCACCGGGCCGGTGTGGAAGGGTGGGCTATTCCCGTTCCTGTTCATCACCATCGCTTGTGGCGCGGTCTCGGGTTTCCACGCACTGATTGCATCCGGCACCACGCCGAAGCTGCTTGCCAGTGAAGGCCATGCCCGTTATATCGGTTACGGGGGCATGCTGATGGAATCCTTCGTGGCGATCATGGCGATGGTGGCCGCTTCGGTAATCGAGCCGGGCGTCTATTTCGCCATGAACAGCCCGGCGGCTCTGGTCGGCGCTGATGCGGTTTCGGTTGCGCAGACGGTCAGCAGTTGGGGCTTCGCGATTACCCCGGACGCCTTGCAAGCGGTGGCCAAGGACATCGGTGAAACCACCATCCTGGCCCGTGCCGGTGGTGCGCCGACCCTGGCGGTCGGTATCGCGCAGATCCTGCACCACGTGCTGCCGGGTGAAAACACCATGGCGTTCTGGTACCACTTCGCGATCCTGTTCGAAGCACTGTTCATCCTGACCGCGGTCGACGCCGGCACCCGTGCCGGACGTTTCATGCTGCAGGATTTGCTCGGCTCCTTCGTGCCGGCGCTGAAACGCACCGAGTCCTGGACCGCCAACCTGATCGCGACTGCCGGTTGCGTGGCGATGTGGGGCTACCTGCTGTACCAGGGCGTGATCGACCCGTTGGGCGGGATCAACACCTTGTGGCCGCTGTTCGGTATCTCCAACCAGATGCTGGCCGGTATCGCGCTGATGCTGGCGACCGTTGTGCTGATCAAAATGAAACGCCAGCGCTACGTCTGGGTCACCATGCTGCCCGCCGTGTGGTTGCTGATCTGCACCACCACCGCAGGCTTCATCAAGCTGTTCGACGCCAACCCGGCGATCGGTTTCCTCGCGCTGGCGAAGAAATACAGCGATGCCTTGGCCAACGGCCAGGTGCTGGCTCCGGCCAAGAGCATCGAGCAGATGCAGCACGTGATCTACAACGCCTACACCAACGCGACGCTGACGGTGTTGTTCCTGCTCGTGGTGTTCAGCATCCTGTTCTTTGCGCTCAAGGTCGGTATCGCCGCCTGGGGCACCAAAGAACGCACGGATAAAGAAGCGCCGTTCCATGCGCTGCCGGATGCCTGATTGAGGAGGGCGGTATGTTCAATGACCTGAGTCGCCTCGGTAAATACCTCGGTCAGGCCGCGCGCCTGATGGTCGGCATGCCCGACTACGACAACTACGTCGAGCATATGCAAACCGAACACCCGGACAAGCCGGTGATGAGCTATGAGATGTTCTTTCGGGAGCGTCAGGAAGCTCGTTACGGCGGCAAGGCAGGGCCTAAGTGCTGTTGACCCGCTGATGTGATGTGGAAGTGGTTTTTGTGGGAGCGAGTCTGCTCGCGATAGCGGTCTGACAGTCAGCTGCAACGTTGAATGTTAAGCCGTCATCGCGAGCAACGTCTGGGTGCACTGGGGCACCAGCGCAACGCCTGGCTGAACAGGTCTGACAGGGCAATCGAGCTGGCGTAGCCCAACACGAGTTGCCCGGTCGAGCCAGCGGCCAGCTTGCCGGCAGACGCAGTGCCGCGCGACCAAAGTGCAGCTCTTCGGCGACCGTCAAAAAATAACGTAACTTGCGTAGATCAAGCATCGTAGGCCAAGCATCCTGTTCCTTGGGTATTGATCGGTCCGAATTCGGTATTGGTCCGAATTTGCCATTGTCTGCATTGAGCCGAGCCTGAAAAAACGCGTTGACACTCATAAATTACCGCACGTAGGATCCAGTTTCTTCAGGAGCAACAACCGGGTCAGGGAATGACGGGTCTGCCGTAATGGCATATGTGCTACATGCACGTCCTGCAACAAAGCTTCCTACATCCTTTGTAGAAGCGCATCCCTGTTATCTGACTGTGTTTTACCTTGGCTGAGGTGTCGGGTTTCATTCGACTTTGCGAAAGATAGCGCTATCTCGAAAATGGAATGCATCTCAGGCGATCTGCTGAACGTGTGTCGTGTGCAAGTCTGTCTCTGCATTACCCGTTTGACGTTTACCGGCGCAACGCTCTGTTGGCCTCGCACTTTTGAGGCGGCAAGTCCAAATATTCACAAGGAACTGAATATGTTTGTTCGTAGCATCCGCGATGTTGAAAAAACCGATTTTTTCGTCGAGTGGGGCTCAGGCACCAGTCACCGTCTGCTGACGGAGCAGGATGGAGTTGGTTTCACTATCTGCCACACCGTGGTTCGAGCCGGTACGGAATCGCTACTTCATTATCGCAATCATCTCGAGGCCTGCTATTGCATCGGCGGAGAGGGTGAAATCGAAGACATGGAGGGCACCATCCATGTAATCCGTCCGGGAGATATGTACGTACTGGACAAACATGATCGTCACTACCTGCGTGGCGGCAAGTTCACGGACCTTATTCTGGTCAGCGTTTTCAATCCTCCCCTCGTAGGCACCGAGCGCCACTCTATAAACAAACAGAGTGCCTCTTCGTATTGAGTTCCGCACCGGACTGCCTGTTCGACGGGGGCAGTCGTTCCGAACCAACGAGTAACAAGACGAAACGGGTTTGTTTCAAACCCGGTGAGTGATGGTGTGGAGTTGATGATATGAAATTGTTCAGGCCGTTACTTCAGCGGCCCATTGCGTTGCTGTGGGGAGGGTTGGCGCTATCTTCCATTGGTGACGAACTCTTCGCGATTGCCATCGCCTGGATGGCAGTGCAGATCGCCGGTACCGATGCGAGCTGGCTCAGTGCTTTACGCGGTGCTGCTGCGTTGGCAGGCGCATTACTGGGTGGAATTTGGGCGGAGCGTTGGGACCACCGTCGCACGATGATCGGCGCCGATCTGACGCGGGCCGGGCTTGCCTTGATTCCTGTGATCGCCTGGGGGCTTGGCATCATGAATCTCTGGATGCTGGCGGTGCCGCTCATGCTCATGATGATCGTCAACTCGCTCTTCGAGCCGGCGCTACGCGCTAGTCTGCCGCGCATTGTCGCGGCGCCGGACCAGTTGCAATCGGTCAACGCGCTGTTTGATGCCATCATCCGGGTTGCCAGGGTGATCGGGCCGATGCTGGCAGCGGCGATTACGTTGCTGATTCCGATCGAGCATCTTTTTACCCTGAATAGCATCACATTCCTGATCTCCGCGTATGCGGTCATGAAGTTGGGTAAAGCGTTGCCGCGTCAACCTCTTAAGGCGACCAGTCGACGTGCCGGTTTTACTGCCGGCTGGCGAAGCCTTGTGGGGCGCAGGCAAATGCAGGCGGTGTATGTGTGTGCGGGACTGGGCAATATTGCCTGGAGCGTGGGTATTTCGATCGGTATGGCGCTGGCCGTCGTCAAGTACGACATCCAGGGTTTCGGCGTACAGGGTTTTGCTGCCTACGGCCTGATCATGGGCGCCTATGGGGCAGGGAACCTGATCTCTATTTTTGTCGTGGGCAATCTGCAAATCCGCCGTTTGTATCACGGGTTTACCTTCGGCTCCGTGGTCAACGGCCTGGGCATCGCGACCATCGGTACAGCCGTGATGTATCTGCCGCCGGAGCATGTTCTGGCGGGGATGATGATCGGCGCAGGTATTGCGGCGCTCGGTGGGCCACTGATCGACATCTCATTCATTTTGCTCATTCAAACCAAGTTCAAGCAAAGCGAGATCGCGGGGCTGGCAAGGCTGCGCTTTGCCGCGCTGGGGGCGTCGATTCTGATAGCCGGTGCCTGCGGCGCTGCGCTGTATGCCCACTTTGAAACTGGCCTGATTATTGTCGCTGCCGGGATTTTCGAAGTGATCGTGGGGGCAATTGTGCTGCTCGTCCCCAAGGATAACGAAGCCCTACAGGCGAATAGGGGAGAAGTCACTTCGTTGTCGTCATCATCCTTGGCCGATGGCAGCGAGGTGGCCAGATGAAACAGTTCCATGACTATGTAAAAGACCATGCCGAGCGAACGCCGGACAACATTGCACTGACCATCAATGGTCGAGAGATCACCTGCGGAGCGTTAGACGCACTCGCCTGCGTGGTTGCCCGGCGGTTAGTGGGCACGGGGATGACGACGGGTGATCGGGTCGCGCTTCATGCACCCACTTCCATCGAAACCGTTGCCTGCGCGTTGGGCGTCATGAAAGCCGGATTCGTTCTGGTGCTGATGCATTACGGCATTGCCAGCGAAAAACTGATTCATCAGCTTAACGATATTAAGGCAAAGACCTTGATCGTACCGGCAGGTGCAAGCCTCGATGAGTTAACCGGGAGGGTGCATTTACAGTTCGTCCTGCACATGGGCGATTGGCAAACCAGTCGATTTTCCGGGTTGAATGAAGCGTTCCCGGAGTGCGGCGGGGGGCTTGAGGGCGGTGAAGTCCGCGTCATCTTTCATACCAGTGGTTCGACGAAAGACTCGAAAGGCGTGGCGGTAAGCAACAGCAATATGATGGCGGCTTACACGGCGGTTTCCAGTTATCTGGGGCACTTCGAGGATGCGGTCATCTTGAACTTCTCGCCTCTGCATTTTGATTACGGCTTTTACAACATAATGATGCCGTTGCTCGGTGGCGGCCATTCGGTTTCCGAGCATGCGCTGCCTGAGCAGCCGGAGCAGTTGCTTGATTTGATTCAGCGCCGTGGCGTAACCGGGATGCATCTTCTACCGCCTGCCGTTCACTACCTTTTGCAGGCCAACCCCAATTCGTTTCAATCCGAAAAAATCAAGTCCCTGAAGTACATTGCCAGCAGCGGGCAAGCGCTGCCTCCCAAGCATATAGAGCAATTACGATCGCTCCTTCCGGGTGTTGCCATTTACTCCATGTATGGCCTGACGGAGTGCAAGCGAGTGGCGTACTTATCACCGGAGCAACTTGATCGACGCCCCGGCTCGGTCGGCAAGCCGATTCCTGGGGTGAAGGTATTTCTGGTTGACGATGCGGGGCAACTGATCACCCAGCCTGATTGCGTGGGAGAGCTTGTCGTTGCGGGTGATCTGGTGATGCTCGGCTACTGGAACAAGCCAGAACTGACCCGACAGGTTATTAAAAACAATCTGTTCGGTGAAACGCGGGTTTACTTCACCGGTGACTTTTTTAAACGGGACAGTGAGCAGTATCTCTATTTTGTCGGTAGAAAAGACCATGTGTTTACGCGGCGGACTTTCCAGGTGAATCCCCGGGAAATCGAGCATGTGATCGTCGCTCATGAGGCCGTGAGCGAAGCAGTGGTGATTCCCGTCCCTGACGACGTGGCCGGTCATGTTCCGAAAGCCTGCGTGGTATTGAAAAAAGGCCATGAGTTGTCGGCCGACGATCTGATTCGGTACTGCGCCACCCAATTGGATTGGTACATGGTGCCCGCCATGGTCAGCTTTCATGAGGCCTTACCCCTCAACCTCAACGGTAAAACCACGGCAAGTCTCCTGGCCGCTGGCGCTGTAGCGATTTAATAAACATTCAACACGTAAACGGAATTACGGAAATGACCACGCCTTCAAACCCCGCGTTTGTCGATTCTGCCATGAACAAACTGGCCGATTACTTTGATGATCTGGCAAACGGAAAAGTCCAGGTCCCCCGGAAATCCGTCACAACGAGAATACGCGAGCGTATCCATGATGATGAGGTAACGGCTTACCATGACTTGCTGGTGACCCAGACAGGACCGCTTTTTTCGCACTTTCTGGCCAGCGTACCGGGGATTTTGGAAGAGCTTTCACACGTTGGCGTGGCACTTGACCGATATACCCGTGAGCGACGAAAAGAAGACGATCGACAATTTACCTTGTGGGAGGTCGACGCATTTGACGGGAGCAGTGCGAGGACGTTGGCCAAGTACTCCCACGGGGCAATCCGAACGCTGACCAATTCTCCGAACAAGGCCAACCGGCAGCATTTCGACACGCACGCCGACAAGGAAATATCGGCGTTTTACTCCGGATCATTTCTTCAGGTCTCGGACGATATCGTGGCGAACTCATTGGGTTTGGCCACGCCGTTTCGCGGGGTCGACTATGTCTATGAGATGGCGGCATTTCAGTTCTATGGCAGAAACCGAGACGAACATCTGAAATTTGTCTCCCGCTTCTTGCGAGAGGATGGTCTCGCGTTCTTTCTGGAAAAACTCAATCAGCCTGATCTCGGAGAGTACGAGCGGCGGGAACGGGTTAAGGACGAACAGCACAAGTCTCATTACTTTACCGAGGAGCAAATAGCCTGGAAAAGAGACGCTATGTTGTCGCAGATGGAAAACGGTCAAATCCTTTTTGCTGACTTCGTCGAAGCGGCATCCCGTTATTTTTCCCATATCTACATCATCTGGAACGGCACCAATTTCTATGAGTTTGTGGCATCCAATGACGAGAAAAGCATCAACAGGTTTATCGAGCTGCTAGACCAACCCTTTATCCCCGAAGGGTTCTGCTTCGAGTCTCCAGTGGTCAGGAAACTTTCCCGTCCCTGACACCCATTATTGAGGTAACGACGTTCATGGACTGGATGGCGCATCTGTCATTGGAACATCATGAAGCCTGCGCTCGCGCACGAACGCTTCTGGATAAGTGGAGGGGGCGTGCCGCTGAAACCGAACAGGCACGCTGTATTTCCCAGCAAACCATGGACGAATTGCTAGCCGAGGGGCTGATGCAGTTGATCGTGCCTGAACGTTATGGCGGGCTGCAGTGCGATTGGCCAACCCTGGTCGAAGTTTCCAGAATAGCCGCACGGATTTGCCCGTCGACCGCTTGGATGATCGGCCTTGTGGGCAGCCATGCGGCGATAGTCGGGCGGCTTTCTTCCGATTGCCAGGCACAGGTGTTTGCTGATGGGCCTGGGCAAATTATTGCGACGGCGTCCGTATCCCAAGAGGTCTCGATCCTGAAGGTCGACGGTGGCTTTCGCATCAGTGGCACTTGGCGTTTCAGCTCGGGGATCGATCATGCAGGCTGGGTAATCGTGTCCGCCAAGGATCCCCGAGATACATCGCTCACACCGGTGTTGTTGTTCACACTCAGGATTGGCGAGGTGCAGATCGAGGATGTCTGGCACGTCAGCGGAATGTGCGGCACCGGATCAAAAGACCTGCGGTTGGACGATGTCTTTGTGGCAGATGCTTGGGTGACTTCGCAAACCGAGTGTTATGGGGCAGCACCGGCAGGTGCCAGGCACAACCCTGACGGTTACCTGTTTGATGTGGAGTTCATTCCGTACCTGGGCAGCCTGCATATCGGCCCGGTGCTTGGCTGCGCGGAGGGTGCCTTCGATGAATGCGTCGCAGCGCTGCGAAAACGTGAGGGTACGAAGGAGGGCGCAGCAACAAAGACCCGTCCGATACTGCTGGAGCGACTCGCGGAAAGTGCGGCGCAGCTGAGTTGTGCCAGGCACCTCTACCACGCGATTTCTTTTCTACTGCACAGCGCTGGCGTGGCACGCCGCTCGCTGTCAGTGCAAGAGCTGGTCACCCTCAAGCGAGATCGCGCGTACCTGGTTCGGTTGTGTGTGCAGGCTGTGCAACGGTTGGTGCAGCAAATGGGGACGGCGGTGATCTTTGAAGCGAGCCCGGTGCAACGGCACTGGCGTGACCTTCAGGTGATGGCGTCCCATTTTGATGTGAATTGGGAAACCGCAATGCTCGCTTATGGAGATTTTGCGATGGGTCATTACCGATGTGATTCGGTCCTAAATCATGAAATATCCTGAATACGTTCGATGGCCCTGCGGCCGGCCGCTGATTTGTATCGGTAAGTGAGGAGTTCCTGTTGGCGGCTGGTACCTGTTGAGTCGTCCCAAGACTGTAATGATTTCCCGACAATGCCGTCAGCAACTCTGCCCCGGAATTCCTCGAATAATCCGCAGTTTGTCTATTCCTCTACACGGACGGCAAGATCTCATGGGCTGGTCGTCCTCTCTTGCATTCCTTTTTGCATTAGTACTTGGCATTTTCGTTTCGAGTGTCATTTCTTGGTGCATTTTCATGAGTATTAGTGGTGCACTGCTATTAATTAGTGCTCCGCGCTGGATGCCTTGTATTACAAGGACAATAAAATCAGTGAGTAGAAATTTCCCGCTTACAGGGCATAAAACTCATTTGAGTTTCTAAATGCACCAGTTTCGTACGATCCAGAGTTGTGCAATTCATTGGCGCAAAAAACGTTTCAGTGGTCATATCTTTTTTCGTCCCAATAGTGAAACAAAACGTCGCTTCAGCATCATTCTGGAAGGTTTTTTCGGTTTTCACCGATGATGACAATACTTGGGCACAGCCCTTGCAAAAGCACTTTCAAACCACCGCAAGTGTGGTTTTCAAAAAAAAAGATAATGGGGGTCGTTATAAATTGGGCGCCAGAAATCAAACCGGAAAGGCCAAGTCTCTGGCGTCGGAACGCGTCAGGAGATTACTGAAATCATGAGGAATTTATTTCCGAATGTGACAGGAAGTTAACGACGCACACTGAGGTGCTCAGCAGAAACAGTACTCACTAAAACAACGTAAGGCCTGATTTTATTGAAATAGCGAAATGATAAGAAAATGCCGTCTGTATTGCGGCAAGGAGTAGGGTATGTCCCGAGCTTTTTTTAATGAAATGTATGATGCGAGTGGTGGCTGCCGCCCACATTACCAGGAGTTCGCGCGTTGGTTGGCGGACATCCCTCTGGAGTTGCTGGATCAACGTCGTCGCGAAGCAGACCTGTTGTTCCACCGAGCCGGCATCACCTTCACCTTATACGGGGACGAGCAGGGCACCGAGCGGTTGATTCCGTTCGACATCATTCCGCGCAGCATCAAGGCCAGCGAATGGCAAATGGTCGAGCGCGGCTGCATTCAGCGGGTCCAGGCATTGAACATGTTCCTGGCCGACATCTACCACGGGCAACGTATTCTCAAGGAGGGCATTATTCCGGCCGAACAGGTTTTGGCCAACGAGGGTTATCAGGTCGCCATGCAGGGCCTGAATCTGCACCGGGGCATCTACGCTCATATCGCCGGGGTCGATCTGGTCCGCGACGGCGATGGCAGCTACTACGTACTGGAAGACAATCTGCGTACCCCCAGCGGCGTCAGCTACATGCTCGAAGACCGCAAAATGATGATGCGTTTGTTCCCCGAACTCTTTGCCGCCCAGCGTGTGGCGCCCATCGATCACTACCCGAACCTGCTTCTCGACACACTTAAAAGCTCCAGCCCGCTGGACAACCCCACAGCCGTGGTGCTGACCCCGGGTCGCTTCAACAGCGCTTACTTCGAACACGCGTTCCTGGCCCGTGAGATGGGTGTGGAACTGGTGGAGGGCGCTGATCTGTTTGTCCGCGACGATCACGTTTATATGCGCACCACCGCCGGCCCAAGACAGGTGGATGTCATTTATCGCCGTCTCGACGATGCATATCTCGATCCACTGTCGTTCAACCCGGATTCCATGCTCGGCGTACCGGGCCTGATTGCCGCTTACCGCTCAGGCAATGTGGTGCTGGCGAACGCCGTCGGCACCGGCGTGGCCGACGACAAGTCGATCTATCCCTATGTCGGCGACATGATCCGCTTCTACCTCGCCGAAGAACCGATCCTCAAGAACGTGCCGACCTGGCAATGCCGCAAGCCGGAAGAACTGTCCCATGTACTGGCGAATCTGCCGGAACTGGTGGTCAAGGAAACCCAGGGTTCCGGCGGCTACGGCATGCTGGTTGGCCCGGCAGCCACGGCGGCGGAGATCGAAGACTTCCGCGCGCGGCTCAAGGCGCGCCCCGAGGCTTACATCGCCCAACCGACGCTGTGCCTGTCGACGTGCCCGACCTTTGTCGAAAACGGTATCGCCCCACGCCACATTGATCTGCGCCCGTTTGTGCTGTCTGGCAGTGAAACCCGTCTGGTGCCCGGCGGCTTGACCCGCGTGGCATTGCGCGAAGGCTCTTTGGTGGTGAACTCGTCTCAGGGCGGCGGCACCAAAGACACTTGGGTAGTGGAGGACTAAGACATGCTTTCAAGAACCGCTTCGGACCTCTACTGGATGTCCCGTTACCTGGAGCGCGCCGAAAACCTGGCGCGCATGCTTGAAGTCAGTTACTCGTTGTCTCTGATGCCTCAGGCGGGCCGCACCGATGGCCGCGCCGAGCTGGCGATGTCACTGCTGGCCGCCGGTACGCTGGATGACTACAACGAACGTTACGGCGAACTCAACACCGAGCGCATGTTGCACTTCTTCGCGCTGGATGAAACCAACCCCGGGAGTATCTATTGCTGTTTACAAGCCGCGCGGGCCAATGCTCACGCCGTGCGCGGACGCATCACCGCCGACATGTGGGAGAACATCAACGCCACGTGGCTGGAGATGCGCAACATCGCCAGCAATGGCCTGGCGCGCTATGGCATCAGTCATTTTTGCGAGTGGGTCAAGGAGCGATCGCATCTGTTTCGCGGGGCGACCTCGGGCACCATCATGCGCAACGATGCCTACTGTTTCATTCGGCTGGGGACTTTCCTTGAGCGGGCGGACAACACCCTGCGCCTGCTGGATGCACGCTATGAAATGTTCGGCGAGGAGTCGGAGGAGGTGAGTGACAACTCCGCGCGTGGCTACTACCAGTGGAGTGCCTTGCTGCGGGCCTTGTCGTCCTTCGAGGCGTTCAATGAGATCTACCGCAATGCGCCGGGCGCCGAGCAAGTCTCCGAGATGCTGCTGTTGCGCGGCGATGTACCGCGTTCGCTGCACGCCTGTATCGAGGAGCTGGACCAGATCCTCGCCAGCCTGCCAGGCAGTAACGGACGGCCCGCCCAGCGATTGGCTGCCGAATTGAATGCGCGGCTGCGCTACACCGGTATCGACGAGATTCTCGGCTTCGGTCTGCACCTGTGGCTGACAGATTTCATCTCCCAGGTTCGCCATCTCGGCCAGACCGTTCACGAGTCCTATCTGGAGGCCGTATGAAACTGTCCATACGTCACGACACCACCTACAGCTACGCCGATGAAGTCTGCACCAGCATCCAGTTCCTGCGTCTGACGCCGCAGAACAGTGAACGCCAGCGCATCCTGGAATGGCACCTGGAACTGCCGCGCCTGGTGCGCAGCCAGTTCGATCCTTACGGCAATATCCTGCATGTATTGACGATGGACGAGCCCCACGGTGCTCTGGTGCTGACAGCTTATGGTCAGGTGGAAATCGACCAGGACCGTGAGCTGGAGCGCGACAGTCAATCGCCATTGCCGTTTTTGCGCACCAGTCACCTGACAAAAGCGGACGATGCCCTGAATGCCTTTGCCTTGCAGCATTGCGGTATGCGGCGTGATCGGATGGCGCTGACCGACCTGATGCACGGCCTGGCCGACCATATGGTCTACAACCCGGGCGCGACCACCGTGGACACCACGGCAGCCGAGGCGTTTGCGGGCGGAGGAGGGGTCTGTCAGGACCATACCCACGCGTTCCTGGCCTGCACCCGTAGCCTGGGAATTCCTGCCCGTTATGTCTCCGGTTACTTGTGCACCGAAGATGAAAGCCATTTGGCCAGCCACGCCTGGGCCGAGGCCTGGCTCGATGATGGTTGGTACAGCTTCGACGTTACCAACCGGCTGACCCGGCCCGAGCGCCATTTGAAACTGGCGGTGGGTCTTGATTACCTCGACGCTTGTCCGGTGCGCGGCATGCGTCGCGGGGGCGGGGCCGAGTCGATGCTGGCGCGGGTACAAGTAACGTCGCTGTTTCAGGTTCAGCACCAATAAGCCTGAAACGTTCGCCGTAATTGGCCATGCCGTCAGGGAGACGGTATGGCCTTTCATCCAGAATTCACGAGTAAGCGCAAATGACTTATTGCGTCGCCATGCACCTGGCCGACGGGTTGGTGTTCATCTCCGACTCACGGACCAATGCCGGTATCGATCAGATTTCAACGTTTCGTAAGTTGTTTATTTTTAGCACGCCGTGCGAGCGGCTGATTGTGTTGCAAACGGCGGGTAATCTGGCTACCTCGCAATCGGTGGTTAACTTGCTCAAGCAGCGTTGCAGTGGGCCAGGCCCGCACCTGTTGAATGTCCGCACACTCTATGACGCCACCGTGCTGGTGGCCGAAACCGTTCGCGAAGTCGTCGCGCGGGACCGTACCAAGTTGGCCGGCAAGACCGACTTGAGTTGCTCTTTTCTGGTCGGTGGGCAGATCGCGGATGGACCAATGGATGTGTACAGCATTTACCCGCAAGGCAACTTCATTCAGGCAACAGAGGACACGCCATTCCTGCAATTGGGTGAAAGCAAGTACGGTCGGCCGATACTCGATCGCAACCTGACGTACAGCGCATCACTCGAAGAGAGCCTGCGTTGCGGGCTGATTTCGTTCGACTCGACCATGCGCAGTAACCTGTCAGTGGGCATGCCACTTGACCTGCTGGTGTACAGGAAAGACAGTTTTGCCAGCGCGAAAAGTTATCGCATCACGGCTGACGACCCGTACTTCATGCGTATCCGAATGCAGTGGGCTGCCGGACTGCAGGACATGCTTGCCGCATTGCCGGCGCCGCCCGACGTCTATATGTCGGCGGTTGCCGATAAGAACTAGCTTGTTACTGAGCGAATTCATTGTTCCAAGAAAACCCCAGCGACTGGACCGTTGGGGTTTTCTTGCAGGATGCTTTCCATGGCAGGTGGAAGCACATTTATAGCTGCGTGCAATCGGGTCAATCTTGAAACATAATGTTACGTGTAATGTATATTATGTTAAACCAGATGCCATGTTAGAAATGTTCATGAGGCTCATAAGGTACTGATTCGACAAACCCGCTTCTGACGTCCAATCTCTCAACGGGCCATGTCCTTCGTGTTCATGGCGAGTCCTTGAATGAGGTGGCTGCCGATGAAGCTGATTCAGTGCCGTATCCCGGTGACTGGTTGCGAGCTCAGACGGGTGACAGCTTCGATACTATTGCATCGGCTCTCAGAATTGTCCTCGCGTTGGGCGATGACGACGAGCTTATTGTCGAGCCAGATTACCTCGCAGTAAGAGCTAATGGTCGCGTCACCCCAATTGATGCGCTGAGTGAAGGATATCGATCTGTGTTTGTGATGACAGTAGATATCATTCGTGAGCTTATCGACGACTTTGAGAACTTGGAGCAAGCGCAGGCTTTGGTCCTGATCGACGAGCTCGAAACGCACTTGCATCCCAGATGGAAAATGCAGGTCATGACTTCGCTTCGTAACGTATTTCCCAAGGTGCAGTTCATAGTCACCACTCATGATCCGTTATGTCTGCGAGGGATGGATGACGGGGAAGTCATGGTGCTGCAGAGAGATCAAGCAGGCCGTATCCACCCCCTAGCGGACTTGCCCAGTGTGAAATGGATGACTGCCGAACAACTGCTGACGTCGGACTATTTCGGTCTGGCCAGCACCACAGATCCCTCAACAGAAATTCGCCTAGCCAGTCTCGCGGGAGATGTAGCTAGAACATCGCTACGGGGGGATTCAACCTTTGTTCCTGCTGCGGCTACGTCGGATCTTGTGGGCCGCCTGGCTATCGGCGAGTCCTCAACGGAACAGATTATTCAGGAAGCTCTAATCCAATACCTTGAACGTCGTGAATCTCGGAGAGGGAATCTCAGGCCACAACTCCGGGCTGAAGCGGTTGAGGCTGTACTACAAGCCCTGAGCAAGGACGAAGTCTGATCATGAGGTATGTGGATCGCAGTGTGGTCGCCCCTCCCCCTTCATTAACGGTACCCAGCGCCTCCGTCGAAAACGAGAAGCTGGCTGCAGCCGCGTTTTATCGAACCTTCGACGCAACATCGATACCGCGGCCCACCTCGTATGTGTTTGTTCAGTACAAGGCTTTCGACGTTACCTCAACGCTCCGCATCCTCTTTCATGACAAGTGTGCATACTGCGAAGACGAGGTGGGAGATGATATGGACGTTGAGCATTTCAGACCCAAGGGCGGCGTAACGGAGGATCCTAGTCACCCTGGCTATTGGTGGTTGGCGCACAGCTGGGAAAATCTGCTCCCTTCCTGTACGCCGTGCAATCAAAACAGGCGCCAACATCTGGCTACTGAGCACATGACTGAAGAGCAATTTCTAGCTCTGCGATATAAGCCAGCCATGGTCGCGTTTGGTAAAGTGAACCAGTTTCCTATCGACGGGGTAAGAGCAACATATGGTTCGTCTCTCACCACGGAAAGTCCTCATTTGATAGACCCTACGGTTGACGACCCTGAGCCTTTCCGCATGCAAATTCTCGAGCGTGGAGCTCGGTGGCCGGGCAACGTTCACGCACCAGGGAGTCAATGAATTTCGCTTGCTCCATGCCACATAAAAGCGTCACCACTCCGTAATGATTCTGGGGCGCGACTACATCAGTCAAGATGGGGCCAAGGATGCCATATTGCCTCTATGCGTGGTTTTGAAAATACCTACTTCCGACGAGTGTCCCTGAAGGCGGCGTCAGCAGCAGCCCCCGGGCTCTCGTGGAGTACCGGGATCAGCCAGTCCGGTACGGGCTCCCCTCGTTCCAGTGCCCAGATAACCTCGACTGCCCTTGGAATCAGAAGCAACGAAGCAGCGCGCGAGCGGCCTGCGAATACCTGCGTTACTATGGCGGCCCACGTTTCTGGAAGCGGTGTGTATGAGCAAGCCGGGACAAACAGTACTGGTAGCGTTGCGCAAAATGATCGCCACAGGCGAACTAGCAGCCGGAGCAAGGCTGATGGAAGTCTCTACCGCAGAGCGATTTAGTGTCTCGCGCATGCCGGTACGGATGGCTTTTCGCACCCTGGAGCAGGAAGGCCTGATAGTGCGCTTCGGCGGTCGTGGATTCCAGGTGCGGTCGCTCAGTGCGGACGAGATCGCCGGCGCTGTGGAAGTACGTGGTGTATTGGAAGGACTGGCGGCCCGGCAGAGTGCGGAGCGCGGGCTGAGTGACCAGGCACGCGCGACGCTACAGGAATGCCTGACCCAAGGTGACAGCTTGTTCGATAAAGGCTACATCACCGAAGAAGACCTGGAAGTTTTCCACGACCTGAACATGCGCTTTCACAAGGTGATCGTTAGCAGCAGTGGCAACTCAGCCATCGCCGACGCGCTGGCGCGCAACGACCACCTGCCCTTTGCCTCCGTTTCCGCGTTGGCGTTTGATCGCACCGACATGACCCGCGAATTTCGTCGCTTCAACTTCGCACACATGCAACACCACTCGGTCGTCGATGCGCTGATTCACGGCCAGGGCGCCCGCGCAGAGGCGATCATGCGCGAGCATGCCAATGCGACGTTGCGCTATGCGGAGATATTCGGCGCTGATCCCCATAGTGATCGCATGAAAGTGATTTCCCGCAAAGACACTGACTGACGCGACTACAGATCCAACACCAACATGGCCGACCTGGCGCGCGAGCAGCAGGGTGTGAACTGATCATTGGCCGCCTGCTCATCTTCAGTGAGGAACAGGTCGCGATGATCGGGAATGCCTTCCAGTACGCGGGTAAGACAAGTACCGCAGATGCCTTGCTCGCAGGAAATGGCGACTTCTATACCGTGACTTTGCAGTACCTGAACCGCCGTTTTGTCCGCCGGCACCTCGAATACTTGCCCCGTGCTGCCCAGCTTGATGGAAAAACTGCCATCCGCGCGGGTATCCACCGGGGCTGCCGAGAAGTGTTCACGATGCAGATTTTCTTCAGCCCAGCCCTGAGCTATGGCGCCATCCAATACATGCTGCATGAAACCGCCAGGGCCGCAGGTATAGAGATGTTGATCCGCCTGTGGATTCGCCAGGATTGCGGTGATATCCAAAACCGAATCGAAATGCAGGTGCACCCGGTCAGCAAAGGGTGACGACTTGAGACGTTCAACAAAGGCCGCATGCTGGTGGGATCGGGCGCAGTAATGCAGCTCGAATTCGGCCCCCTCGTGGGCCAGATGTTCGGCCATGCTCAGAATCGGCGTGATGCCGATACCGCCAGCAAACAGCAGACTACGCCGGGCTTGAGGCACCAATGGGAACAGGTTACGTGGCGCGCTGATCTGCAGCCGGTCACCCACGTGAATGTGTTCATGCAGGCTTTTTGAACCTCCGCGAGAAGCTGCGTCCTTAAGTACGCCAATCCGATAACATTGGTGTTCATCAGGGCGATTGCAGAGTGAGTATTGGCGGACTATACCGCCCAGCAAGTGCACATCGATATGAGCCCCGGCACTGAACGCTGGCAAAGCATGGCCCTCGACACTGGCTAACTCGTAGCTACAGATATCCAGAGCTTCATTGTTACGAGAGGTCACTATTACTTCAATCATGTCACACCATAGCAACGACCACCGTTGTGACCGTTGTCATCTTGAAAGGGGCTGCCAGAACCGAGGCCCGGCGGCGTATACGACTGAGAGGAGCGCACCAGCAATCAATCGGTGACGGTCATAGCCTCAATCATGGGTACCCGTTCCTGAGCGATCAGACGCTCCAGCACTCGCCGCGACTGCACGCCACCCGAGTCGATATTGAGTTTGAGTAGTGAACGTTCTGGATTGGCCAGCAGGTTCTGCTGTTGCTGCTCGAGCATGTCCAGATCTTCACTGAAAATCTTTCCCTGCCCCTCACGGATGCTCGCAGTCAGCGCCTCATCGTGTGGATTGAAGCTGCGCGCCATCCCCCAGAAGTACCAGATGGAGGTGTCGGTTTCCGGGGTAATGAAGTCGACCACGATACTCGACGCCTTATGTTCGGGTTCAGCCTGATAACCGCCCTTCCCCACATGCGCCACACCGACCTCAATCAATACGTGACTCGGCGGGGTGAAACGGCAAATCTGCCAGCGATCGACCGGCACCTCGTCGGCAAGATTGTTTCCGCGCAGGGCCATGCGCCAGAACGGCGGCGGCATGATGTTTTCCATGTGCCGTGCCGTGACCACTTCATCACCGTGGACGGTGGTGACTGGCGCTGCCTCATCAATTTCTTTCTGACCGATACTTGATGCATGGACATAGGTTTCATGGGTCAAGTCCATGAGGTTGTCGATCATCAAGCGATAGTCGCAGTTGATGTGGAACAGCCCGCCACCGTACGCCCACTGATCATTGTCCGCCCACTCCAGGTGGTGTATCAGCGCCGGATCAGCCTTGCTCTGGTCTCCTGGCCAGACCCAGATGAAGCCATAGCGCTCCACGGCGGCATACGCTTTGTTGCATGGAAATCCGCGAACGCGCTGGCCAGGCATTGAGACGGTTGTGCCATCGCAACCCATGACCAGGCCATGGTAGCCACACACCAGATTGCCGTTCTCGACATAGCCCAATGAGAGCGGCGCGCCGCGGTGTGGGCAGAAGTCTTCGACCGCGGCGACTTTATTTTCAGCGCCTCGATAGAAGACTATTTTCTTACCGCAAATCTGCCGGCCGAGAGGTTTTTCGTTGATTTCGTCTGGGGTGCAGGCGACATACCACGCGTTCATTGGATACATATCAATACTCTTGGGTTTGTTTTTTATGGATCCATTAAATTCCTGCTTGCTGGCTTTAGTCAAGATATTCGCTAGATAAAAGCTATATATGGATCCATTGACACCAATAATGTCGTCCGAAAAATTTCTGCCACGCGCCAGTAACAAAGCAGGCGCTTAAAGGCGCGGGCCACGCAGGACGTTACGTCGACGGTCAAGCCATCGCGCGTGGCAGCAACCTTATGCAGGCTTGGAAAGGCTTGGAGATGGCGTACGTTATTCAGCCCGGCCCTGCGAAGGGTTGGCCCTGCGCGTCAGAGAGGTCTACTACCGAAATGAGCCAGGGGCTGCTTCAACATTGCGAAGCAACAACGAAACGCGAGTAAACGTCGATTACACGATTAAGGTCGGGTGAGCCGATGGCTCTGCCTGCGCCTGGCACAGGCAGAGCCAGTTGTTACGCGGTACGCCCACCCAGGGTTTCAGCTACCCAATCCGCAATGTACTGTCCAGCGTTGATGCTATTGTCGAAGCTTGAGTGCTGAACACCGCCTTCTCGGTCGGTAAAGACCTTCAATTCGCGTTTGGGGCTGTTTACCAATTGCTCAAACGAGCGGTGAGCCCACTTGAGCGGGATCTGAGAGTCCTTTTCTCCGTGGGTGACCAGGAAAGGGACTTTGATGCGATCGAGAATGCCGTCCAAATGAACGTTCTCTGAAATGTGCATGAAGTCATTGATGTCCTTCGCCCCCCAAACCCAACTGACATGTTCCCAGTAGTGAGGTACGGGAAAGCTACCTTCCTTCTCGAGCCGACGTTTCTGCACATCCCGCCAGTCGTGGTTGGCCCCCCAGACAACGCCACAGGCGAAACGTGGTTCAAAAGCAACTGCGCGCGGGCAGTAGTAACCGCCCAGGGAAACGCCTTCCAGACCGATACGCTTGGCGTCGACTTCAGATCGAGTTTCCAACCAATCAACGATTCGACTGGCCCAATGCTCGCTGTCATAGCGAGCAGTAAGACCATGCAGACGCAGTGCCTCGCCGGTACCTGGCTGATCGATGACAAGCGAAGATACACCGCGCTTGGCCAACCATGCCGGCAAGCCAACGCGGTATTTCATTTCTTTGGTGGAGTCCAGTCCGTTGACTTGTACCAGCAACGGAGCCGGGCCCTCGACGCCTTCTGCGCGCACATAGAGCCCTGAGATGATCTTGCCCTCATAAGGGATTTCAACACGCTCACAGCTCTCTTTGGATAAGGCGACGCCACGGGCGAAGGTTTCTAAAAAGCGCTGGTACAGCTCTTTACGACCAGGTGCACCATGAGCCTGCAGGCGTTCGCATGTGAGGTAGTAGGTAGCGGCGCGATTGTACTTTTCGCCTGCAGAGAGCCGCCGGCCAGCAACCTCGTCCTCCTCGGCAAGACCGCAGAGTTTGTCGGCCATCTTTGACCACGTTTCGCGGAAGGCTGAAGTGCCAGCCGCGTCGGGTTGTTTCGCCGCCTCTTGTAAAGACGCGCACATCTCTTCGATCTCGCCTATGCGAGCACCCATTTCGATGGCGAGATCCACCGACAGGTTCCAAACATAATTAGTGGGAAAATAGCGAAACATTTTTATTGTCCTTTTGCGGTCTGAAGGCGAACCCGGGGGCTTCAGGCACTCCGGGCACGATCAGAGCGGGACATTATTCAGTGCGAAGATTTATGGCCAATCGCGAGTAAGGATGCGAGGTATCACGAATCACGATACAACATACAAGAGCCGCCCATTGACTCGAGTTCTGTAAGCACAACACCCCACAATTCTGCATATCATGGGCGCAAAATAAACTTCAGCAGTGGCTGACTCCATTGAGTCATGCGGGTAATCGGATTACCTGCTGCCCTCCTCCAGCGTTTTAATAGAATCGTGGACAGTCTCTCTGAGCCAGCGGTGCATAGGGTCACCATCCATGCTGCGGTGCCATTGCATGATCTCTCTCATAACGGGGATCTTCACCGGCGGTGGAAGGATACGAAGTGGCAGGTATCGTGAGTAAAGCTCAGCCAGCCGGCGGTGCATGGTGGCTACTCGATGAGTGCCCACGATCAATTGTGGAAGCGTGTTGAAGTCGTTGGTAATGACTTCAAGTCGACGCTTGAAGCCGTATTGACTCATAAACCAATCTTCAATACTCAGTTGTCGAGACCGACCAAACCCGACAGAGATATGCCCCATTTCTGCGTATTGCTCCAGCGTCAACGCTTCACCCACTGCACTGTTGCCACTCCAGACAACACATACGTGCTCCTCCTCAAATAGCAATTGAGATGGGTGCCCTTCAATGAGATAGCGCTCCGGAACAATCATCAGGTCGATTTCCCCTCGAAGGGTCATCTCCACTGCCTGCTCCCCAGGAGGATGCATCTCAAACGTGATCCCTGGTGCTGCCTTGTATATGCGCTGAATAACCTGCGCAAAGAGAACACTGATCAGGTAGTCCGACGTGATTAAGCGAAAATGCCGCTTGCTGGAAGCCGGATCAAACAGCGGCTTTGCTGTGATGGAGGAGCGAATCGTCAGTAGCACTTCGCGTACTGGTTTTGCCAATTCAAGCGCATAGGCGGTGGGTTGCATTGAACGACCTACCTGCACCAGCAGTTCGTCCTCGAAGTACTTTCGGAGTCTGCCGAGCACGCCGCTTGTAGCGGACTGGGTCATGTGGAGACGTTCGGCAGCACGGGTAATGTTCTGCTCCTCCAGGAGCACGTCTAGCGCCACGAGAAGATTCAGATCCAAGTGATGAAATCGCATGGCGATGCATCTCCGCTGTTCTAGTTATTTTTGAGATACCTTCACCCGATACTCTCGATGCGTCAAGCCAGCCTCCTCCCCGTCGTCGAACAGCCCTCTCCTGGCTGGCTGTCCAGCCATGTATCGAGTTTTCGGATAGCTGGCATCTCAAGTTGCGATTAGTCAGCAACCGCCTCAGACAGCACCCTCCACTCCAGTCGTGCGGCATGCCAACCGCAGTGACACCACCACCGGCTCCGCTGCCGGATCATAATTTTAATGGAGTGGTAACCATGAACATTCTTGGCCTTGATGCCTTGGTATTTGGCGTCGATGACCTGCAAGCCTGCGCTGATTGCCTTCGTGATTACGGACTGAGCGTAATACACCTGGATGCCGAAAGAGGACACTTTGAGTCGTTGGACGGATCGGCCATCATCATCCGTCGTCCAGAAGATCCAGAGCTACCTGCGGCAAAGGGCCCTGCGCCTTCACTGCGCGAGACTATCTATGGCGTTGCAACCTCCACCGATCTCGACGCAATCGAGGATGAGTTGAGCCGAGATCGTGAAGTACGTCGCGATGCTAACGGCACCCTGCATACAGTAGATGACCTCGGTTTTGCTATTGCCTTCCAGGTTTCCTGGCGTCGCCGCTTCGATGCTCCAGCAGACCTGACCAATGCCCCGGGCAGCGCGCCACAACGCCCGATCAACCAACTGGGCATCACTCCCGAGATGGCGGCTCTACCTCGTACGCTTTCGCACGTCGTGTATTTCGTTCCCGATGCCGCAAAGGGTGAAGCCTTCTATCGCGATCGACTGGGATTCGTTACCACCGACAGATTCGTTGGTGTCGGCCCCTTCATGCGGGCAAAAGGCATGGATGACCATCACTGCCTGTTCATGATCCAGACCCCTCCACACATGCAAGGGTGTGAGCATTTCACCTTTCATATGGGCAGTGGCACAGAAGTCCTTCTCGCGGGTACCCGTTTTCAGCAGAAGGGTTGGACGAGTTTCTGGGGCCCCGGGCGTCACCTCTACGGCTCCAATTGGTTCTGGTATTTCAACAGCCCATTGGGTTGTCACATCGAATACGACGCTGACATGGATAAGCACGATGACGCTTGGGCTGCTCGCCAGGCTCCCATGTCTGCAGACAACTCGCAGTTGTTCCTGTTTACCTCTCGCGAGAAGTGGGCTCCGGGTGGCCCACCGCCGAAGCAGAGCTAAGCGGTGGATCGTAGCGTAGCGCTCTGCCCTCTCGATCAACTCAAAGAAGGCCGCGCGCTCGGTTTTGATCCCTTCAGGTCAGGCGGCGACACCGTGTTCGCCTTACTGCATCTAGGAGAGGTACGGGTCTATCGCAATAGCTGTCCTCACCTCGATGTGCGCCTGGAATACCGAAAGAATCGATTCCTATCAGCCGACGGACAACGCGTCATTTGCTATGCGCATGGCGCGCAGTTCATGCCGGACAGCGGAGAGTGCGTATTTGGCCCGTGTTTAGGGCAATCGTTAACCGCTTTTAAGTTCCGGTGCGAGGAAGGTTTGCTTCTTCTGTGCATAGACCCATTCGACCAACCCATTGAGGTATCGCGCGGCGCGATAGGTCACATCTGAGGACTCGATTAGTCAAATCCTGCGGCACTCGGGAAACTCAAACCCACGCACTAACAACGACCGCATCTATCAAGTATGCGGAGAACAAGAACAACACGTGAGTAACTTCATGAATATTGCAAAAGTGCTGATCGTCGGTGGTGGTATTGGTGGTTTGTGTGCCGCCATCGCATTGCGCCGTAAAGGGATTGAAGTCGATCTGGTCGAGATCAAGACCGAATGGACGGTCTACGGCGTCGGCATCATCCAGCAAAGCAACGTAGTCCGCGAAATGGCGAAGCTGGGCCTGCTCGATGCTTATCTTGATGCAGCTTACGCATTCGAAGACGTTGGTATCTACAACACCGATGGCCTGCCTCTGGTTCGGATTCCTGGGCAGCGCCTTGCCGGCCCGGAGTACCCAGCCAATGTTGGCATCTCCCGCAGAGCCCTTCATAAGGTACTTAGCGAAACAGCTATCGAACTCGGCACCGACGTTCGACTAGGTACTTCAATCGAGAGTTTTGAGCAGAGCGAGGATGGTATCGATGTGCTGTTCAACGATGCAAGCCGAGCTCGCTACTCTCTGGTTGTAGGCGCTGATGGCCTGTTCTCCAAGGTTCGTAACCTGATGTTCGGCGACAAGTACCAACCTCGCTTCACCGGCCAATCCGTATGGCGTTACAACTTTCCACGCGCCCCCGAAATCGATCATCTCGCCAACTACCAAGGCCCTTCGGGTAACGCGGGTCTCGTCCCTTTGGCTGATGACTTGATGTATCTCTTCACCACGTCTCACGAGCCGGGCAATCCCTGGATGGATGAAGGAACCCTGGCGGAGGAGCTTCGCAAGCGCCTCTCCAGCTTTGGTGGACTGATCGGCAAATTGCGTGAGCAGATCACTGATAACTCACAGGTTGTCTACAAGCCGCTTGAGGCAGTGTTCGTCGATGAGTGTTGGTACCACGGACGCGTCCTGCTCATCGGAGATGCCGCTCACGCCACTACTCCGCACCTTGGCCAAGGTGCTGGCATGGCGATTGAGGACGCCGTTGTCCTGAGCGAGGAACTCGTCTCTGGCGGCACCTTGGCTGAACAACTGCAACGTTTCATGGATCGTCGATTCGAACGCTGCAAGTTCATCAGTGAGAAATCTCTATTCGCTGGCGAAAAAGAGATGCAACAAGATCGCGACTTCGATCGCATATCCCTGGTTAAGCAAATGCTGGAGGTCACTTCACACCCTGTCTGATATCGCAGTGGTGCGCCAAGCCTGTGGCGCACCCGATCGCAATACAACACTGACCTAAAAAAACAAGAATGAGGTGACTTAAATGCTGTCTTGCAAGCACGCATCCACCCGGCCGTTACCACCACTCAAACCTCTTGCATTCGCTATTTCTATGTTAGCGATCACCGCAGGACTACCTGATGCCCACGCTTTCGAATTCGATACGGGGAATCCCGATCTTCGAGCACGGTGGGATAACACCCTGAAATACAGTTCGGCATGGCGCACAAAAGGTCAGAGCGACAAATTGATCGATGGCCAAACAGCGCTCAATCAGGATGACGGCGACCGTAACTTCGACAAGGGTCTGATCTCCAATCGTCTGGATCTGCTCTCTGAAATGGACATCACGTACAAAAACGTCGGCGCTCGTGTGAGCGGAGCCGCATGGTACGACGACGTCTACAACCGCAGCAGCGACAATAACGATCCGTCCCGCGCCAATAGCTATTCAGTAGCCTATGACGAATTCACCCATGACACCCGCACCCTGCATGGTCGTAAAGGTGAGCTTCTGGATGCCTTCCTGTTTGGCAAGACCGATGTCGGCGACATGCAAGCCTCGGGTCGAGTGGGTCAGTACGCAATGCAGTGGGGGGAAAGTCTTTTCTACGGCATGAATGGTATCGCCGGCGGCATGGCGCCAATCGATGTAGTCAAATCCTTGTCGGTACCCAATACCCAGTTCAAGGAGTTGATCCGTCCAGTCCGGCAGCTCTCTGGCCAGCTCCAACTGACTCCGGATGTATCCATCGGCGCCTATTACCAGTTCGAATGGGAAGCAAACCGCCTGCCAGCCGAAGGTAGCTACTTTTCCACCAGCGATAGCTTCGGTGAAGGTAACGAGCGCATGTTCATTGGCGCTCCGCTGTTTCCGGGTGCCCAACCGCTGGCGTTCTATCACGGTAAGGACAAAGATGCGAAGGACTCGGGGCAAGGCGGCGTACAACTTCGCTGGCGTACCGAGACAGTGGACTGGGGCGTCTACGCCATCCGCTTCCATGATAAAAATCCACAGCTGAACGTGCGCCCGGACTTCGCGAATCTGAACCCTCAGTCGGGCAAAGCCGGCGAGTACTACTGGGTCTATCCGGAAGGTATCGAGGCTCTGGGCGCGAGCTTCTCCACCACGCTCGGCAACTACAACATTGCTGGCGAGCTCTCCACTCGCTGGAACCAGCCTCTGGCGTCCACCAACCAGCGCACTCTTGCACCGGGCGAGTCGATCAACAATGACGATGACCCTCTGTATGCAACGGGGAGGACGCTGCACGCCAACATCTCATGGCTGTCCAGCCTCGAGCCGAACTTCATCGTCCCGGAAGCCAATTTCCTCGGTGAGATTGCATGGAACAGAGTCATGAGCGTCAGCAAAAACAAAGACGCCATTGACCCGAATGCAGACCGCGACGCGACCAGTCTGCGACTTGTTTACGAACCTATGTATCGCCAGTTCCTGCCGGGGCTGGATTTATCCGTGCCTATCGGCGCCAGCTACACAAACGGTGCCTCCGAGGCACTGGGCACGGGCTTCGGAGCCGATCACGGCGGTGACCTCAATATCGGGCTCAAAGGCAACTATCTGAACACCTGGAATCTGGGCCTGACGTATACGCACTACTACGGCCCGGAAAATACCTTCCTTGATGCCGCCAACCACTACACGTTCGAACAGTCGCTCAAAGATCGCGACTTCCTTGCCTTCACTGTCAGCCGCACCTTCTGACCGAGGATTATTCGATGATAAACAATAAGAAATTTGTCTCTTTGCTCACCACCTTGAGTGCCTCGCTGTTTTTTGCTCATGGGGCAATGGCAGCCGTCTCCGCCGATGAAGCGGCCAAATTGAAGTCGACGCTGACTCCATTTGGCGCGCAACGCGCAGGCAACGCCGACGGCAGTATTCCGGAGTGGAAAGGAGGCCTCACCCAGGCCGACCCCTCATACAAGGAAGGCGGCAAGCGCAATGATCCGTTCGCGGCCGACCAGGCTTTGCTCACCATTACCGCCCAGAACATGGCTCAGTACGCCGATAAGCTGTCGGCTGGCACCCAAGCCATGCTGAAAAAGTACCCGGACAGCTACAAGGTCGTGGTGTACCCAACTCGTCGCACTGCCGCTGCCCCGCAGTCCATTTACGATGCTACTTTCGCGAATGCCACCAGCGGCAAACTGGCGAGCGGCCCGGCGGGGCCTATGCCTTTAGGCGCGGCAGGCGGTATTCCGTTCCCGATCCCCCAGAATGGCGAAGAAGCCATCTGGAACCACCTGTTGCGTTGGCGCGGAGCTTCGTGGCACGCCAATTTCTCTCAGTACCTCACCACGGCGGACGGAAAGCATGTACTGACGAACGACTCCCGGGCAGATGTTCAAATGCCTTGGTACCTACCCGGTTTCAGCAGTGACAAGGGCGTCTTCTGGTCAATCCGGATGACGAACGACGGCCCACCATTACGCGCCGGAGAGGCAATCACAGGTCTTGAGAATATCAATGCCGACAACACCACTGCCTGGACGTACCTCCCTGGCCAGCGCCGAGTTCGCCGCCTTCCTAACGCCTGCTGCGACACCCCGACTCCGGCGACCGCTGGGGTGATGAGCTTCGACGAGCTCAATGTGTTTACCGGCCGAATTGACCGCTTCGACTGGAAGCTGGTCGGCAAGAAAGAGTTGTACATCCCGTACAACTCGAACCGGGTATTCACAGCCTCCAGCCCCGAAGCACTCTTCGACGCGCACCATATGAAATCCGACGCCGTGCGTTGGGAGCTGCACCGTGTCTGGGTAGTTGAAGCGACCCTGAAGAGCGGTGCTCGACACGTTATGCCCAAGAGCACCTATTACCTCGATGAGGACACCTGGACAGCCGTCCTTGGTGATCGCTACGACGCCCGGGGGCAACTCGCAAAAGTGTTGTGGACTTCGCCAGTTGCTCTGCCCGACCTCCCAGGCACTGCATCAGTCACTACCGGTTTTTACGACCTGCTTTCCGGTGCATGGTTCGTCGGTGACGTTTTTGCCGGGAAGAGCGAGCAATACCGCATCGTGCCGCCCTACAAGGACTCGGTATTTACCGCTGACGCGATGGCGGGTGAAGGCGTCCGGTGATTCTGGCGGGGCGTAAGCCCCGCCTGCATCAAATAAGAACAAAAAGGGTTGCGTGCGATGAAAAAGATAATCTCCGGCTTGCTAATGGCAGCGGGTTGCTCGTTGCTGCCGGTCTGGGCAGCAGATACGGTCGATGTCCTTTCCCAAAAGGCAGTACTCGGATCTCAAGCACTGCATGCGGTGCTCCTGGACGTCAACCAAGCCGGTTCGCGGCTGGTTGCAGTCGGCGAACGCGGTGTTGTGCTGCTGTCAGATGATAGTGGCCAACATTGGCGACAATCCGCGAGCCCCGTCAGCACAACGTTGACCAGCGTGCAATTCGTTGACTCGAAGAATGGCTGGGCTGTGGGTCACTCCGGTGTCGTGCTGCATAGCAGCGATGGCGGGGAAAGCTGGCAATTGCAGCTGGATGGAAAGCAAGCGGCTGCCCTTGAGTTGCAAGCAGCTCAATACTCCGGGGATTCAAAGCGAATCGCTGTGGCGCAGAGATTGTCGGCCGACGGTGCCGACAAGCCTCTGTTGGTAGTGAACTTCGTTGATGCAAACCATGGCGTTGCCCTTGGGGCGTACGGTCTTGCGCTGATGACGAAGGACGGAGGCAATACCTGGCAATCCTGGATGGGGAACCTTCCAAATCCGCGAGGCCTGCATCTCTATGCGATGGCTCGCGACGGCGATGAAATCATTATCGCGGGTGAGCAAGGTTTGTTGTTGCACTCCATCGATAGCGGCCTCACGTTCGAAGCCCTCAAGGGTTCTTACGAAGGCAGTTATTTTGCCGCTGCAATTCTTCCCAATAAGAAGATTCTGGTCGGAGGCCTGCGAGGCAAGCTGTTCTCCTCTGATGATAGTGGCAACAGCTTCCAGACTGTCGACAACCCCATTGCTGCTTCCCTCAATGCCATTCGCATCGCCGGTCAAAACCTGTTGCTCGTCAATCAGGCCGGCATCCTCCTGCGGAGCGGACTTACAGATCTGCACTTTCAGCCAATCACCGTTTCCGAAGGACTTCCTTTGACCTCAGTCAGTGAAACATCTGATGGCGCCCTAGTCGCTGTTGGAATGGCAGGCGCGCGGCGCCTGGCGCCTTTTTTTTCCTCCAAAATCGCGGACTGAGCCATGCACGTAAAGACCTCCCCTACTCCGTCTGCCGGCAGTCTCGACGACTTCGACAGCACCTCCGGCTCCGTATTGGAGCGCGCACTCTTCAACCATCGTGCCCTGGTTGTACTGCTTTGCCTGGTCGCGACAGTTCTGCTGGCATGGCAGGCGACACGCGTGACACTCAATGCAAGCTTCGAGAAGATGATTCCGCGTGAGCATCCGTACATCGTCAACTACCTGGAGCACCGCCAGGAACTGGCGGGTCTTGGCAATGCTGTGCGAATTGCCGTAGTGAACCCGGAGGGGAGTATCTACGACAAAAAATATTTGCACACTCTCCAGCAACTCAGCGATGAGGTGTATCTGCTGGCGGGGGTTGACCGTGCAGCAATGAAGTCGCTGTGGACGCCATCTACTCGCTGGACTGGTGTCACCGAGGAAGGGCTGGAAGGCGGCCCGGTAATTCCCGATGGCTACGACGGCGGCAGTGCAAGCCTGGAATCCCTTAAGCGTAACGTTGAGCGCTCCAACGAGATCGGACAGTTGGTGGCTTTCAACCAAAGCTCCAGCATTGTGTACGTGCCACTGTTGGAACGAACGCCTGATGGTCAGCCTCTGGATTACACCGTCTTCGCTCATGAACTGGAAAAACTGCGTACTAAATACCAAGCGCAAGGTGTTGAGATCCACATCACCGGTTTTGCGAAAGTTGTAGGTGACCTGATCGATGGTCTCAAACAAATTCTAGTGTTCTTCGCTGCAGCAATCTTGATCACCGCGGCAGTACTTTACTGGTACACCCGTTGCGTACGAAGCACCTTTCTGGTGGTGACCTGCTCTTTGGTCGCAGTGATTTGGCAGCTGGGTTTACTACCATTGCTCGGGTACGAACTTGACCCTTACTCGGTGCTGGTGCCATTTCTGGTGTTCGCAATAGGCATGAGCCATGGCGCACAGAAAATGAATGGCATCATGCAGGACATAGGGCGCGGGATGCATCGCCTGGTGGCTGCGCGGTTTACATTCCGCCGGTTGTTCCTGGCCGGCCTGACTGCGTTGCTATGTGATGCGGTGGGGTTCGCAGTTCTGATGATCATCAAGATACAGGTGATCCAGGATCTGGCAGTAATCGCCAGTCTCGGCGTAGCCGTCCTCATTTTCACAAACCTGATTCTGCTCCCGGTACTGCTCTCCTACATTGGCGTTAGCCAAAAAGCGGCTCGGCGCAGCCTTCGAGGCGAGGAAGCTGAGGCGTGTGGCGAAGAGAAACACGTTGTATGGCGTTTCCTGGATCTCTTCACTCGCAAGCGTTGGGCAACGCTATGCGTCATCGTCGCTGCGCTCATGGCCTGCGCAGGCTACGCAGTAAGCCTGAAGCTGAAAGTTGGTGATCTGGATGCCGGCGCTCCAGAGCTTCGCCCTGACTCTCGCTACAACCGTGACAATGGATTCATAACACAGCATTACGGTGCAAGCAGCGACGTATTTGCCGTGATGGTGAAGACTCGCGCTGGGGAGTGCTCGACGTACAACACGCTGAAGCGAGTTGATGATCTGGATTGGCAGCTTCGCGGACTTGAGGGTGTCGACTCGACTAACTCCTTGGCGTTGTTAAATCGCCGCGTGCTGGTTGGTCTCTCCGAAGGCAACCCCAAATGGTACGAGTTAGTGAACAACCAGGCGACCTTGAACATGGTCACCGCGGGAGCCCCACGTGGCTTGTACAACGATGACTGCAGCCTGTTGACGCTCTATGCCTACCTCAAAGACCATAAGGCCGACACGCTCAACAACGTTGTCGGAAATGTTGAAGGTTTTGCCAGGAACAATAACTCCGGCGATGCCACGTTTCTTCTGGCCGCGGGTAGTGCAGGCATTGAAGCGGCCACCAATATCGTTGTGAAACAGGCGAATCACGACATGCTGTGGTGGGTCTACGGCGCAGTCATTCTGCTTTGCCTGGTGACTTTCCGATCGTGGCGCGCAGTGCTCTGTGCAGTATTGCCTCTCATGCTCACATCGATTCTTTGTGAAGCCTTGATGGTCGCGCTGGGCATGGGCGTCAAGGTCGCCACCCTGCCCGTTATCGCTCTTGGTGTAGGCATCGGTGTCGACTATGCGTTGTACGTCATGAGCATCGTGCTGGCCCAGCTTCGCCAAGGCGAAAGCCTGTCCCGGGCCTATTACCAGGCGCTTCTGTTCACCGGCAAGGTCGTCATGCTGACAGGCGTGACACTCGCTATCGGCGTGGGCACCTGGATTTTCTCTCCGATCAAATTCCAGGCAGACATGGGCGTGCTGCTGGCCTTCATGTTTGTCTGGAACATGGTCGGGGCGCTGATCTTGTTGCCGGCGCTGGCGTATTTCCTCTTGCCCCAGAAACGCCCGGTTGCAGACACACCCGCAGTACTGAATCCGGTCGCCACACGCAACCCAGTAGCGCAGGACAAGGCTTTTCAACGCCCGGTTGCGCTGGAGGTTCGTCATGAAGGCTGAATACAAAGCCGGTACGCCGCAATCCTTATTGCTGCTGCTCGGCAGCTGCCTGCCGGTACTGGGCGCGGTACTGCTGGCCCCGGTGCTGCCACGCATGCAGGTGTATTTCGCCAACACACCGGGGGCTGCCGTGCTGGTTCCGGTGGCCCTGACTCTACCGGCCCTGATGATTGCCTTACTGGCGCCGTTCGCCGGGATGATCGCCGACCGTACCGGGCGTAAGCCGCTGTTGCTGGTGGCGATGCTGATTTACACGCTGTGCGGGACTTTGCCTCTGTGGCTCGATTCACTGCAGGCCATTGTCCTAAGCCGCGCCGGCATCGGCGTGGCCGAAGCGGCGATTATGACCTGCTGTACCGCCCTGATGGGCGACTACTATAGCGGCGGGCGCCGCGAGCGGCTGTTTGCCTTGCAGATGGTCGCGACTTCCTTATCGGCGGTGTTGTTTATGGCCATCGGCGGGCAGTTGGGCCAGGACAGCTGGCGCACGCCGTTCGCCTTGTATGCCGTGGGTCTAGTGCTTCTACCGTTGATGGCGCTGTGGCTATGGGAGCCTCGGGCGCTGGTGGCGGCTGAGGCCGCCCAGAGCCGCTTGCCATGGCGAGGGTTGTTGCCGCTGCTGGTGCTGGCGTTGCTGGCGGGCATGAGCCTGTTCATCGTACCGGTGCAGGCTGGCTACCTGCTTAACCTGCTGGGCGTGGACGCGCCGCAGCAGATCGGCATGACCATGGGCGGTAACCAGGTGGGCGTAGTGCTAGGCGCCCTGAGTTTTAGATTGATTGGTCGCGCTCGGTCTTCGTGGCTGTTGCTGCTGGCTTTTTTGTTGGCCGGCAGCGGTGGATTGTTGATGGCGGGGGCGGGCAGTCACGGCTTGGTTTCGTTGGCGGTTTTTATCAACGGACTGGGCATCGGCCTGATGCTACCCACCTTGATCACCCGGGTCATGGCCCAGGTCGGTTTCAGCCAGCGCGGGCGGGCCAGCGGCCTGTTTACCGCAGCGATCTTCGCCGGTGAGTTCGTCAGCCCCCTAGTGGTGCTGGCCATGACCGCAGGCGTTCCTTCAGCCTTGCCGATCGCGCTGGCCGTGATCGGCGGGCTGCAGTGGCTGGTAGCCCTGAGCTGTCTGCGCATCCCTACCATCGCCCCCTTGGGAGAACACGCATGAATACAGACCTATTCGGCATGGCCGGCAAGGCGGCGTTGATCACCGGCGCTACCCGCGGCATCGGTCTGGCCATCGCCCGTGCTTATGGCCGTGCCGGGGCGCGCCTGGCCATTAGTAGCGAGAGTCTTGAAGACTGTACTCGGGTGGCCGCAACCTTGACTAGGGAGGGCTTCGACGCCTGGCCCATCGCCGCCGACCTCAGCCAGCAGGAGGATGTCGTTATCCTGGCCGAGGCCGTGCTGGCGCGCTTTGGCATCCTCGACGCGCTGGTGTGCAACGCTGGCATCGCCCCGCACATGGGGCCGCTGGCAACCGCGAGCGATCTCGACTGGGACGCCACCCTGACCGTGAACCTGCGCAGCGCATTGTGGCTGACCAGTGCCGTGCTACCGGCCATGGCAGCGCGGGGTGGCGGCAGCGTGGTGCTGATGGCCAGCATCGCCGGGGTGCGCGGCAACAAGGCACTGGGGCTTTACGGGATATCGAAGGCAGGCCTGGCACAACTCGCCCGCAATCTCGCTGTGGAATGGGGCCCCGAGAACATCCGCATCAATGCTATCAGCCCCGGCGTGATTCAAACCGAATTCGCACGCCCACTAACAGATAACCCTGAAGTGATGCAGCGCCGCATGGCGCTCACCCCATTGCGTCGTGTTGGGCGCCCGGAGGAAGTAGCTGCCTTGGCACTTTTACTGGCCGCACCAGGCGGCGCGTTCATCAGCGGACAGAACATTGTAGTCGATGGTGGTACCACCATCGGTGATGGAAACTAAGGAGACTTTATGCAAAAACTTCCAGATTTTAAACGCATTGTTACGGGTCACGATGCCAAGGGGCATGCCGTCGTCGCTAGCTGCGGCGCAACACCGAACAACTTCCCGCTCAAAGCGATTCCAGGTACTGTCTTCTACGAAGTATGGAACAGCGCAACCACCCCCGCCCCACTGGACAACGCTGATGACCCTACTGCCCAGCCGCTGCAACTTATCCCTGGGCCGCTGGGTAGCGTGATTCGAGTGGTGGATATCCCGCCGGACAGCATCCAAAACCAGGTCAGCGCAGAGGATGCAGCTGCTGCGTTCGCAGAGATTGGCCAAAGCCATGCAGGTACTGGAAAGGCCGACTCTAAACACAAACTTATGCACCGCACCGAGACATTGGATTATGGAGTCGTCACGGAAGGTGAGATTTGGTTAGTGCTTGACGGGGAAGAGGTTCACCTCAAGAAAGGTGACATAGTGGTACAGCGAGGCACCAACCACGCTTGGAGTAACCGCACAGAGCAAATGGCGAGGATGGTCTTCATCCTCCTGGACGGTCGTTATGCTCCGGATCTGCAGGAGCTCCTGCCATGAAGCTTGCCACACTCAATGACGGTACCCGGGACGGACGCCTGCTCGTGGTCTCGCGCGATCTACAGCATGCTGTAGACGCCAGCGGGATTGTCGCCACAATGCAGGCTGCGTTGGATAGCTGGGAAAACGTGCAACCGGATCTGGAAAATCTTTATCGTAGTTTGAACCTCTGTGAGGTCGCCGGAAGCTTTGAGCTTGCCATTGAACAGTTGATGGCCCCACTACCGCGCGCATGGCAGTGGTTGGACGGTTCCTGCTTCCTCAGCCATGGCGAATTGATGCAGAAAGCTTTCAACCTGGAGCCCATCGAGAACATCGAACGTATCCCCCTGATCTACCAGGGTGCCGGCGACGATTTTCTTGGCCCGCGTGCAGACATACCCTTGCCCAGTGAGGCTCATGGCATCGATTTCGAAGGCGAGTTCGCTGTACTGCTAGACGGCGTCCCTATGGGTTGTCCTGCTGAGCAGGCACTAAAACATATTCGCCTGGTGCTGCAGTTAAACGACGTTAGCCTTCGCGCCTTGGCACCGCGAGAGATGAAAACTGGCTTTGGTTTCCTCCAGGCTAAGCCTTCTACCAGTTTCGCCCCTGTAGCTGTTACCCCAGACGAACTGGACGAAGCGTGGGTTAACGGCCGTGTACATCTCCCGTTAAAGGTCGAGTGGAATGGCGAGTGGTTTGGTCATCCGCACGGAGGAGCCATGCACTTTGGCTTCCACCAGTTAATTGCCCACGCTGCGCTGACGCGCAAACTGAGTGCCGGTACGTTGATCGGCTCAGGCACAGTTTCAAATGCCGACCGGTCTGTTGGGTCTGCCTGCATTTCGGAGCGCCGAGCCATCGAGACCATCGCTGAAGGTGCACCTCGCACCGGCTTCATGCACTTCGGTGACAGAATACGAATGGAGGTCAGGGGGCCCAATGATGATGTGCTATTTGGCGCAATCGATCAGCGTGTGGTGCAGGGAGGCTGGACATGCGCGTGATGGTCAGTGGTGCCAATGGGTTCGTTGGTCGTGAACTGGTCACCCACCTGCTGAAGCTGGGTGAGATTCGCGGGCGAAAGATCGAAGCGCTTCTGCTGCTTGACCAGAATCTGGATGACCTGCCAGAAGACAGTCGCCTGCGCCGCCATTCAGGCAGCATTACCGATCCGGCACTGCTGCGTCGGGTGTTGGCTGACGGAATCGATGTGGTTTTTCACCTCGTTAGCATCCCTGGCGGCGCTGCAGAGATGAATTACGATCTGGGCTACCAAGTCAATTTGCAAGCCAGCCTGGAGCTCTTGCATCAATTGCGCAACCACGACTGCCCCCCCGTATTGGTCTATGCAAGCAGTGTTGCCGTATACGGAGGTGAACTCCCTACGAGAATGGATGAAACGCAGGCTGCGCACCCTCAGCTTTCCTACGCAGCACACAAGCGCATGATCGAGATTGCCATTGAGGACTTGGCTCGCCGTGGCGAAGTCGATGGACGTGTGCTACGACTTCCCGGGATTGTAGCTCGCCCAACCGAACCAAACGGATTGAAGTCCGCTTTCATGAGCGACCTCTTGCATGCGTACGCTGCAGGTGAGCCGTATGACTGCCCAGTTTCACCGCATGCAGCTGCATGGTGGATGTCGGCTCGTTGTTGCGTGGAGAACCTGCTACATGCCGCAGAACTCACAAACTTGGCGGAGGGTCGACTCTGGCAGTTGCCGGTATTGCAACTATCCATAGCCCAGGTACTCGATGCTCTCGCAGGTCGCTTCGGCAAAGCTAATGGCGAAAAAATCAAATTCAAACCCGACCCTCAGTTGGAGGTCTTGTTCGGGCGCCAGCCACCACTTCGAACCCCGCGAGCTCGCGCAATGGGTTTTCGTCATGATGGCTCCGTTGCTGCACTACTGCGCAATGCGTTGAGAAACTCTCCCAGTCTCACCCTATCGAAAAAATCCAAAGCAGGAGCCGTCGTCCATGAACCTCAATAAATGTCGCATGCTCGATTTGTCGGTCTGTCTGGACAACAATCCCTACACAGATCCCCCGCCTCTGCTCCCCAAGATCGACTACATGGATCACCAGGAAGGTTGGCCCGAAATGGCAGCCATGTTCCCCGGTCTGCGCAAAGAAGACTTGCCTGGCAATGAGTCATGGGCGGCTGAGCGGCTCAGTATCACTACACATAGTGGTACTCACATGGATGCACCTTGGCACTATGCATCCACAACGGACGGTGGGAAGCCGGCATTCGGTATCGATGAGTTGCCGTTGGAATGGTGTTTACAGCCTGGCGTAAAGCTCGACTTTCGGCACTTGCCCGATGGACACGTGGTGACTGTATCGGAGTTGGAAGCTGAGTTACGGCGAACCAATCACGAACTGAAGCCCTTGGAAATCGTCGTAATAAACACACGTGCCGGAAGTCTGTTTGGGCAGCCGGGCTACCTCGATGCAGGCGTTGGAATGGGGCGTGACGCGACGTTATATCTACTGGAGCGAGGGGTGCGAGTGGTGGGAACTGACGCTTGGAGTTGGGACGCCCCCTTCAAGTACACCAAAGAGAAATTCGCCAAGTCAGGTGATGCTTCGATCATTTGGGAAGGGCATAAGGCCGGGCGTGACATCGGCTACGGTCAAATGGAAAAGTTGGCCAACCTGGAATTACTCCCTGCATCAGGTTTTTGGATTTCGTGCTTCCCCTACAAAATCCGACACGCCTCTGCAGGATTTGTCCGCGCTGTAGCTTTATTTGAATGACTTTGCTAGCACAAATATGAACCGGCTTGGTATGGATGCCGAGCTCGATGATGAAGGAAATGATGAGTAGGCAAAAAGGAAGACTACGTTAAGCGCAATGCGCAACATCAGTCCTACTTGTCCCAGGAAAAAATCGCTCTTCATACATCATCAAAAAAAGGGTCCTCTCGGGCCCTTTTGTACTCAAACCAGAATCACTTTGTCAGACAGGACTCAACGGTCGCGGAGCCGTGCTCAGTTTTCCATTCTTTAAGCCCCTTGTGATTTCCACCCTTGCTTTCGATGATTTCACCAGTGTTCGGTTTTTTGTAGACCACTACAGCGCAATAAATTGGTGCTGGGTGGAAAAACTCATTTGATGAACAAAAATCGATGAACAGTTGCGTTCATTTGAGGGACACTGAGCCAGTACTTTTGGGCTGCTGATCGCTTATGAACATCTGACATCGCCCACTTGTTAAATGATGTGTATGGATGTAACGTTTCCATAAGTCATTTACTTGGTTGACCGATTAGGATTCGAAATCACTTCACGGCCCTACTCCCTTCTGTGCTCCAATCGCGAAATCCCCGGAAATGACCTTTCTAGCCTCTTAACTAATTGATTCGGTTACGCATAAGAGACAACAACCCCGTACAGAGCCAGGTCGAGTGTTTGACATTTTGCTTTTTATGCAGCAAGACAAAGAGCGTCCATTGCTTCTGACGAGCCTCCTGTTCACGGGTGGATTTTTTATCGGAGCTTCAAAATTGAATTATGTGGAGCTGATTCAGCTACAAGCCGAGCAAGTCTTTGGCAACAAAGCGAACGCGGATATTTGGCTGAATCAGCCGAAAACAGAATTCGGTGGATCCACTGCGCTGGAGCACGCACACAGTGAAACTGGATACCTAAAAGTCAACGATGCACTTGAGCGAATCCACCATGGGTACTCCTTCTGATTACAAATCTACGTCAGACAATGATGCGCAAGGGCTTACGCTCCAAAGCCGCCACGGTCGCGATACTGATGCCTCGACTTCCTGCGCTGATGCGTTGCGGGCGAATTCAAGCCAGATTGAACGCAACGCCGCACCCTGCCTCTCAAGCTGAGTCCATACCGCCCCCTGAAGCATTGGGGCTGTAGACCAATCACTTTCATCGCCGAGCAAAAATGGCAGTTCGATGCAATGACAGGCGCCCCAAAGAGAATCGGGTGCCTGCCAAGCAAAGCTGTATAGGTAAACCGGCTGACCGGCCTCAGCGAGTGTATAGGCCAATTGCCGCGTGCCGTCGATGAAGAGCGAGTTAGCTAAAGGCTCTCCTTGTTGGCGCATCAGCATCCGGCGATGAGCAGTCGATAGTCCTTCGCCCTCTGGCAAAGGAAGGAACGGCAACGCTTCGTCCGCTGTCCAACCGAGCAACGTCGGTACACGGCAAGACGACCAGGCCTTTTGTAGTTCCGGCAATGCTGATAGTGGGTAGCAATCTACGATGGGACCAATGACCAGCGTAGATTTAGCAACCGACAACGCTTGGGCTTGCGCGGCCAACAATTCTTCTACGCTTGCCGTGAGTGGATCCTTACCGAGCATTGCCGCGAATGTCTCACCGAAAGCTCTGGCACCTGCTTCGTCCTGATGCACCCCCATAGGCGGACTCTGCAAAATCGCATGAGCGAACAGCGGGCGAATATTGTCCATGGCCATTAAGTAGGCAATTGACTGCCCACCAGCAGATTGCCCGAACAGCGTGACCTTTCCCGGGTCGCCACCGAGCTTAGCGATATGGCGATTAACCCAGCGAACCGCCTCAATCTGATCGAGCAATCCCAGATTGCCTTCACAAACCCCGTCCAGAAGCAAATAACCAAACACTCCCAAGCGGTAGCTCACGTTGACAACGATAACGCCGCCCTCCTGGGAAAGCTTTTCGGCCCGGTACCACGGTAGCCCACCGCCCCCCGTGAAGTAGCCGCCGCCATGAAACCAAACCATCACTGGGCAGTTATTGAGATTGCCCGGTGGCAGAGTGATGTCCAGCAAAAGGCAATCTTCGGTCTGGGGCAGATCGACTAAAGGTGCGCTCATTACGCGCTCCAGACGTGAAGGCAGCTGACAGGGGATTTTTGAATGGCCGGCGGTGGCCGACAATAAATTCTCCGGAGGTTCGATTGCCTCAGGGGGCTGAAAACGTGCGGCTTGAGCGTAGCGAATACCACTCAGGCGAATGGCAACTAGTTCGCCAGAGTCGTGCTGTAAACCAGGAATACTCGTTTCGGTTGATGACATAACAAATTCCTCCGACATATTTGGTCGTAGTAGACGGTGGTCGTGCATCAGCCGCTATCCGATTAATTTGCTAAAAAACGCCACCTTCGAAACTAAGCGTTCCATGAATGAAACGATTACTTGGTAAATACGCTAATTATTTTTTACGTTGCGCCAGGTTCCAAACGTTCTGATTTTGGAACACTACGTTCTATTCAGGCGGATAGACCAGGAAATATGAAGCATCTAACGTGAGCGATCCCGCTGGATTAGTCGCTGGTGCATAGACACTCGGACGGACAGCAGCGCATTGCAGCGTATGGGAATGACTTGCCCTGCTCTCAACATTGGATATTTTCATGCAGTCACATCCTTTCGCTTATGAAAATCAAAAAAACCATCCTGTGCGCTGGTCCGTTGTCACGGTTGCCTTTCTGGCCGTCTTGCTTGATGGCTTTGACACCACGCTGATCGCCTTTGTGGTGCCCGCGCTCTCCAAAGAGTGGGCTTTGCCCGTCTCGGCATTTTCCCCCGTATTCATTGCTACCAGCGCGGGTGCGGTAATCGGCTACTTGCTGAGTGGTCGTGTGAGTGAGCGGTATGGTAAGAAGACCGTCATCATTATCAGCGTGATCGGGTTTGCATTAGGTAGTATTGCTACATTGCTCTCCCATTCAATCTTTACCCTGGCGGCATGGCGCTTGATCACCGGAATTGGACTTGGCGCGGTATTGCCTGCTGCTATTGCTCTGGCCGTGGCAAATGGCCCCTCAGGGAGGAAAGAGGCAGTCAGTGTGGCGGTGGGTGCTGGTCTTTCGCTCGGTGCCACCGTCGGCGGTTTGGTTGGGGGGGCACTGATTGAGAGGTTCGGATGGCAAAGCCTTTTCGTGCTGGGCAGTATCTTGCCTGCGCTACTGGTTCCCTGGCTAATTTGGGTACTACCAGGTCACGAGTCAGGTAATAAGGTACTCTCCAGCACGAGTGTCGGAGTGGCGAGTTTGTTAAAAAAACCTCAACGCCTGCAAACCATGCTGCTCTGGTCGTTTTCTCTATTCACCTTCACCACCTTCTATGCGCTTTGCTTCTGGGTACCGACCGTACTGACCACCTTGGGGTTTACTGTTGCAAATGCTGCGTTGGGGGTGGCCGCTCTTGGAGGTGGAGGCGTTCTTGGCAGCCTGCTATTGATTCCGCTAGCTGCGCGATTTGGTATTCGTCAAATTCTCATGGTGACGTCTATGGCAACTGTGGCGCTGATTGGGATGACCGCCTTGAGAGCTTTCAGCCCAAGCGATTTATTGATTGCAATCGGAGCCATTGGTGCATGCCTTGTAGCCGGAACACTGGGCCAAGTAGCGATCGCGGTCAGAATGTATGAAGTACAAGCTCAAACCACAGGCGTGGGTTACTCTGCAGCATGGGGGCGGATCGGCTCTATCGTCGGTCCGGCAGCCGGAGGGCTTCTGATCAGTGCAGGTTTTGAGCCACACCAGTTGCTATTCAGCGCTGGCGTTCCAGCCGCGTTCGCCGCACTGATCATGGCGTTTCTGTTACTGACAGCCCGAAAGCAGGTTGTGCAGGCCAGCGCGCTAGGTCAAGTAGACTGATGTTGTTGCGTGAATGCCATATTTGAAGTGGCAGGTCCTATTAATTAGGGCATCCGAATCTGGTGGGAGCGTTTCGATGAACGATTTGGTTCCTACTGTTGAAGAATTGTTGTTGCTGGTAGAAGTTATTGAAGCTGGCGGCTTTACAGCGGCTAGTGCAAAAACGGGTATTCCAAAATCGCGACTTAGTCGACGCATCATGCAACTAGAGGAGCGGCTCAGCGTTTGTGTGATCGAGCGTAACTCCCGACGGTTTCGGGTCACCGAGCTTGGGTGGAGACTGAATGAGCATGGATTATTGATCCGAAGCGAAACACGAGCCGCGATGTTTAGCGCACTCGAACGCACAAGCCAACCGTCAGGACCACTTCGTATCGCTTGTCCCAGCGTCCTTGCAGAATCGTTGGTGACCGATATTGCTTTAGAGTTCGCCCTTCGTTATCCGCGTGTCCGCGTTGAATTAAATACCACTTACGGCTTCGGCAAGCCAATGTCCGCCCCTAACGATCTGGTCATTTTTCCTAGTCTAGATTCACTACCCGATTCTGACATGGTCGCGATCAAAATAGCCGACTACCCTCACCTATTAGTTGCTCGAAGCGATTGTTTTGCTGCATCAGACTGGCCTGATACCCCACTGATGCTAACGGATAAAGCAGCTATAGGTTGGGACGGCGAGAAGTCGAGCGCCACCTGGCTTTTGATGGGCCCAAACAATCAGACCATCGATGTTCGGATGTCGATCAGGTTTTGTGCAGATAATCTTTTGACCTTGCATCGGGCGGTTATGGCGGGCTTAGGCGTCGCCCGCCTGCCGGCAATGCTTTGCAACGATCAGATAGAACAGGGGTTACTGCGGGTAATTACCCCTGGTTGGTCACCGCCGCCGGTTTCCATGTACGCGCAATACTCATCACGCCGCAGCCTGAGTATGGCGGGGCGTGCGTTTCTGGAAATGCTAACAACCGCATTGCAGCGTGAAGTCGGACGTTATTGACAAACACACAAGCGACCAGCAGCGATGTGGCCGTGTCTGTCGCTCAGCACGGGTCATATCCACTGCGGTAAGGAGCGCTGGCTATTACGGTGTGATTAAGCGAAGCCTGGATTATATCCGAGCCCATCACAGCCTGTGGAAACGATCATGCAGTTGCGGGAAGTTAACGTTTGAAAAGTAGTTCCCCTGTCTGCCCTGCGGAAAAATCTCAGTATTGGCTGGCAGGGAATCACACAGCATGCTGTGGGCGGTTATCGAGTGGGCAGGAACGAGTGTTTTACTCGTTCAATCTTGAAGATCACATCCCAGCCAATCACCTTCTGCGCAGCACAATGTCTCGATCTGACCGACCTGCGCCATTACCTCACCTATAGCCCGATCGGGCTTCCGTCGATTGATCCTGAACGTATGATCCGCATGCTGATCGTGGGCTATCGCTGGTTCTGCGCGACCTGCGCTGAACGACATAACGGATGGTCGGGCTTTGGAGCGCGCGACCCAGGCATGAAGATCGGCAGGAAAGCCAGTTAACCCAAGCTAGAAGATGGGAAGGCCTGGCCGCTACGAAAGTTGTAGGAGCAGATAGGCGCTGAGGTCAGACGGCCATCATTTACTTCCCACACGGACGTCAGCGCCGGCTTTTCCAGTGTCCCCGTCCCAGAAAACCTCAGCGTACGATTTTTCGAATTTTGCGGGCTCCCCAATAAGCTGCCGCGTGGAATGATTAATGCGGCGGCCTGAAGCAAACGGCATCAGAACGAGTTGTTTTTCCGGGCGGCAAGTCGTTGCAGGGTCATGCTCGGGGTCTCGTTAAAAAGCTTTCGATATTCACTCGAGAAACGGCCGAGATGACTGAAGCCCCAACCCATCGCAATCACCGTGATATTGCGCGCCGAGCGGTCTTCGAGAATTTCTTGTCGCACAGCAGTCAAACGAAATTTCTTCAAGTAGGCCATCGGCGACATGCCGATGTACTTTTTGAAGTCTTCGAACAATTTGAAGCGTGAAACCCCGGCGACCATTTCTATATCTTCCAAGTGCAGTTGTTCACGTGCGTTGTCGTGGATGAACTCCTTGGCCTTGACCAGATAATGCGGCAATTTGAGCCCCAGGCGATTGCGAAGATCCTGCGAGTAGTTACTCGGCTGAGCCAGGATCAACCCCTTCACTAGCGCGTTTTCCAGATCGCAACTGAACTGCAACTGGCCGTACAGGTCACTTCGCTCCATTTCTTCGATAAAATGTCGTGCCATGCGCCACCAGGAGGCGATGGCGCCATTGACCGCATCCATGCACGGATCGAAACATAGCGGCTCAACGACAGGTCGCTGCAACAAGTTTTCGAGCGTCTTGTGCATTGCCGTGCGGGTGATGACCACCTGCAACTTGCGGCAATCGCCGCTGATACTCAGTTCCTGACTCTCATTCGGGGAGACGATCACCCCGTGATCACAGTCAGAGCGCAACAGTATGCCGCCCTTCCTGAATTCCTGTTCTCCCGTGAGTGGCAGGCTTAGGCTGTAACTGTTGAAGCTGTCGACATCAGCGACCCCCACTGTTACATCGGTGCCGTATTCAATGCAGCCAAGGGTGGTGGACATCGACTTGAGAACATTTCCAATATGGTGGAACTGAATGGCGCCAGGCCTGCTCGCAGTGAGCAGATGCGGCCCGCAGATATTCGACATCCAGGAGCGTGCGCCAGCCAGATCAGCGCGGTTGGCACAGAAATCACGAAAATAGGATTCAGGCTTTATACTCATTACGGAGCTACTCAACAAGGCAATGTATGCGTGCTCTAACGGCACATCTAGCGTTGTAAAACAGCAAGCATCGTGCCACGGCTGCTACCAAAAACCCCCAGGCTGATTTTGTGGATAGTATTCGACAATTTTCCGGATGGTCGGGCGCCCACAGCCCAAATGCGAATACTTCATTTTTATATCACTGTGCTCTCACAACCCCAAATCAGAGCCAGACTTCCCACCTTTGGCGACTTGTCGGCAGGGATGAACCAAACCGGTGCACGCGCTTCCCCTAATTGTCTGAGCATTACTGACGCCGAGTACTGGGTCGTCTCTACACGGTCATGTCACGCAGGTGTTACCAAGTTGGAAAAATGTGGCTAGCTATATAAAGCCACACCAATTATTTGGATATATTTAAATGAATATTCGGATATATATGACCAGCCAGTAACTGAACCACTATCGAACAACTCCTATTATTCAGGCTGCGGCACACAAATTTTCCGGACTGAATTTGGCAAAAAACCGGATAGTCCTCAATGCCTGTAACTCTTTCTAATGAACCTACCGATTTGCCAGATGTGAAAGGTACAGGTTCATGAATAATTCAAAAAGCATTGCACAGTGGAAAGAGTTCGTTAGCGGATGCCTGGACTTTCGTCCGATAGAAGGCGTCTTCCGTATTGCCCGGAATATGTTCACCGTGCCCGAGCTCTTTGATCTCGAGATGGAACTCATTTTCGAAAAAAACTGGATCTATGCATGCCATGAAAGCGAGATCCCTAATAAGCACGACTTCCTGACTATGCGTGCCGGCCGCCAGCCGATGATCATCACCCGTGATGGCGAGGGCGAGCTCAACGCAATGATCAACGCCTGCCAGCACCGTGGCACCACTCTGGTCCGCGTTGGCAAGGGCAACCAGTCCACATTCACCTGCCCCTTCCATGCATGGTGCTACAAGAGCGACGGCCGCCTGGTGAAGGTCAAAGCACCGGGCGAATATCCGGAAGGTTTCGACAAGGCCACCCGTGGCCTGAAGAAGGCACGCATCGAGAGCTACAAGGGCTTCGTCTTCATCAGTCTGGACGTGAACGGCAGCGACTCGCTGGAAGACTACCTCGGCGATGCCAAAGTGTTCTTCGACATGATGGTTGCTCAGTCTCCCACTGGCGAGTTGGAAATACTGCCCGGCAAGTCGACCTATAGCTACGAAGGCAACTGGAAACTGCAGCACGAAAACGGCCTGGATGGCTATCACGTCAGCACCGTGCACTATAACTACGTCTCTACCGTGCAGCATCGCCAGCAAGTCAATGCTGCCAATGGTGGCGGCTCCAGCACACTGGACTACAGCAAACTGGGCGCCGGTGATGCCGCAACCGACGACGGCTGGTTCTCGTTCAAAAATGGCCACAGCCTACTGTTCAGCGACATGCCCAATCCCACAGTGCGCGCCGGTTATGCCACGGTCATGCCGCGCCTGATTGAAGAATACGGTCAGCAGCAAGCCGAGTGGATGATGCACCGTCTGCGCAACCTCAACATCTACCCGAGCCTGTTCTTCATGGATCAGATCAGCTCGCAGCTGCGTATCGTGCGTCCGGTGGCCTGGAACAAGACAGAAGTCATCAGCCAGTGCATCGGCGTCAAGGGTGAGTCCGACGCGGACCGGGAAAACCGGATTCGCCAGTTCGAAGATTTCTTCAACGTTTCAGGTATGGGAACCCCCGACGACCTGGTGGAGTTTCGCGAAGCCCAGCGCGGATTCCAGGCCAGCCTCGAGCGCTGGAACGAAATATCCCGCGGCAGTGAAAAATGGGTTGAAGGCCCAACTCCCAACAGCGAGGTCCTGGGTATCAACCCGGTACTGACCGGCACCGAGTTCACCCATGAGGGGCTCTACATCAATCAGCACAGATCCTGGCAACGCTTCCTTCTGCAAGGTCTGGAACAAAAAGCCCTGAAGTTGAAGGAGGTGTGAAATGAGCGCTCTACAACATTCCGTCGAACAGTTCCTCTACCGTAAATCCGAGCTGTGTGATCAGCAGGATTGGGACGCCTATATCGCCCTCTTCGATGAGCAAAGTGAATTTCACCTACCGCAATGGGAGTCGGAGCATGTGTACACCACCGACCCCAAGCGCAGCATGTCGCTGATTTACTACTCGAACCGCTCTGGCCTTGAAGACCGGGTGTTTCGCCTGCGCACCGGTAAGTCGGCGGCTTCAAACCCGATGCCTCGCACCTTGCACATGATCAGCAACGTGCGCATCTCAGAGCGCGAAGGGGGCGAATTGGAGGTACGGGTCAACTGGAACACGCTGTACCACCGCCAGGCAATGTCCGAGCAGTTCTTCGGCCGTTGCACCTATCACCTCCAGCCCGTAGGCGACAGCTGGAAGATCACCCGCAAGCACGTGGTCCTGCTCAACGACACCATCAACTCGGTGCTCGATTTCTATCACCTCTGATTTTTGGATGTACGGATCATGAATCACAAGGTCGCTTTCAGTTTCGCCGACGGCAAAACGCTGTTCTTTCACGTGCAGGGTAACGAGATCCTCCTCGACGCAGCACTGCGCCATGGCATCAACATTCCGCTGGACTGCCGCGAAGGTGTCTGCGCCACCTGCATGGGTCGTTGCGAATCGGGTGACTACAGCCTGGACTACGTGGATGAAGAAGCGTTGTCGGCCAAGGACCTGCAACAGCGCAAGGTGCTGACGTGCCAGACACGAGTTAAGTCGGATGCATCCTTCTACTTCGACTTCGACTCGACGCTATGCAGCAATGCCGGTCCGGTTCATCAGCACGGTGTCGTCACAGCCGTCCAACAGGTCTCGCCGACCACCGCGATTTTGCATGTGGACGCCGGCGCCGACGGCCAGCACCTGGACTTCCTGCCGGGACAGTACGCACGCTTGCAGGTGCCGGGCACCGAGGCCACGCGCTCCTTTTCCTTCGCCAATCGACCGAACACCGCCAACCACCTGCAGTTTCTCATCCGCCTGCTGCCTGACGGGGTGATGAGCAATTACATCCGTGAGCGTTGCCTGGTCGGCGATGAAATACGCTTCGAAGCACCACTGGGTGCCTTCTACATGCGCCACATCGAGAAGCCGCTGATTCTCGTGGCTGGCGGCACCGGCCTCTCGGCCTTCCTCGGCATGCTCGACGAAATCGCCGAGCGCGGCTGTGGTCAATCGGTGCATTTGTACTACGGCGTGCGCCAGGTGGCGGACCTGTGCGAGGCCTCACGTATTGCTGGGTATTCCGAGTGCATTCCGGACTTTACCTACACACCAGTGATTAGCGACGAGGGCCAGGATTGGGACGGCAAGCGCGGCTATGTTGTTGAACACTTTGACGCGGCCAAGCTGCGCGAAGAGCCTTTCGATATGTACATCTGCGGTCCACCGCCGATGGTCGAGTCGGTCAAGACCTGGCTGCAGGAGCAAGGCCTGGACCACGCCCACCTGTATTTCGAGAAGTTCACTGAAAGCAATACCTGAAGCACTTCCCAGGCAAAGCAGACCCGACATTCGGCCGGATAGTCGGGTTCAGCCCCAAGGCAACGATTCCAGCCACTACGACACAGCTCAATAACTCTAACAATCCCGGCCTCAAATAATTCGACTGCCCACAAATAACATTCAGCACGCCGTAATTCACGGTAAAGCACTAGCAAAGGCGGCATTATGAAAAACACGTTCCCTCTTGCGTTGCTTGGGGCCGCACTGGCCTCTTCGCTCCCGGCCATGGCCCAGGATCCGGTGCGCATCGGTTTCATCACCACACTGTCCACACCCGCCGGATATCTCGGAGAGGATGCCCGCGATGCATTCCGTCTGGCGATGGAGCAGCAAGGTAATACCCTCGGCGGCGTACCAGTTGAGCTAGTTGTGGAAGACGACGGCCTGCAACCGGCCACCGGTAAGCAAATCGTCGACCGTATGAGCCTGGACGGCATCTCGCTGTACACCGGGGTGATTTTCTCCAACGTACTGGCCGCTGTGGTCAATACAGCGTTAAAAAACGATGGTTTCTACTTGAGCAACAATCCAGGCCCGTCCAACTTGGCGGGCGAGCAATGCATGCCGCACTACTTCGCGGCGGCCTACCAGAATGACGTTCCTCACGAGATGGCGGGGCTGGCCGCCAATGACCTCGGTTACAAAAATATGGTCATCCTTGCCCCCAACTATCAAGCTGGCCGCGATGCGTTAGCCGGCTTCAAGCGAACGTTCAAGGGCCACGTCACGGAGATCTATACCAAGCTCAACCAGCTGGACTTCTCCGTGGAGCTAGCGCGTATACGTTCCCTGGCTCCGGACGCGATCTATCAGCTCCATCCAGGTGGGGCCGGGATCAATTTCGCCAAGCAATATGGCAGTTCGGGCCTGAACAAGAGCGTCCCGATGTTGGTGCCCATCTTCTCCATGGACGAACGCATCCTCAGTGCCACCGGCAAAGTGGCCGAAGGCGTCAATATCGTCAGCGGCTGGAATCCGCAGTCGGACAATCCAGCCAACCAGGCGTTCGTCAAAGCCTTCAACGAGAAGTACAACCGCGCGCCGACGGTTTACGCCGCCCAAGCCTATGACACCGCCCGCTTGATCGGCTCCGCCCTCAAAGCGACGAATGGCAACCTGAAGGACCCCCAGGCCTTCCGGGCCGCCTTGTATGCAGCCCGGTTCGACTCCGTACGCGGCGAATTCCGATTCGGCAACAACCAGCACGCGGTGATCGACTGGCACCTGCTGCGCGTCGAAGCCGACGCCCAGGGCAAGCTGGTTGAGGTGCTGGTAAAGACCATCGCCAAAGCGCAAGTGGACAGCTACGCCGCCAAATGCGCCATGTGACCCTGCCCTAAGGCTCTGTACCTGTCGGGATCCGTCCCGGCAGGCGCTTCTATCAGGAATTTCGTCATGCTGCTCGAACAACTCCTCAATGGGCTGCAATACAGCGCCCTGCTCTTTCTGCTCGCCTCCGGCCTGACGCTGATCTTCGGCATCATGGGCGTGATCAATCTGGCCCATGGCGCGTTCTACATGGTCGGTGCCTTCTGCGCGGCCTATACGGCCATCGCCACGGGCTCCTTCTGGCTCGGCGGCCTCGCCGCCATCGCAGGTTCGGCACTGTATGGCCTGGTGATCGAAACCGGGATCATTCGTCGCCTCTACAACCGTGATCACCTCGACCAGGTGCTCGCGACACTGGCAGTTGTGTTCTTCACCAACGAGCTCATCACCTTACTGTTCGGCCGCAGCCCTCCGGCGATGCCGACACCAGACTGGTACAACACCTTCGTCGAGGTCTTTCCAGGCTTGATGTACCCGGTCAGCCGCCTGCTGTTCATCGCTGCCGGCCTGCTTGTGGCAATCGGCATGTGGTTGCTGATCAACCATACCCGCCTTGGGATGCTGATCCGCGCAGGTGCCGACGACCATGAAATGGTCAGCGCCCTGGGCGTCAATATCGCGCGCCTGTACACGCTGGTGTTTGTGTTCGGCTGCATGCTCTGTGGCCTGGCCGGTTTCATGGCGGCGCCCCTGTTGTCGGTCGAGATCGGCATGGGCGAGAAAGTCCTGATCACCACCTTTGTAGTCATTGTCGTCGGTGGCGTCGGCTCGGTGCGCGGCGCACTGGTGGGTGCCTTACTGATTGGCATGGTCGACAGCCAGAGCCGAGCTTATCTGCCCTTGTTGCTCGACCACTTGTTGCCGGCCGAAGTCAGCGGCGCGCTCAGTGCCGGGCTGATTTCGGCCAGCGCTTACATCGTCATGGCGCTGGTTCTGTTGGTGTGCCCGCGCGGCCTGCTGCCGGCACGAGCATGAAGGAGAGAAACATGTCCCGTCGAATCATTGTCGATCTGGCTTGCCTGGCGCTTTTCGCCTTACTGCCATTGCTGGCCGTGGTACTCAAGGAGCCTTTCCTGGTCAGCTTGTTCACACGCCTGGCGATCTATGGCCTGGCCGCCGCGAGCCTCGATCTACTGATCGGATATGGAGCAATGGTCAGTTTCGGCCACGCCGCGTTCTTCGGCCTGGGTGGCTATGTGGTCGGCATCATTGCCTTTCATACCTCGCAAGCGATGCCGCTGCTGGGTTGGGGCGGCAGTAACAGTGCGCTGCTGATCTGGCCGATGGCGCTATTTGTGTGCGCGCTGTTCGGCCTGGTGATGGGCTATCTATCGCTGCGCACCAGCGGTGTGCAGTTCATCATGATCACGCTGGCGTTCAGCCAGATGCTGTATTTCGTGCTCAGCTCGTTGTCAGTCTATGGGGGGGACGACGGCATCCTGATGATGGATCGCAACTCGTTGCCTGGCGTCGACTTGAACAACCCCCTGCATTTCTACTACCTGTGTCTGGGGCTGCTGGTGGCCTGGCTGCTGTTCTGTCGACGGCTGGTCGGCTCACGCTTCGGCTTTGTCCTGCGCAGCCTAAAGCAAAGCGAACGGCGCACCGTCAGCCTGGGCCTCAAACCACTGCGCTATCGCCTCACAGCCTTCGTCATAGCTGGTGTCGGGGCTGGCCTTGCCGGTGTGCTCTGGGCCAACTATGCCATGTTCGTCAGCCCTGACATGGGGTCCTGGCAAAAATCCGGCGAACTGATGGCGATGGTCATTTTAGGCGGCGTCGGCACGCTGCTAGGGCCGGTTCTTGGTGCTGCCGTCTACCTGGGGTTGGAGCAGGTGCTAAGCCTGTGGACCGAGCACTGGTTGCTGTTTTTCGGCCCCCTGCTCCTGGCGGTTGTCCTGTTCGGCAAGCGAGGGGTCTATGGGCTGTTACTCATCTCGCGCAAACCTGCTGCAAAGAAAACACCCATTGCTGCCGTTGAGGTGCACCCATGACCGCCCAACTGTTCATTCAAGGTCTGGAGAAGTCCTTCGGCGCCATTAAAGCTACCAATGGCGCGACACTTGAACTGGCAACTGGTGAGCTGCACGCCATCATCGGCCCCAATGGGGCAGGCAAGTCGACGCTGATCTCGCAGATCGCCGGGGAAATTCAACCGGACAAGGGACATATTTTCCTGGGTGGACGAGACATCACGCAGGTCCCGGCCCATGAACGCCCACATCTGGGGCTGGCACGCTCTTTTCAGGTCAGCCAGCTCTATCCCGACTTCACGCTGCTTGAGAATGTCGCCCTGGCCATTGCTGCGCGCGAAGGCAAAACCTTCGGCATGTGGCGCCCCCTGAGCCGCGACCAACGCTTGCTCGAACTTGCACGAAGTTACCTCGTACGCGCAGGTCTGAGCTCGCGAGCCGAGCACTGTGTGAGCGCGTTATCCCATGGCGAACGGCGGCAACTCGAAATTGCTCTGGCACTGGCCCAGGAAGCCAAAGTGCTGCTGCTCGATGAGCCCATGGCCGGTATGGGTGCCGAAGAGTCGGCCCGCATGACCACGCTGCTACACGAACTCAAGGGCCGTTACTCAATCCTGCTCGTGGAGCACGACATGGATGCCGTATTCGCCTTGGCCGATCGCATCACCGTGCTGGTGTACGGCCAAACCATCCTCACCGGCAGCGTCGATGAAATTCGTAACAACGCGCGCGTACGTGCCGCCTACTTAGGAGAAGAGCATGCTTGAAGTCAGTGGGTTGCAGGCCGGTTACGGCCTTAGTCAGGTGCTCTTCGACATGTACCTAAAGATCGAACAAGGTCAAGTGGTGTCGCTGATTGGCCGCAACGGCATGGGCAAGACCACCACGGTCAATTCAATCATGGGCCTACTTAAGCCCAGCGCCGGGAGCATTCGCATCCACGGCAAGGAGATGCGCGGCGCCAACCCATATCGCATCGCCCAGGCGGGCCTGGGCTTGGTTCCGGAAGGCCGTCGTGCCTTTGGCACGCTCAGTGTGCGCGAGAACCTGTTGGCCACTGCTAGCACTGGCAAGGCCGGCAAGTGGGACCTGGCGCGGATCTACGCGTTGTTCCCACGACTGGAAGAGCGCCAGAACCAACTCTCGAAAACCCTGTCAGGCGGCGAACAGCAAATGCTTGTGGTTGGCCGTGCGCTAATGACCAACCCGCAACTGCTCATTCTCGACGAGGCCACCGAGGGGCTCGCCCCCATCATCCGCGAAACCATCTGGCACTGCCTGGCCACGCTCAAGGCCGAAGGCGAAACCATTCTCGTCATCGACAAGAACCTCAGGGAAATGGCCCGGGTGGTCGATTGTCATCACATCATCGAGAAAGGCCGCCAAGTCTGGCAGGGCTCCCCCGAACAACTAGCCGCCGTGCCTGATCTTTCACAACGCTACTTAGGAGTCTGACCCCGTCCGCATCGTCAGGTTAGGCATGCATCCAGCAAGCGCCCAACTATTGATTGCGTTCGTTGCTGTGCCGCGTTCATCCCCGTCCGAAATTCTAAAAATGAGAAGACCCTGTGAAGAACATCCCTACAAACGCTCTCACTCTGACCATTGGCTACGGCATCCTCACGGCGTCCACCTCGGCCCTAGCTGCCGAGGGCTTCATCAATGGCTCCACCGCCACCCTGCAAGCGCGCAACTACTACTTCAACCGTGATTTCGCCGACATCGTGGGAGCGAACAAACAATCCAAGGCCGAGGAGTGGGGCCAGGGCTTTATCCTCAACTTCAAGTCTGGTTATACCCCTGGAACCGTGGGTTTTGGCGTGGACGCCATTGGGCTTCTTGGCCTCAAACTCGATAGCAGTCCGGACCGCACCAACAGCGGATTACTGCCGGTGCAGGCAGATGGCAGGGCACCCGACAATTACAGTCGCGCGGGCATCGCATTGAAAGCCAAGCTGTCTAACACCGAGCTGAAAATCGGCGAACTACAGCCTAATCTACCGGTCCTGACTTTCAGCGATATCCGCCTTCTGCCGCCGACGTACCAAGGTGTGAGCTTGGTTGCCAATGAAATCGATGGCCTGACGCTTCAGGCCGGGCAGTTGAACTCCATCAGTCAACGTAATGAATCTGGCGACGAAAAATTTCAAGCCGTTGTCGGCTCGGTACCCAAGCTCAAGGCCAGCGGCGATCATTTCAACTATGCCGGTGCCGATTATGCATTCAATAACAAGCGCACCAGCGTGGGTGTCTGGTATGCCCAGCTCGAAGACATCTATAACCAACGTTATTTCAGCTTCCAGCACAAGGAGCCTCTGGGTGACTGGACGCTGGGCTCCCTCATCGGTTACTACGACTCCAGAGCGGACGGCAAGCAACTCATCGGTGAAGTGGACAACCAGGCGTTACACACACGATTATCGGCCAAATTCGGTGGGCATACGTTCTCAATCGGTTACCAGGCGATGTTCGGCGATCAAGGTTTCACCAGGGTTTTTGCCAACTCCAGCCCGCTGAGCAATGAGTCTTACACCTACTTCTTCGACTCCGTCGACGAACGTTCCCGGCAGGCGCGCTACGACTACGACTTCGCCGCGCTCGGTGTGCCCGGCCTGACGACAATGGTTCGTTACACTAAAGGTGACAACGTGACGACCACCGGCAATTTCGAAGGTCGGGAGTGGGAGCGCGACCTGGATATTGGCTATGTCATCCAGAGCGGGCCGCTGAAAAACCTCGGCATGATCTCCCGCAACACTGCCGTACGCTCCAACTACCGCTCTGACGTCAACGAGCAACGCTTCATCCTCACCTACACCCTGGCCCTGTTCTAAGAGACTGCGCCGCGCCTTGCGAAACCCAAGGCGTGGCGCGTATTGGAGAATTCACATGAAGGACCCTACCTTGACAATTCCCTTGTTGTTGGCTTCGCTCGCAGCCATCGGGCTGCTTTTTTTAGGCAGCGATCTGCTCCACCAAACGCTAGCCAGTACCGTTCTGCTTTGTTGTGCTGGGGTGGTCATGCGCCTTTCGCGCAAACAACACCCCGAGCATGCGACTGTGCCACGCACGGTGCTGGAGGAGGTGCTCATTTCTCCTCCGGCGTCACCTGAACCGATCGTTGCACTGATTCCGATCGCCCCTCCCCCACCTGCCGTGGCCGTACCATTCGACCAGTTGCAGGCACTCCTGAGCGAACTGGCCAAAGCTATCGCGTTGAGCGAGGCAGATATGCAGGAGGCCAACACTCTCGCACGTCGTGCGGGGCAGAACCTAGTGCTGAGTACCGAGAGTATCGAGACGTCCACGACATCGATCAGCGAGCTGGCCGAGTACATGGTGCACATCAATGAAGTTTTCAACGATCTCAGCGACCAGTCGCTACGCATCGGGTCGATTGTCGGCAGCATTCAGGACATCGCTAAACAGACCAATCTACTGGCGCTCAATGCTGCCATCGAGGCGGCCAGGGCAGGCGAACAAGGCCGCGGCTTCGCCGTGGTGGCCGACGAAGTACGGCACCTTGCTCGACGCGCCAATGAGGCCAGCGAGCAGATCCGCCAAATCGTCGGCGGCCTGCAAAAGGCGGCCGTCGATGCCCGCTCCGGGCTAACGCAAGTGGAGGATTCGACCTGCATTGGCCGGGATAAATCGGCCATCGCCCTGCAGGCACTGTCCGAAATGCGCAATGTCGCGGGCGCCCGCCTGGCCATCGTAGAACGCATCATGGAGCGTCTGACCGACAAGCATCAGTTGACCGAGCTGATACGCAATCTGCTGCGTGAATGCTCCCATAACGCGGTGAGCATGAAGCCTGACAGCCGCTATTCTTCAGCACGTATTGCTACCGGAAAATTTAAAGACCTGGGTTAGAAAGCTCCGTTTTTTATCGATGCGATTAGCGCAATCGTGATTGTATTTCTACGTCGACCCAAGACCGAAACGGTTTCAGTAAAAAAATCAGAGTAAGGAGGCCAGATCTATTAGCGCGTTGTTAAACGCATAAGCGAACTGTGATTTCAACTGTGAATATCACCATGGGCTGTTCGTTGTACCACTTCTTCTATTACGTGGAGGCCTTGGTATGTGTGACGTTAATTGCTGCGAAATTGATGCCTGATTTGGGATGGCACTGGACTTGTTGAAGAAAATTTTTCGGGAGCTTCAGGGTACAGTCGCTGTGCACACTCGTAAATGCGTCGAGCAGGGTGACCGAGGACGAAACCTTCAATAATCAGGATACTGACTAAACTTGAGGGTAACTACTGTGCTTTTGTCACTGTTGCATGTGCCACGCACATATGAGGCAGTGGCTTTTTTATGCCTTGACCATAGCCATCTATTCGCCAAGGTCACCCGAGAGAATCGCAAATCGCATAGATGTGCAATGTGCAAGGGGGGCTTTGATCCCCTCAATTTTAATACGTAGAGTGCAGTAAATTAGGTTCTTAACCGATTACACAACCTCGCAAAGGCGGCTCTCTCTGACATGCAGCTTACGACCGATTTTGTTGAGCAAGTGGACTTTCAGCTCGCCTGAATTCCGGCGCAAGCACGTCACTGTACAACCAGCAAAACAAATCGCGGTCCAGGAAAATTGCCATGTCGTTTTTTTGGAAACGTCGAGTGATTGGGTACTTCAATATTCAAGGCTCAACCGGCAGAACCAACGATACGCCAAGTTCAAAATGGGCCTCTTCGCACAAGCGCCGCTCTGAGCGAATGCCGTAGCAACAGCCCAGGATCGATATGCCGATTATCCATTCAGGATCATTCGACGGACGCCCGATTGGACTGTAGAAATCGGAGAGGTGATGGCGCAGGTCACTCAGATCGAGATACTGATCAATACTGCGCAGAAGATGATTGGCTGGGATGTGATCTTCAAGGTTGAACGAGCAAATATTGGAGGTGGAGTATTGCAGTTGAAGCAGATATAAATCTGTTAGGAGTTACTGATCTAGCAACACACCGCTATTGGCCATAGACGCGTTCGCAAAAACCCGGATACTGAGAACGAAGATCAAGGCATAAAAAACCACTGCCTCATGTGTGCGTGGCACATGCGACAGTGGCAAAAGCACAGTACTTAGCCTAAATTTATTCAGCATACTGATTATTTAACGCTTCGCCCTTGGTCACCCTGCTCGACGCATTTACGAGTGTGCACCGCGACGGTACCCAGACGCTCGCGAAAAATTTTCTTCAACACGTCCAGTGCCATCCAGATACCCGTGCTTACGTAAATCAGGCATCAACATCGAAGCAATGAACGTCACACATACCAACGCAGCTACGTAATAGAAGAAGTAACTTTCAATCCCCATCGACTTAAGCATCAATGCCACGTACTCCGCGGTGCCGCCACACAATGCATTGCCAATCGCATAAGGCAGACCAACGCCCAACGCCCTGACCGAGGCTGGATAAAGATCCGCTTTAAGTACGCCAGTTACGGGGGTGTAGAAGGCCGCGATAAGGAGCCCTGACATGATAAGTGCAAAAGCCGCATAAGGGCTTGATACTGTCTTTAACGTGGTTAAGATCGGCACAACCAACACTGTTGCCAAACCACCAAATATCATCATGCTTCTTTTCACGCCAATACGGTCTGCCAGCATGCCGAAAAATGGCTGACAAATCATGAAGCACACCAAGGCAGACGTCATGATAAAACTTACTGTCCCCGCATCCATCCCCACCGACAGCACCAAGTATTTCTGCATATACGATGTGAACGTATAGTAGTACAGCGAACATCCCATGGTGATAGCCACAGTTAAAACAACCGCCCGCTTATGCTTTAACAATGCTCGAATAGAGCCGGCCTCCTTACTCTTCATTTCTTTTACTGAAGCCGTTTCGGTCATGGATCTACGTAAAAACACAACTACAATGGCGCTAATTGCTCCGATGAGAAATGGAATTCTCCAACCCCAGGCTTTCAACTCTTCCGGAAGCAATACGTGCTGAAGAACCGCAACCGTCAGCAGCGCAAGTAGCTGACCTGCAATAATTGTGGAATATTGGAAGGAACCGAAAAATGATCGGCGTCCGGCAGTCGACATTTCACTGATGTAAGTGGCACCTGTTCCGTACTCAGCGCCTACTGAAAGTCCCTGCATCAACCTGGCTACAACCAACAAAATGGGCGCCGCGACACCAATCGTCTCATAAGTGGGCATGATCGCGATCATCAAAGACCCACCGCACATCATGAAAATCGAAATGATCATTGATATTTTTCGACCGCGTGTATCCGCAATGTAACCAAATATCCAACCACCGAGGGGGCGCATGAAAAAGCCCACAGCAAAAATCCCCGCCGTTGCTAACAACTGGCTGCTTTGATCTCCCGCAGGAAAAAACAGCGAGGCAAAATAGATAGAGGTATAGGCATAAATGAAAAAGTCGTACCATTCAACCAAATTGCCCGAGCAAGCTCCGAGTATCGCTCGAACACGTGCTTTATTTGTAATGCGAGGACGCTTGACAGCACTGTTATCAGTATTGCTTATTATTATCATTTTAATCTCCACAAACGGATATAATCTGCTGACGCATTTATGCGCCCACCACCAACCTAATAACAGGACAATGCGGAGGCGAAAGCCTTTCGCACGGACTATCAACCTGACCATCTAATGAATTAAGTTAGTTGTGGGCAAGGACCATATCAATGTAAACGGCACCTCATTGACGTGGCTCATACAGCACTTTTTATTGCGGTTGAAAAATCAAAAACGTGCGCGCGCCTGCATCGACACTGCGCCGTCCGGCAAGCTGACCCATAACAGCAAGTCATCACCTTCATGCACGGCACTAAGAGATAGCTTCGCTCCCAGCATGGCGGGTTGAAGCCCACGATAATTAAAGTGTTTAACCGGCTTTCCGACGATACTTTCAGCATAACCAGCCAGCAGAGTCGCATTCAGCGGACCATGTATCACTTGACTCCCATAACCCTCAACGTCTCGGCAATAATCAGCATCGTAGTGAATGCGATGACCATTGAACGTCAGAGCTGAATAGCGGAACAAGGTGGTCGAGTCAGGCAAGAATTCACGGGAGTGAATGGCTTGCGGCATGGTGGTCAACGGCTTGCTTGAGCCGGGCTGAGTCGCTTCTTTGTAGACGATGTCGTGGTGCTCGGAGATGGCTACTTCCCCAGCGTGCAAGATCTCATGCAGCACAGTTACAAATACCAACTCGCCGCTGCGGCCTTGCTTGTGCTCGATCGAAACAATACTGGAACGTTTCTCGACGCTGCCATCCAGCGGCAATGCTTTCCTAAACTCCAGCTGTCCACCGGCCCACATGCGATTCGGCAGCGGCACGGGAGGCAAGAAGCCACCTCGCGCGGGGTGACCGTCACGCCCCAACTTTTCAGGCGGAAGCCCATCGAGAAAATACAGCCAGTGCCACAATGGCGGCAACGGATAATCCGAGACCAAATCGCCTTGTGGGATGCCCAGCGTTGCAGCCATCAAACGCGCATGGCGTGAAGACAGGACATCGTGGTCGACATGGGTCTTGCCGATCCATTGGCGAAGGTGTTGAAGATCAATAGTGCTCATGCAGGGACCTCCTCTTGTTTGTTCTGTGTTGCTGTCGTCTGGAATTCTTCGCGCAAGCGATCACTGTGTTCGCCCAGGAGCGGAGCTTTTTCGAATCGCTGTTCGTCCCAAGGAGCGCGTACCGGAGGAGCAATCATCTCGACTTCACCAGTCTCGACTGCCATAGGCCATTTACGAAGGCCTGGATGTTCTGCCATCTCGGCTACGGAACGCACCTGACCAAAAGCGGTATTGGCCTGACCCAGTTTGTGGATCGCCTGTTCGGCGCTCAGGGTGGAGAAGGACGCACTGATGAGCGCATCCAGCGCGTCTCGGTTACGGACGCGTTCTGTGTTGGAAGCAAAACGAGGATCAGTAGATGCGCCAGTACCTTCAAGGAACAGGTTAGAGAACTGCTGCCATTCGCGTTCGTTCTGAATACTGATCACGATGTCTCGCTGATCGCCAGTGGTATAAGCACCGTATGGAGCAATTGAAGGGTGGCGCAGCCCCTGGCGAGTCGGAGCTCCATTGCCATAAATTTCGTGCAGGTAGGGAATAGTCATCCAGTCCGCAGCACCATCGAACAACGAAACGGAAATCCCGGAGCCCTGCCCGGTTCGTTCTCGTAATTGCAGCGCCGAAAGCACGCCAATCGCAGCATTCAAACCTGCCCCGATATCGCATATCGACACGCCGATGCGGCCATAGCCCTCAGGTGAACCGCTGATGCCGGCCAGACCGCTTTCGCATTGGACCAACAGGTCATACGCCTTCAAACCACTGGCGGGCCCCTCAGTACCGTAACCACTGATGTCGCAAGTGATCAATTGTGGATTCATTGCCCGCAACTCTGCGCTGTCAAACCCTGCGCGAGTAAGGGCTCCGGGAGCCAGGTTTTGCACGAATACATCAGCGCTGGCGATGATCCGTTTCAATAGCATCGCGTCGTCGGCATTCTTGAAATCCAGTACCAGCGATTCCTTGCCTCGGTTGGTCCACAGGAAGTACGAAGAGTGACCTTTGGCGGCATCGTCATAGCCCCGCGCAAAATCCCCTTCTGCACGTTCGACCTTGATCACCCGCGCGCCCATCTCCGCCAAACGACAGGTACACAAAGGCGCCGCCAACGCCTGTTCGATGGAAACGACGGTAATGCCTTTTAAAGGTTTTGTAGTGGACATCAGGTTCTCCCATTGACGATTTGCATGCGCAAGTATGTGCATGGAACGGTCAAGGGAGCAGCGAGCTTTTACGAAGACAGCGTTTGTTAAATACAAACATATGGCGGAGTATAAGAAGTTAAATTAGACAAAACCCTCACGATTTTGCCGGAGACTAACGCAATGTTGTACGACTTGACCGACCTGAAGGTCTTTTTGGCCGTTGCGCAGGAAAGCAATCTGTCGCGGGGCGCCGAGCGGTGCAATCTAGCCCCCTCCTCTGTCAGTTTGCGCATAAAAGGGCTTGAAGCCAGCCTTGGTACACCCTTGCTCACGCGCCAGGCCAGGGGCGTGGGCCTGACCCCGGCGGGTCATGTGCTCGTCGAGCACGCAAGACGCTGCATGGCTCAGTTGGAGCAAATGACCACTGACCTGCAGCCGTTCGCCAACGGTTTGATCGGGCATGTGACCTTTTTTGCCAACAACAATGCCATCAGCTCATATTTACCGGATGACCTGGCGCGCTTTTTCTCCAAGTACCCCAATGTCCGTATCACACTTGAGGAGCGATTGAGCCATGACATTATTTCAGCCGTGTCCTCAGGCCGTGCCGACATCGGAGTCGTGGCCCTGGAGTCCGACCATCCGGATCTGGAGTTTCTACCCTACAGAGAGGACCAGTTAGTCTTGTTAGCACCGCTAAACGGGCGATTCGCCAACCTGCATTTGGTTAGTTTTTCCGAATGCCTGGGGCTCCCATTCATCAGCCTTCAATCGGGCGCGGCACTGCATACTTTTTTGATGAATCACGCCAGCGCCCTTGGGGGGCGATTAGATGTGCGCGTCCAGGTCTCCGGATTTCGGGCGATTGCCCGCCTGGTCTCATCGGGAGCGGGTATCGGCATCGCGCCACGCTCAGCGTTAGAGCCAGCAGACCTGGATCGCCTTCAAGTTATCGATCTTGTAGAGGGATGGGCCAAGCGTGATTTGCGAGTGTGCGTAAAACGCAATCCGCGTGAAAAGAACGCGTTGCGAGATAACCTGATAGAGATTCTTTGTCAGCCAGGAAATACTCGATAGTGCATGAAATCAGGTTTCCCGGTCCTTACATTTCAGCGGATTGGCCTGCGCGGGCCAGCACTCGGCGGGCTTGGCGAGCGACGGCCTCATCGACCATGACCCCGTTCACTTGCCCAACGCCCCGACAGTTTTCGATCAGAATGGCCCGAGCCTCATCGATTTCATCGGAGGTCGGTGAGAACACGAGATTGATAGCCGCCACCTGACTCGGGTGGATCGCTGCTTTACCGACAAACCCCATTTCGGCGGCCTGGAACGCCGCTCGCTCAAGCCCGGCCAAGTCGCGAATATCGAAAAAAGGAGAATCGATAGCGGCAATACCCACCGTCGCGCACGCGCTTACAAGCGATACACGGGCGAACGTGAGATTCGCTGCAAAGGGTCCACAGCCTAGATCCGCCGCCAGATCCGCCGCTCCGAACATGAGTGCGGCGAGCCGGGGCGTTGCATGAGCTATATCTGCCACCGCCTTGAGCCCGACCGCGCTTTCGATCAATCCGATCAAACGAGTGCTCAGGCCTTTTTCGCTGAGCAGACGGTCCACTATCTGCAAATGCGCAGCGGACTCCGTTTTGGGCAGAAGCAGAAATTCAGGCTGGGCCTGGCTTTCCAATAACTCAAGAACGTCACTAAGCCCGGCCGCGGTATCCAGCCCATTGATACGAATAATTGTAGGGAACGGCGTTTTTTCGGCGGCATTGAGTGTGGCGAACGCGGTTGCACGAGCAACTGTTTTGTCCTTGGGCGCTATGGCGTCCTCCAGATCAATGATCAAAAAATCGGCCCCGACCTCCTTGGCCTTGGAGAATCGTTCGGGATAGGTTGCTGGCGTAAAAAGTGCGCTGCGCATACGAAAGGTCATTTTGTATCCTTCGGTTCGTGAATGTATTGCCAGGGTTGCTGTGATCCTTGCCTTATTAACACCATAGCTAGACGAACTCCGATGGACTATTGTATGGCACTATCGATCTTCATATGTTTTACAAATATCTATGGAACTACGCCACATTCGCTACTTTCTGGCCGTCGCCCAAGAGCAAAACTTCACGCGCGCGGCTCAGAAAATCGGCATCGGACAACCTCCATTGAGCCTGCAGATTCGCGATTTGGAGCGTGAGGTGGGAACTCGGCTATTTCACCGAATTCCGCAAGGGGCTGAATTGACCGCCGCTGGGCAGGCGTTTCATGACTTGGTTCGAAACATACCGGCTCAAGTAGAGCGCGCAACGCATGCGGCTCAACGGGCGGCTCGGGGAGAGCTGGGGGCATTGCGTATAGGCTTCACGGCATCAGCTAGTTTCAATCCAGTAGTCGCGACGGCGATTCGCAATTTTCGGCGAGCCTTTCCTGATGTCGATTTGACCCTGGAAGAAAGCAATACCCTTCGATTAATGGCAGGCCTCAAAGAAGGTGATCTGGATGCGGTGTTTATTCGCCCAGGAATGGCTGAGTCTGGTCATTTGACGATGCGAGTTCTGTCCGAGGAACCTTTGCTCGCCGTGTTGCCCAAGGAACATGCAGCTGCAAGCCAGAAAAAGTTAAATTTGAAGGATTTGAGCAAAGACCCGTTCATTCTCTATCCTAGGGAAGTAGGACCTACCTTATTCGACATCATTATCGCCGCTTGCCGAGACTCGGGCTTCGAACCTATTTTGGGACAAAGCGCTCCGCAGCTGGCTTCGGTAGTGCATTTGGTCGCAGCGGAGCTGGGTGTTTCGCTTGTACCCGCCTCAATGCAGCAAGTGCAAGCCGCAGGGGTTGTTTTCAAAGAAATAGATGATATTTCGGCTATCGCCAGGCTTACGCTGGCTTGGCGACGTAGTGACAACTCGGCATTCCTTCAAAACTTTATAAACTGTGCCGTCGATCAATGACTCTAACGCCATGATGGTGCTGGTAGCGACACCGAACTGGAGCGCGATGTCTATGGGCGTGAAACCTACAAGGGGGCCGTGAATAGGGCCATCTCGCTAGGCCATCTAGTGAGCGGGACGCCTTGTTCGCCAGCGCAATCGCCGCGGGGTACCCCGTTCAGGGTTTGGATTCATTCAAAGCAGGATGTGTTTGCCGATCTGATCCTCAAAATACCCGGCTACATTCACAATCAAGAACGTGAATTGCATCTGGAGAATATCCGTTGCTCGCCCGTTTACGAAAGCATCTCCCTAGACGGAGACCACCCGCCCTTTTACAACCTGGTAATGTCTGCGACAACTGATCTCAACATGCGCGAGCTCGTCGCATGGATCAAAGGAATCGAGCACCTCCATGGTCGAAGGAGCGGGATGCAGCGGTTGATCACTCTCGATATTGATCTGCTCCTCTTTGACGGCCTGACTGGCGATATTGAAGGCATCCAGATGCCTGGAGCCGAAATTCTGACCCGCTCATTCGTGCTCTACCCTCTGCAACTACTTGCACCTAAGCTGCATCCGCCGGGGTGTGAAGTCTCCTTGGCAGAGCTATGGCTAAAGCTCAGACCTGGCCCAGAACTGATGCCTGTTCGCTACCCATTCGGCACTCCTCCCTTCCAGCTCGTCGGATCGACTCTTCCCGCTGGACACAGTAAATCAATACGGCTGCCTGCCAATCAGCTGGCCAGCTAAGCCTCTTACAAAGTAAATTTTAATGGAGTGCGGCATGGTTAGCTGCCGCATACACGCCCTACCCTACTTCGCCGACCCTACGATCTATTTCTCTCTCATCAGGCACGCTTCCGGGGCAATCCTTCTTGACTCAGGAAGACCGACATCGCAACGAGGTCGTTATGACCTCATGAGCGCTTGGCCTACAAAGCACCCTTAGCCGCTAGATGGCGAATCATATACCTCGTTCGCCGACCGATTACGATCCGCGCTGCGGCAGTTAGGGCCGGCAGAGCTGTCGTCAAATCTGCCTTTCGCTGGGGGCCTAAGGGCGCAGTCTCGTAGTAGAAGTACGCTCCGTTGTAACACCACCCCACCAGCTACACTCATTCGATACATTTCCACGCCGAGACTGCGACCATGGCGACCAAAACCGCAATCGTATTCGCTGGCGGCGGCAGCTTGGGTGCGGTCCAGGTGGGGATGTTGCGGGCCTTGGTCGAGGCCAATGTTCGATTCGACATGGTGGTTGGCGCTTCGGTAGGCGCAATCAACGGTGCCTACTTTGCCGCAAGGCCCGATTCCGATGGCGTCGAGGCGCTCGCCGGATTCTGGCGCGGGTTGAGTAAAACGGACATCTTTCCCCTCTCCTGGCTCGATACCTGTAGAGGACTACTCAAACGGCGTGGTTTTCTGTTACAGCCGGCGGCCTTGCACCGATTGCTGGGTCAGGCACTGCCCATTCATCGCATTGAGGATGCGGCGCTGCCCCTGCACATCGTCACCACCGACCTGCTCAGTGGCGCCGAGACGGTGCTGTCCAGTGGCGAACTTGAGCAGGCGTTACTGGCCAGCGCTGCCATCCCACTGGTGTTCCCCTGCGTACAAATCGCCGATCGGTTCCTGGTTGACGGCGGCGTGGCAAGTAATACACCTATTTCGACTGCCGTAGCCTTGGGAGCCACCAACGTCGTGGTCATCCCCACCGGGGTGAGTTGCGCCCTGACACAACCGCCCCGAGGCCTGGTCGCCTTGGCCTTGCACACCGTCAATCTGATGAGCATGCGCCAACTGGTGAGCGACATCGAACACTTCCGCACGCTCACCAGCCTGCACATCGTCCCGCCCTTGTGTCCTGTGGATGTCTCGGTGTTCAACTTCGACCAGACCGAGTCTTTGCTGCAGCGTGCCTATGAGCAGACCCTCCGGTGGCTGGAACATGGGGGGCTCGAACGCACCAAGGTACCGGGTGCCCTGACCATCCATTCACATGCTCATGAGCATTGAGAAAAAACATCGGGTGTCACTGGACGAGCAACTTCACCCGATGTAACGGTCGACGGTAATTAGCTACTTTGATGGCTCAACCCATTTCATTGATGCAGACCACTTTAGGCTGCGTCATGTCCTCATAGGCAAACCGGACACCTTCTCGCCCCAGACTTCCGTACTTGAAGCCACCGAAAGGCATGGCATCAAAACGATAATCGGAAGAGTCATTGATCATCACGCCACCGGCTTGAATTAGCCGCGCCAATTTCAAGGCCTTGGAAAGATCACGTGTGAAGAGTCCCGCATGTAAGCTGTACTCCGGAGCGTTGGCCAGAGCAACAGCATCATCCAACTGGTCAAAAGGCTCCAGGATGACAACCGGCGCGAAGACTTCCTGCTGCCAGATCCGACTGTTATGGCTTACACGCTCCAGCACGGTCGGTGCATAGCTGCCCACTTCGCGATGGTGCCCACACAGAAGAACGGCCCCCTCGGCCAGCGCTTCATTGACCAATTGTTCGGTACGACGGGCCGCCTGTTCCGTAATCATCGGGCCTACATCCGTTGCTCGCTGGTCAGGATCACCCACTACCAAGGCACGCGTTTGGCTGACAAAACGCTCACGGAAGTCCTCATAAATTGAACGATGTACAAGGATGCGTTGAGTGCCGATGCAATTCTGCCCTGCTGCCCAAAAGGCGCCAGACACGCAGGACTCCACGGTCGGTTCGATATCGCAATCTTCAAGCACGAGAACCGGGGCATTTCCTCCCAGATCCATCGCTAGCTTCTTCAACCCTGCACTACGAGCAATGGCCTCACCCGTGGCAAAACCGCCCGTAAAGGAAATCATCCGAACTTCACGAACCTCCACCAATGCTTTACCCAGATCGACGCCACCGGTCGCCGGGGTTACCACAGACGGAGGCAGACCCGCTTCCACCAGGCACTCAACCAGCTTGAGAGCAGACAACGGTGCGAGCTCTGAGGGCTTCAGGATCACAGCATTACCACCGGCGATGGCCGGGCCAAGTTTATGGGCAACCAGGTTCAGCGGATCGTTGTAGGGAGTGATCGCGACGATAAGCCCCAACGGTTCTCGAGTGAACCAGCCCTGGCGCGATTCGGAGCCTTCATATGCCTCAAATGGAATCACTTCCCCGGCGTTACGACGAGCCTCTTGCGCCGATAGCTTCAGCGTATTCACACAACGTTTTACTTCCTTCTCTGCTTGTCGCAGCGTCTTCCCCGCCTCTGCAACAATGAGTTTGGCAAACGCTTCAGCCTCAAGCTCTACACGCCGGGCCGCCTCCTCAAGGATGCGCGCACGCAGGTGACGAGGCATTGCTGCACTCTCACGCACGCCAATTCGCGCACGCTCCAGCAAGCCAGGAACGGCGGCGGCATCGAGGCAAGGGACGCTTCCCACCAGGCGACCATCGAATGGACTGAACACATCAATCTGTTTGGCATTAACAAGCTGGATACTGGCCATGCTGGATACGCTCATGACTATCTCCTTTATTTGCCGTGGGCGGTGTGGATGGCGACGATGTCCGACAGCAATGCGAAGGCTGTTTCGATGCGCCCTGCCCCAGGCCCGGACACTGTGACAGCTCCCAGCAGTTCGGTCTTGAATGACACTGCATTCGTAGCACCGCTGATTCCGGCAAGAGGATGTGAGTTCGACAGTAAGCGAGCTTCCACACTCGCTCGAACCGAGCCATCTGCTGCACGATCGGCTGAGCCAATCAGTTTCCAGCTCGCGCCATTGGCACTTGCCTGGGCAATATCTTGTGCGCTGATATTGCTGATACCCGAGCACGCTACATCGCTGACATTCAGTCGTGCGTTGAGCAGTTCGTTGGCCAGGATCACCACCTTGAGGCGTACGTCAAACCCTTCCACATCGGCGGTAGGATCTGCCTCGGCGTAGCCGAGTTGTTGCGCTTGTACGACGGCATCGTTGAACGCCAGGCCGTCTTTCATCCGGGTGAGCACGTAGTTGGAAGTGCCGTTCAGGATGCCTTCGAAGCCTTGCACGTTGGCACCCGCCAGGGCCTGCCGGGCCAGACGAATCACGGGGGTGCCACTCATCACCGCCCCCTCGTATTCGAAGGCGACCTGGTTGCGACGGGCCAACGCCTTGAGCTCGGCACCGTGCAGCGCAATAGGCCCCTTATTGGTGGTCACTACATGAATGCCGCTTTCCAAGGCCCAGCGGCAAAAGGTAGTGGCGGGCTCGCCATCCACCGGATTGGTGAAAGTGGCTTCAGCGATGATGTCTGCACCGGAATGCTTGATCACGGTTTCGTTGAAGGCCTCGGCATTGCCGCCGGGCAGTTGAGCGAATGCGCCCTTCTCAACCGGCAGCGCCACCAACTGCTTTGCATCCAGACCGTCTTTGGCAACGATTGAGCCGAGGAACAGATCGGTGACCCCGACAATTTTAATGGTGAAGCCAAGGGCCTCTTTCCACTCGGCATTACGATCGGCGACCAATTGGGCGAAGCCACGGTTCACGCCACCAAACCCTACCAAGGCAATTTTGTACTCAGTCATAAACGCTGTTCCTATATTGACGTTGTTCGATAGGAACATCCTAAGAGGCGGGCTTTGGCAGTTGAATATGGCAGAGTGCTGTATTAATTGAGCGTTTTGCCCAAGCACGAAGTTGTCAAAACACCGCAGAAAGGACGAACGATGTCACGGTGTTTTCCACCCCTGGCATGGCCGCGATTTCCTTCCACACGAGATGGACTCGTTCAGGTGTGGCGGCATTCACACGCAGCATTAAATCGAACTCACCACTGAGTACTTCACATTGCACGACTTCGGGAATGGAGCGCAGCGCAGCCAGTACTTCTTCGCCACGCATGCGGTCGTAGCGGTAGACAAAGATCACCGCGCTGATAAGCGACGTAGGCCGCCGCGACTCGCCGAGAAGTATCGTATAGCCCTGGATCGCACCGTCGCGCTCAAGACGCTCGATGCGCTGGCGCACCGCATTGCGTGACAAGTTGATCTTGGCACCCAGTTCGATATGGGCTATTCGCGCATTGGCGGTAAGTTCGGCCAGTATGCGTTCGTCCAACGGATCTAGAATGCGCTTCATGAAAGCCTCGACTGCACCAGGCGAAGAGCTTGGCACAGACCGTCCAGATCGCCCTTGGCCAGGTACGGTGGTTGCGCGCGCACCTCGACAGTGCTCGGAACGCTTGCTTGCCAGACGCCCAGTTCGGCCAACAGCGCCGCTGACTTGGCCGGCGCAATTTGCCCGAAGGTGACCATCGGCGCGCCCAGGCTGCGTCGATGAAGCCTGCCGGCCAGTACACCGACAGCGGTGTGAGGATCGATGGCCGAGCCTGTCTCTCGGAACAGTTCGACTACTTCATCGCGCACCTGGGATTCGTGTACGGCATAGGAATCGAAGAGTACTCGAGCACGTAGCCATTGCTGGTTACCGATGCTCATTTCTCCGCAACTTTCAAAATGCTCCATCAGTGTTTTTGTTGAGCAGCCATCGTGCTCGTAAATCTCCCAGATAAACCGCTCCAGGTTGGAAAACAACGAGAAGTCCATCGCCGGCGACACTGTTCGATTAGTCATCCGGGTGGAGTAGCGATTGCAATGAAAAAACTGGTGCAGGGCATCATTGCTGTTGGTGGAAATGATCACCTGATTGATCGGTAATCCCATTTTCTGGGCAATGTAACCAGCGTAGATTTCGGCCGAGCTGGCAGCTGGAACGCTAAAGCCAACGGGACGCGAGCCACCGCCCAGTTGCAAGGCTGCGTGGAAGTAAAAAACGATCTGGGCCAGGACGCCGATCCAATTGGTCGAGTTGAAACAGACCGGCAACACTCCATCCAACGGCCACTCACGCAAGAGTCGGGAGACCAGCGTCTGGCAATCATCGAAATTACCGTCAACCGGAAACAGCTGAACCCGCTGCGGGTCGGCTGCCTGCAAGGCACTGAGTTGCTCAGGTGCAAGCCCGTCGCGCGGATACAGTATCGCCATGCGGGCGGCCGGGCAGTTAGCAAAGGCTTCAAGCGCCGCGACGCCGGTATCACCGTTAGTTGCACCGACCACCAACGCTTCTTTACCGACCTCTTCCAGAAAATGCTCAACCAGGCGCGACTGCAATTGCGCGGCGAAATCCTTGGAAGAACCGGTCGGGCCATGAAACAGCTGGAGTATCCACTCGTTGTGCCCGATTTGCTCAAGCGGCGTAATAGCGCGGTGCTTGAATTGTTGATAGCTGTCACTGAGCAAGGCACGCAGGGTGCTTTCGTCTATGGAAGAGCCGACAAAAGGCGAAATCACTCGCCAAACCAACTCATCAAACGGCAGCCACGACCAGCCGGCAATCTGTTTCTCGGTAAAGACAGGCAAACTGGCTGGGACATAGAGACCACCATTTTCGGCGAGCCCCGACAGAACCACACTGCGAAAATCAGCACGCATGTCACCGCCGCGAGTGCTTACATAATCCATGGCAACTCCAAATCAGTTTTACAAAAGGCGATGGGCTTGCGCCACCAGCCAGGTAGAAAAATGTGCGGCATCAGGCGATAGCACTTCGTTCTGTTCGTGTACCAGATAAAAGGATTCGCTTGCCTCGATTCGGTAATTGAATGGCGCAACCAATTGCCCGTTCTTAAGCAAATCCTCGACCACGGAAGACCGTGCCAGCGCAACGCCCTGCCCCAATTCGGCCATGCGGATCGTGGAAATCAGCGTGTCAAACTGAAGGCCACGGGAGTAGTCGAAGTCGTCTGCTCCAACTCGCTTCAACCAGTAACCCCAACCTTCTTCGTACCCCAACACGTGAAGCAGTGAATGGTTCATCAAATCGCGAGGCTCATGTATGGGTGAACTGGCCATGAGCGTTGGGGAGCAAACAGGCTGAAGGATGTCCCAAGTCAATCGCTGAGCGTGCAAGCCCGACCACTCACCGCATCCCCAGCGAATCTCCAGGTCATCTTCGCCGTCCGGTTCTTTCACCCAAATATTGCTGATATATCGAATATCAATCTGGGGATACTCCCGACAAAAATCTGCGAGTCGGGGGGCCAACCAATAGTGAAGAAAGGAAAGGCTGCCACGCACCTTCAAATGTCTTCGATTGCGCTGGCCGAAAATCTCGTTTGTGCCGACTGCAAGGCGACTGATCGCGTCTTGTACGACAGGCAGGTACGACTGCCCTTCCTCGGTCAAGCCAAGCCCTCGAGGTAAGCGCTTGAACAGCGCCACACCGAGGTGACTTTCTAACTGACGGATCTGCTGACTCACGGCCCCTTGAGTCAAATGGAGTTCTTCCGCCGCGTGGGTAAAATTTAAACAACGCGCCGATACTTCGAATGCCCTCAACCAGTTCAAGGGTGGTAGTGACTTTTGACTCATCGGCGCAACCTCATCAGGGCTTTAACTATGCTCAATCATTGCCTGAGAAATTCACGCGGTGCCAGAGGAATGAACAGCTGCGGCTAAAGCCAACCGCTCTGCTCTCTTGTTTCGAGTGATCCAGTAAACGAAGTAACACCACGCGATAAAGGGAAGGCCGAAGTAAAGCGCCACTCGCTGCTCAGGATCAAAAGCGATACCCACACAGGCCAGCAAGCAACACAACAGTGCACCGATAGGCACCCATGGATAGCCGCGTACACGGAAATGCAGGTCTTCAACTCGTCCGCCATTAGCAACGTATTGACGACGGAACGCGATCTGGCTGGCAGCAATGCTCATCCACACGACCACGACCGCCAGACCGGAGATGGACACCAAGGCCAAGTAAACCGTATCAGGGGCAAACACACTGCTGAGCAGAGAAGCCACTGCACCCGCCATACTAAGAACGATGGCGTTCACCGGTGCACCCCGACTGGAGAGCCTGGCGTAGCGCTTAGGCATATGTCCTTGATCGCTCAATGTCCACAGCATTCGGGACGCTGCATACAGCCCCGAGTTAGCGGCGGAAATCAGTGCCGTGAGAATGACGAAGTTCATAATGTCGGCAGAGTATGGGATGCCAATCAGCTCAAACACCATCACGAACGGGCTTTCTACGAGCCCCGCTTGCTCTCGTGGCAGTAACGTCGCAAGGACGAAAATGGTCCCCACGAAGAACAGCGCCAAACGTACCACTGTCGTGCGGATTGCCTTGGGCACGCTAGTTTGTGGATCTTGCGCTTCACCTGCCGCAATCCCGATCAGCTCAGTTCCGGAAAATGCGAATGAAACAGCCAGGAGGGTCATTGCAATGGGTAAAAACCCAGTAGGAAAAAGCCCCTCACGTGTGAAGTTGGAAAGTCCCGCCCCCTGCAAACTCTGTACTTGAATAAGACCGAAAATTGCCGCTCCGCCAATCGCAATGAATGTGATAACGGTCAGCACCTTAATCAGCGAAAGCCAAAATTCAGTCTCCGCAAACCACCGAACAGAAACAACATTGCTTAAGAAAACGGCGATGGCAAACAGCGCACTCCAAATCCAGACTGGTGTGTCGGGAAACCACCGAACCATCAGTATGCCCGCGGCGGTAAATTCTGAACCGATGGCTACCGCCCAAGTGAGCCAGTAAAGCCAGGCCACTGTATAGCCTGTGCCTGGGCCCAGGTATCGCGTTGCATAACTACTGAAAGATCCGGTTTCTGGCATCTGTACAGCCAACTCACCGAGACAGACCATGACTAAATACACCATCACTGCCCCGATGATGTAAGCAATCACTGCACCGAGCGGCCCTGCCTGATTAACCGTGTAACCGGAGGTAAGGAATAACCCCGTACCGATCACACCGCCCAGTGCCAACATAACGATGTGGCGTGTTTGCATTTCCTTTTTGAAACGCGAGTTTGGGTCGGACTGATGATCTTCAATATGCGTGGACATAGTTTTATTCTCATGAAATGTTCGGACAAACGCCTTATAACTGGCTGTTGGGCAGTACAAATTTGTCGTCGCTGGATTTTATTATTTTCATTCTTCATGAAGGGCTTAAGATGAATCTCGAGCGTCCTGCCCGTATTCAGGTTTCTACCTCAATGAAACGTTGGGCACTATCAGCGTTAAAGCTCGTATCACCATGTTTACCTCGCACTAAAGCGAAAGCTTGTTTTAGGTCAGCCAATAAATCTGCTGAATCTTCAATACCTACGGATATTCGAACCAAACCTTCGGAGATTCCAAGTGCCTGACGTTCTTCCAAGGTATTTTCCACGTGACTGGTCGTCCGAGCCGGCCCATAGATGGTCTCGACAGCGCCCAAATTACCCGCCCGATGCGCATATCTGAGCAGCGGTAGCAAACGGGTCACTGCGTCCATACCTCCTTTCAGCACGAAGCTGACGATGGCGCCGAATCCGTTCATTTGCGAACGAGCGATGTCATGACCTGGATGTTGAGGCAACCCCGGATAGTTCACCGACTCAACCAGCGGTTCGGTACAGAGGTACTCGGCCAAAAGCATCGCGCTCGCCTGTTGCTGGCGAAGACGCAGAGCCAGAGTCTTGATGCCTCGGATGATTAGATACGCCGAAAAAGGATCCAGCGAGGCACCATTGATTTCGCGGTAATGGCGAACTTGAGACATCAAATGCTCGGCGCCGCAGACCACACCACCGAGGACATCACCATGACCGGACAGGAATTTGGTCGCGCTGTGCACAACCACATCAACGCCTAAAGCGAGAGGATTCTGATTCAGAGGCGTCGCGAATGTGTTGTCCGCAACAACCAAAGCGCCCACTCGCTTGGCCGCTGCCACAAGGCGCCGAATATCAACGATTTTCAGCGTTGGGTTCGTGGGTGTTTCCAGGTACAGGACGTTGCAGCCTTTAGCGATTTCCTGCTCAAGCGCCATAGTGTCGAGCGTATCGCAAAGGGTTACCTCCACACCCATGCGTGGAAGAAACTCCTCGAAAATCTTGTTCGTACCGCCGTAGCTGTCACGCGTAGATATCACACGCTGTCCATAGGACAGGAAGGTGTGTAGTACACCGCTGATTGCAGCCATTCCGGTACTGAAAGCTACAGCCGACTCTGCGTTTTCGAGCTCACAGAGTTTATTTTCCAAAACGCAGACAGTGGGATTGCTCATCCGGCTGTAAATGAAGCCTGGCTCTTTTCCCAATGCCACGTCATACCACTTATCGATATCGTCATAGCCATAGGCAGCACTGACCACGATGGGTGTCTGCGTGGAATTGTAGGGATGCTGAACCTGCTCTCCTCCCCATACGACTCGAGTCCCCATTCCAATGTCTGAAGCCTGGACGGCGCGTTTCTTATTTTCCATAAAGTTCTCTCGCATCAAGGGAAACACAGCCGTGTTCCAAGTGGGCTTGGGAGGACTATATGGAAAGCTCATGCTTGTGAAAAATCATGATATCCGGGAGTAAGGGGTACTTTTTTTAATGGCTGGGCCTACACGTGCTGCCATCTGCCATCAATCGAATAGCTTCCCTGACTGCCCGGCAGGCAGCATACAGAGCTGCTAGTGTTAATCCGCATGCCGTCAAAGTCCCTGCAGTCGGGTGGGTGTGAGCCGCCGTTTTGTTCGTGACCGAGTGCTACGCCTGCCGCTGCAGTTCGTTGGCAGTGGTGTAACCCAAATCTTCCTAATCCATCGAATGGCGCTTAATCCAGGAGAAAAATCATGGCGAAGGTACTGGTTCTCTATTACTCAATGTACGGTCACCTCGAAACGATGGCTGGCGCAGTGGCCGAAGGCGCACGATCCGTACCTGGCACCGACGTGACGCTCAAGCGTGTCGCTGAAACCATCCCGGCCGAACAGGCAGCAGCCATCGGCGTCAAACTTGACCAGAAGGCACCGGTGGCGACACCTGACGAGCTGGGCAATTACGATGCAATCATCTTTGGTACACCGACGCGCTTCGGCAATATGGCGGGACAGATGCGCACGTTTCTCGACCAGACCGGCGGACTGTGGATGAGCGGCGCGCTGGTCGGAAAAATCGGCAGTGTCTTTGCATCGACCGGCACCCAGCACGGTGGCCAGGAAACCACGATTACGTCGTTTCACAGCACACTCCTGCATCAAGGGATGGTCATCGTGGGTGTGCCTTACACCTGCGCAGGGCTGACCAACATGAGCGAGATCACCGGCGGTACGCCCTATGGCGCGACCACACTGGCAGGCGCTGACGGTAAACGGCAACCGTCACAGAATGAACTGGATATTGCGCGTTTCCAGGGTAAACACGTCGCTGAGCTTGCAATAAAGATCGCGGGTTAACGCAAGCACCTGAATGGGCGCGTGTTGCAGGACACGAGCTAGCCTGTGTAACGCCGGGGCGGATTTCACCACCGCGCCGCTGATAATCGCTGGTGGCTTGGCGATAAGAGAAAGCCTTCGCGTCGGGAGTCATTGAAGACGACGTAAGCGTTTTTGGATTCAGAGGAGCGACGTTCCAATGAGGTCGCTCCTCATTACCCATACCGCTCATACACCTCCAGCTCAAGCATCGCGCATACAACATTGCTGCAGCGCACCTGCGGGCTATCGATAGCATCTCGTAATACACCTCAATGATGAAAACCCGCCCCCACAGAGCCATCGCTCGCTACCGGAGCGGGCGTCAACAAACTGTTACTTTTTTGATACACCCCTCGAACCGCCGATCAGTTAGTCCGGTTTTTTGACACATCCCCGATATGCGGTCATAACTTTTGCACTCCGCTGGGTCAAAACACGGTGGTTGTCGATGGAATATTGGCATCTTCCGAGGTTTTGGCCGGATACGGAGATAAGCTCATGATTTTCAATGCACAAAATTTTGGCGCCAAAGGAGATGGCATCACTGACGACACAGCGGCGATACAAAGTGCAATTGATGCGGCGGCCGCCGCAGGCGGGGGGCAGGTGTATATGCCGACCGGAACTTACATCGTTTCGGGAGGTGTGGAACCTTCCGACGGTTGCCTGATGCTCAAGAGCAACGTCTATCTGTACGGCGACGGCATGGGCGCAACCACCATCAAGGTGGCTGACGGCTCCGACACCAAGATCACCGGAGTCATCCGCTCCGCCTATGGCGAGGAAACCCACGACTTCGGCGTCAGCAACCTCACCATCGACGGCAACCGTGACAACACTACGGGCAAAATCGACGGTTGGTTCAACGGCTACATTCCCGGGCAAGCAGGCTACGACTCCAACGTCACCCTCGACAGCGTCGAGATCAAGGATTGCTCCGGGTACGGTTTCGACCCCCACGAGCAAACCGTCAACATGGTCATCAAGAACAGCGTGTCCCACGGCAATGGCTTGGACGGTTTCGTAGCTGACTTCCTGAGCAACAGCACCTTCGAAAACAACGTCGCCTACGACAACGACCGACACGGTTTCAACGTCGTGACCAGCACCCACGACTTCACGCTCACCAATAACGTTGCCTACAGCAATGGCGGCAACGGCATCGTGGTGCAGCGCGGCAGCGAGAACATCCCCTCCCCCAGCAACATCACCATCACTGGTGGCCAGGTGTATGGCAACGGCGCCGAAGGGGTGCTGATCAAAATGTCCAGCGAGGTGACGGTCAGCGGCGTCGACATCCACGACAACACCAGCGCCGGGATCCGCATCTACGGCAGCAACCACGTCGAGATCATCGACAACACGCTCAACAGCAATTCCCTGGGCAACCCCGTACCGGAGATCATCATCCAGTCCTACAACGACACCCTGGGTGTGTCCGGCAAGTACTACAACGGCAGCGATAACATCATCCAGAGCAACATCATCACCGGCAGCAACCTGTCGACCTACGGCGTTGCGGAACGCAATGAAGACGGCACTGATCGCAACGCCATCATCGGCAACACCATCAGCCACACCAGCAACGGTGCGACGCTGGTCTATGGCGACGGCAGCTACGTCAGCGACACGGTACCGATGACCACCGTGCAAGGCACAGCTGGCAACGACACCCTGCTGGGCAGCGCCGGCAGCGAGATTTTCTATGGCGGTGCCGGCAACGACACCATCAATGGCGGGGCCGGTGACGACATTCTGGTGGGGGGTGCAGGCATCGACAAACTCACCGGTGGTACCGGTGCCGATACGTTCCGTTTCACCACTCAGTCCGACAGCTACCGCAACGCAACCGCAAGCTTCGATGACACCATCACCGACTTTGATGTCACCCAGGACAAAATCGACCTCGCCGGCCTCGGTTTCACCGGCCTGGGCAATGGCCATGGCAGTACCCTGCAAGTCAGCTACAGCGCCAGCACTAACCGCACCTACATCAAGGACTACGATGCCGACGCCAGCGGCAATCGCTTCGAATTGATACTCTCGGGCAACCTCGCCAGCACCTTGACCGCGAGCAATTTCATCTTCAATCGTGTGCTCACCGGCACCAACGGCAACGACTCGCTGCTGGGCAGTGATTCGGCCGACACCCTGCTCGGCCTGGCGGGTAACGACAGCCTCAATGGCGGCGCGGGCGACGACAGGCTCGACGGCGGTGCCGGTATGGACACCCTCACCGGTGGCGCCGGAGCGGACACCTTCGTGTTCTCCAATCGCCTGGACAGTTACCGCAACTACAACACCGGCGGTGCCAACCTTGGCGACCTGATCACCGATTTTGATATCACCGCCGACAAGATCGACCTCTCGGCCATGGGCTTCACCGGCCTGGGGGATGGCAAAAACAACACCGTGTACGTGGCGCTCAACAGTACCGGCACCAAGACTTACATCAAGTCCCTGACCGCCGACGCCGATGGCAACCGCTTCGAAGTGGCACTGAACGGTAACTACCTCGACAAGCTGACCAGCGCCAACTTCGTCTTCGCCACGTCGTCACCGACCAACCACGCGCCGGTTCTGGCCGCCCCGCTGCTGGATCAGAACGCCACCGAAAACGCCCCGTTCACCTACGTGGTGCCAGCCACCAGCTTCACCGATGCGGATAATGACAACCTCAGCTACACCGCCACCCTGGCCGATGGCAGCGCCCTGCCCGCGTGGCTGAGCTTCAATGCCACCAATCTGACCTTCACCGGCACGCCGACCAGCACCGCGTCCGGCAATTACGACGTGCTGGTCAAGGCCACAGACCCAGCCGGTGCATCGGCCAGCGATAGCTTCGCCTTGGGAGTGGCCAACACTGTCACCGGCACCAACAATGCCGAAACCCTCAACGGTACGGCGGGTGCAGACCTGATCCTCGGCCTCGGTGGCAACGACACGATCAAGGCCGGCACTGGCGCCGACATCGTCGACGGCGGCGGCGGACGCGACTCGCTGTATGGCGGCGACGGCGCCGACACCTTCCGCTATACCAACCTGCTCGACAGCTACCGCGACTACGACACGGGTGGTGTCACCGCCACCGACACGATTTATGACTTCACTGCGGGCGTCGACAAGATCGATGTGTCGGGCCTGGGCTTTGTTGGCCTTGGTGATGGCAGTAATGGCACGTTGTACGTGACCCTCAATGCGGCCGGCGACAAGACCTACATCAAGTCCGCCGAAGCGGATGCCGATGGCAATCGCTTTGAAATCGCCCTCAGTGGCAACTACCTCAACACCCTGACCGCCAGCGACTTCGTGTTCGGCACGCGCGCCCAACAGGACATCCTCTACCTGCCCACCCTCGGCCAATCCAATGCGCGCCTGCTGCGCATGACGGAGGACGACAATCAGTCCGGCACCTCGATGCTGGTCAACGACCTGGACCGCTACACCCCCTATGACGTGCGCAGTCAGTTCACCGATGCCGATGGCAACGGCATCGACATCGCGGTGGGCGGCAGCACGGTCACCGGCCTGTCGACGCTCAGCGCCGAAGAACTCAAATTGTGCTGGTGGCTGACCGACACCAACCAACCCGGGGCTGCGCTGTTGCGCGCCGTGACGCTGCTGAGCGACCAGCGCAGTGAACTGCAATCGATCAATAACGTCACCATGGGCATCATTTGGGGCCAGGGCGAGGAAGCCGCCCAGGAGATCGCCCGCGCCACGGACAAGGCAGCGGCAGCGGCGGCCTACAAGGCTGCGACCCTCAAGGTGTTTGATTACCTGCATGCCCAGCTCGGCAACTTCAACGTGTACATGATGGAAACCGGTCACTACGAGCAGGACGCGGCGCGTGCCCGTGGTTATTCGGAAGACAAGATTGCCGCCGTCGTCGAAGGGGTTGGTTATGTCCGCGCCGCCCAGGAAGCCATCGCCACCGAGCGCGCCGACGTCAAGCTGGCGGTGGACTACACCGATCTCCCCTTGCGCCACGAAGTCGATGCGCTGACGTATCCCGACGACGTCTGGCACCTGCACGAGGAATCGGCGGAAATCGTCGGCCAGCGCCTGGCCGATTACATCGCCAATGACCTTGGCTTCCAGGGCAACCCCAACGACAACAACAGCGTGCAGGACATTTTCGCCAACAACCGGACGATGATTTCCGGTACCGACCAGGCGGATACCCTGGTGGGCAGCTCGGGTAACGACACGCTGGATGGCGGCCTGGGCGCCGACACCATGACCGGTGGCGATGGTAACGACATTTATGTGGTCAACAACGTGCTCGACCGCGTGGTGGAAAGCAACACCTCGACCTCGCAGATCGATACGGTACAGGCCTCGGTCAGCTGGACCCTGGGCGCCAATCTCGAGAACCTGGTGCTCACCGGCGTGTCGAGCATCAACGGCACCGGCAATGAGCAGCACAACTTCATCACCGGCAATGCCGGCAATAATGTGCTCGATGGTGCCGCAGGGGCCGACAGCATGAGCGGCGGCGATGGCAGCGACACCTACTATGTCGACAACGCCGACGACGCCGTAATCGAGACCAACAGTGATGCGGCGTCCGGAGGGATCGACAGCGTACACAGCAGCCTGGCGGCCTATACCCTCGGCAACAACGTCGAGCGTCTGTATATCGATAGCCCTGGCGCCGCCAATGGCACGGGCAACGCGCTGGACAACACGCTGTTCGCCGGAGCCGGCAACAACGTGCTGGACGGGCGCGAAGGCAATGACACGGTGTCTTATGAACGCGCCGCGTCTGGCGTTACCGTCAGCCTCTCGACGTCAGTGCAACAAAATACCGTGGGCTCCGGGCTCGACACCGTGAAGCTCTTCGAAAACCTCACGGGAAGCGCCTACGCCGACACGCTGTCGGGCAACAGCGGCGCGAACGTTCTGAACGGTGGTGCGGGCAACGATACGTTGGTGGGCGGTTCGGGTGATGACCGGCTGATCGGCGGTGCCGGCACCGACAACCTTACCGGAGGCACTGGCGCGGATACCTACGTGTTTGATGCGCTGTCGGACATGGGCGCCGGCGCTTTACGGGATGTGATCAACGGTTTCAAGAGCACCGAGGGTGATCATCTGGACTTCACCGGCCTGGACGCCAACCCGCTGACCACCACTATCGACGCCTTCACTTTCATCGGCAGCAACGCCTTCGACTCTGCCGACGCCACCGGCCAACTGCGCTTTGCCGATGGCATTCTCTACGGCAGTGTCGATGCCGACGTCACCCCCGAGTTCGAAATCGCGCTGGTGGGCGTCCAGGAGTTGCACGTCAGCGACTTTACAGCCTGAGTTGCACTTTGCTCGCGACGGCGGCGGTACACTCAGAGGCATCTGAAACTTTGCTGGAAACACCTTGCAGGCGCCTCTGGGGGGCCATCACTAATGGCCCCCCAGACTTCTGCCGATACCGGCCTGGGCTATCGCCCGTCCACTTCTTGAATGCCCGATGAAAGGCACTGGTTTCCTGAAATCCGGTTAACTCGGCAATCTCGCCGATGCTCATTGGGCTTTTGCGCAACTGCTCGATGGCGACCGCACGACGTACTTCATCTTTGATCTCCTGATAGGAACAGCCTTCCCGCTCCAGCTTGCGGCGAAAAGTGCTTGGGCTCAGGTGTTGTTCCAAAGCAAAAGCCTGCAGGGTTGGCCACTGGCTGTAGTGAGTGTTGCGCAGCCGTTGGCGAACCTGTGCCCCCAGGCCATCGGCGTTGCGAAAGCGGATGACCAGCCATTGAGGTGCCGTGCGTAGAAACACTTTCAGTGAGGCCAGGTCCTGAACCACCGGCAGTTGCAGATAGCGGCTGGCAAATTCAATTTCGGTGCGCTCGGCCCCAAAGGTGAGGTTGCTGCCCCAGAGCAGACCGTCGTCGCTCAAAGGAACACGCACCTGTCGAAAATCCGCGCGGTCTATGGGGATGCGCCGCCCGCCCAGCCAGCACAGCAGACTGACAATCAGCACCAGAAATGTTTCTTCGCCGAAACGGCTGAAATTATCGTCCTGTGCGCAGGATTCAAGACTGATGACCGCTCGTTTGCCACGCACCGTCAGCGTGCCGCGAAAGTCGCGCAGGAACAGCGCGAAGTTGCTCAGGCACTGGCGCAAGGCTTTGTGCAGATCCGGCTCCTGGATCAACGCACGACAGATCAATGCGAAACTGCCGGGCGGCATTCCATGGGAATCGAGCCCGAAAAATTCGTCGCGCAGTTCACGGATTTGAATCAGCCACAGCGCGGCAAATGCCGTCGCTGGCACCCTTGCCGTGGGCTGCTGTATCAGCGCCGGGTCAATCCCCGACTCTTCAAGGACAGCCTGCAAGCGCTGCGGATTTTCCCCCAACCCATGGATCATAGCCTGCATGAAGTAGGCGGCCACCGAGTCCTTTTCCCGCATGTGAATGCTTCTCTCCCCTCATCCGCAATGGCAAAAAACACCAGCACCGTTGAACAGTTTCGGCATAGGACAACTGCCCCGCCAGCTCTAGACTCGCGGCCAATAATACGCCTTCGGCCGTTGCCACGGCCAAGGTATCGAGGGTTTGATCGGAAGGACGGTGACATGAATCTGCAAAACATTGGCGTGATCGGCGCAGGCACCATGGGCAATGGCATTGCACAGGTCTGCGCCCTGGCCGGCTTCAACGTGACCTTGCTCGACATCTGCGAGAACGCCCTTCAAAAAGCTGTCGCGACCGTCGATAAAAACCTCGATCGGCAGATCGCCAAGGGCACACTGACGCAGGCGCAAAAACTCGCTGCCCTCGACCGGATTCGCACCCATACCGATTACAGCAGTCTGCTGGACATGCAACTGGTGATCGAAGCCGCCACCGAAAACCTCGATCTGAAACTGCGCGTGCTGCAACAAATCGCCGCGCAGGTCAGTGCCGAGTGCGTGATCGCCTCCAACACATCGTCGCTGTCCATTACTCAACTGGCTGCCAGCGTGAGCCGGCCCGAGCGCTTCATCGGTCTGCATTTTTTCAACCCGGTGCCGGTGATGGGCCTGATCGAAGTGATTCGCGGCCTGCAAACCAGCGATGCCACCCACGACCTGGCGCTGGACATGGCAAAAACCCTCGGCAAGACCGCAATCACCGCGGGCAACCGTCCGGGTTTTGTGGTCAACCGGATTCTGGTGCCGATGATCAATGAAGCGATCCTGGTGCTTCAGGAAGGTCTGGCCAGCGCTGAAGATATCGACGCCGGTATGCGCCTGGGCTGCAATCAACCCATCGGCCCGCTGGCCCTGGCCGACCTGATCGGCCTGGACACCGTGCTGGCCATTCTTCAAGCCTTCTACGAAGGCTTCAACGACAGCAAATACCGCCCCGCTCCGCTACTCAAGGAAATGGTCGCCGCCGGCTACCTGGGGCGCAAAACGGGGCGCGGCTTCCATGCCTATGCCTGAGCGTTGCCCGCGCTTCGCCGAGTACCGGGACAAGGTGCTGGAGCTGTTCGCCAGCAAGGGTTTCGGACAGGTCGGCATGCGTGAGCTGGCGACCTGCCTGGGGCTCACTCCGGGCTCGTTGTATCACCATTACCCCAGCAAACAGCATTTGTTGCTCGACCTGATCGAGGAGTTCTACGAAGAGCTTCTGGCAACCCTGGGGCGCATCGAGCAACAGGCCCCGGCCAAACGGGACAAACCGGGTGCCCTGATTCAGGCGCACTTGAACTTGCATCACGAGATGCCTTGGCACTTTCGTTTGGTGGAGCGGGACACGGGCTGCCTGAATGAAGAGCAGCAACAACGGGTCCGACAGCTTCGTGAGCAGTACGAACGCCGATTGTTTTTGATGTTTAGTCCGTCTGCCAAACTCGTTGAGCCTGGCGCGTTGGCAGGAGTCATTGCCAATTTGCTCAACAGTGCACCCAGTTGGCTAGCGCATCACTCCATGAAGGACCAGGAGCGTGATGAACTGCTGCACAACCTTCTGGGTGGTGCCATAGATCGCTTGTTGGGAACAGGGCGCGATAAACGCAGTCCATAGTGCATGCCACCGCCAGGCGGTATGGCAAGTTCTGAGCACTGACTTACACTGCGATACACCCATGCGAACGAATGACTGTTCAATGCATCGACAAGTCCCACGGCGATCCGGGCGTCACGTAATGATTTGGCTGAAGCCAACATGAAAACGGTCACGGCCCTGTTCAACGGTCTACTCACTGCCAGCGTGTGCGCGGTGGCGAGCACCTGTGCAAATGCTGCGCCCCCTTCGCCGACCTTCAAGACCAGCTTCGACTGTGCCGAGGCAAAGGCGTCCGTCGAAAAGCTGATTTGTCGCGATCCGCAGCTGGCGCAGATGGACATCGAACTGACGCGCCTTTATCGCCTGGCGCTCACGGATGAACATTCGGTGCCGGGTCCGGACAAAGTCATGATCGACCAGCAGTTCTGGATCGACGCCCGCAATCAGTGTGCCTCCGAACCTGCGCCCAAGGCGTGCACGATCCGCAGTTATGCCGAGCGCGCGCACCAGCTGCGCCAAGGCTCGGCCATTGTGAGAACCAAGGATCCGGACAGGCTCACCGAAGGCCCTTTGGCCTTTCGTTGTACAGGGCTCAACCCGCTGGTTGCCGCCACCTTCTTTAGCACGCAGCCGGGTGTCGTGTACCTGAAATGGGCGAACAGCTCGATCATCCTGAACCATGAGCCGAGTGATTCGGGAACCCGATACACAGGCAAGGATTCCCAGGGGAATTACAGTTTCTGGCAAGACGGCGACGTGGTGTTTTTCCAGAAACCAGGCTCAGGGCCAATGAGTTGCAAGGCCGAGCCGCTCGGTTGATGTCTCTGGCGCAAGTACCGGCGCCCAGCTCCCAGCCCCAAAACCTGCACGCAAAAAAAAGCCCCGAAGCCAACTAAGGCACGGGGCAAAGAATTGGTTGGTTGCGGCCAACCAAAGGAGCATTTTTCAAAGCGGTTACGGGTTACAGGCATTCCTGCGCGGCACGTTCGAAACTCGAAGGCATGAAGTTCGACACCAGCAAGTGGCGCTCATACAAAAACACCTTGCCGCCGCTCGGGGCTTTGTAGGCTTCCAGAACATTGTCCGCGGCGACTTTGCTCGGCACCACGATCCGGTAGCTGCGCTGGGTTTGCGAAACCGTCGGGTTCAGAGCGCTACCCCGTAACTTCGGCACCACGCAATCGGCGTATTCGGCAGGCGTTTTTTTCGTCTGCAAGGTCAGCGTCGGATCGTTCGGCGCGGAGGCGCAACCGGCCAGCAGCAAAGTGGCCAAAGCCATCACAGGAACAAATAAAGGGCGCATCGGCGAAGTCCTGAAATAAAAAGTCTGTTTCGTTGAGCAACGGTGCGGCGTCACGGCCGCTGTCGTTGCGATAATGGTTTGGGTGTTTAGCCAGCGGTCACCAGGGCCTTGAGCGAGTCATCGAACTGCTTCAAGGCGCTGAGTTGCAGGTCCCGTTGCTGGTCGATCTGGGCGGCAATCTCAGCCGCGGCTTTACTGTGTACCCAGACCGAAGGCATCTGTTTCTCGACCGCGCCTTCGGCCTTGCCGATGTATTGCAGGTTGGCGTCGTAGAACCGCGCGGCGAAACGCGCCTCGACCTGACTGTTGTGTTGGGTCAGCAGACGGTTATGGGTATCGAGCATCACCACCACATCCGGATGGGCCTGCACCAGCGCATCGAGACTGTCGTAGACGGTCACCGACAGGAACCGCTGCTGCAACGAGCTCATCAGCCAGTCGATCGCCAGTTCCGGGTCGGAGCTGTTGACGAACGCGTCACGAATCCGCGCATCCAGCGCATCACGCGCGCCGTTCACCGCCACATCGTGGTAACGCTCAAGGTATTGCAGGTTGTCCAGGGTGTTTTCGCTGTAGAGCACACCGACGGTTTGCGAATACTGCAACCCGGTGCTGCTGCCGGCGATGGGCAGAAAATGGCACGACTGGGCGTCGTCTGCACGGGCTGTTGCAGCAGTTGCAATCCCGCCCATCAACAGGGCGACAACGGCCAGTCGGGTCAATGTCTTCATCGCGCAAATTCCTTGAGCTGCGTATTCGATGGAGGCGATTTTCCGCCTTTAGCCGACCAGACAGAACTTGCGTTTCTTGATTGTCACTATTACTTGAACCGATAGTTGCGCCGCGTGCCGATGATTCGCTCTTTACTCCAAGTGCCTCCTTGATCACGCGACACTCAGCTGATTTCTCCCCTGCGACTTTGCCGCATAAAGTGCGCGGTCTGCACGACCGATCAGTGCCTTTTCATCAGGGTCGCTGCCGTCGGCGACATAAGTGGCCACCCCCAGGCTGACGGTCACGATACCTAACGGGCTCGACAAATGCGCAAGTTGTTCGGCCGCAATACCCGACAGGATCGCCTCGGCAACCTTGCGCGCTCCTGATTCGTCCGTATTGGGCATCACCACGGCGATTTCTTCCCCGCCATAACGAGCCGCCATGTCACCCGGGCGACGTACACAGTGCTTGATCGCCTGACCGATGATCCGCAGACATTCGTCTCCAGCGAGATGGCCGTAGTGATCGTTGTAGCGTTTGAAAAAGTCCACATCGATCAGGATCAGTGACAACGGGCTTGCAAGTCGCTTGGCACGTTTGAATTCGACATCCAGAAACTGATCGAAATGCCGGCGGTTGGCGAGGCCGGTGAGTTTGTCCTCGCTGGCGAGAACTTCCAGCGTCTGGTTAAGCTCGATCAGTGCGGTTTGGGTGGCGAGCAATTTTTCCTCCGCCCGAATACGCCGGCTGATGTGGGAAATCAGCCGGCGCCCCAGTGCGACCAGGAGCCCCAACAACAGCAGCACCACAGCGACAGATTGCTTTGTCTGACTGAGCCACGCTTGCATTGCCTCGGCCTGCCCCACCGCGACCGTCGTGACGACAGGATATTGATCGTTTCTCTTGAACGCGTAGAGGCGATGGATGCCATCTACTTTTGACGCAAAGTCCACGGTGCCTGATGAGGTGTTGCGCAAGTATTCGGAGAATATGGGGGCGTGAGACAGGTCACGGCCGATGTCTTCCACTTGAAAGGGATACCTCACCAGCAGGCGCCCTTCGGATGAGGTCAGGCTGATCGCGCCGAATTGCCCCACGTGGATGCTTCGATAAAGTTTGAGGAAATGTTCAAGGCTGATGGTCGCAGCGATCACCCCGGCAAAACTTCCATCAGGGTGATCGATGCGTCGGCTGACGGAAATCACCCAGGTGCAAGTGACACGGCTGAGAATCGCCGGGCCGATATAGATACCGCGATCCGCGACGTCTCGGTGATGCTTGAAGAACGCCCGATCTGCGTTGTTGCTATTGGATGAGATCAGCATGTTGGTCGAAAATAGCCAGTCCCCTTGGGCGTCATATAGCACCACATTATTTAATTGCGGGAGCGCATCCATCTGCTGGGCAACCAACCTGCTCAGCCGTTCAAGTTGCTCCGGGCCGGTGCCGTCTTTCTCGATCCTTTCTGTCAGACCCAGCAACAGCACTTCACTTTGCTTGAAGGTGCCCTCGGTGTAAGTGTTGAGCGCCTGAGTCAGGTTCAATGTGTCGGTATTGATGTCGCTCAACGTGTTCTGTCGGGCCGTCCATGTCTGCCAGGCCGTCAGCAGCACCACGGAGACACACACCAGAAAGATCAGAAAAGTGGCAAGTCGAAGATCGCGTTTCAAGGAAGTACCGGGCTGTTGAGTACACTGGCGTCAAAGGCTGCGCATTATAGAAGGCTTTTAGCCATCACTGCTGATGCATATGGATAGGTCAGCCCTGTGCCGGGAATGCCTCCACCCTCAGTTTCTCCATCACCAGTTCAATGAAGGCCGATACCGCCAACGGCAGATGCTGCCGGCTCGGGTAAAGCACGTGCAGACCAAAGCCCGCGCGCTGGAAGTGTGGCAACACACGTACAAGTCGGCCCGCCTGAAGATCGAGCATGGCGAGCGTCGGCGGCAGCAGTGCAATGCCCAGGCCGGCCACCGTAGCCTTGCGCAGTGCCTGGGCCGTGTTACCGGAAAAACGGCTGGCGATTTGCACCTCTTCCTCCACGCCCTCTGGTCCGGTCAGATGCCAGGTGGTGAAGCCGCTGGGATGGGCGAAACTCACGCAGTCATGGTTCACCAGATCCTGCAGCGTACCGGGCATACCGCGAGCAGCGATGTAAGCCGGACTCGCCACCAAGCCCTCGCTGCCTGCACTGAAGAGCTGGCGCCCGACGTAACCTGAGTCTTGCAGCGGACCGCCGCGAAACGCGATGTCGATACGCTCGGCAATCAAGTCGGCGCGGGCATCACTGAGTACGAAATCAAGCCGCACCCGCGGATGCGCGGCAAGAAAGTCAGCCACCCATTCCATTGGGAAGAAGTCGAAGAAATCCGCCGTCGCGGCAATGCGCACCAGGCCGCTGGGTTCCTGGCTGCCCGTCATCAACTCGTGCCCCGCCTCGATCAGCCCGTCCACGGCGCCCACGCAGCGCTCGTGAAAAGCCTGCCCGGCATGGGTCAGCGTCAACTTGCGCGTGGAGCGTTGCAGCAGTCGTGTGTCGAGTTGTGCCTCGAGCTGCTGGACACGCCGGCTGACGGTGTTGGGCGGCATGCCCAGTCGCCGCGCCGCTTCGGCAAAGCTGCCGCTGCGGACCACTTGGACAAACAAGGCAATGTCATTCAAGTCGAGCATAAAGCGATAATTCCAGCAAAAAATGGACGGGCGCAATCCAATTGTGCCATCTAATCAATCAATCCGGGCACGCTTATCCTTCTTGCATCGCGGCAGTTAGCCCTCTAACTGCGTAAACCACAGGCAAGGACATCGTTTCCCATGACTCAAACTTCATCCCTCTCCCCTATTCAAAACCGCATCCTTTGGGGTGTTCGCATCTTTCTGGCCTTGGCGTTCGCTGCGGCCGGCATCGCCAAGCTGGCCAGCGCTCCGCAGATGGTTCAGGTGTTCGATGCCGTCGGCCTTGGGCAATGGTTCCGCTACCTCACCGGTGCCATTGAAGTGGCTGGCGCTGTGTTGCTGCTCATCCCGGTCACGAGCTTTTTCGCCGGGCTGCTGCTGACGGCGACCATGACCGGCGCAGTGGTCACGCATCTGTTCGTGATTGGCGGCAATCCCGCCCCTGCCCTGGTGCTGCTGGCGATGTCTGCCTTCGTGGCCTGGCGGCAGAAGCCCGCGGCCTTGCTCGGTGCAGCGCGCTGATCCATCCCAAGGCGATCGGCTCAAGACTTGAGGAAAACCTATGAACAGCATCATCGCAACACTAACGCGCGCCATCGTTCACCGCACATCCGGCAGCTCTCACGGGCCGATCACACGACTCATGAGCCCTGGCGACCTGGGCCAGTTGTTGAAGCCTTTTGTGTTTCTTGATCTCTTCGGCTTCAAGCCCCAAGGCGGGCAGAAAGGTTTCGGCATGCACCCGCATTCAGGGATCGCAACACTGACCTACATGATTGAGGGCAGCGTGGAGTACGAAGACACCACGGGCAAGACGGGCGTGCTGCCCACCGAAGGTGTGGAGTGGATGCGCGCCGGTAATGGCGTGTGGCACGACGCTAAACCAGTCGGCGACAGCTCAATATCGGGCTTCCAGCTCTGGGTCGCCCTGCCCGCTTCGCACGAAAACACACCGGCGGAAAGCCTCTACCTGGCGCCCTCGCAGATCCCGCAAGCAGGCCCGGCACGTGTGCTGCTCGGACGCTATGGCGCAGCGCAAAGTGCGATTGCGGCACCTTCGGACATGAACTACCTCGTCGTGCGCTTGAAAGACGGAGAACGCTGGCGCTACACACCTCCCACCGGCCACAACGTGGCGTGGCTGGCGGTCAATGCCGGTCGGCTGGACGTTGGTGGCCCGGTCAATACTGGCGAGTTGGCGGTGTTCGAGGAGTCAGACCAACCCATCGATTTCGTGGCGCACGGCGACACGTCTTTCGTGCTGGGCTCGGCGGTGAAGCACCCACATGATTTGGTGATGGGTCGTTATTCAGTACACACCAGCCGAGCGGCACTGGCGCAGGGCGAAGCTGAAATTCAGCGTATTGGCGCGCGTCTGTTTCATGAGGGACGGCTGGCCTAGCACTCGCTAATGCCATATCTGCATCACTTGGTAAAAACCTGATATGTTGTACGATGACAGATGAGTTGGCGTAATTCATCTGTCATCCTCGCATCTATAACAACAAGGAATTACCCATGAAAAAAATGAAACTGATTATCGGTTTTTTATGCCTGTTCAGTGGCTACGTGGCGGCCTCCCCCGCATCGAGCGAGAAGGATGTTGCCGCTGCGGTAGACCATCTGACTCAAGCGATGCTGACCAAAAACGTCCCACAACTGAATGCGCTCACCGCTGAAAACCTAACCTACGGGCATTCCAGCGGGAAAATCCAGGACAAGAAAGAATTCATCGCCGACATCGAAACCGGAAAAAGCGCTTTCAAGACGCTGGAGATGCAGAATCAGAAAATCACCGTTTCGGGTGATGTGGCGTTGGTCCGCCATCATTTTTCGGCGCAAGCCATCAAGGGCACCGAGATTGTTCCCACGGAAATCGAGAACTTTCAGATCTGGCAAAAGCAGCAAGGAAAATGGTTACTGGTAGGACGACAAGCGTTCCGGCTCTGACCTGGCGAGGGGTGTCAGGCAGTTGCAATGCTGGATGTGCCGGTCTCTTCGCGAGCAAGCCCGCTCCCACACTGGATTTTCTGTGAGCACAGTATTTGTGCACGCCAGCGATCACATGTGGGAGCGAGCCTGCTCGCGATGGCGTCCGTCGCTACCACTAAACAGCAGCCTTGAACCCCTCCTCCCGCTGCAACGCCCGAGCCTGGATCACATCCAGCACGGCACAGCCTTCACGCGTCAGCAGATGCACCGCCCGGGTGACGCGGGTCAGGTCGCAGTCGGAAATACCTTTGAGGTTGAGACTGGACAAGGTGTCCATCAGATCGCGAACCACGGTGAAGCGATGCATGGCGCAGGCGGCCAGGTCGCTGAGTTCTTTATGGGTATTGATGAAGAGCACCGGGGATTCGGCGTCGTAGGTGTCGATGGGGAGGTAACGCGGCATGACTTGGTCGGACATTGAGGTAGCTCCTGATTAATTGAGTTCTCCTGGGTTATCGACCGGCCAAGATCGTCGCGAATTTTGCCGCGAGCCGGAACTATAAGGGGCGTACTGGAGCGTAGCAACGAGAGACTCTGTCAGAAATTTCCGGAAAATTTGTGCGCCACGTTCCTACGCTTTGCCCGGGAGCGAATGCGGTATGTCAGGCAGACCGCGTCAGTCGGATACACGACTGCTTCGCAGCCGAACGCAGCCTTCGGCAGCTGCTACAGATCGCGCTGGGAGCCAGGTAATCAGCCGTCAATCATCCTCATGCAACTTGATCCCACGCTTATGCAGCAGATACGGCACCAGCAACACCAACAACGTCAACGCCAGCACCGACGCCGCAATCGGTTGCGTCACGAATATCATCCAATCGCCCTGGCTGATGGACAAGGCGTTGCGCAGCTGTTTTTCCGCCATCGGCCCCAGCAGCATGCCGACGATCACCGGGGCGACGGGAAAATCGAAACGCCGCATCAACACCCCCGCCCAGCCGATGCCCAGCATCAGGAACAAGTCGAAGGATGAGTGGCGCATGCCGTACACGCCGATGGTGGCGAACACCAGGATCCCGGCGTTCAGGTACGGCCGAGGGATTTGCAAGAGTTTGACCCACAGCCCCACCAGCGGCAGGTTCAGCACCAGCAGGATGACGTTGCCGATGTACAAGGAGGCCACGAGGGTCCAGACCAACTCGCCCGAGGTCTGGAACAGCAGCGGCCCCGGTTGCAGGTTGTAGTTCTGGAACGCCGCCAACAGAATCGCCGCCGTGGCGGAGGTCGGTATGCCCAGGGTCAGCAGCGGCACCAGTGAGCCGGTGGCGCTCGCGTTGTTCGCCGCCTCGGGACCTGCGACGCCTTCGATGGCGCCTACGCCCTTGCTGGCGGCGAATTCTTTCGGGTACTTGCTGAGTTTGCGTTCAGTGGAATAGGACAGGAACGTCGGGATTTCCGCGCCACCGGCCGGAATCGATCCGAAGGGAAAACCGATCAAGGTGCCCCGTAGCCACGCCGGGACCGAGCGTTTCCAGTCGGCGCGAGTCATCCACAACGAGGTCAGGCGGTGTCGGCCGGCCGTTTCTTCCTTTTGGTAAAGCACGCCGTACAAGGCCTCACCGACGGCAAACAACCCCACCGCGACCAGCACCACTTCGATGCCATCGACCAGTTCGGGAACTCCCAAGGTGTAGCGGGCAATGCCTGACGTCGAGTCGAGGCCGATCAATCCGATGGTCAGCCCGATGCCCAATGAAGCAAAGCCGCGCAGCATCGACGCGCCGAGCACTGCCGACACGGTGGTGAAGGCCAGCACCAGAATCGCGAAATACTCCGCCGGCCCGAATTTCAGCGCCAGCGTGGCCACGAGGGGCGCTAACAACGTCAGCAAGATAGTCGCAATGGTGCCGGCCACGAATGAACCGATGGCGGCCGTCGCCAGTGCCGGGCCTGCCCGACCGTTGCGGGCCATGAGGTTGCCTTCCAGGGCCGTGACCATCGAGGACGATTCCCCTGGGGTGTTGAGCAGGATCGAGGTGGTGGAGCCGCCGAACTGAGCACCGTAATAGATGCCGGCGAACATGATCAGCGCCCCGGTCGGATCGACCTTGGCGGTAATCGGCAGCAGCAAGGCAACGGTCAGCGCCGGGCCGATTCCCGGCAAAACACCAATCGCGGTACCCAGCAGGCAGCCGATAAAACCCCACATCAGATTGATCGGCGTCAGCGCGCCAGCGAAGCCGACGGCCAGATTCGAGAGAATATCCACCTTGTCGACCTCCTGCGGCCTGGATCAGATCCAGGCGTTGATCAAGGGCGGAAGGGAAACCCCTAGCCCGGCGGTGAAAAGCCAGTAGATCGGTAGCGTCAGGGCAATGCCGATGGCCAGGTCCCGCACCGGGCTGCGACTGCCGAAGCCCCGGGCCGAACAGACAAACAACAAGGCAGCGGCCAATACGAAACCGATGTAGGAGATGAGCAACGCGACACCCACCAGCCCTGCCGTGACCCAGGTCGCCCCGGACTTGCCGCCGGGCTCTGCCGTGGAGGTTTCATGATCATCGGCAAGGTTGCGAAAACCGCCGGTAAGCGCCTGATAGCACATCAGCAGGCCGACGGCGCCCAGAAATGCCGCAACGGCATAGGGGTAGACGTAGGCCGGCATGATGACGAACCCCATCTCGGCGGGAAACCGCGAGGCGCCGACCGCCAATACCGCACTGATGACGACAATACTGACGCCAATCGCCAGTTGGGCAGGCTTTACGCTCCAGCGCCCGGCCATCTCAAAGCAGCCCGACCTTGACCAGCATCGCGCGCAGGCGTCCGTGCTCCTCGTCGACGAATTTGCCGAAATCATCTCCGGTCAGAATGCTGGGTGACCACGCATTGGTTTTCACGTTTTCTTGCCAGACGGTGCTTTTGGTGGCGGTCAACACCGCTTCCGTCAGCTCTTTGCGCTGTTCAGGCGTGAGGCCCGCTGCGCCGTAAACACCCCGCCAGTTGCCGATCGTCACGTCGTAGCCAGACTCTTTGAGGGTCGGTGCATCGATGCCGTCAACACGGTTGGGCGCGCCGATGGCGAGCAAGCGGAACTGCTTGGACTGCACGTATTTGGCCAGCTCGGCGTAGCCCCCGGTGATCACCGTGATATGGCCGCCCAGCACCGCGGCGACGACTTCGCCGCCACCGGCGAAGGCGACGTAATTCACTTTGTTGACGGGCACATCCATTTTGCTCGCCAGTTCGGCGATACCGATGTGGTCGATCGACCCCTTGGAGCCACCGCCCCATTTGATGTTGGATGGGTTGGCCTTGAAGTCTTTGAGCAAGTCTTCCAGGGTTTTGTAGGGAGAGTCGTCGCGTACGGCGATTACGTTGTATTCGGTAAACAACCGGGCGATCGGCGTCACGTCCTTCAAGGTGATTTGCGGTTTGTTCTGCTCGATGGACGCCACCATGATCGCACCGACCACGATCAGCGCATTCGGGTCGCCCTTGGTGCCGTTGGCAAATTGTGCCAAGCCGAGGGTGCCACCGGCGCCCCCCTTGTTCTCGAAGGTGACGGCTTTGGCCGTTTTGGCCTCGACCATGGCTTTACCCAACACCCGTGCGGTCTGGTCATAACCACCACCGACCGAGCCCGGGGCCATGAACTTGACGGTGTCCAGCGCAAACACAGGGGATGCGAGCGCGGCGGCGGTAATGAAAGCGGCGAGGTTGCTGCTGAATCGACGGGCCAGTGCAAACATGAGACGTCTCCGGATAACCGTTCTTGTTGTTGTCGATCAGGGAATAGTCCCTGCTCGGTGAGCATGCGTCTGCAAATAAGCGTAGGTCATAGTTGTGTTTATTGACGGCCTTTACACGGTCTGCCGACCACCTTTGTGCTAATGCGCCTTGAATCAAAAACAGCACATCGACTCAATATCTGCGTCGAAATCTGCGCAACCATGGGCCTTGTGAACCAATCCACAATCCACTTGCAAGGACATCATCATGGCCATCGCAAAAGCAGCACCTGGCAAAACCCTGCTGAACCCGACCGACCACACCCTGATCATGATCGATCACCAATCGCAAATGTCCTTTGCGACCAAGTCGATCGATGCCGTCACCCTGCGCAATAACGCCGCACTGGTGGCCAAGGCAGCCCGGGGCTTCAAGGTGTCGACCATCCTCACCACCGTCGCCGAGAAGAGCTTCTCCGGCCCGATCTTCGACGAAATCAAATCGGTGTTCCCGGAACACAAAGTGATCGACCGTACCAGCATGAACACCTGGGAAGACGAGCGCATTGCCGTTGAAGTCAACGCCATCGGCAAACAGAAAATCGTCCTGGCCGGTCTGTGGACCTCCGTGTGCATCGTTGGCCCGGCACTGTCGGCCCTGGACCAAGGCTTCGAGGTTTACTTCATCGCCGATGCCTGTGGCGATGTCTCCATCGAAGCCCATGAAATGGCCGTGCAACGCATGATCCAGCTCGGTGCCCGCCCAATGACATCGCTGCAATACCTGCTTGAACTGCAGCGCGACTGGGCACGTAGCGAGACGTACGACGAGACGGTGAAAACCTCCATCGCCAACGGTGGTGCCTATGGTCTGGGCCTGATCTACGCCAAGACCATGTTCCACGCCTCTGAAGGCCATTGAGAATAAATAGCGACTCTTCGGAGTCGCTGTTTCAGGCGGGAGATTAATGATGTTTTCTTTACCAACCCTCCCGCGCATTTCCGGGCGGAAGGACGTACCCAGGGCGTCCTTCTGGCTCTTCGTATTTTTTGCCGGAACAGCCCTGGCGGATGAGGCACCGGATTCCGCGCAAGGATTTCTCGAAGGCGGGAAGCTTGAAGTGCTCAGTCGAAATTTCTTCCTCAACAGCGACTACCGCTCACCCCAGCCTTCGGGCAAGAACTACAAACAAGAGTGGGCTCAAGGCTTTATCGGCTCATTTGAATCTGGATTCACCCCCGGCACGCTAGGTTTCGGCGTCGACAGCCACGCTTTTATGGGGCTGAAGCTCGACGGCGGCAAAGGGCATTCGGGAACCGGGTTACTGCCGCTGGACAGTGACGGTCGCAGCGAAGACAACTATTCCAGTGCCGGTGGAGCACTGAAAATCAGGGCCTCCCGAACCACCCTGGCCTTCGGTGAAATGACCGTGGAAACCCCGGTGTTCGACACTGCCGACAAACGCCTGCAACCGGAATACGCCACAGGCTTTCTGTTGAACAGCAACGAAATCGACGACATGAAACTGGTGGCGGGTCATTTCACGGCGTTCAAGAATCAGGACAACACAACAAGCAAGGGCAACTTTTACGGCTACGGCGCCAACACCGAAGCCGGTGGCATCACGTTTCTGGGCACCGACCTGTTCACGCACAGTCCTGTCGGCGGCGCCTTATACGCCTCCGAGCTGAGCGACACCTGGCACCAGTATTACGCCAACCTGCACCTGAAACAGTCCGCCGTGTTCCTCGACGCCAACCTGTACCGCACGCAGGACACCGGCAAGGCGCTGGCCGGCGCCATCGACAACACCGCCTACAGCCTGTCGGGCAAATACACCCTTGATGCCCATGCCTTCACCCTGGCCTGGCAACGCATCAATGGCGACACACCGTTCGACTTCGTCGGTGGCGACTCCATTTACCTGGCCAACTCGATCAAGTACGCCGACTTCAACGGCGCCCATGAACGCTCCTGGCAGGCACGCTACGACCTCGACCTCGGCGCTTATGGCATCCCCGGCCTGAGTTTCATGACGCGTTATGTCAGGGGCAGCGACATCGACGGCACCCGTGCGCCCAAGGGTGGGGCCTACAACCCGTTCGACCCGACCATCGGCGAGTACGTACCCCAACAGGGCGATGGCGGGCGGCATTGGGAGCGCGACATCGACCTGCGCTACATCGTGCAGTCAGGCGCCGCCAAGGGGTTGTCAATGCAACTGTCCCATGTGTCTCATCGGGCCAACACCGCTCAGGCGGGCGATGACATCGACAGGGTTTACGTCGTCATCCAGTACCCACTGACCTTCGGGCATCTGTGATTCAACCTCACCGTGGAAATGGCGGAAGGCAGCCGGAGTCGAACCTGCCCGGGAACGGATGCCGTCCCCAACCGGGTTTGAAGCCCGGCCGCGCCACCGGGCGCGATTGCCTTCCTTGAACTCAGCCTGCCGCTTGTTGGGCCAGTGCATTGTCGAGCCGCAGGTGGCGCCGGTCGCCAAAGCGGCGGGTCAGGCCGATGCGGTCGAAGTATTCAAGAATCTGAATACTGCGCTTGCGCCCCAGGCCCACCGCATCGCGAAATGCGGCGACCTGAATCACCGGGTTATCGCTGGCCAGTTGCACCAGCATAGCCGCCAATCGGCGCAGCAGCGTGTCGGTGTAAAACAGGTCGCGAACGATTTGATGCAGCAGTCCCAACCGCGCCATCTTGCGCAGCAGCAGGCGCACGGCAGCTTCGTCATGGCCGGTGGCTTTAGCCAGATCACGCACCCACGGCGGATCGAAACCCGCCTGTTCGAACAGCGGCTGTAGCTGTTGCCACAGGCTTTCGTCGTCCTCGCTCAAACGCACTTGATGATCGGGCAAATGCAGCCACGGGCCGCTGGCCACGATGGCTCCGCTGGCCAGTAATTCGTCGAGCAGACTGATGAAAGTCGAGCGATCCAGTACCGTGCCGGCGAAGCGACGCAGGCGATCCCGGTCCGGTCCCATCTGGTCCGGTTCGAGTTGATGAAAACGTGCGAGGTGTTCCAGCAGCGGCGCTTTCAAGGCTTCCCAACGCACTGCGCTGAACAGCAATGGCCCCTGCCGTGTATCGATCATGCACACGTCATCGGGCAATTCCCAGGTCTGGCGCGGACGATTGAACTGGCGCTCCAGACGCTGCGGATCGAGCCCGTTGTCGCTGTTGGCCAACAGCGCCGGCAGTGCTTCTTCCAGGCGGTTGGTGGTGGCCAGCGCTTGCAGTTGTGCCAATCGTTCGAGGCTACGGCGCTGTCGGGCCGGGGCGAACGGGTCGAGCACCCGCCCACCACCGAGGGTGCGTTGGGCGCTTTGGTCGCGCAGGATCAAGCGGTCGCCCTTCACCGCCAGTACCGGCGCATTGACCAGCAGTTGCGCGAACATCTGCTCCCCCGGGGCCAGGCTCGCGCCCTCCAGCAAGGCCACTCGCCCCGTGATGTCCTGGGTGCCGAGATGCACATGCACCGGTTGAAAGTGTTCGAAGCTTCGCGCTTCGCTGGCTAACACCGTCATCTCGATATCCAGGCGCTGAGTGGGCGCATGCAGCCATTCGGCCAACAGCCAATGGCCACGATGAATCTGCTCCAGGGCCAAACGCTCGGCACTCAGGTTCAGCGCGACTCGCTGCCCGGCCATTGCGTTGTCAGCCGCCTGGTTCTGTGCATGCAGGCCACGCACCCGCACTGGTTTACCCAGCGGGCTCAACACCAGCGTATCGCCCACCGCCACCTGGCCGGACAACGCCGTACCGGTCACCACGATACCGGCACCAGCCACGCTGAAGGCCCGATCAATCGCCAAACGAAAACCGCCGCTGGCGCTGCGTTGAACAACCTCATGCTGCGCATCCAGCAAAGCCTGACGCAGAGTCTCGATACCCTCGCCAGTGACACTCGACAGCGGGATTTGCGGCGCGCCGGCATACGGTCCGGGCGCCAGTAATATTTCGATCTGCTCACGAACAGCCCGCACCCGAGCCGGGTCAACCCGGTCACACTTGCTGATTGCAATCAGCGCCCGAGGAATGCCCAGCAACTCGACAATCGCCAAATGTTCGCGAGTCTGGGGCATGACGCCGTCATCGGCCGCTACCACCAGCAACACCAGATCAATCCCTTGAGCGCCGGCCAACATGTTGTGGGTGAAGCGCTCATGGCCGGGCACGTCGATAAAACCGGTCAGGGCGGCGCCCGGTTCCAGCGCCGCATAGATATAGCCCAGGTCGATGGTCATGCCACGTTCGCGTTCTTCGCGGCGACGATCACCGGCCTGCCCGGTCAGTGCCTGGAGCAAGGAAGTCTTGCCGTGATCGATATGCCCCGCCGTGCCGACAATCACCCGTCCCGGCCCTCCTCCTGCAGTTGATCGAATTGCGCCAGCTGATTGAGCTGCGCCAGCCAGGCTGCTTCGTCGTCGAGTTGGCGCACGTCGAGCCACAAGGCGTCATCGTCGATACGCCCGAGCACGGGAATCGGTAACCGCCGGAACGCCGCCTCCAGCCCCAGCAAGCGTCGCCCCCGCAGCCGTTTTGAAACGTTGGGGCGCAGGCATAACGCCGCGCTTGGCAACCGGGCCACGGGTTGGCTGCCACTGCCGATCATGCCCAGTGCCGGCACCGGGCTGACGCTCCAGCCATCGCCCAACACCTGCGCCAATGACGGTTGCAAGCGTTCGGCCTGGGCGAGGATGTCGGCTTGGGGCCGGGTCAGCAAGCGCAGGCTCGGCAGGCGTTCGGCCAGACGATCGGGATCGCGGTACAGCGCCAACACCGCTTCGAGAGCGGCCAGGGTCAGTTTGTCGACCCGCAGTGCCCGCTTGAGCGGGTTCTTTTTGATCTTCGCGATCAACTCTTTGCGACCGACAATCAGCCCGGCCTGGGGGCCGCCAAGCAGTTTGTCGCCGCTGAAGGTGACGATATCCGCGCCGTCGAGCAGTGCCTGGCGCACCGTCGGTTCGGCGGGCAGGCCCCAGCGGGTCAGGTCCAGCAGGCTGCCGCTGCCGAGGTCTTCGAGCAAGGGCAGTCCGTGGCGGTGAGCCAGTTGCGCCAACTCCGCCGTCGGCACCTTTGCCGTGAAGCCTTCAATGCTGTAATTGCTGGCGTGTACCCGCATCAGCAGACCACTGCGCGGACCGATGGCCGCCTCGTAGTCCCGGGCATGGGTGCGGTTGGTGGTGCCCACTTCGTGCAGTTTGACCCCGGCTCGGGCCATGATGTCGGGTATGCGAAACGCGCCGCCGATTTCGATCAGCTCACCACGGGAAATAATGCCTTCCTTGTGTGCGCCCAGGCTGTTGAGGGCCAGCAACACCGCTGCGGCGTTGTTGTTGACCACGGTGACCGCTTCGGCGCCGGTCAGTTCGCGGATCAAGCCCTCGATCAAGTCGTCCCGGTCGCCGCGCTTGCCGCTACGCAGGTCGAACTCCAGATTGAGCGGATAACGGGCGGCCAGTTGCACGGCTTCAATGGCTTCCTCCGGCAACAATGCCCGCCCGAGGTTGGTATGCAGCACCGTACCGGTGAGGTTGAACACCCGCCGGACCTGGCTGCGATGCTGAATCGCCAGACGCTCGCCCGCCCTGCCCGCCAATACATCGGGGGCAATTTCAATGGCAGCCAGTTCACCGTTGTGCACCGGCTCGCGCAAGTCATCGAGCAATTGCCGCAGGCCGGCCAGCAGCGCATCGCGCCCGTAACGCTCGGCCAGCGGTTGGCAGGCGGGATGGCGCAGCAAGCTGTCGATGGAAGGCAGCCGCAAGGCGTGGCTGGCAGACGTTGCGCGCATCAGAGGCTCCCGGAAGCGATTGACCGTCGCGTCTGAGTGTAGCCCCTGAGCTGACAGGTATTAACTCAGTCGCCTCCGGGCGCGAGCATCAGGTTCGGCGCGGGCCGCTGGTAGCCTTCCTGCTCCAGACGCATGTCCAGCATCAGGCTGGACAGGTCCGCCGACAGGGCTTCGGCTTCGGCGTCGTTTTCCAGGTAGATCAGTTTCAGGTAGCTGTTGCAGCCGGGGCAGACCTCCGCCCGCAGCGGTGCCTGATTGGCGGCGTGCCGATCATCCTCGAAGCTGACGTATTCAAGCCCCTTGCTCTGTTCGCAATACACGCATTTGACCCGCACCACATGCCATTCGCAGGCGCACAGCGAGCACACCAGATAACGCAAACCGTTGTATTTGCCGCGATGACGAATCACCCCGGCCATCGCCGGCGAACCGCAGGCCGGGCATTGGCTGAGGCTGTCGCCATGCTGGCGCTGCAGATGGAGTTCAAGGTTGGGCGTGCGGAGCAGCCAATGGCTCCAGGCCGCTTGCAGCGCGGCACCGAGAAACGGCACCAGCGCTGCCGGTAGCAGGGAATACTGGCCGCTGACCAGGGCAATCGCCCAGGCTTTGCGTTGCCCGGCGTTGGCATTGCGCAAGGTCGCCAACGCGGTGCCAATCGCCGGTTGAGGCGGTGCCTGATAACGCTGCAGCAAGGCGTCGAGATACGGCAACCAAACGTCTTCACGCGCCAGGCTGTCGGCGGCGAACGGTGGCAAGCCGTGTTGCTGGCACAGCCGCAGGCGTTCGGGATCGGGGGAGGCCGTCACAGGCGGGTCGTCCATCAGCTGCTGCTGGACATGACACAACCCCGCGATCAACCGCAGGTAGTCCGCCATGGGATGGCCGTCCGCCAAACGTTCCAGGCGCAACGCGCGCAAGGTGAACAGGTTGTTCGGTGGCAGGTACAGAAACGGCGGTGAACTCGCCGCCGCTTCTATCTGCCCAGGCTCGAGGATCGTGGCCAAGGGGTTATCCTTTTTTGCTGATCGGTCGCTCAGGGGTTTCGTCACCGGTCACTTCCCGGTACCAGAGCTCATGGTGTTTTCTCGCCCAGGCGCGGCTGACCCGGCCACGCACCATGGCGTGGACCGAACCGCGAATCCAGATACCCGCATAGACGTGGACGATGATGCTCAGCACCAGGATGAACCCCGCCAACGCATGCAGCAGCATCGCCCAGCGAATGCTGGTAATGCCGAAGTACGCGCTGAACCAGGCACGCCAGATCACCAGCCCGCTGAACAGCAGCACCAGCATGCAGCTCAGCAATACCCAGAACAGCAGCTTCTGCCCCGGATTGTATTTGCCGATCGGCGGCACGCCCTCCTCCTCGTTACGGATCACATGCCCGACACGCCTGAGCCACAGCCGGTCGTTGGTGATGAAGTAGTTCGCCCGCCAGAAACTGCACACCAGGCCGAGGAACAGCACAAACATCGTCACGCCCAGGTACGGATGCAGAATGCGCGTCCACGAACCACCGCCAAACAGGTTGCTGAGCCAGAACAGCCCCGGATGGAACAAGGCCAGCCCCGACAGCGCCGCCATGAGAAACAGAATTGCCACCAGCCAGTGATTGGTGCGCTGGTTGACGGTATAGCGCAGGATCGGTTTGTCGTTCATGGCCTGTCCTCCCCGCCCGGTTTGCTCGGATCGAAGGTGTGCACCGACGGATCGAATTCATGCACGGCGGGGTCGACGGTGGTCGGATGTTCGTCCTCCTCGACCAGTTGTGGGCCGACGCGCACGTAGTGGAAGAACCCGGCCAGCACCGCCGCGCCCATGGCCAATAGCGCCAGGGGTTTGCTCAGGCCTTTCCACAGGTCCACCAGCGGACTGATCGCCGGGTGATCCGGCAAACCGGCATACAACCTGGGCGTGTCGGCATGGTGCAGCACATACATGACGTGGGTGCCGCCGACGCCCTCGGGGTCGTACAAACCGGCGTTGTCGAAGCCACGGCTCTTGAGGTCGACGATGCGTTCGGCGGCGTGTTCCTTCATGTCTTCCTTGGTGCCGAACACGATGGCCCCGGTCGGGCAGGTTTTCACACAGGCCGGCTCCAGCCCCACCGCCACCCGGTCCGAACACAGCGTGCATTTGTAGGCCTTGTGGTCCTTTTGCGAGATGCGCGGGATGTTGAACGGGCAACCGGTGATGCAATAACCGCAGCCGATGCAGTGGTCCTGATCGAAGTCGACGATACCGTTGGCGTGCTTGATGATCGCGCCGGGGCTCGGGCATGCCGCCAGGCAACCGGGTTCGGCGCAGTGCATGCAGCCGTCCTTGCGGATCAGCCATTCGAGGTTGCCGGCGTCGGTTTCATGCTCGGTGAAGCGCATCAGGGTCCAGGTGTCTGCGCTGAGGTCGTGGGGGTTGTCGTAGGTGCCGAGGTTGTGACCGACGTCGTCGCGTAGCTCGTTCCATTCCGAGCAGGCGACCTGGCAAGCCTTGCAGCCGATGCACTTGGTGGTGTCGATCAGCTTGGCCACTTCCTCCTGGGTGCGCACCGAGGGCGGCACGGTGGTGGTGGCCGAACGGGCGATGATGTCTTGGCTGGCCATTTAGACTTTCTCCACGTTGACCAGGAATGACTTGGATTCCGGGGTCTGAGTGTTGCCATCGCCGAGGAACGGCACCAGGGTGTTGGTCAGGTAACCGTGGCGGGTGGCGCCGGTGAAACCCCAGTGCAACGGGATACCGATCTGGTGCACCACCTGATTGTTGACCTGCAGCGGACGAATCCGCTTGGTCACCACTGCCACCGCTTCGATATGCCCGCGCTTGCAACTGACCCGAACCCGGTCGCCGGCGGCAATCCCCTTCTCCTTGGCCAGCGCCTCGCCGATCTCGACGAACTGCTCGGGCTGGGTCACGGCGTTGATCGGGCAATGCTTGGTCCAGAAGTGGAAGTGTTCGGTCAGCCGGTAGCTGGTCGCCGCGTAAGGGAAGTCCTTGGCCTGGCCCAGGGTGTCCCAGACCGAATCGAAGATCCGCCCGGCCGGGTTGCTGGTCGCCTGCTTGTTGGTGGGGTGCATCGGGTTGATGCCGATGGGCGTCTCGAACGGTTCATAGTGTTCGGGGAATGGCCCTTCGTTCATCTTGTCGAGGGCGAAGAACCGCGCCACGCCTTCGGGGTTCATGATGAACGGGTTCATCCCGGCTTCCGGCGGCACATCGACCTTGTAGTCGGGCACGTCGGTGCCGGTCCAGACCTTGCCGTTCCACCACACCAGCCGTTTTTTCGCATCCCACGGTTTGCCCTGAGGGTCGCACGAGGCGCGGTTGTAGAGAATCCGTCGGTTCGCCGGCCAGGCCCAGGCCCAGCCCAGGTTCTGCTTCATGCCGAAAGGATCGCTGTTGTCACGCCGGGCCATGTTGTTGCCCTGCTCGGTCCAGCTGCCGCAGAAGATCCAGCACCCGGACGCCGTGCTGCCATCGTCCTTGAGCTGGCCGAAGCTGGACAGTTGCTGACCGGCCTTGACCACCGCACCCGAGGCATCGGTGACATCGGCAATGGCGTAGCCGTTGAATTCCCGGGCCAGTTCTTCCGGCGTCGGGTCCTCCGGCACTTTGTAGGGCCAGTCGAGCTTGAGGATCGGCTCGGCCCAGGCGCCGCCGTTGGCCTGGTAGCGCTGGCGCAGGCGCATGAACAGCTCGGCCATGATTTTCACGTCGGTGCGCGCCTGCCCAGGGCCATCGGCGCCCTTCCAGTGCCATTGCAGCCAGCGACCGCTGTTGACCAGCGAGCCGTTTTCTTCGGCGAAACAGGTGGTGGGCAGGCGGATGACTTCGGTCTGGATGTCGGCCGTCTGTACATCGTTGTAAGGCCCGACGTTGCGCCAGAACTCCGAGGTCTCGGTGGCCAGTGGGTCCATCACCACCAGCCACTTGAGTTTGGCCAGCGCCTTCATCACCCGGTTCTTGTCCGGCAAGGCGGCGATGGGGTTGAAGCCCTGGCACATATAGCCATTGACCTGGCCCTTGCCCATCATGTCGAACATTTTCAGGATGTCGTAGCCGGGAATGTCCAGCTTCGGCAGCCAGTCGTAGCCCCAGTGATTCTCGGCGGTGGCATTGGCGCCGTACCAGGCCTTCATCAGGCTGACGTGGAACTTGCCGTAGTTCTGCCAGTAGGACATCTGCCCGGGACGCAGCGGCTTGAGGGCGCGCTTGGCGATGTAGGCGTTGTAGTCCTGTTCGGCTTCGGCCGGCAGGGTCAGGTAACCGGGCAGCAGGTTAGACAGCAAGCCGAGGTCGGTCAGGCCCTGGATGTTGGAGTGCCCGCGCAACGCGTTGACGCCTCCGCCCGGCATGCCGATGTTGCCCAGCAGCAGTTGCACCATGGCCGCGCTGCGGATCATCTGCGAGCCGATCGAATGCTGGGTCCAGCCCAGGGCATAGAGAATCGTCATGGTCTTGCCCGGTTGCGCACACGTGGCGATCTCTTCCCAGATTTTCTTCATCGCGTCCACGGGCATGCCGCAGACCTGACTGGCCAGCTCCAGGGTGTAGCGGCTGTAATGCTGCTTCATCAATTGATAGACGCAGTGTGGGTCCTGCAAGGTCGGATCGACTTTGGCAAAGCCGTCCTCGCCAATCTCATAGCCCCAGCCGGACTTGTCGGTGTAGCTGCGCTTGCTCGCATCGTAACCGCTGAACAAGCCGTCCTCGAAACCGTAGCCGGCCTTGACGATGAACGACACGTCCGTATAGGCCCGCACGTACTCGTGCTGGATCTTGTCTTCGGTCAACAGGTAATTGATCAGCCCGCCCATGAAGGCGATGTCGGTGCCGGTGCGGATCGGTGCGTAATAGTCAGCCACCGAGGCCGTACGGGTGAAACGCGGGTCGACCACAATCAGCCGCGCCTTGTTGTGGGCTTTGGCTTCGGTCACCCATTTGAAACCGCAAGGGTGCGCTTCTGCGGCGTTGCCGCCCATCACCAGAACCAGATTCGCGTTGGCGATATCGGTCCAGTGGTTGGTCATGGCTCCACGGCCATACGTCGGGGCAAGACTTGCCACCGTCGGGCCATGTCAGACACGTGCCTGGTTATCGAACCCCAGCATGCCCAGACTGCGAATGACCTTGTGGGTGATGTAACCCGCCTCGTTGGACGAGGCCGACGCTGCGAGGAAACCGGTGGTCAGCCAGCGGTTCACCGTTTGCCCCTGGGCGTTCTTCTCGATGAAATTGGCGTCGCGGTCGGCCTTCATCAGGTCGGCGATGCGATCCAGCGCTTCATCCCAGGAGATGCGCGTCCACTCCTTGGTGCCGGGCTTGCGCACCTGCGGGTATTGCAAGCGGCTGGGGCTGTGAATGAAATCGAGCAGGCCTGCGCCTTTGGGGCAGAGGGTGCCGCGATTGACCGGGTGGTCGGCATCGCCTTCGATGTGGATGATGCTCTGGGCGACATTCTTCGCGTTATCGCCCTGGCTATACATGATCAAGCCGCAACCGACCGAGCAATACGGGCAGGTGTTGCGGGTTTCATGGGTATGGGCGAGCTTGAAATGACGCACTTGTTCGGCGAAGGCTGGCGTCGGGGCCATGCCCAGCGCGCCGAGGGTGGATCCTGCAAGGCCGAGACCAGCGACCTTGAAGAACTGACGACGGTTGAGGTCCATCGTGCACTCCTGATCAGGTGGAATGTGGGAGCGGGCTGGCTCGCGAAAGCGGTATGTCAGGCGACATCAATGTTGACTGTTCCGCCGTCTTCGCGAGCAAGCCCGCTCCCACAGGGATTTTGCATAACTGACTGGCATTGTGCGTTGGCCGGTTTTTACGGTGACGGTAACGGAACTACCGCCAATTAGAACTTTAGACAATGTTGTAGTACACCGTCTGAAAACCGACCGTCGGCGGCTTACCGGTCATGCCGTGCTGCGCAACTCGCCAGCAGCAAAGGTTGGCGCTTATCATGAGCGCCGGATTAACCCCTCTGCCTTTTATGAGACTGAGCATGACTTTCGATTTTGATCAGGTGTTCGACCGCCATGGCACCGGCAGTACCAAGTGGAGCCGTTACCCGGCCGACGTATTGCCGATGTGGGTCGCTGACATGGACTTCGCCGCGCCGCCCGCGATCATTCAGGCCCTGCAAAAACGCCTGGAACACCCGATGCTCGGTTACAGCGTGGCCCAGGATGAATTGCGTGACGCCATCGTCGCCGACCTGTGGAGCAAGTACGCCTGGCGTGTGCAACCCCAGGAACTGGTGTTCCTGCCGGGTATCGAGTCGGGGTTCAACATGGCCCTGCATGCGCTGGTTCAGCCGCAGCAGAACGTGGTCGTGCAGACGCCCAACTACCCGCCACTGCGCCATGCGCCGGCCCATTGGCAGTTGAACAAAATCGAACTGGATTTCAACACGCTGGCCGATGGTACGTATGCCACGCCACTCGATGCCTTGCGCCAGGCACTGCAAGGCGGCGGAGCGTTGCTGCTGAGCAATCCGCATAACCCGCTGGGCAAGGTTTTCCCCCGGGAAGAATTGCAAGCGGTCGCCGATATCTGCCTGGAGCAGGACGCCTGGATCATCTCCGACGAGATCCACGCCGAGCTGTGCTTCGACGGGCGCGTGCACATTCCCACTGCCTCGCTCAGCCCGCAGATCGCCAAGCGCACCATCACCCTGATGTCGGCGAGCAAGGCCTACAACATCGCCGGCCTGAAGACGGCGTTCATGATCATTCAGGACGCCGCGCTACTCCATCGCGTCAACCACGCCCGCTGCGGCATGGTCGACAGCGTCAACCCGCTGGGCCTGGAAGCCACTCGCGTGGCTTACAGCGAAGGCCGCCCATGGCTGACCGAACTCATGGCCTACCTGCAAAGCAATCGGGATTATCTGGTGGAAGCGGTTCGCACGCGGTTGCCGGGCGTAACCATGAACGTGCCCCAGGGCACTTACCTGGCGTGGCTCGATTGCACGGCGCTGGAACTGGACAACCCGCAGCAGTTCTTCCTCGAACAGGCCAGGGTCGGGCTGAGCGCCGGGCTGGACTTCGGCGATAACACCGGGCAATTCGTGCGCCTGAACTTCGGCTGCCCACGGGCGTTGCTGGAAGAAGGGATCGCGCGGATGGAGCGCAGCTTGCGTCACCGCTGACTCTTCCACGAACTCAAGAACAACACGGATCAAATGTGGGAGCGGGCTTGCTCGCGAAGGCGGAGTGTCAGGCGACATCCCTTTTGACTGTAAGGCCGTCTTCGCGAGCAAGCCCGCTCCCACAAGGGATTTGTGTGCTTTTGCCGATTGCGGAACTCCAACCGAACTCAAGACAACGGACCGGGGTCAACCCTCGTAGCGCCGGGGCCGATCTGGACACCCCTGATTGTCTCGACCATGCCCGAGGACGAGGTGCAAAACTTCGGTGCGAACACCCCGCTCGGCCGTCCGGGTCAGCCCGTGGAAGTGGCGCCGATCTATGTGCTGCTGGCCTCGGATGAGGCCAGTTACATCACCGGGCAACGGTATGGCGTCACGGGCGGCAAACCGATGCTCTGACTTGTTAGTCATCGGATTTTGGGGCATCACCGATACCCTGCGGTCTCGTCATGGCTTCGGTCAACCTGCACTGAACAGCTACGCCGATTCATGCAGGCTGCACGACGACGGCCACCCGCGGTCAACCGTAACCGACTGTTTTCAATGAGTTTATCTTTAGTACAAAAACAGGCACGGGAAATGCTCCAACCATAGGAGCGACTGACGGGGAGAACACCGTTTTGCGCTTGACCCGTGACTAAACAAGAGGTTCGACCATGAACGCCATTGACCTGTTGAAAGCCGACCATGAACGTGTAAAAGACATCCTGAGCCAGTTGAGTGAATCCACCGAGCGTGGTGTAAAAAAACGCACCGAATTGCTGGCCAAGCTGGAAATGGAGATCTCGATCCACACACGTCTGGAAGAAGAAGTCTTGTACCCGGCCTATAAAAAGGCCGGGGGCAAAGAGCAGGACGTGATGTATTACGAAGCCAAGGAAGAACATCGCACTGTCGATTCGCTGGTGCTTCCCGACCTGAAAACCACCGATCCCTCTACCCCGCAATTCGCCGGCCGAGTGAAAGTGGTCAAGGAGTTGCTGGAACATCACATCGAAGAAGAGGAAAAGGAAATGTTTCCTCAGGCCAAAAAGCTGCTGAGCAAAACGACGCTTGAGGAGTTGGGCGCAGAGATGGAAAGCCTTAAAGCTCGGTATAAAAAAGAGTATGGACTAGCGGCTTAATACAAACGCGGTCTGTAGCAGCTGTCGAGCTTGCGAGGCTGCGTTCGGCTGCGAAGCAGTCGTCAAACCAGAACTTGCGGTACATCAGACACACCGCGTTAGCGCGGATTAACGACTGCTGTGCAGCCGAACGCAGCCTCGCAAGCTCGACAGCTGCTACAAGTGAACGCAGGTTTTACCGCTGTGACGAACAAGGACTTTTTGGACCCGAGTGCCTCTGTCATTCACTTCATGACCAGAGCAATGACTTCCACCAGGTTGAGTTGGGTAAAAGGCTTGGACAGGCGCGGAAGTCTGGCCGCGAAGCCTTCCAGCCGCTCGGCGTAACCGGTGGCGAGGATGATCGGCAGCTGTGGCTTCAAGGCCCGGATCGCCTGTGCCAGTTGTGCGCCACTCATTCTGGGCATGACCATGTCCGTAATCACCAGGTCAATGTCATATCCGTTGTCGAACAACTCCAGTGCCTGGGCACCGGACGCGGCACTGATCACCCGATGGCCAAGGTCCTCAAGCAACAAACTGGTACTGGTCAACACCAGGCTGTCATCGTCAACGACCAACACACACAAACTGGGCACCCGCGACGCAGAGGCCTGCTCGGTAGCGGGTTCGGTGGTCGAGCCTGCGACTGCGACGGGTAACCAGAGTTCGGCAGTGGTGCCGGCATCCTTCTGGCTTTTCAGGATGAAGCGCCCGCCCAGTTGTTCGATAAACCCGTGAACCATCGACAACCCCAGGCCTGTTCCTTTACCGACGCCTTTAGTGGTGAAGAACGGGTCCATGGCCAACGCCAGGGTAGCGTCATCCATACCCTCCCCCGTGTCCGTGACACTCAGGCAGACGTAACGACCGGCCGCAAGGGATAACTTCGTCTGATCGCAGACCTCCTCCATCCGGGCACTGATGAGAAGTTTTCCACCGTCGGGCATTGCATCGCGGGCGTTGGTCGCCAGGTTCAGTACCGCCAGTTCAAGCTGATTGACGTCGGCCATGACAAGTTCGAGTTCGGGTGCAAAGCAGGCTTCTATGCTTACAGAAGGCCCTAGAGAACTGCGCAACAACCCGGTAATCCCTTGTATCAACGTCGATATCTCGACCGGTTCGGTCTTGAGTTCCTGACGCCTGGCAAACGCCAGCATGCGCTGGGTCAGGGAAACGCCGCGCAAGGCACCCTGGGTCGCGTTGTCGAGCAGGCGGGTAATTCTCGGATCGTCCGCTGCACGTTTGCGCACGATTTCCAGATTGCCGAGGATAACGGTCAGCAGATTATTGAAATCGTGGGCAATGCCCCCGGTGAGTTGGCCGATGGCCTGCATTTTCTGCGCCTGAAACAACGCTTCGCGGGTTTGTTCAAGCGCCTGCTGGGCTTGTGTCACCTCGGTGATGTCCCGGGTGATCTTGGCAAATCCCAGCAATGTACCGGTGTCGCCCCAGATCGGATCGACCACGACATGCGCGAAAAAGCGCGTACCGTCTTTGCGAACGCGCCAGGCCTTGTTTTCGAATCGGCCCTCGCGAGTCGCAATGTCCAGCGTCCGCTGCGGTTCGCCGGCTTCACGGTCTTCAGGCGTGTAGAAAATCGAAAAATGTTGACCGATGACTTCTTCTGGCCGGTAACCCTTGATGCGCTGCGCCCCCGGATTCCAGTTGGTCAGGCGTCCATCGGGGGCGAGCATGTAGATGGCATAGTCCGTAACGCTTTGAACCAGCAGCCGGAACTGCTGCTCGCTTTGCTTGAGGATTTCCTCGGCCATCTTGCGATCGGTCAAATCCCGGGTGATCTTGGCAAAACCCAGCAACTTGCCCGACGGATCGAAAATGGGATCGATCACGACGTGGGACCAGAAATGCGTGCCGTCCTTGCGAACCCGCCAGCCTTCGCCTTCGAAACGCCCTTCGTTAATGGCGGTATCAAGGGCGCGCTGAGGCAAGCCGGCCTGGCGGTCTTCCGGGGTATAAAAACGCGAGAAGTGCTGGCCGAGAATCTCCGCTTCTTCATACCCTTTGAATCGCTTGGCGCCAGCGTTCCAGCTGGTAATGATGCCATCGGGGTCAATCATGTAGATCGCGTAGTCGACCACCGCATCTATCAGCAGCCGAAAGCGCATCTCTTCAATGGCATTCTTGGTCCGGTCATCGCTCATTGAACCCTGCCCTTATTGTTGTTCTTCTTGAATATGCGACAAACCAAACGGGTGGAAGGTCCAAAAAAAACCAATACGTTGGTGTGTCGCAGTGACGGGACGAATTACCGATGCACGTATTTGACGATATAGGCGTACAGCTCGTTGTAGACGAAGTTCGGGACATAGCGGGCATGAGTCCGGGACTTATGCAACGCCACATGACACTCTTTGACCATTTCGTCCCGGTCGGTCATCGCGAAGACATGCTTGTCGATGATGTCGGAATAGACGCCGTGGGAAAAATGCGTGTTGAGTGTCGTCGAGTCGATCGCTCCGTCGGCAGCCTTGGTGTAGGTGCTCTGAGCGCGCAAGACACGGTCTTTCAAACCACCAAACCCACGTTCGTACAAGATGATTTGCGAGCCGCTGATCGCCTTTGCGGCTGTCTCGAAGGCCGGGATGATCGCTTGTGCGTATCTCATGCTGGCCTCCAGCTTTGATGCCGGGAGAAATCTTTCCATTTCCTGATCTTCCAGGCTTTTCAGTGCTCTTTTGATGCTCGATACATGAGCGAACTCCTGATTGCAGGCGACGATGTGAGTTTCGAACTGGTAGCCGGCAACCGTTGCTATCGGTGGGAAAGCCGCGAAATCGATGCTGTCGAATGCACACTCCATGATGATGTTGTATTTGTTTTTAAACGCCTCGGTGAAGATCTTCGTGCTGACATCCCGCACAAAAGCCTCCGTATTTTCATAAGCGTGCAGGACACCGAGCTTGATCATTTCTGCGTATTGAGGGTGTTTTTTTCGGTATTCGGGCAAGTACAGACGGACATAGTTGGCATAGCGCTTGGAGGGCAAAAGGCTTTTTTCCAGCAAATAGGTCTTACCCGAGCCCTGTACCCCCGCGACAATCAGCATTTTGGGGAGTGTTTCGGCGGTGATGCCACTGAATAATGTGGTGGTGATTTCAGTGAACGCTGCGGTGACTTGTTCCGGGGTGTAAGCGTAATTCGGTGCTACTGACATACCTTGATTTCCTTATCAAAGATTCGCTTGAAAGTGATTGCCTGCCCTTTGAATAAAGCGGTGATTCGTTGTTTGTTCAAATGAGCGTGTCTTTCAAGATATGTCGCTGTTTTACAAGGTAAAAACTCCTACAAACCAGAAGGCAAATGCGTCAGCTCAACGGACCACCAACTCGGCAGCAATTGCTTGACCTTGCTCTCTGCGAACCGGTCATCAATCAGCATTACCACTCCTTGATCCTGCCGCGTACGGATCACCCGTCCTGCCGCCTGCACCACTTTCTGCACGCCTGGGAACAGGTAGGTGTAGTCATAACCAGCACCGAAAATCGCCGCCATGCGCTGTTTCAGCTGTTCGTTGACCGGATTGAGTTGTGCCAGCCCCAGGGTGGCAATGAAGGCGCCAATCAGGCGTGCGCCAGGCAAATCGATGCCTTCGCCGAATGCACCACCCAACACCGCAAAACCGATGCCCTGGCTGTCGGCGGTGAATTGATCGAGGAAATCCTGACGCTGCGCTTCCCCCATGCCCCGGGACTGCGACCACAGCGTGATGTGCGGATAGCGCTCGGCCAGCAACTGCGCCACTTGTTGCAAATAGTCGAAGCTGCTGAAAAACGCCAGGTAGTTGCCCGGACGCTGGCTGAACTGTTTGGCCATCAGCTCGACGATGGGCGCAAGGGAGGCCTGACGATGAACGAACCGCGTGGAGATCTGGCTGACGATATGCACTTGCAGCTGATCGGCGTGAAATGGCGATTCCACGTCGATCCACACCGTGTTCTCGGGTGTTCCCAGTAAATCGGCGTAGTAATGCCGGGGGCTCAGGGTCGCGGAAAACAGCACCGTACTGCGTGCCGCGGTCAGGCGTGGGCGGATGAAACCGGCGGGCACCACATTGCGCAGGCACAGCTGCGACAGGTTGCGCTTGCGCTCGAGGTCGCGTTTGCTGATATCGAACAGAAAGTGCTCATCGAACAGTTCAGCCACGCGACCGAATTGCAGCATGTCGAAGTAAAAGTTCTGCAAGCCGCTGTCCAGGCCCTGGGGGTGATCATTCAGGTAATCGCCGATGCTCACGCAGCATAAGGACAATGCCTGAAGCAGTTTTTCCGGGGCTTTGTCATAGGCCTGATACGGGGCGAATTGCTGATCATGCAGGGCATTCCATTCACGATTGACCCGCTGCAAGGATCTCTTCAACGGCTCAGGCGCGGTTTTTCGCACGCCGTTCAAGGTCGCCTGGTCGAGGCTGGCGCTGTACATCTGGCGACCGCGCTCCACCAGGTTGTGGGCCTCGTCCACCAGCACCGCGACGTTCCAGTTATTGGCCTGGGCCAACCCGAACAGCAACGCGCTGAAATCAAAATAGTAGTTGTAATCGGCGACCACCACGTCCGCCCAGCGGGCCATTTCCTGGCTCAGGTAGTAGGGGCAGACCTCATGCTGCAGGGCCACCTCACGCAAGGCACTCTGGTTCAGCAGGCTCAATTGGCTGGCGGCCTGACGCGCGGCCGGCAGGCGATCATAAAAACCCTGGGCCAACGGGCAGGACTCGCCATGACAGGCCTTGTCCGGGTGCTCGCAGGCCTTGTCCCGGGCGATCATCTCGAGGATTCGCAACGGCTGCGCATCGGCGCTGTCGAGGATGACCTGAGCCGCGTCCAGCGCCAGTTTGCGCCCCGGGGTTTTCGCCGTGAGAAAAAACACCTTGTCCAGTTGCTGTGGCGCCAGGGCCTTGAGCATCGGGAACAGCGTGCCAATGGTCTTGCCGATACCGGTCGGTGCCTGGGCCATCAGGCAGCGGCCGGTGCTGACCGCCTTGAACACCGATTCGGCCAGATGCCGTTGGCCGGGACGAAAACCGGCATGGGGGAAGGTCAGTTGCTCTGCCGCCAGATTGCGCCCCTCGCGATGGGCCATTTCCTGCTCGGCCCAGTGCAGGAATACCCCGCAGTGGTGCTCGAAGAACAGTTGCAAGTCGGCGGCGCTGAAGGTCTCGATCAGACAGGTTTCCTTTTCGCTGACGATGTCGAAGTACACCAGCGCCAGGTTGATCTGCGCCAGATCCAGTTTCCGGCACATCAACCAGCCATAGACTTTCGCCTGCGCCCAGTGCAGCTGCCGGTGGTTGGCCGGTTGCTTGCTCAGGTCGCCCCGGTAGGTTTTGACTTCTTCGAGGCAGTTTTGCGCCGGATCGTAGCCGTCCGCCCGACCTTTCACGGTCAAGGTTCGATACTGGCCCTCGAGCGCGACCTCATTCTGGTAACCCTCGCTGCGTCGTGACGCCACGGTGCGATGGCCGACGATACCTTCCAGAGCGGTCGGCGATGGGGTGAAACGCAGGTCGAGGTCGCCGACCTTGGCGGTGAATTCACACAGCGCCCGCACCGCGATGCTGTAGCTCAAGCGCCCTGCTCCGCCCATTGCACGTAACAGACGGCAATGGGCATCTGGTGCTCGTGACAGAACTCCAGCCAGCGCACCTGATTGTCTTGCAGACGATCGCCGGGGCCTTTGACTTCGATCATGCGGTAGGTTTTGTGTTGCGGCCAGAACTGGATCAAGTCCGGCATGCCGGCGCGGTTGGCCTTGATGTCGAGCAGCAGTCGATTGAACCAGTGCTTGAGGTGTTCGGCGGGCAGACAGTCGAGCGCCTGCTCCAACAGTTCCTCGCTCAGCGCGCCCCAGAATACGAACGGCGACTGCACGCCCCACTTGGCGTTGTAACGCTCGCGGATGGTCTGGGCGTAACGCCCGTCATCGAGTTCGGCGAGGCAGGCCTGGAACAGATCTACGCGCCGGGCATGAAAGTCTTCGTTGTGCAGGTCCACCGGCCCACGCTGGAACGGGTGAAAAAACGCCCCCGGCAACGGGGCGAAGATCGCCGGCCAGCACAGCAGCCCGAACAGCGAATTGATCAGGCTGTTCTCGACGTAATGCACCGGCGCCGATTCGTCCGCCAGGTGCGCCTGAACGTAATACTCCACCGACAACGCCGGATCGTGCCTGGGCAGTTGCAGGTCCAGGCGCTGCATGGCCCGGGGGGCTGGCCGCTTGATCGGCGGCCCGCCCAGTTTGCGTCGCAGCCTGGGCAGCACACGCAATAAATGCTGATGCTCGCTGGCGCTTTCCGGAGCTTGCTCGGCGTGGGTTGCCAGCTCCATCGCCAGTTGAAATTCACCACAGCGCTCCAGCACGCGAATCAGCCGCAGTCGCGCGCCGGGATAGGCGCAATCGCGGTAGAGGCTCAGGGCGACGGAAAAATCCGCCATGCGCTCGCAATGCTGAGCGATGAGGAACAACAGCTTGCCCCGACGTCTTTGCAGCCATGGATTGGCGAATTCCAGCCCATTGATCTGCTCGACAACCGTCGCCACGTCTTCACCAGCCTCGAAACGCTGCTGACAGCTGTGCAGGAACAGGCAGGCGTCGACGTCCTCACGACTGCGCAAGCCTCGGGATTCGGCGCAGAACTCGACTTTTTCGTAGGTGTAGATGCCGAGGTCGGCCAGCACGAATTCCGACCAGTCCTGGTAAAGATTGCCGAAGAACATCAGGCGCAGGCGATCGCACAGGCCCATGACGGTCAGGCTGAACAACCGGTCATCCAGTGCCGGGCACCACTGGGTAAAACTCTGCGCCTCGGGAAACTGCTCGCTCAGGGCCGGCAGCCAATCGCTCTTTTTGCCTTTGGGCTGATCGATGGCGCCGCCAAAACACTGGAGAATCTCGGCCTTGAGCAGCACCTCGAACAAATCCTCGATGTGCAACGGCAACTGCTCGTCGATCCAACCCGATGCCAACAGCGGCACCGCGGCGCTGGCGATGTCACCGATTTCGACGTAACTCAGTTTGCCGGCCCTGAAATGCACGCCCTTGCGCATCACCAGTCTGACCAGTAAAGCCTGGGACTCGCGGGGCAGTCGGTTGAAGTCGCGGATGAAGTCCTGCTCTTCGATGCTCAGTACATCGGCATAACGATGCTCAAGCCAATCAAGCACTTGCATGAAGTTGTTCAAGTAATAGAACGGGTCGTCGAGAGGATTTACAATCACGGGCAATCGGGCCATGGCAAACGAATACTGGTTATGCGTACAGATACCAGCTATGCCCCACCCGGTGCAAACGGAAAAGGATAAGTGGCGACGCTATCGGGCAATTTTCGGCAGACCATCGAACTTTCTGCCATTGCATCGCACCTAACCGCGTTAGAGGCACAGTGAGGATTGATCTCGAACGAGGCGTTCGCGCTGTTTTTATTGAGTGATGGAGGTGTGTATGAATATCAAGACTCTGGGTTTGCCCCTGGCGGTAGCGGCCCTTCTGGCCCTGGCCGGCTGCTCGACGCCAACGGTCGTGACCCTGCAGAACGGCACCCAGTATTTGACCAAGGACATGCCGAAAACCAAGAGCAAGGACGGCTTCTTCGAGTTCGAAGATATTTCCGGGGCCAAGGTGAAAGTCCGGGCCGATGACGTGACCACGATTCGCAAGGAAGACTGATCCCCTAATGGAAAACGCAGAACCTGTGGGAGCGGGCTTGCTCGCGAAAGCGGTGTGTCAGGCGACATAAATATTGACTGTACCGCCGTCTTCGCGAGCAAGCCCGCTCCCACAGGATTTGGGCTTTAAAGCGCCTGCGCAATCGCCTGGCCGACCTCCTGGGTCGAAGCCTGCCCGCCCAGATCCGGGGTAATCGGTCCCTCGGCAATCACCCGTTCGATCGCCTGCAGAATCCCGTCATGGGCGGCGCGATAACGCTCATCGCCGTTGCCCAGAAAATCCAGCATCAGCGCGCCGGACCAGATCATCGCGATCGGGTTGGCGATGTTGCGCCCATAGATGTCCGGGGCCGAGCCGTGCACCGGTTCGAACAACGACGGAAAACGCCGCTCGGGATCGAGGTTGGCTGATGGCGCGATGCCGATGGTGCCGGCGCAGGCAGGTCCCAGGTCGGACAGGATGTCGCCGAACAGGTTCGACGCCACCACCACATCGAACCGGTCCGGTTGCAGCACAAACCGTGCGCACAAAATATCGATGTGTTGCTTGTCCCAGGTGATGTCCGGGTACTGCGCGGCCATCAACGCCGTGCGCTCGTCCCAGTACGGCATGCTGATGGAAATCCCGTTGGACTTGGTCGCCGCCGTCAGGCGTTTGCGCGGTCGGGTCTGGGCCAGATCGAAGGCGAACTTGAGAATCCGGTCCACGCCGCGTCGGGTGAATACCGATTCTTGCAGCACGAATTCATGCTCGGTGCCTTCGAACATCTTGCCGCCGACCGAGGAATACTCGCCCTCGGTGTTCTCGCGGATCACCACGAAATCGATGTCCCCCGGTTTGCGCCCGGCCAGCGGACACGGTACGCCGGGAAACAGGCGCACCGGGCGAATGTTCACGTATTGGTCGAAGTCGCGGCGAAACTTCAGCAGCGAGCCCCACAAGGAAATGTGGTCCGGCACTTTGTCTGGCCAGCCGACGGCGCCGAAGTAGATGGCATCGAAACCCTTGAGCTGCTCGAACCAGTCGTCGGGCATCATTTGCCCGTGTTCCAGGTAGTAATCGCAGTGAGCCCAGTCGAGCACTTCGATGCTCAACGCCAGTTGCCACTTCTTCGCGGCCTGCTCCAGCACCCGCAACCCTTCCGGCAGGACTTCCTTGCCGATGCCATCGCCGGCAATCGCGGCGATTCTGAATGTCTTGCTCATCAATCGTGCCCCCGTGTCCGTTAATTACAGCCCGCCGATGTGGAAAGCTTTGACTTCAAGGTATTCATCCAGCCCGTACTTGCTGCCTTCACGGCCCAGCCCCGACTGCTTGATACCGCCGAACGGCGCGACTTCCATGGAAATGAGCCCGGTGTTGAGGCCGACCATGCCGAACTCCAGCGCCTCGCCGAACCGCCAGGAACGGCGCAAATCCTGAGTGAAATAGTAGGCGCCCAGGCCGTAAGGCGTGGCATTGGCCAAGGCCAGCGCTTCGGCCTCAGAGGTAAACCGCATCAACGGCGCCACCGGGCCGAAGGTTTCTTCGTTGGCCAGCAGCATGCCGGCGTGGGTGTCGCCAAGGACGGTCGGCTGAACGAACTGGTTGTCGCCTTCGGGAATGCCGCCGCAGAGCAAACGCGCGCCCTGGCTCAGGGCATCGTCGATGTGCCGGGCGACCTTGCTCACCGCCGCCGGGTTGATCAGCGGGCCGATGGTCACGTCGGCGTCCAGGCCATTGCCGACCTTGAGTTTGCCCACCTCCTCCACCAGTCGCTGGGCGAAGCGTTCGTAGATGCCATCCTGCACCAGAATGCGGTTGGCGCAGACGCAGGTCTGCCCGGCGTTGCGGAATTTGCTGAGCATGATCCCGGTTACCGCCTGCTCCAGATCGGCGTCGTCGAACACAATGAACGGCGCGTTGCCGCCCAGTTCCAGGCTCAAGCGCTTGATGTGCTCAGCGCTCTGACGCATCAGCAGCCGACCGACCGCGGTGGAGCCGGTGAAGGAGATCTTGCGCACCGTCGGGTTGCCGGTCAGTTCTTCGCCGATGCCGGCGGGCATACCGATCAGCACATTGAACACCCCGGCCGGAATGCCGACCCGCTCGGCCAGTACAGCCAGGGCCAGGGCCGACAGCGGGGTCAGGTCCGAGGGTTTGACGATGATCGGGCACCCGGCAGCCAAGGCCGGCGCGCACTTGCGAGTGATCATCGCGTTGGGGAAATTCCACGGAGTGATCGCGGCACACACGCCGACCGGTTGCTTGAGGGTCAACAGGCGGCGGTCGCCGCTGGGGGCCGGCATGGTTTCGCCGTAGACCCGGCGGGCCTCTTCGGCGAACCACTTGACGAACCCGGCACCGTAGCGGATTTCACCCTTGGCTTCGTTCAGAGGTTTGCCCTGCTCGCAGGTCATGATCAAGGCGAGGTCGTCGAGATTGTCGATCATCGCCTGATACCAGCGCTCCAGCAGCGCCGCACGCTCCGCCGCCGGGCGCGCACGCCACGCCGGCCAGGCCCGTTCGGCGGCCTCGATGGCGCGCCGGGTTTCCGCGCCCTGCATGGCCGGCACCCGGGCGAGTAGCTGGCCGGTGGCCGGGTCGATGACGTCCAGGGTCGCGGCGTTATCAGCGCCGATCCACTGCCCGTCCACATAAGCGAGTTCTGCCAGAAGGCTGGGGTCTTTCAAACGATTCTTGAGCATGGTCGAGTCCTGATCCGAGACATTTGCAGTCTAGGGAGATGCCGCGGATGAGGATGCTGAAAGCGTTTGATGGGCAGCGTTGGATGCTGAAATTCGCGGTGGGACGGCAGGCTCTACCGAGTCTCAGGGCACACACAAAACCCTGTGGGAGCGGGCTTGCTCGCGAAGGCGTCCGTCCAGTCGATATTGATGTTGCCTGACATGACGCCTTCGCGAGCAAGCCCGCTCCCACATTTGATCTCCATTTGCCCACAAGACCTGATTACAGCTTCAGGGAACCAAGCAAACCCTCCAGAAACCGCTCCCCCGCCTGCATCTGGCTGATCTCGATGAACTCGTCCGGCTTGTGCGCCTGTTCGATCGAGCCCGGGCCGCAGACCACCACCGGTACGTCCAGACGCTGCTTGAACAACCCGCCCTCGGTGCCGAACGAGACTTTGGCGGTGCCGGTGTCCGGGGCGGCGAAGTTTTTCAGCAAGCGCACCGCTTCAACGCTCGGGTGGGTATCGAGGCCCGGATAGACGTTGAGGGTTTCGATCTCGATGGCTGCCACGCTGGACAGCTTTTTCGCCTCGCGCACGATCACTTCGGCACGCTCGCGCATCTGCTCCAGGAACTGATCCAGATCGTCCGCCGGCAAGTTACGTACCTCGAAATCCAGGGTGCACAGGTTCGGCACGATGTTCAGCGCCTTGCCGCCGACAATCTGCCCGACGTGCACGGTGCTGTAAGGCACGTCGTAATCGGCATCCTGTGCGCCCTGCTCTTGCAGTTGCTGCTGGCTCTGACGCAGAGCCGCGATGAAATCGCAGGCCACGTGAATTGCATTGACCGAACGCGGCGCCAACGAGGAATGCGCTTCCAGGCCACGGCAGTAAGTGCGGTAAGACCCCTTGCCCTTGTGCCCCAGCACGAACTGCATGTTGGTCGGCTCACCAATCAGGCACAAAAACGGCCGCACTGGCGCCAGGTGCAGCACGTCGAGTAAACGTCGTACACCGACGCAGCCGGTTTCTTCGTCATGGGACAAGGCGATTTGCAGCGGTCGGCTCAACGAATGGTCGGCGGCATCGAGCATGGCGTCGATGGCCAACGCGATAAACCCCTTCATGTCGCAACTGCCACGGCCGTAAATCCGCCCGTCCTGAATCGTTGCCTGAAACGCCGGCAAGGTCCAGGCCTGCCCCGCCGCCGGCACCACGTCGGTGTGGCCGGACAACAGAATGCCCGGTAACTCCTTGGGACCGGTGCTGGCGAACAGGTTGGCTTTTTTGCCCGTTTCGTCCTTGACGATCAACGACTCGATGCCCTTGGTCAGCAGCAGGTCGCGCACGTACTCGATCAGGGCCATGTTCGACTCCGAAGACACGGTGTCGAAGGCCATCAAGCGCTTGAGAATGTCCAGCACGCGGGGTTTCATGAGGCCCTGCTCCTTTGCTCGGTTGTCCGTTGTTCGGCTGAAGGGGCGAACCGGCGGATGGAGAACGGTTCAATCGACGTGCGGGTGCTGCCGGTGCTGATCAATTCGGCCATCACATCGCCGACGCCAGGACCGAGCTGGAAGCCGTGGCCGCAGAAGCCGAACGCGTAGTACAAGCCGTCAACGTTGCCGCTGGGGCCCATCACCGGCAGGGAATCGGGCAAGTAGCCTTCGATGCCGCTCCACACGCGGATGATGTTCAGGTTGCCGACGCCCGGCAGCAGGCGACGCATCTGGTCCATCTGATTGAGAATGCTGCGTGGCTCGACATAGGCGCGGCGGTTGAGCATGTCCGGTTTGCTGCGGTAGCCGCCACCGATGATGATGTTGCCGCGCGGGATCTGGCGGAAGTAGATCACCTCCTCGGGGATTTTGGTGTACACGCCGATCACCGTCGGCAAGGCGTACGGCACCGGTTCGGTCACGGCCATTTGTGGGCCGTTGGTATCCAGAGGCACCGGCTCGCCGAACTGCGCCGAGAGTTTCTGGCCCCAGGCGCCGGCGGTGATCAGCAAG